>NZ_CP093342.1:3052385-3662863 GCF_022637555.1 Microbacterium sp. H1-D42 | reverse complement strand
GCGCCTGCCCATCGTCGGCGTGCAGTTCCACCCCGAGAGCGTGCTCACCGAGAGCGGGCACCGGATGCTGCAGAACTGGCTGTCATCCGTCGCGCCGCAGGCGCACTGGCCGGCGAGCGTGCCGCAGGCGCACTAGCCGGCGACGCAGTGACGCAGTTCGACCGTGGAGTGGATCGCCACTTCGCCCGGTGCCTGGGACATCGAGCTGACGGCGCCGGGAACCTGACCGTCTGAGCACGTGCCCAGTTGGACCGGCTCGGCGGTCAGCCCCAGCTTCTGCAGCTGCTTCGTGGCGGCATCCAGCGACCACCCCGTCATGTCCTCGATCGTGACCGTGCCGGTGGCGATGACCAGGTCGATGACCGTGTCGGGGGCGACCTCCGCATCAGCTTCCTCGCTCGCGCTGAGCACGATGCCGGCCCCCGCTTCGGGATCGTTCTGCGGTCGCACTGTACCGAGTTTGAGACCCGCGTCGGTGAGCGCCTGCGTCGCAGCATCCTGAGTCAGACCCTCAACAACGGGCATGACGACCGTCTCGGCGCCGGTGGAGACGAAGATGGTGACCGAGGTGCCCGCCTCGAGCTTCTCGCCGGTGGTGGGCTGCGAGCGGATCACGCGACCCTCTTCGAACTCTGGGTTGGCCTCCTCGCTGATGATGGCGACCAGCCCCTCATCGTCGAGTGCGGCTTCAGCCTCGGCCGAGGTCATGTTCACCAGGTTCGGCACGCTCACCGTCGTCGACGGCACATCGTTGGGTGTGGAGGCAAGAGTGATCACCCAGAACAGCACCGAGATCAGCAGCACGGCCAGCAGCGCCACGCCCGCCCAGATCCAGGCGACCGGAGGCCCGGATTGCGTGCGCGTCATCGTGGTGTCGGTGCTCAGCTGCCGCAGCGACCGAGCGGTCTCCTGCGCCTGACGGGGGTTCGGCCCGTACAGCTCGCTGGTGAGCGCGCCGATGTCCTTCTTGGTCGGCGTGTAGCCGGCGGCGGTCGTCTTCAGCGCGGCCCGGAACGCACTCGCATCCGGGAAGCGCTGGTAGGGGTCCTTGGCCAGGGCGCGCAGCACGATGGCATCCAAGGCGCGCGGCAGCGCCTCGTTGAGCTCGCTCGGCGGCACCGGCGTCTCGCTGACGTGCTGGTACGCGACCGCCACAGGGGAGTCGCCGCGGAACGGCTGGCGACCGGTGAGCAGCTCGTACAGCACGACGCCGGCCGAGTACAGGTCGGTGCGGGCATCCACCGACTCGCCCTTGGCCTGCTCCGGTGAGAAGTAGGCGGCCGTGCCGATGATCTGCGTCGTCTCGGCGACCGTCGACGATGAGTCGGACACTGCGCGGGCGATGCCGAAGTCCATCACCTTGACCGTGCCCTTGTCGGTGATCATCACGTTGCCAGGCTTGATGTCGCGATGAACGACGCCGGCGCGGTGCGAGTAGTCGAGCGCCTCGAGGATGCCGTCCGTGTAGCGGATGGCATCAGCGACCGGCACGGGGCCGTCGGCGATGATGTCCTTGAGCAGCGTGCCGTGCACGAGCTCCATGACGATGTACGGCTCGGCGTCCGGCGTGCCGGGGTCACCGGCGTCGTACACCCGCACGATCGACGGGTGCGACATGCGCGACGCGGCCTGCGCCTCGAGGCGGAAGCGGGTGCGGAACGCTGTGTCGCGCGCCAGGTCGGGGTCGAGGATCTTGATCGCCACGTCGCGCCCGAGGGTCAGGTCGTACCCACGGTGAACCTTGGCCATGCCGCCCTGGCCGATGACCTCGTCCAGGCGGTAGCGGCCCGCGATGATACGCGGCTCTGTCGTCACAGATGACTCTCTCTCGGTGCGGGTGATCCTGCCAACAGGCTACCCGGCGGGCGGGGGAACAACCGCGCCAGAGCCCTCTGCGCCGCCATCTCCCGGCTCGCCGCCCTCGACGGGAGCCGCGGTGATCGGCACCTCCATCTGCGGGGAGCGTGCGGACGGGCGCTCGTCGCCGCAGTACGCGATGTACGACGCGGTGACGTTCTGCCCGGCTGTGCCGGGGTTGATCGTGATCTGCGCCGTGCGCACATCGGGCGTGAAGCTCTGCTCGGCGCTGCTCCCGCCGGCGAAGACCGCGTTGGTGAGCTTGACCGAGTATGCCGACAGCGAGGGAACCCCGCTCGGGCACTCGAAGTTGGTCCAGTTCAGCGTCACGGTCGCGCCCTCGACCGGGTCGCCACTGAGCGTCGGCTTCGACGTGGGCGCGGGAACCTCGACAGGGGCCGCGTACGTGGTGAGCGTGATCGTGGTGCCCTCGGGAACATTACCGGTGTTGCTGACGCTCTGCACCCGGTTCTGCTGGTCAGCAGAGGGCGCCGGGGTGTCACCCGCGACGCACTCGCCCTTGAGCTTGTTCTGCTCGAGGACGGACACCGCGTCAGGGCATGCCATGCCGACCAGGTTGAGGCCGCCGACATTGACCGTCACGGTCGTCGGGGTGTTGCTCGGGGTCGGCTTGTCAGACGGTGTCTGGGACTGCGAGGTGGGCGGCGTCTTGACCGGCTCCTCGTCCTTCGGGTTGCCGAGCAGCGCCCACAGGGTGCCGCCCAGCACGATCACCAGCAGCACGATCAGGGCGATCAGCGGCCAGGTCCACGGGCTGCGCTTCTTCTTCTTCGCCGTCTCCTCGGCTGCGGCTTCCTCGGTGGGCAGCTGCGCCGTGGTCGGCATGATGCGGGTCGAGTCGTCCATGCCGGTGAGCATGCGGGTGGCGTCATCGAGCGTCGCCGCTCCGGCGACAGCCGCGATGGCGGGCACGGCGATGGCCGCGGAGTTCAGATCACCGCGACGCAGCGCCTGAGCGGCACGGGCGACAGTGGCCGCAGACGACGGACGGTCGGCGGGCTTCTTGGCGATCATCGCCATGACGAGGTTCTGCACCGGAACAGGCACGGTCTGGGGCAGCGGCGGAGGCTGCTCGTTGATCTGCGCCATCGCGATGGCGACCTGCGATTCACCGGTGAACGGGCGCCTGCCCGCGAGGCACTCGTACGCGACGATTCCCAGCGAGTAGATGTCGGTGGCCGGCGACGCCGGGTGTCCTGATGCCTGCTCGGGAGACAGGTACTGCACCGTGCCCATCACCTGTCCGGTGGCGGTCAGCGGCACCTGGTCGGCGATGCGGGCGATGCCGAAGTCGGTGATCTTCACCCGGCCGTCCGGAGTGATCAGCAGGTTGCCCGGCTTGATGTCGCGGTGCACGAGACCCGCGGCGTGAGCGGCCTGCAGTGCCGAGGCGGTCTGCGCCACGATGTCGAGCGTCTTGTCTGCGCTGAGCTCGCCGTCGCGCTCGAGGACCGTCGAGAGGGCCTCTCCTGGCACCAGCTCCATGACGAGGTAGGCAGAGCCGTTCTCCTCGCCGTAGTCGAACACGCTCGCGATGCCCTCATGGTTGACGAGTGCGGCGTGGCGGGCCTCGGCGCGGAAGCGCTCGAGGAACCCGGGGTCGCCCATGTACTCGTCCTTGAGGATCTTGATCGCGACGACACGTCCGATGACGTGGTCGGTCGCCTCCCAGACCTCGCCCATGCCGCCGATCGCGATCCGCGACTGCAGCTCGTAGCGTCCTCCGAACGACACACCCTGCGTCGGCCTCATTTGCCCAGCACCGCCTCTATGACCTTCTTCGCAATCGGGGCGGCGAGCTCGTTGCCCGTTCCCGACTGACCCTTTCCACCGCCGTCTTCGACGAGGACCGCCACTGCCACCTGCGGATCGTCCGCAGGTGCAAATCCCGTGAACCACAACGTGTACGGCTCGCCTTCGGCATTCTCCGCTGTTCCGGTCTTTCCGGCGACATCGACGCCGTCTATTCTTGCACCCGTCGCCGCTCCCGATTCGACGCCCTCGACCAGTACGGCGGTCAATGCGGCGGCATCGTCGGCATCGAGCACCTGGTCGAAGGCCTCATCGGTGAACTGCGTGTGCACGGCGAAGTCGTCGCCGATCACAGCATCCGCCATTCGCGGCTTCATGACCGTGCCGCCGTTGCCGACTCCGGCCGACACCATCGCCATCTGCAGCGGCGTTGCGGTGACCTGCCCCTGGCCGAATCCGGTCAGCGCCGTCTCGGCGTCATTGAGGCCCGACGGGTAGCTCGACTCGGTCGCCTTCAGCGGGATGTCGAGCTCGGTGTTGAAGCCGAACTTCTCCGCAGTCTCGCGGATCTGCTTGTCACCGAGCTCGACGGCGAGCTCGGCCATCGGGATGTTGCAGCTGAGCTTCAGCGCCTGCGCGAGCGTGGCGGTCGGGCCGTTGCCGCAGGTGCCACCCCAGGCGTTGGAGATGTCGGTCATGGTGCCAGGCAGCCGGTAGCGCGCCGGGTTCGGCAGCGTCGATTCGAGAGTCCAGTCACCGGATGCCAGTGCCGCAGCCGCCACGACGACCTTGAACGTCGATCCAGGCGGGTTCAGCTTGCCGGCGATCGCGCGGTTGTACAGCGGCTTGCTCGGATCGGCGGCGAGTCGGTCGTGCTCGGCGTTGACGGCATCCGCGTCGTGTGAGGCGAGGGCGTTGGTGTCGTAGCCGGGCGTGGATGCCATCGCGAGCACGCGCCCTGTGGCCGGCTCGATGGCGACGACGGCTCCCTGCAGGCCCTGCAGCGCCTCGTACGCCGCACGCTGGGCCTTCGCGTTCATCGTCAGCTCCACGCTGAGACCCTGCTGCGGCTGACCCGACAGGATGCGTTCGATCTCGCCGAAGAACGCGTTCGATCCCGTGCCAGAGAGGTCTGCGTTGAACGACTGCTCGATGCCGGTCGCCGACTGCAGCGCCGGGTTGAAATAGCCGGTCACCGGCGCCCACATGGCAGCATCCGTGTACACCCGCTGGTACTGGTAGCGATCCGGTGCCGGCACCGACGACGCGATCGCCGCGCCGTCGACGATGATCGATCCACGCTGGATCTGGAAGCTGTCAAGGCGCGTGCGGGTGTTGTCGGGATTCTGAGCCAGGTTGTCGGCATCGATCACCTGGATCCAGCTCGTCGCCAGGAACAGCGACAGGAACATCACCAGCACGACAAAACTCAGTCGGCGCAATTCTTTAGTCATCTGATCACCACTCCCATCATCCGATCACGGCGCATCATCCGATCACGACCCGGGGTTGGCGGCGCACGCCGTCGCTGATGCGCAGCAGCAGCGCGACGATGAGCCAGTTGGCCACCAGCGACGAGCCACCCGCGGCGAGGAACGGCGTGGTCAGGCCGGTCAGCGGAATGACGCGCGTGACGCCGCCGACCATGATGAACACCTGCAGAGCGATGGTGAACGAGAGACCGGTGGCGAGCAGCTTGCCGAAATCGTCTTGCCCGGCCAGCCCGATCCGCAGACCACGGCTGATGAAGACCATGTACAGGCAGAGGATCGCGAACAGGCCGACGATGCCGAGCTCTTCGCCGAGGCTGGGGATGATGTAGTCGCTGTGCGCGAGCGGGGTGATCTGCGGGCGGCCCTGGCCCCAGCCGGTGCCGATCAGGCCGCCGTGCGCGAGACCGAAGATGCCCTCGACCAGCTGATAGCTGCCGCCGTCAGCGGCGATCACGTCGGGGTTGAACGCGTCAAGCCAGTTGGTGAAACGGCCCTGCACGTAAGAGAGCACCCGCGTCGCGAAGAACACGCCCACCCCGACGCCGACAAGGCCGATCAGCACCCAGCTGGTCTTGCCGGTGGCGACGTAGAGCATGGCGATGAACATGCCGAAGATGAGCATTCCGGTGCCGAGGTCACGCTGGGTGACGATGATCAGCAGTGAGATGAGCCAGACCACCAGCACCGGCCCCAGCTCGCGCATGCGCGGCCAGGTGATGCCGAGGAACTTCTTGCCCACCGAGCTGAGGCTCTCGCGGGTGCGCACGAGATATCCGGCGAAGAAGATCGCCAGGCAGATCTTGGCCAGCTCACCCGGCTGGAACGAGAACAGTCCGCCGATCGACACCCAGACGTCGGCGTTCGCCCCCGAGGCGCCGAGACCGGGAATGAACGGCAGGATCAGCAGCGCGATTCCGGCCAGGCCGAAGATGTAGGTGTAGCGGTACAGCACCCGGTAGTTGCGCAGCGCGATCACCAGCGCGATCGCGCCGGCGAGCGAGATCGCGGTCCAGGCGAGCTGCTTGTTCGAGTAGGCGTCCCAGCCGGTGTACTTCAGGGCGATGTCGATGCGGTAGATCATCGCGATGCCGAGCCCGGTGAGCACCGTCGCGATCGGCAGCACGAACGGGTCGGCATCGGATGCCACCACGCGCAGCACCACGTGCAGGGCGAACACCAGCAGGGCAAGGCCGCCGCCGATCACGAGGATCATCGGGTCGACCGAGCCGAGCGCGCCCAGCTGCACCAGCGTGAGGGCCGAACCCGAGATCACACAGGCGAACAGCAGCAGCCAGAACTCCCGGTTGCGCTGCTTCTGCGGCATCCTGATCTTCTTCAGCGCGCGTACGACGCTGGTGTCTGCACTCACGTCGGTCATGGCGTCGGCACCTCCGTCGTTGCGGCAGGCGTCGTCGCGCCAGGCGTCGGCGTCGCGCTGGGGTCGATCTCGGGGACGGGAGTCGATTCGGGAACCGGGGCGAGCACGCTGCCCCGAAGGCGCTCGGTGATCGCCACCGCGTCCGCGAACGAGCGCGCATTGATGGTCCGTTCGACAGAGTCCCGCTGATACGTCGGCAGGTCGGCCAACAGGATCTGCGTGTCATGCACCTCGGTCGACAGCGAGATCGGTCCGAGGCTCTGCTGCACCCCGCGGAAGATCACCACGCTGTCGTCGTCAGCACCGACGAAGTAGCGGGTCTGGGTCCAGTTGTACGCCAGCATCCCCGCGCCGACGAGGGCGAGGATCGCGAGGAACAGCCCGACCAGCCATGCGGCCCGCCGTCGCCGCGCGCGGCGACGATCCTCTTCGATGATCTCCTCGAAGTAGTCCGAGTCGGGTTCGAAGTGGCTGGGCTCGTTGGCGGCCTGGCGCACCGGGTGCAACCAGCTGCTGAGCGAGGGGCGTGCGGTGGGCACCGGCAGGTCGGAGGGGTTGGATGCCGCACCGACGATCGTCGGCGTGCCCGACGAGAGCGGGTGGGCGCCGCCGACGTCCACGAGCACGACGGTGACGTTGTCGGGTGCGCCGCCGTCGAGGGCCTGCTTGAGCAGGTTGTCGGCGGTGCGGCCAGGTGCCAGCCCCAGGCTCATCACCTTGGCGATGTGCAGTTCGTCGACGACGCCGGACAGACCGTCGGAGCACAGCATCCAGCGGTCGCCCGGCTGGGTGGGCATGACGAACATGTCCAGGTCGGGGGCGATGTCCATGTCGCTGAGCACGCGCATCAGCACCGAGCGGCGCGGGTGGTACCTGGCCTCTTCCAGCGTGATGCGGCCGGAGTCCACCAGTCTCTGCACGAACGTGTGGTCGGTGGTGATCTGGGTGAGCGCGTCGTCGCGGTACAGGTAGATGCGCGAGTCGCCGATGTGTCCGATGACGGCGTAGTCATCGACCATGATGATGGCGCTGAGCGTGGTGCCGAGGCCGGCGAGCTCAGGGCGCTCCTTCGATGCGCGCACGAGGTCGGTGGCGGCTGTGGTCGCGGCGGCCTGCAGTGACGCCTGGGCGTCATCGGTGTCGGCGTAGGCCTTGTCGAGGGCTTCCATCCGGCCGATGGCGATGGTCGAGGCGACGTCGCCGCCGGCGTGACCGCCCATGCCGTCTGCGACGACGAACAGGTTCGCGCCGGAATATCCGGAATCCTGGTTGTTGGAGCGGACCTTCCCGGTGTGGGAGATCGCAGCGCTCGAGCCCTCGAAGACCATTGCGGTGCGGGGCCCTTACGCTCGCAGCTCGAATGTCGTGGCGCCGACCTTGATGGGCGTGCCGATGGCGACCTGCACCGGGGCGTCGCTCAGGCGCTGCCCGTCGAGGAACGTGCCGTTGGTCGAGCCGAGGTCCTGCAGAGTCCAGATGTCACCGCGACGGGAGAGCCGGGCGTGGTGGCTGGAGGTGTAGTCGTCGCGGATGACGAGGCCCGATTCGCTGGAGCGGCCGATCGACATGGAGTCCGCGGTGCCGAGGGGCACTTCGAGACCGACTTTGGGTCCGGACGTGATCACGAGGTGGGTTGCGCCCTTGACGCCGGCGCCGCTGGGTCGCGGGGGACGAGCGGGGGTGGATGCCACGGGAACCGCGCCAGCTTCACCGGCCGGCATCTTGCGGACCCGGACGCCGAACAGGTCCGCGCGCAGCGAGTAGACGACGCCGAAGACGAAGAACCACAGCATCACCAGGAAGCCGACCCGCAGCAGCAGGAGCATCAGTTCACTCATGAATGGCTCCCTTGTGCGTGACCGGGACCACGCGGAACGTCAGCTCCGTGCGCCCGATCGTGAACGACGTGTCTGGCGTCAGCGCAGCCTCGCGCACCTTCTGTCCGTCGATCTTCGTGCCGTTCGTGGAGCCGAGGTCGCGCAGCATCGCGCGCTCGCCGTCCCAGAGGATCTCGGCGTGGCGGCGGCTGGAGCCGGCATCGGCGATGGTGATGTCGGCGTCGGTCCCGCGGCCGATCACGGTGCGTGCGCTGGTGAGCGGATGCCGCTGCCCAGCGATCTCGACGACGCCCTGCCAGCTGACGCGGCCCTCGACCGAGCTGGAGTTCACGCGCACGGTGCCGGTGGCGACGCGCTCGTCGGCCTCGATCGCGATGGAGAGCGGGCCCGAGAAGCTGTAGCCCTGGGTGCGGGCGTGCTTGGTGAGCAGCGCGTACAGCTCGTCGTGCAGGGCGCGTCCGAGCGATCGCATCCGCTCGTCATCGTCAGGACTGAGGCGGACGAGGTAGTCGCTGGGGGTGATGATGCGATCGCGGCTGACCACAGCCGCCTTCGTGTCAGCCTCGCGCCGAAGGGCGGAGGCGATCTCGACAGGCTGGATGCCGCTGCGGAAGGTCTTCGCGAACGCGCTGTTGACAGCGCGTTCCAGACCCTTCTCAAAGCTGTCGAGTAGTCCCACAAGGTTCCTTTGGCATGCCGATCGGTTACGCCATCGTATCCATGTGGCCTGAAAACGTGCCCCGCACGCCGCCGAGATCAGGCGATCCACCCGGATCAGGCCGATTTCTCGGGGATTCGCCTGCTGCCGGCGCATCGCCTGTCTCGGGCGTGGATGCTGGAAGCCGGGCCACCCGGGCGTGGTTCGAGCACCGGGAAATCACGTGATATCTTAGGGAGGTTGGCTTCTGCGGAAGACAACATGCGCGAGTGGCGGAATAGGTAGACGCGCTGGCTTCAGGTGCCAGTGCCTGCAAGGGCGTGGGGGTTCAAGTCCCCCCTCGCGCACAGAATGTGAAGGACCCCAGGTCGAAAGACCCGGGGTCCTTCTGCTTTCGTGGTCGAGGTCACCGGCCTCGTAGGCTCGGAGCATGGACTCCCTCGAGCAGACGACACGCGTTGGCACCACCCGCGGTGTCGGTGTTCTCGTCGCCGGTGTGGCGCTCGCGCTGTGGATCGTCCTCGGCCGATTCCTCTTCGGAGCAGGGGGTGAACTCACCATCGCGTACCTGCCGATCGGCGTGGTGGTGATCGTGCTGTACGCGTTCCTCGGGCGAGCGATCGCGCGCACGGCCAACCGCGGATTCACGACGCGACCGTCAACGTGGGGCACCCTCATCGTGGCCTGCATATGCGGCGTCCTGTTCGGCCTGACGATCCCGGACATCACCGCAGACGGACTGCAGACGATCGTCAGCGGCACACAGCAGCCCGCGCTCGATATCGCCATCGGGGTCACCAATCCTGCCTGGGTCATCATGTTCGCGTTCACGATCATCTCTCTGGTGCTGGCGACCCAGGATTCCCGCGGCCCTCGTCCCGAGGAGGACGAGGAGTTCTGACGCCGGCCGGGCTGAGACTCAGCCCCGCAGCCCGGCGACCAGCTCATCCACGATGGCGGTGCGCTGCGCCAGCGTGAGGTGCTTGCCCGGCACCCCTGGACGCCGCTGATCGGGACGCGGTCCGTCCAGCGGACGGTACTGCACACCGGCCGCCGCGAGACGCCGAAGGTGCACGGGCAGTCGCCCAGCGAAGTCGTCGAACGGCGCGGGTTCTCCCCCGAGCCACAGCCGCTCGGCGATCGCCGCCAGCCGCGGGAACATCGCGAAGTCCACGCGGTCCCTGGTCGGCAGATGCTCGGTCCACACGTTCGCCTGCCCGCCGACGGCGCCGTCGGGCACGCGCAGCGTGTAGGCGCGCTCGAGCGGCAGCGGCGGACCGACGCGGATCGGCTCATCGACCGAGTCCGCCTGCGGATAGTCGAGGTACGCCTCGAGGTCAGGGCAGGCGATGACGGGAATGCCACGGCGCAGCGCCTCCGCCATCGCGACCGGCCCCCGCCAGGCCAGCAGTCGCACGCCCTCGGGCACCTCGCCCTCGAGCACCTCGTCCCACGCCAGCGCCGTCCGCCCGCGCGAGCGCACATGAGCGACGAAAGCGCGGGTGAACCACGGCTGCACGTCTCGCGCCGAGGTCAGTCCGAGCTGCAGCATCCGATCCTGCGCGGCGGCGCTCGTCGCCCACTCCTTGATCGACACCTCGTCGCCGCCGATGCCGATCCACTCCGAGTCGAAGGCGTCGCACAGCGCGTCGATCGCGGCGAAGCCGAAGGTCAGCGCCGCGTCTGTCGGAGCGAGCGTGCGGTGGTTGATGCCGAACCGGTCCCACGGGCCCACGGCAGGCTCGGACACATCGGTGTTGCCGAGGTCGGGATACGCGGCCAACGCGGCCTGCACGTGCCCCGGCAGCTCGACCTCGGGCACCAGGGTGACGAATCGCTCGGCCGCGTAGGCGACGAGATCACGCAGGTCGGATGCTGAATAGAACCCCTCATGGCGCCCGGGCTGCACCGTGGCATCCGGTCCGTGTCCGAGCTGCGTCGCCGTGCGCACGGCGCCGATCTCGGTCAGCCGCGGATACCCAGGCACCTCGAACCGCCAGCCCTGGTCGTCGGTGAGATGCAGGTGCAGCACGTTCAGGTGATGGGCGGCGAGCAGGTCGATCAGCCTGCGCACGTCGTCCGCCGGGCGGAAGTGCCTGGCCACATCGAGCATCACGCCGCGCCAGCCGAACGCCGGCTCCCCCGACCAGGTGCCGGCCGAAATGACGCTGCCGATCGCGTTCTCGGACGTGCACAGCTGACGCAGTGTCACGGCGCCGCGGAAGACGCCCTCCGGCGTCGCCCCGGTGATCTCGACGCCAGCCGCGGTGACAGTGATGCGGAACGCCTCCGCGCCGTCGAGCGATCGGTCAAGACCCAGAGTGATCGCCGGCTGCCCGACGGAGTGGATGCTGACGCCGAGCCACCCGCGCAGCTGAGCCGCGATGCCGGCCAGCCCGTCGGCGGCGATCACGGGAGTGTTCGCCCGCAGCTCGAAGGGCTCGGCTTCCGGGTCGATGTCGTGCTCGATCCACGGCACGGTGGCCAGGTGCGCGGGGGGCTGCGCGGTCAGCATCCGACCCGGTTCCGCGCCGGTGGGCGCCCCGTCGGCGACCACCGCGATGCCGGCGACGAGCACCTCGTGGGGGTGGACGGCGAGCAGTGCGCCGGCATCGACGACGCTCGGATCGAAGAGCAACAGATCGGCGATGGCTCCCTCGCGGAGCACGCCTCGCGGCGCGTCGCCCAGATCGAGTCCCAGGCGCTCTGCGGGGGCGCTCGTCAGCATCCGCACCGCCTCCTCGAGCGTGCGGGGCCGGCCGCTCGGTGTGCGCGTCTCGGCAGAATCGGCGCGGAACACGTTCGCGACGGCCGCCGGTCCGTTGCCATCCGGCGCCGTCAGCGCGGTGGTGACGGTCGGCTGCGCGTCGGGTGCCGCGGCGACGAAGCCGGGCGCGAGAGCCAGGCCCGTCGCGTCGACCTCGACGGCGCCGGCGGGCAGGGTGAGGTCATCGGGGTCGCCCTGACGTCGGATGCCGACGATCCGCGCTCCCTCGATCGCGACGTCAGCGGTGAACCGCGGAGCGCCAGTGCCATCGAACACAGCGGCACCGCGATACACGCGCACCCGCCCTTCGCTCGCGAGCTTCTCGCTCAGCAGCACGCCGCCACCTCCAGGTGCAGATCGGATGCGGGCGTCGGATGCGGGGTGACGAGAGCCACGGAGTGCTCCCCTTTCTCGGATGTTGTCCAGGTCGATCCCACCGGGTCGTCCGCCCCGGGCGGTCATGGCGGCACGATTCGATCCGCCCACGATAGCGGGCGGGATCGGCGATGGCTGTAGTGGTGTCATCGCGGTGTCGGGAATACCCCTAGGGGGTATAGTCTTAATACCCCCAGGGGGTATCCGATCCGGATGCCGACGCCACCTGCCGACGAAGGAAGAGAAATGACGACTCCGAAGCTTCTGATCGCTTATGACGGTTCGCCCAACGCGAAGAGCGCCGTCCAGGCCGCCGCGGACCTGTTCCCCGGGGCCGACGCCGTGATGTTCTATGCGCGACAGCCGATGGAGAGCTTTGCCGCGCACCTGCAGGGGCATCCCGCGCTCGAGGAGCTGAGCGGGCTGGACGCCGCAGCGCTCGACGCCTCGGAGCGGATCGCCGCCGAGGGCGCCGAGATCGCCCGCGCTGCGGGCCTGGATGCCGAGGCCCTCGTCTCGTCGACCATGGCAACGGCCTCTGAGGCGATCGTCGAGGTCGCCGAGGAACTCGACGTCACTCTCATCGTGCTCGGCTCCCGCGGCATGCGCGGACTCAAGGCCACTCTGCTGGGCAGCACCTCGACGAACGTGCTCCACCACGCCACCCGCCCCACCGTCGTCATCCCCTCGGATGCCGTCGCGCAGGCGCGCTCGCAGAGCCGCGCGCTGCTGCCACCCCTCGACGAGAACGGTCGCGACCGATGAACGCGGCCGTGCGCCTGACCCTGTACGGCGCGGGTCTCATCGTGGCGTTCGTCGTCGCGTTCGGACTCGCGGGAGTCGTCGTGCCCGACAGCTTCGTCGATGACTGGGTCTCGCGCAGCTCGACGCCGCACGGTGACGAACCGGCCGCGCCGAGCGAAGACACCCCGCACGGCGGCGACCCCGCGGCACCGAGCGACGAGATGCCGCACGAGGATCAGCCTGCGACCCCGTCCGACGACGAGACGCACCCCGCCGGGCACTGACCCGCATCGCGTGCGTCGAAGACGAGAGAGAAGGAAGAGCACATCATGAGCACATCCGCGCCTGCTGCCGATGGCACAGGAATCGAACTGGTGATCGGCGGAATGACCTGCGCCTCGTGCGCGAACCGCATCGAGCGCAAGCTCAACAAGATCGACGGCGTGACGGCCACCGTGAACTACGCCACCGAGAAGGCCAAGGTCACCGTGCCTGAAGGGTACGACCCGACGCTGCTGATCGCCGAGGTCGAGAAGACCGGCTACAGCGCGACGCTGCCGAAGCCCGACCGCCCTCGCACGGCCGGTGCAGACTCGGACGACACCGCCGACGGCGATGCCGACCCCGAACTGACGACGCTGCGCCAGCGGCTGATCGGATCGATCGTGCTCACGGTGCCCGTGATCGCGATGGCGATGATCCCCGCACTGCAGTTCACCTACTGGCAGTGGGCCTCGCTCGCCCTGGCTGCCCCGGTGATCGTGTGGGGTGCCTGGCCGTTCCACAAGGCGGCCTGGACGAACCTCAGGCACGGCACCGCCACGATGGACACCCTGATCTCGATGGGCACCTCTGTTGCGCTGCTCTGGTCGGTGTACGCGCTGTTCTTCGGAACCGCCGGCACTCCGGGCATGACGCACCCGTTCGAGTTCACCATCGCGCCGTCCGACGGCGCCGCCAACATCTACCTCGAGGTCGGCGCCGGCGTGACGATGTTCATCCTCGCCGGCCGCTACTTCGAGAAGCGGTCGAAGCGACAGGCCGGAGCCGCACTGCGCGCCCTTCTCGAACTGGGTGCCAAAGAGGTCGCTGTGCTGCGCCGTTCGGCGGGCTCAGGGACCCAGATCGAGACGAAGATCCCCATCGATGAGCTCGGCGTCGGCGACGAGTTCATCGTGCGCCCCGGCGAGAAGATCGCCACGGACGGGGTGATCGTCTCAGGCACCTCGGCGGTGGACGCCTCGATGCTCACCGGCGAATCCGTGCCCGTTGAAGTCAGTGAGGGAGACAGCGTCGCGGGCGCGACGGTGAACGCCGGCGGACGCCTGGTCGTGCGCGCCACACGAGTGGGCGCCGACACGCAGCTCGCGCAGATGGCGAAGCTGGTCGAGGACGCGCAGACGGGCAAGGCCGAGGTGCAGCGCCTGGCCGACCGGATCTCAGGCGTGTTCGTCCCGATCGTGATCGTCATCGCCGTCGTGGCCCTCGGCGCCTGGCTCGGCGCCGGATTCCCCGTGGCGGCGGCCTTCACCGCAGCGGTGGCCGTGCTCGTGATCGCCTGCCCGTGCGCGCTGGGTCTCGCCACGCCGACGGCTCTGCTGGTCGGCACCGGTCGCGGCGCCCAGATGGGCATCCTCATCAAGGGACCCGAGGTGCTCGAGTCCACCCGGCGGGTCGACACCGTGGTGCTCGACAAGACCGGCACCGTCACCTCGGGGCGGATGACGCTCGTCGACGTGATCACCGAGCCGGGCGTCGACAGGGCCGAGCTGCTGCGCTACGCCGGTGCGCTGGAGGATGCCTCCGAGCACCCGATCGCGCAGGCCATCGCCAAGGGTGCCACCCAGGAGGTCGGAGAACTGCCCCCGCTGGAGGACTTCGCCAACATCGAGGGCAAGGGCGTGCAGGGCATGATCGGCGGCGTGCCCGTCGTCGTCGGGCGCGAGTCGCTGCTCGCCGACTGGTCGCAGCACCTGTCGCGCGAGGTGGCCTCGGCCAAGGCGCGTGCCGAGGGCGAGGGCAAGACCGTCGTCGCCATCGGCTGGGACGGACGGGCCCGCGGCGTCCTCGTCGTGGCCGACACGGTCAAGCCCACCAGCGCCGAAGCGATCGCGCAGCTCAAGCAGATCGGCCTCACTCCGGTGCTGCTGACCGGCGACAACGAGGCGGTCGCTCGCCAGATCGCCACCGAGGTGGGCATCGAGACCGTCTACGCCGAGGTGCTGCCTCAGGAGAAGGTCGATGTGGTCACCCGGCTGCAGATGGAGGGGAAGGTCGTCGCGATGGTCGGCGACGGCGTCAACGACGCCCCCGCACTCGCCCAGGCCGATCTGGGTCTGGCGATGGGCACCGGCACCGACGTCGCGATCGAGGCCGCCGACATCACCCTCGTGCGCGGCGACCTGCGCAGCGCGGTGGATGCCATCCGCCTCTCCCGCAAGACGCTCGGCACGATCAAGACCAACCTGTTCTGGGCCTTCGCCTACAACGTGGCGGCGATCCCCGTCGCCGCGCTCGGCATGCTCAACCCCATGCTCGCAGGCGCGGCGATGGCGTTCTCCAGCGTCTTCGTCGTCGGCAACAGCCTTCGCCTGCGCGGATTCCGCAGCGTCGCCGGAAAGTGACGCCGCGGCATCCACCCCACCCAATCCCGATGCGAAAGGCATTGAACGACATGAACGAAGAGACCCAGGCCGCCTCCAGCTGTTGCAGCACCGCACCGGCAGGCCCCATCGCAGACGGGCGCCAGAACCTGCTGGCCGGCGCCGACGACATGACCACCTGCCCCGTGATGGTCGGAAGCCCGGTGAACAAGAAGGTCGCCGAGGCGGCCGGACTGTTCCGCGACCACGACGGCCAGCGCTACTACTTCTGCTGCGCAGGCTGCGGACCCGCCTTCGACTCCGACCCCGCAAAGTACGCCGCCAACGTGGCATGAGACCTCGCGTGCTCGGGGGCGCAGCCGGCATCCGGACTGCGCCCCCCGAGCATGCGGATCCCCATGAACAGCCTTCGTCAGGAAGAGAAATGACAGAACGACACGTCGTCATCATCGGCGCCGGCGCGGCCGGCGTGGCAGCCGCCCGGATCCTGTCGTCCCACGCGGACGTCCGGGTGACTCTCGTGGCGCGCACCGGAGAGACCGCCTACACGCGGATGCTCATCAAGAGCGTGGCCTTCGGGTCGACCCCGGCGGAACTCGTCGCCACCGCCCTGCCCTCCGTCGAGGTCATCGCCGACACGGCGATCCGGATCGACGCACCGTCGAAGGTCGTCGCCCTGGCATCCGGTCGGACGATCGACTTCGACGCCCTGCTCGTCGCCACCGGCAGCAGGCCACGTCCGCTGCCCGCCGAGATCGTGGGAACGGCGACCACATCCGCACGCGTGACCGTGCTGCACACGCTCGACGACGCCCTGCGCGTGCGCGATGTGCTGAGCGGCCTCGCACCGTCTGCACGGGTCGCGATCTATGGAGGTGGCGTCATCGGCTCGGAATCGGCCTCGAGCCTGCGCGACGACGGGCGCGAGGTCACGCTCATCGCCCGCAGCGCCGTGCCCGGCCTCGCGACGTTCGGTGCGCCGGTCGCCGAGCGAGTCGCCCGCGCCCATGAAGAGCGCGTGCGCACGCGGTTCGGGCGCTCCCTCACCGCGGTGGATCACCGCGACGGCGCGCTGCTCCTCACCCTGGACGACGGCAGCGTCGAGGCCGCCGACCTGCTGCTGGTGGCGCTCGGCACGATCCCCTCGGGGCCCTGGCCGTGGCAGGACGGCGTCGACGTGGACCTCCGACTGCGGGTCGCCCCGGGCGTGTACGCCGCCGGCGGCACCGCCTGGCATCGCGACGCCCTGCGCGGCAACTGGCGCATCGACCACTGGGACGACGCCGCAGCGCAGGGGGCGCATGCCGCGCAAGCTGTGTTGCACGACCTCACCGGCGCGGACGACCCCGGAGCCTATGAGCCGCACAGTCCCTATCTGGCGATGGTGCACGGCCGAGCGATCGCCGGGGCCGGACTGCTGGTCGGGGACGAGGAGCACGTCGCGGCTGACAGCGGACTCGCCGTGGTTCACCGCGTGGCGCACGTCGCGGTCGGCGTCAGCGGCATCGACGCCGTCGGTGCCGTCTACCAGTGGGCGAACGACCCCTGTTCGCCGCCGCTCCCGGCGGATTCGTCCACGAGCGCGCTGGGCAGCACCTGACCCATCCCTGAACGCAACGCAACCACTTCACCAGAACGGAGTCATCGTGTCATCGTCAACCAGAGGTACCGCGACAGCGAGCGGTACCGCCTCACCCCGAGGAAACGCGCGGTGGTGGGGACTCACCATCATCGCCTTCGCACAGTTCATGGTCATCATGGACTCGTCGATCATCGGCGTCGCCCTGCCGCAGATGCAGACCGACCTCGGCTTCACGCCGAACACCCTCTCATGGGTGTTCAACGCCTACGTCATCGCTCTGGCCGGACTGCTGCTGCTCGGCGGCCGCCTGTCCGACCTGTTCGGCCCGCGCAAGATGTTCGCCACCGGCTGGGTCATCCTCGGCGTCGGATCGCTCGTCGCCGGTTTCGCCGGTGACGTGCCGACCGAGCTGATCGGACGCGTGCTGCAGGGCGCCGGCTCGGCGCTCATCGCGCCCGCGGCACTGACCATGCTGATGATGCTCTTCGGCTCCAACCCGCGCGAGCTCACCAAGGCGATGGCGTTCTACGGCGCCGCGGCTCCGGCCGGCGGCACGGCCGGAGTGTTCCTGGGCGGCGTCATCACCGAGTTCGCATCCTGGCCATGGGTGTTCTTCATCAACGTGCCGATCGCGGTCATCGTCCTCATCTTCATGTGGAAGTCGCTGCCCGGCGGCAAGGTCGGCGCGCGCGGGTCGGTCGACGTCATCGGCGCGCTCACCGTGACCGTGGGTCTGGCGGCGCTCGTGTACGGCATCGTCCGCTCGGAGGTCGTCGGCTGGGCATCCGCCGAGACGTGGATCGCGCTCGGCATCGGCGTGGTGCTGCTGGCGCTGTTCCTGATCATCCAGCGCGCCAAGCGCGAGCCGCTCGTGCGGCTGTCGATCTTCCGCTCGCCGAACCTGGGCGCGGCGAACCTCGCTCAGGTGATGCTCGGAGCCGCCTGGATCCCCATGTGGTTCTTCCTGAACCTCTACCTGCAGCAGGTGCTGGGCTTCACGGCCTTCCCCGCGGGGGCCGCGCTGCTGCCGATGACCACCCTCATCATGGTGGGCATGATCCTGCTGGCGCCGCGGGTGGTCGCCGCCTTCGGCACCAAGGTGCCGATCGTCGCCGGTCTGCTGATCCTCGCGGTCGGCCTCGCGTGGATGGCCTTCATCCGCCCTGACGGGAACTACTGGATCGACGCCTTCCTGCCCTCGCTCGTGGTCGCCTTCGGGCAGGCGCTGGCCTTCGTGCCGTCGTTGCAGACCGCGATCTCGGCGGCACCGCCGCAGGAGGGCGGACTCGCCTCGGGCATCGTGAACACCAGCTACCAGGTGGGCTCGGCGGTCGGTCTCGCTGTCGTCTCGGCGATCGCGGCGGTTTTCGGTGCCGGACAGCTGGGTGATCCTGAGGCGCTCACCCAGGGCTACTCGGCGGCGTTCATCGCAGCGGGAGCCCTGGCACTGCTGGGCGCGCTGCTGACGATGATCTTCTTCCGCGGGCGTCACGCGCGCACCGGCCTCGATGCGTGATGACGTAACGGCACCCTGAGTGCAGCACGGAGGGCGGTGGACACGGATGGTCGTGTCCACCGCCCTCACGTCATGTCACTACTACGTAAGTACGTTTTAACGTATGGTATGAGGCATGACTGCCGAGATGGACGAACTCCGACAGCAGATCCGAGACCTCGCCGGCCGCCTCGATGCGCTGGAGAGTCAGCGCGGCGGCGCCGGCAATCGGGCCGCGCCTACCGTCGACGGCGACGCGTTCTGGGCCCTGGAAGGGCTGAACGCCCGCCTCGCCGACGATGCCGTGACGGCGGAAGGCGCCGTGATGCTGGTCGGCTCGCTCACTCTGCCGACCGGCGCTCCGGTGGCCTGGCAGCAGGCCGCCGGCACAGCCGGCATGCTCGAGGTCGATTGGAGCGATCACGCCGCCGTGTTCGCCGCACTCGGGCATCCGGTGCGCGTCGAGCTGCTGCGCCACATCCTGTCGGGCGTGCAGACCACCGCCGGTCTCGCCGCGATCGAGGGGCTCGGCACGACCGGCCAGCTGCACCACCACCTGCGCCAGCTCGTGGCGGCCGGGTGGGTGCGTCAGGGCGGCCGGGGCAGCTACGAGGTTCCCGCGGCCCGCATCGTGCCTCTGCTCGCCTGCGTGCTCGGAGTGGAGCGATGAAGCGCCTCGCGCTCGCGGCCTACCGGATTCGCGGACTGCTCTACCTGCCGGCTGTGATCGTGCTCGTCGCAATCGCCCTCACCAGCGGAATCTCGTTCGGCGACGGCGTACGCCAACTGCGCAGCCTCGTCGCACTGTGTGCGATCGTCGTCTTCGCGATCACCCTCGTGCTCGCGCTCGTCGGCCCCAGGCTGCTGCCCACGCTCGACGCGAAAACCGTCACCTCGCCGGTGCGCGGCAGGTGGCAGGCATTGAACAGCCCCGCATCGAACGTGCCGAGTCATGGCATCCGCATGTATGGCCAGACCTATGCGATCGACCTGATCGCCGATCCGCTCGACCGGCCGCGACCTGTTTTCGGAGAAGGTTCGGCGATGCGGCATCCGAACGACTATCCCGCCTTCGGCGAACCCGTCTTCGCGATGATCGACGGCGTCGTCGTGCGCGCCTCGGGGTGGCGACGCGATCATCGCTCGCGCTCCACCCTGCTCGCCGTGCTCTACCTGATGGTCGAGGGCGCGGTCCGCGAACTGGGCGGACCCGGCTTCATCCTCGGCAACCACGTCATCATCCGCGCCGCCGATGGCACCCACGCGGCGATCGCCCACCTGCAGCGCCACTCGGTGAGCGTCCGAGTCGGCGAGACCGTCGCCGCCGGACAGCAGATCGGCCGGTGCGGCAACTCGGGCAACAGCAGCGAACCGCACGTGCACGCCCAGCTGATGGACCGGCGATCACTGCTGACGGCGCAGGGGATCCCCATGGCCTTCGCCGACATCGTCATCGACGACAGTCCCGAGCGCATCGACGGACTGCCGAAGAACGGGGAACACCTGACGGTGGCGGTGCGCGACAGTCGCGTGCGCTGAGGCCGCCGGACCGCTGACGGGCGCCGTGCGGCGCCCGTGGGCGGGGCATCGGATGCCGCCGTGCCCACCCACGATCGCCGCAGTCGCCCCGCGCCTCAGCGCTGCTCGTACGCGACGGTCGCCATCATGCCCGACTCGCCGTGGTACAGGTTGTGGCAGTGCGTCAGCCACTGCCCCGGGTTGTCTGCGTCGAACTCCACCCGCAGCGTCTGGCCGGGCAGCACGATCGAGGTGTCCTTGCGCGGCCCGCCGTCGGCGTGCTGGTAGGTGTGCCCGTGCAGGTGCATGGGATGCCACATCGTGGTCGAGTTCACGAACTCCACCGCGACCCGCTCCCCCTCGGCGATCGCGACGGCGTCGCGCAGCGGCTGCTCCATGTCCATCCGGCGGCCGTTGATGCCCCAGTCGTACTTCGCCATCCCGCCGGTGAGCTCGAAGCGCAGCGTGCGGACAGCGGAGCGCTTCTTCAGACCGACGGCGGAGGCCGCGCGCAGGTCGGATGCCATGGCGGGGCGTCGGGACTGCGGCAGCTTCGCATCGGCCGGGGGCTTCGCGCCGGATCCGGTGCGCAGGATGGCCATCGCCTGCTGCTGCTTGCCGATCGCCTCGGCGATCATCGGGAAGGCCCCGTCGGCGACCGTGATGACCGCGTCGTAGCGCTCCCCCATCCCCAGCACGACGCTCTCGGCCTCGACGGGGTCGACCGGGAAGCCGTCGGTGTGGGTGATGGTGAGCGGATTCCCGGGAATCCCGAACCGGAAGGCCGTGTCGCCGCCGGCGTTGAGGATGCGCAGGCGGATGCGCTGCCCCGGCTTCGCCGTGAACGTCGCCGGGTCCTGCGGGGATCTGCCGTTGATGAGGTACAGCGGGTAGTAGACGTCGCCGGCATCGCCGCCGAGCAGGTCGGAGGTGGCGCCCATCAGCATGTTCCCCATGCGCATGGGGTCCGCGCCGCCGTCGCCCATGTCGCCGTGGTCCATTCCGTCCATGTCGCCGTGATCCATCCCGCCCATGTCCATGCCCTGGGCGAGTTCGGCGAGCACCTCGTCGGGGGTGGCGGTCACGCCGTCGAGCCAGTCGTCGAGCACGAGGATCCACTCCTGGTCGTAATCGCCGGGCTCGGCTGGATCGTCGATGATCAGCGGCGCGTACAGCCCGCGATCGAGCTGGGTGCCGGAGTGCGGGTGGAACCAGTAAGTGCCCGGATGCGACAGCGCGAACTCGTAGGTGAACGAGCCGCCGGGGGCGATCGGATCCTGTGTGAGGTGCGGGACGCCGTCCATGTCGTTGCGCAGCGCGATGCCGTGCCAGTGGATGCTGGTGGGCTCGGGCAGGGCGTTCTCGATGCTCACCTGCAGCATGTCGCCGACCGCGGCGCGGATCGGCTCGGTCGCCGAGGCGCCCCGGTACGCCCAGGTGTCGACTGTGGTGCCGCCGAGATCGAGTGTGGTCGGGGCGGCCGTCAGCGCGTGGCGGACCGTGTTGCCGCTGAGTCTGCGGCCGGCCTCGGTCTCGGCGACGGGTGCGCCGGTCGGCGGGATGAACGAGGAGGTGGACGATCGCGGAGTGCAGGCGGCGAGGCTGGCGGTCGCGAGCGTGAGTGCGCCGAGCGCGAGGAAGCGTCGGCGGTCGATGAAGTCAGGCATGGTGAACGGTCTTTCGTGTCGTCGGTGAGTGAGAGCGGCATGGCAGGCGGGCCTGCGCGGGCCGAGTTCAGGTGCGACTGATCGACAGTTCGAGCGGAGAGAGTGCGAAGCGGCGCGGATCGCGAGGTGGCGACGCGACGGCGTCATCGGTCAGGGTGGCCCGCGCCGGCCCGGTCGCCGGCGGTTCGGCCGAGACGGCGACCGGGATGATCGGGCCCGGCAGGCACATCGTGCCGTCACCGCCGGGGTCGGCGGGACAGACGGCGAGCGGATGCCCGTCACTCGGCGACTGCGGATGGACCGGGGCATGGTGCGAGACGACCGCATCCGCGGCATGTGCGGCGGTGGTTGAGTCGGGGTGCGTGGCGGAGCCGGGATCGAGATGCGGGGCGCTGTGGGCGGTGTCCGGCGCAGTGCTCGGCAGAGCGACGCCCGACAGCGCGTGCATGCCCAGTAGTCCGAGGGTGAGGAGCACGGCCAGCGCGATCGTAAGTGCACCACGCGGTGCGCTCAGTCGGCTGCGTGCGGATTCCGTCACGTCCGCGAGCATACCCGGTGGGGGTATGAATCGGCACTGAGTCCGAAGATCTTGCATCTGTATTAGTGTTGTAATACAGTAAGACACATGCAGATCGACGAGTCCCGCCCCATCTGGGCTCAGCTGGTCGACGAGTTCCGTCGGCGCATCGCCGCGGGCGAGTGGATGCCAGGGGCCAAGGTGCCATCGGTGCGCGAACTCGCCCTCGAGCTTGGTGTCAACCCCAACACGGTGCAGAAGGCGCTCGGTGAGGTCGACCGTCTCGGCCTGACCACCCCTGAGCGCACCGCCGGCCGCTTCGTCACCCGCGACGAGCACCTCGTCGCCGACGGGCGCGCCGCGCTCGCGGCATCCACCGCGGACGGATTCGTCGCCGCGGCCCGAGGTATCGGGCTGACCCTCAGCGAGGCATCCGATCTGCTCGCCCAACGCTGGGCGCACGTCGACGCGCCGCTCGAAAACGACTGTGGCGACAAGGACCGCGACGACAAAGACAGCGACGACAACGACAGAAAGGACGCCCGATGAACGCCATCGAGATCACGGGCCTCACCAAGGCCTATCGCGGACGCCCCGCACTGCACGGGCTCGACCTCGCCCTCGCACCCGGTCAGATCGTCGGCCTGATGGGCGACAACGGGTCGGGCAAGACCACGCTGCTGAAGATCCTCGCCGGAGTGCTCGCCGAATGGGATGGCGAGGTGACCGTGGCCGGCCAGGTTCCAGGACCGGACTCCAAGGCGCTGGTGTCCTTCCTGCCCGACGCCTCTTTCCTGCCTGACGCGCACAGACCCGCCGACTCCATCGCCCAGTACGCCCGGTTCTTCGCCGACTTCGACGCGGACAAGGCCCGCCAGATGATCGACTTCTTCGGCCTTCCCTGGGACCGCACGCTGAAGGAGATGTCCAAGGGCATGCGTGAGAAGGTGCAGATCTCGCTGGCCATGTCGCGCCGCGCGAAGGTGTATCTGCTCGACGAGCCGATCTCCGGCGTCGACCCTGCCTCCCGCGACGTCATCCTGCGCGGCATCCTCTCGAACTTCGACGAGGACGCGCTGATGCTCGTCTCCACCCATCTGATCCAGGACGTCGAGCAGATCGTCGACTCCGTGGTGTTCCTGCGCGAGGGCGGAGTGCTGCTGCAGGGCGGCGCCGACGAGCTGCGTGCCGAGCATGGCGTCAGCCTCGACGCGCTCTTCCGAAAGGTGTACGCATCATGATCGGCTCACTGTTCGCCCAAGAGCTCCGATCCACGCGCAAGAACCTGCTCGTGACGGTCGGCGTGCTGCTGCTGATCGCGGCCGTCGCCCTGACGCTCGTCGCGCTGCGCGTTCCCGTGCTGGGCACGCTCGGCCTTGGCTTCGGAATCGTCATCATCGTGCTCATCACGCCGATCGTGCTCGGTCTGCTCGCCGAGAACTACTGGCGCAGCATGTACGGGCGCGAGGGGTACTTCACGATGACCATCCCGGTGCGCGGACGCACGCTGTTCCTCACCAAGGTGCTCTACGGCGTCATCATCTCACTGCTCGCGCTCGTCGTGACGGCTGTCGGGCTGCTGGGTGCCGCCTCCGCCCTCGCGCTCTCGCAGCGCCAGGACCCGGCGATCTTCATCCGCGACGGGCTGGCGGCGATCGAGCCGTGGATGGCATGGCTCGGGGTGCTGGCGATAATTCTGCAGCTCGCGTACCTGGTGATCGTCGGCGCCGCCATCATGACGATCGGCGCCGAGGGACGCTACAACCACCTCGGCTTCGGCGCCCCGGTCATCGGAGCGGTGATCCTGTACGTCGTCATGCAGGTGGTCACGTTCATCGGCATCCTGTTCATCCCCTTCGGCATCCGACTGACGGGACCGGATGCCGGTGAGCTGGTGCCTCAGGGCATGTTGGACGGAGTCCTGGCGGCCATCGACGACCCGGGGGCTCAGCCTGAGGTGCTCGGCCTCGGCTTCGTGGTCACGACCATCGTCGTGATGGCGCTGCTGGCCTGGTGGGGCGCACGATCGGTCGAGCGGCGCACGTCGCTGCGCTGATCGGGCGCGGGTGACCTGCGACGAATCCGCCATCACCCAAAAGGATGAGAACGGGTTCGTCCCGGTGCCCGATGCCGTGCGGCGTCGATCTTGGTGGAGTGGATGTCATGGCATCCACTCCACCCTCTTCCCGCTTCTCAGACCGACTCACCTCGCGCCGCGGAGCGTGGATCTCGCTCGGCATCGGCCTGCTGATCATGGTCGCGCTGTTCGGCGCGTTCGGCTCGGCCAAGGCGCCCGCCGGCAACGCCCAGGCGCCCGCGAACTCCGAGTCCGCGCAGGCGAGCGAGCTGATGCAGGAGTTCCCGAACGCCGACCGGCAGTCTGTGCTCGTGGTCGCCACGCGCGACGACGGCGCTGTGCTGTCGGATGCTGACATCGCCGACCTGGAGGGGCTGCTGCCGGTGCTCGACGAGCAGACCGACGCCGCATCGACCGGTCCGCTGGTGAGCGATGACGGCGATGCTGCGCTGCTCGTCGCCCCGATCAAGGTGGGCGAGAGCAACACCGACACGGCTCAGGTGATCAAGACGCTGCGCGCCGACCTCGCCGACAACACCCCTGAGGGACTCACCCTGCAGGTCACCGGCGGGCCGGCGTTCGGCGCCGACATCGCCGCATCGTTCGAGGGAGCCAACTTCACGCTGCTGCTGGTGACCATCCTGATCGTCGCCCTGCTGCTGATCATCACCTACCGCTCCCCCGTGCTCTGGCTGATTCCGCTCACCGTCGTCGCGCTCGCCGACGGCCTGGCCGGCCGGATGACGGCCGCGGCCGCCGCGCAGTGGGACCTGCAGTTCGACTCCGGCATCGTCAGCGTGCTCGTGTTCGGCGCCGGCACCAACTACGCCCTGCTGCTGATCTCGCGCTACCGCGAAGAGCTGCTGCAGGATGACGATCACCGTCACGCGCTCAGCACCGCCTGGCGCAAGACCGCGCCGGCGATCCTGGCGTCCAACGTCACCGTCGTGCTGGCGCTGCTGACCCTCGTGCTCGCGGTGACCCCCGGCACCCACGGTCTCGGCGTCTCGTCGGCCATCGGCCTGCTCATCGCGCTCGCCGCCGTGCTGTTCGTGCTTCCGCCGTTCCTCGCGGTCTGCGGACGCAAGGTGTTCTGGCCGTTCGTGCCCCGCCCAGGCGACACCCGCCCGCAGGGCCGCGTCTGGCGCGGCATCGCCACCGGCGTCGTCCGCCGCCCCGTGGTGAGCCTGCTCGCCGGGGTCGCCCTCCTCGCCGTGATGGCCGCAGGACTCATCGGCACGTCGGTCGGCCTGGATCAGGTCGAGAAGTTCCGCGTGCAGTCCGAATCCGCGGCCGGACTCGAGGTCGTCTCGGCGCACTTCGCGGCCGGTGAGGCGCAGCCGATCTGGGTGATCGCCGACGCCGACGCGGCCGATGAGGTCGTGGCGGCTGCCGACGACGTCGATGGCGTGGTGCGCGCCCACCCCGTTGCCACGACCGATGACGGCACGCTCACCAAGATCATGGTGACCAGCGAGTACGCGCCAAGCACCGGCGAGAGCCTCGCGCAGATCGACGAGCTCCGCGATGCGGTGCACGCGGTTCCCGGCGCGGATGCCGTCGTCGGCGGCGCCGTCGCCACCGATGTGGATGCCAGGGCCGGCAACCTTCATGATTTCTGGCTGATCGCGCCGCTGGTGCTCGCCGTGAGCTTCCTGGTGCTGCTGATGCTGCTGCGCTCGCTCGTCGCCCCCGTGCTGCTTCTGCTCGTCAACGTCGCCAGTGCTCTCGCGGCGATCGGCGCCGGCGCGTGGCTGAGTCGGATGCTGTTCGGCCAGCACGCCCTCGACCTGCAGGTCCCTCTGCTGGCGTTCCTCTTCCTGGTGGCTCTCGGCATCGACTACACGATCTTCCTCGTGCACCGCGCCAGGGCCGAGTCGGTGCGCAAGGGCACGAAGGCCGGCATGGTCGAGGCCGTCGCCCACACCGGCAGTGTGATCACCAGCGCCGGCATCGTGTTGGCCGGAGTTTTCGCCGCGCTGGGTGTGCTGCCACTGGTCACGCTCGGCCAGCTTGGTCTGATCGTCGGAGTCGGCGTGATCGTCGACACCCTGGTGGTGCGCACCGTTATGGTGCCGGCCATCTTCAGCATCGTGGGCGACCGCATCTGGTGGCCGGGACGCCCGAATCGCAGGGATGAGCGCCCGAATGACAGGGAACTGGGTTCGAATCCCCACGACGAGCCGGGAAACCGGCAGGATGATGATGAGAACGGGCGGGATGGAGAGAGCAACCATGAGCCTCGTAGGCGCACCGCTGACGCGCGCTGACGCTGCCGCATCGGCGGTCGCAGGACCGGCGGTGCGCGCGATGGAGATCGGTCAGTACCTGATGGCCGCGCTGCTGACGACGATCGGCGTCGTGCGCGCGATCGGCGACGGAGTCGCCGCACCCGTCGCGATCATCACCGGAGTGGCGATCCTCGTCTGGCACGTCGCCGGAGCGGTGCTGCTGGCCAGGAACCCGTCGCGCACCCTCTCGATGTGGTGGTTGATCGGCTTCGCCGCGGTCTGGATCGCAGCGGTCAGCGTGTCGGCGGAGTTCGTCTGGCTGGCGTTCCTGCTCTGGCTGCTCGCGGGCCACCTGCTCACCCTGCGCTGGGGCCTGGTCTTCTCGGTCGTCGTCCTGGCGGTCGTGGTCGTCGCCCCGATCCTGCACCACGGCGCCACCAGCTACGCCAACGTGTTCGGCCCGCTGATCGGCGGCGTCTTCGCCTTCGGGATCTCACGCGGCTACCTGCAGCTGCTCAAGGACGCCGCCGAGCGCGAGATCCTGGTCGCCTCGCTCACCAGGGCCCAGCACGAGATGGCCGAGCTGCAGGACGAGCTCGCGCACGCGCAGCGCCAGTCCGGGGCGATCGCCGAACGCACCCGCATCTCGCGCGACATCCACGACACCATCGCGCAGGGGCTCTCCTCCATCCGCCTGCTCGCGCACGCCGGCGCCGCGCGCACCGACGACGCGGATGCCGTGCGCACGCTGGGTCAGGTCGAGAAGCTCGCGGGCGACAGCCTCGCCGACGTGCGCCGCATCGTCGAGTCGCTCGCGCCGGCCGAGCTCGAAGACGACGCGCTCACCGCGGCCCTGCAGCGGATGCTGGATCGCGCGCACGACGAGGCGGGGCTCCAGGCCGAGCTGCACATCGACGACACCCTGCCGATCCTGTCCACCGAGGTCGAGGTGGCGCTGCTGCGCATCGCCCAGTCCGGCCTCGCGAACGTGCGCCTGCACGCCGGGGCGACCCGCGTCGTGATGAGTCTCATCGACGCCGACGACGTCGTGCGGCTCGACATCATCGACGACGGCGCCGGGTTCGACCTGGCCGCGTGGGAGTCGGATGCCGGTGCAGGCGCGTCCAGCTACGGACTGCGGTTCATGCGCGCCCGCCTGCGCGAGCTCGGCGGCGGCCTCGACATCGAGAGCACCCCTGGCGAGGGCACGGCGATATCCGCGCATCTGCCGCTGCGCCCGCGGACGGAGACGACACCATGACCGCCACCGTGCTGCTGGTCGACGATCACCCCGTCGTGCGCAGCGGATTGCGCGCCGTGCTCGACGGCGATGCCGTGCAGGTCGTCGGCGAAGCCGCAACGGGCGAGGAGGCGATCACCCTCGCCGCGCATCTGCGGCCAGACGTCGTGCTGTGCGATCTGCGCCTCGGCGCCGGAATCGACGGCATCCAGACCACCACCGCGCTGCGCGCGCTCATCCCGGCACCGGCGGTCGTGATCCTCACGACCTTCGACCGCGACGCCGAGATCCTCGGTGCGATCGAGGCGGGTGCGGCCGGCTACCTGCTGAAGGATGCCGCACCGGAGGCGATCATCGAGGGCATCCGCCGCGCCGCCGCGGGAGACATGGTGCTCGCCCCCGACCTCGCGAATCGAGTGCTCAAGGGCATGCGCAACCCGCTGCCCAAGCTCACCGATCGTGAGATCGAGGTGCTGCGACTGCTCGCCGAAGGCTCGGCGAACAAAGAGATCGCCCGCACCCTCTTCGTCACCGAGGCGACCGTGAAGAGTCACCTCGCGCACATCTTCACCAAGCTCGAGGTCGACAGCCGCTCGCGCGCCGTGCACGTGGCGCGCGAGACCGGCCTGATCTGACCTGCAACCACAGAAAGAAGGGAATCCCATGAAGAAGCTGTTCAACGCCGCATTCGTCTATATGGTGCTCGGCGTCGCCTCCGGCCTGTTCTACCGCGAGTTCACCAAGGCGAACGCATTCCCCGAGGGGACGTACACGCAGCTCGCCGTCGTCCACACGCACCTGCTCACCCTCGGGTTCATCGTGCTGCTGATCCTGCTGGCGCTCGAGAAGCTGTTCACGATATCCCGCAGCCCCAAGCTGTTCGGCTGGTTCTTCTGGCTGTACAACGCCGGCATCGTGCTCACGGCGGGCATGATGGTCTGGCACGGCAGCCTCACGGTGCTCGGCGAGGAATCGAACGCGATGATCTCCGGAATCGCCGGACTCGGGCACATCCTGCTCACCGCGGCGATGATCATCCTCTTCATCGCCCTCGGTCGGGCCGTCAACGCCTCTGTGGGCTCGGCCCCGGCATCCGACACGACGCAGTCGAACGCCGCCTGATCATGTCCTCCTCCGCGAGCACGCCGCGCACCGACGACACAGCCGCCGGACGCGAGGACGCCCCCACACGCCGGGAGTGGCTGGGGCTCGGCGTGCTCGCGATCGGCCTCGGGCTGATCGTGCTCGACGGCACGATCGTCGGCGTCGCGCTGCCTGCGATCATCAGCGACCTGGGGCTCAACCTCACAGACGCGCAATGGGTCAACAGCCTGTACGCCGTGCTGCTGGCCGCCCTGCTGCTGTCGACCGGCAAGCTCGCGGACCGCTGGGGGCGCAAGAGACTGTTCCTGGCGGGACTGATCATCTTCGTCGGCGGCAGCCTGTTCGCGGCCATGTCGACCTCGGCTGGGCTGCTGATCGGCGCGCGCGCCGTGCAGGCTGTGGGCGCCGCGCTGATCATGCCGTCGACGCTGTCGACCGTGAACGCCGTGTTCCGCGGCAAGTACCGCGCGGCGGCATTCGGGGTGTGGGGCGCCGTGATCTCGGGGGCAGCGGCCATCGGCCCTCTCGCCGGCGGCGCGCTCACGCAGTGGACCACCTGGCACTGGATCTTCCTGGTGAACATCCCGCTCGGCGCGCTGGTTTTCATCGCAGCGCTCTTCACCGTGCCAGAGACCAAGGGCGGCAAACCGCGCCCCGGCGCCGACGTCGACGGTGCGCTGCTGAGCGGCATCGGCTTCGGCGCGCTCGTGTTCGCGGTCATCGAGGGCCCTGATCTGGGCTGGTGGAAGCCGACGGGCGACTTCTCGCTGTTCGGCTGGCAGTGGCCGTCGGATGCTGCCGTGTCGATCGTCCCGATCGCGCTCGCGGTCGCCCTCGTGGCACTCACCCTGTTCGTCGTATGGGAACGGCACCGCGCGAAGGTGCAGCGCTCGGCGCTGCTGGACCTGGAGCTGTTCTCGTTCGCGACATTCTCGTGGGGCAACATCACCGCGGCCATGGTCGCCATCGGCGAGTTCGCCCTGCTGTTCGTGCTCCCTCTCTACCTCGTCAACGCGCTCGGTCTCGACGTCATGGGCGCAGGTCTCGTACTGGCAGGAATGGCGCTCGGCGCCTTCGCCTCCGGAGCTGCGGCCAGGCACCTCGCGGTGCGTTTCGGGGCGCCAGGGGTGGTGCTGATCGGTCTGGGCCTCGAGGTCATCGGCATCCTCATCCTCGCCGTCCTCATCCGGCCCGACACCTCGGGCTGGGTGATCGCGCTGCCGCTGATCGTCTACGGGCTCGGGCTGGGGCTCGCCTCGGCGCAGCTCACCGGCACGGTGCTGCGGGACATCCCCGTCGGCGTGTCAGGGCAGGCATCCGCCACGCAGAGCACCGTGCGTCAGATCGGCTCGGCCCTCGGCACGGCGTTCTCGGGGGCGGCGCTGGCGATGGCCCTCGCCATCACCCTTCCCGCCGCGCTCGACGATGCCGGCATCACCGGCAAGAGCGCGGATCAGATCGCGGACGCCACGCGCGAGTCGGCGGGCACGACGATCATGCAGCTGCGCGCGCAGGGCGATGCCAGTCCGTTCGGCGAGCACACGACGGCCGCGGTCAACGCTCTGGCCGATGGATTCTCGGATGCCACGCGCTGGTCGCTGCTGTTCGCGGCGCTGTTCCTGCTGCTTGGTCTGGTCGGTGCACTGCGACTGCGGGTGGAGGCGAAGAAGTCCGAGCAGGCGGCGGAGCGCAGCCACACCGTTCAGCCCGACGCCAGCAGCGTCCCCAGCGATGCGGTGCCGCCGGTGGCGTAGGCCGCGCGCTGACGTTCCGCGCCGGTGCCTGCGGCGCGCAGGAGGGCGAGACGCTCGTCGACGAACTCCTCGTCGCCGACCGCGATCAGCGCGGGTCGGATGCGCTCCAGCATCCGATCGCACGCCGTCCACGCGTCTTCGACGTCGCCCTCTGGCGTGAAGAACCGTGCGCTCATCCCGTGCCGTGCGGCGAGCCATTGCGAACCGTCCAGTTCGGAGGGCGGTGCCGTGGCATCCGATAAATCCTCGGCGCACACCAGGCCGCGCATGAGTGCGGCCAGCAGCAGTGCGTCACCGACCTGCAGCTGTGCGTCGGCGACGCGCACCTCGACCGTCGGGTACTGCTCTGAGAGCCGCACCGCCCATGCCACGGATGCGCGGGACGGAAGCAGCTGGATCCGCACCAGCCGGTCGACGGTGCGGTGATAGTCGTCGGCGTCGCGGAAAGCGGGCGGCGCCCACGACACCGGCAGGCGCCGGATCAGCACGCTGCGCCAACTGGCGAGGTGAGCGGGCACCCCGTTCGCGAACGGCGAGTTGGTGCTCAGCGCCAGCAGCACCGGCAGGTGCGCGCGCAGTCGACGCAGCGCGCGCACCCGCTGCTCATCCTCCGCGACCTCGATGTGCACGTGCAGTCCGTTGACCGCGTGCTGGCGCGTGAGCTCGCCGAGCAGGGTCGACACGTCGTCATAGTGATCGGATGCGGAGATCGCAGGCCCACCGGACTGCGCGAAGGGGGCACCGGTGGCAGCGATCAGCGACTTCGGCGGTGCATGGTGGGCGAGGATCTTGCGCATGCCGCTCAATTGCACGGCCGCATCGGCGAGGGTATGCACCGGGTCGGTGGCACATTCGAACTGGCTGGTCAGATACTCCGAGGTGATCCGCCCGCCCGCCTCGGCCGGCCCGAGCACCTGGGCGCCGAGCTCCGCTCCTGTCAGCGGGACGAGCGCGTCGGCGTCGAGAAGGATGAACTCCTCCTCGACGCCGAACCGCGTGTGGGACATCACTCCTCGTTGCGGTGGATGATCACTTGTCGAAGGCGTCCTTGACGTCGTCGCCGACCTTCTTGGCATCCGCCTTCACCTGGTCGAGCTTTCCCTCGGCCTGGAGCTTCTCGTTGTCGGTCGCGTCGCCGAGCTTCTCCTTCGCCTTGCCGACGAGCTTCTCAGTGTTGTGCTTGGCGTCGTCCATGGCTCCCATGGTCGCTCCCTCCGTTGTGGGCGGGATCGCCGCCCGGTGTGATGTGGAGGTGCCAGCGTCGCATCGCGGACGGCGTGCGCCTACGGGATTGACAGCGTGAGAGACGCGCGCTAAAGACGGTCATGCGCGGCTCGGAGAGAGTCGGTGCTATCGTCCGCTTCTCTCCGAGCCTGCAGCAACCCCGCTAGGTCCTTCACAGGAGGGGGCCGGAATCCGGTGGATTCCGAACCGTTCCTCCCTTGGTGTGAAAGAGCATGTGACGAGATCTGATCGCTTTCGCCGGCCCCAGCCGGCGACGGAGACTCCCCAGTACCCGGCGATCAACACATGCGGCTTGATCTCTCTACAGCAGTGTCCCCAGTGTGCTGGATGAGCGACCACACACATCTTCTCACCGATTTTGTGTTTTGTCCCCCTTTTGGGGGACAAACTCCTTCGAAACTGTGTATGCTGAACTTGACGCACCCTCCGGTCGTCTTCGGCCCTCATCGCTCCCCCCGCGATGAGGGCCATCATTTTTTTCCGCGCGCACCGGGGCCCGACAAGGTGCGGCACCCGCGTGATTCCGGGGCTGGCGGGCCAGATCCGACGGAAATCCGGTTGCAACGTTTACATCACCATCTGCTGAGTGCTGTTGACGGGAGGGTCGCCTGGGATAGCGTTAGCGCAGTCGGTGCATCCTGCGTCGGCATAGCAACAAGCAGAACGGCAGTAAATGAGTACCCAGGGCACAGTCAAGTGGTTCAACTCGGAGAAGGGCTTCGGCTTCATCTCCCCTGACGACGGTGGCGCCGACGTTTTCGCGCACTACTCCGCCATTACCTCCAGCGGCTACCGCTCGCTCGACGAGAACCAGCGCGTCGAGTTCGATGTGGCGCAGGGCCCCAAGGGCCTGCAGGCTGAGAACATCCGCCCTCTCTGAGGCGGAAAGAGAACCCCGCCGGACTGCGATCGCAGCGCCGGCGGGGTTCTTCTATGTCCGGACGACGGATCAGGCAGATGCCTTCGTCTCGCGGCGGTTGGCGCGACGGCTTCCGTCGGACGCGCTCTCGACCGCGGCGCGCGCTGCCTGCTCGGCCTCTTCTGCCGCGCGTGCGGCGAGGAACAGGCCCTCACGGTTGAGGTGTCGCGAGTACCGGGCATCCAGGTACAGCACGGGCACGTCGCCTGCGGCGCTGATCAGCTCGGGGTAGAGCTCGTCCTTGATGGGACCGGACCCTCCGCCGTACACGTAGACGACCTCGGTGGACTCACCGGACTGGCTGAGCGTCTCGTTGAACGACCGGCGGATCTGCTCGACGAGGTGCTTCACGTCGGGCTCGACCAGGCGCGCGGCGCGCTGGTGGCGGTTGCGCTGCAGCACCGACGGGGTCGACTGCAGGAAGTCTGCCAGCTGCTTGCGGCTGGTGAAGCGCAGGTCGGCCTCGTCCTGACGGTCGAGGGCGTTCTCGAGGATCGTGCCGTAGCCCATGTCGAGTGTGGAAGCGGCCTCGGCGTTGAACCGGCCGTTGGTGAACACCGGGAAGTTCACCGTGCCTTCGCCGATGTCGATGCCGATGGTGTTCTGCGCAGCCACGAGGTCAGCGCCGGTCACACCGGGCAGGACGTCCTTCTCACGCGAGCGCAGGTCGGTCAGCAGGGCATCGGCGAGCGGCTCGCCCTTGTCGGAGATCGCGTACTGGGCCGAGGCGCCCTCGGCGACGACCTGAACGTCATCGAACTCGAGGCGGACGCTGACCGGGGTGTTGAAGTTCTTGATCGTCACCAGGTGCACTGCAGAGCCCTTGGATCCGAGGAACTCCCCCGCGTACCCGTAGCGGCGGGCGACGAACTCGCTGATCGGCAGGGCCAGGCCGGCGCGCACCTTGACGCGCAGCTCGTGATCGGGAAGCGCCTCGTGTGTGCGCACGTAGTCACGCAGCGCCTTCGCAGCGAAGACACCGAGCACCAGGATCTTGCTCAGCTGCTGGTCGGCCTTGCTGGCGTGGCCGTCGTGCACCTCGAACTCGCTGAACACCGAGCCGCGCACGCTGAGCGCCGAGCGCCCGAAGATGCGGCGGTCGCTGTCGGAGACCAGCGGCGACGAGAGCGACGCGTCGAGGCGGTTGTAGAAGTCCTCTTCGGAGTCGTTCATGGCCTGTGCAGCCTCGGCATCCTCCAGTGGCACCTTCGGTGACTGCCTGGGGGTGGCCACGATCGCACTGGGCAGGTCGATCCGATCCCGCACATTCGTGTCGGTGTTGAGGATCATGCCCTTGACGTAGCCGTTTCCGACGTCGATGCCGCCGGTCAGATGGATGATGTCCGAACTCATGGGGAGCCTTTCGTGCCGAGTCTTCGGTTCAATGGGGGGGGATCACGGGGGGAGGGAAATCAATGGTGGATCAGCGCAGAACCGGTCACAGACCGAGAAGATCGTCGATCGTCGCCGAGGCGCTCGCGCTCTCGGTTCGCGCACGGGACCTCTTCACGGGAGCTTCGTCGACGTCAGCGTCGGCGGCTTCCGCCTTGGCCCGAGGTGCCGACTTTGCCCGAGGTGCCGCCTTGGCCTGCGGTTCCGCTTCGACGTGCGCGTCCGCTTCGACGTGCGCGTCCGCTTCGATGTGCGCGTCCGCTTCGATGACGGGATCCGCCTCGAACGGCAGCGCCTCGGCGACGTAGACGGGCTGCGCCGGCGGCCGCACCGGCCGGTTCGCGACATCGACGAATCCTTCGCGGGCGACGGACTCGCGAATCAGGCGGCGCACCGACTCAGAGGCGGAGTGCTGCTGGGCAAGCCACTCGATCACGCTGGTGTCGGCCGTGGGGACAGTGATCTGCACCTTTCGGGTGGATGACTGCTCGGCCACGGGTGCTCCTTCACTTCCTCATCGTGCGTGACATGCCATGGCACGCCTAGGCCACGGTACAGTACCCCGCTATCAGTCGAGCAGTGCCCGCCTGAGTTCCTGTGCGTCCGAGACCCGGATGAGTGCACCCTCGGCCTCTTCGACGCTTCCGAAACCCCAATCCGAGAAGATCACCGGGATTCCGTGGTCAGCTGCTCCGTCGATGTCGTGGTGACGATCGCCGATCAGCACCGGGCGTGACACATCGACGCCGGCCGCGCTGAGGCGTTCAAGTGCCTGCCCGATGACGAACGCCTTGCCGTCGTCGTTGCCTACCTCGCCGACGCGGGCGCCGGAGACGGCCGTGAACAGCGGTGTGAGCTCGTAGTGGTCGAGGATCGCCTGCACCTGGTTCTCGGGCTTTGTGCTGGCTGTCGCCTGCGGGATGTCGGCTGCGTGCACGGCGCGCAGCACGTCCTCGACGCCCGGATACAGGTCGACGGAGGCCGCATAGCCGTCTGCCGCTGCCAGTGCGCGGTACCTGGCCACCGCCTCCTGTGCCTGCTCCCTGTCCATCCCCGCGAACTTCTGGAACGACTCCAGCATCGGCGGTCCGATCCACTGGGACAGGATGTCGGCGTCGGGTTCAGCGAGTCCGTACGAGGCGAACACCTGGCGCAGCCGGGGCAGGATGCCCGCTGACGCGTCCGCGATGGTGCCGTCGACGTCCCAGAGAATGCAGGTGTACTTCACTCCCCCAGCCTATGGTCGGTCAGAACAGGCGGGGGACGCCCGACTCGATGCCCTTCATGTCCTCGTAGTCGAGCACGACGCAGCGGATGCCGCGGTCCTCGGCCAGCACGCGGGCCTGCGGCTTGATCTCCTGCGCGGCGAAGACGCCGGTGATCGGCGACAGGTGCGGGTCGCGACCGAGCAGCTCGAGGTAGCGGGTCAGCTGCTCGACGCCGTCGATGTCGCCGCGGCGCTTGACCTCCACCGCGATGGCCGCGCCATTGGCATCCCGCACCATCAGGTCGACCGGCCCGATCGCCGTCGGGAACTCGCGACGCACCAGCGTCGCGCCCTCGCTGATCAGATCGACCTGCTCGGCGAGCAGCCGCTGCAGGTCGGCTTCGACGCCGTCCTTCTGCAGACCGGGGTCGATGCCGAGGTCATGGTTGGAGTCGTGGATGATCTCGTAGATCTGCACGCGCAGCGCGTCGCCGGTCTTCTTGTGGGTCACTCGCCAGACTTCGATGACGCCGGCATCCGACTCGTCCTCCCCCGGCACCTCAGGGGCGAGCGTGCACGGCGGACTCATCCAGTTCAGCGGCTTGTAGCTGCCGCCGTCGGAGTGCACGAGCAGACTCCCGTCGCCCTTGTGCACCAGCAGGCGCGTGGCCAGGGGCAGGTGGGCGTTGAGCCGACCGGAGTAATCGACTGAGCAGCGGGCGATGACGAGACGCACCCGAAGAGCCTAACCGTCCGCGCGGGTGGCCGCGGTCATCTCTTCGGCCTTCAGCGGCCGAGCGGCCGAGGAGAACAGCCCCGACATGATGACGAGCACGACGAGGATGTACAGCGTGTTCAGCAGGCCGATGTGCTCGCTGATCAGGCCGAGAAGCGGCGGACCGCCGAGGAAGGCGATGTAGCCGATGGTCGCCGCCGCGCTCACTCGGGCGGCCGCCTTGGCGGGATCGTCGGCGGCGGCGGACATGCCGAGCGGGAAGCCGAGCGAAGCGCCGATCCCCCACAGTGCGGCACCGAGCAGCACCAGCGGCAGCGACGGGCCGAGGATGAACAGGAGGATGCCCGATGCCGCCGTCACCGCGAGCACGCGCAGCACGATGACCCGGCCGAACCGATCGACCAGCGGGCCGCCGAGCAGGCGGACGACGGTCATGCCGACCGAGAAGACGGCAAGGGCGAGCGCCCCCATGCCGACAGGCTGGTCGTGACCCTCGACGACGCCGAGCGCGATCCAGTCGTTCGCACCGCCCTCGGCGAACGACATGCCGAGCATCACGACGCCAAGGGCGTAGATGCGGGGCTCGCGCCAGGCCTCGAGGGCATTGTGCACGCGCTCGCGCCACGGCGCCTTGACCTCGGGGGTCGGGTCGAGTGCGGCCTCGCGCACCGGCACCTGGAAGAAGCACACGAAGGCAGCGGCGATGATCACCGCGCTGATGATGGCAGCGTGCACGGCCACGTTGAGGCCGAGGATGGCCGCCCCCGCGCCGATGCCGGCGCCGATCACGGTGCCGAAGCTGAAGAAGGCGTGGAAGACGGGCAGGATCGTCTTGCCCATCTGCTGCTCGATGGCAGTCGCCTCGACATTCATCATCACGTCGACCGAGCCGTTGCCGTATCCGAAGAACACCATGCCGAGCACCACCACCGGCAGCGCTCCGAAGACGTCAGTGCCGAGCCCGATCAGCAGCACACCGGTGCCGAAGACCAGCATCATGATCAGCATTCCGAACCGAGCGCCGGTGCGCGCCATCACGAGCGGCCCGGTGGAGATGCCGATGATCGAGGCGATGCCCATGCCCAGCAGCAGCAGTCCGATCTGCGCCTTGTCGATCTGCAGGGCTTCGGCGATGCTCGGCACCCGCGATGCCCAGGTCGCGATCGACAGTCCGCTGGCGAGGAAGATGGCGAAGATCGCGGCGCGCCAGCGCACGAACTGTGAACGGGTGAGGGCGGTGTCCATCAGAACATCGTAATCGAATCGATTCGACGCATGTGCTTCCGGCCGGGTTATCCTCGGATCATGAGCAGCAGCGGGCGTCGGCCGACCATCGCCGATGTGGCCCGGGAGGCCGGGGTCTCGACGTCGACGGCATCCGTCGTCTTCAGTGGCAAGGTCAACGTCGCCGACGCCACCCGCGAGCGCGTGCTCGCCGCCGCCGCCGCACTCGGCTACACCGGCCCCGATCCGCGCGCCGCCTCGCTGCGCACCGGGCGCAGCGGCATCGTCGGAGTGGTGCTCGGGGGCGACCTGCGTCATGCGTTCCTCGATCCGGTGACCACCGTCGTCATGGACGGCCTGATCGACGCTCTCGCCGATGCCAGTGCCGGCCTGCTGCTGCTGCGTGACGATCCTCGCGAGAACGAGGCGCCGCCGGTCGCCGAGGCGCCGGTCGACGCCGTCGTACTGATCGGATGCTCGGCGCGGGCGCGCACGGCGATGGAGATCGTGCTGCAGCGCGGCCTGCCGGTGGTGGTGATCGAGGGGGATGCCGGAGAGGGTGTTCCGCAGGTCACCCTCGACAACCGTGAGGCCAGCGCTGAGATCGCCGGCCATCTATTCCGTTTGGGGCATACGAAGGTCGCGACCATCACGCTGGCGCTCGACGCCGAGCGCGCGCGCATCCCGCTCACCCCCGAGAGAGTGGCGAATGGCACGGTCGACGTGGCACTCGACCGCCTTGCCGGCTTCCGCGAGGTGTACCCGGACGGCCCAGGCGTATCGGCTGCCGGCAGCCTCGTCGATGAGGGCATCCTCAGCGCTCGGATGCTGCTGGCAGACGCCGACGGGGCGCTGCGCGCCGACCGCCCCACCGCCATCGTCGCGCAGAGCGATCTGCTGGCCGTCGGTGCGGTCAGGGCGGCCGAAGAGCTGGGTCTGCAGGTGCCAGAGGACCTCAGTATCGTCGGTTTCGACGGCATCTCGGCCGACGGAATCGGCTCGCTGAAACTCACGACGATCGCCCAGCCGGCGCTGGCGAAGGGGCGCGCCGCCGGGGAGCAGATCTCGCGGATGCTGGCGGGGGAGAGTGCCGACTCCGTGCACTTCCGCTGTGTGTTCCAGCCGGGGGAGACGACGGCTCCGCCGCCGGCGTGACTGAAGATCCATACGCCGCCTCAACTTCACAGGACGACTCCACTTCCGCAGGATGATCGGCGGTTTGTCATCCTATGAAAGTGGAATCGTCCTGCATTCTTGACCGGCGGAACGGCCCCTCCGCCGCAAAGACGCGACACCGTCGCTGGATGCGGCCAGTAGAATAGGGGAAATCGCCCGCCCGTGCCGGAAGGCCTCGACGAGCCTGAGGAGCCGCTTATGCTGTTGCTCCTCGCGGTGTTCCTGATCGGGGCTCTTCTTCTTCCTGTTCTGGTCCGCTGGCTGGGAGCGCAGGCATTCGTCATCGGCGCCCTGGTGCCAGCCGCGGCATTCGTCCACGCGCTGATGCTCACCCCCGCGGTGATGAATCCGGACACGGTGCCGTTCGAGTCGTACGAATGGATCCCGCAGCTCGGGCTGAACATCTCGATGCGCATGGACGTGCTCGGCTGGGTGATGACCCTCGTCGTCACCGGCGTCGGCGCGCTCGTGCTGCTGTACTGCCGCTGGTACTTCCACGACGACAAGGCGGTCGGCCAGTTCGCGGGTGTGCTGCTCGGGTTCGCCGGTGCCATGTATGGACTGGTGCTGACCGATGACCTGATCATCCTCGTGATGTTCTGGGAACTCACCAGCATCCTGTCCTACCTGCTGATCGGGCATTACCGGCGCCGTGCGGCCAGCCGCCGTGCGGCCCTGCAGGCCCTGCTGGTGACGACGCTGGGCGGCCTGGTGCTGTTCGTCGGCGCGATCCTGCTGGTGGTGGATGCCGGCACCTCCAGCATCCGAGAATTGCTGGAGATCGCCCCCACCGGCCCCCTCGTCGATGCCGCGGTCGTCATGCTGCTGATCGGCGCGGTCAGCAAGTCGGCGCTCTTCCCGTTCCATTTCTGGCTGCCGGGAGCGATGGCTGCGCCCACACCGGTCAGCGCCTACCTGCACGCGGCGGCCATGGTGAAGGCGGGCATCTATCTGATCGCGCGCTTCGCGCCGATCTTCGCGCTCTCCGCTCCGTGGCGACCCATCGTGATCGGCCTCGGTGTCTTCACGATGCTGCTCGGCGGCATCCAGGCGCTGCGCGAGACCGACCTCAAGCGCATCCTGGCGTTCGGCACCGTGAGCCAGCTCGGCTTCTTTTCGGTCGTGGTCGGCTACGGCACGCCCGCAGCTGCGCTGGCCGGGCTAGCCCTGGTGATCGGCCACGCTCTGTTCAAGTCGGCACTGTTCCTGATCGTCGGCGTGATCGACCGCCAGCTCTCCACGCGTGACATCGACGAGCTCTCCGGCGTCGGGCGGCAGGCCCCGGTGATGGCGACGGCGGCGTTCATCTCGGTGGCGTCGATGATGGGCATCGCGCCCACGATCGGTTTCGTCGCGAAGGAATCGACGCTGACCGCTCTGCTCGAAGACGCGCAGCACGGCTCGATCTGGGGATGGGTCGCCCTCGTGGGCGTCACACTCGGAGCGATTCTCACCGCGGCATACGGCGCCCGGTTCCTGTGGGGTGCGTTCTGGCGCAAGAAGGACGCCGCAGGCGCAAATATGCCAGAAACGGCATGGCCGGACCCGCCGGTCGGCTTCCTCTCGGCGCCGATCATCCTCGCCGGCGTCACGATCGCGACCGGTCTCGGCGCACCGGCAGTGGATGCCGTGCTGCAGGGCTACGCGGTGACCGCGCTCCCGCCGGGATCCACCGCGTCGCCGGATGCAGGACATCTCATGCTGTGGCACGGCTTCGAGCCGGCGCTGTTCCTCTCGCTCGGAGCGATCGCCGCAGGTCTCGGGGTCTTCGTGGTCAGCATCCGAACCCGCTGGGACCGCCGACCTCGGATGCTGCGCTTCACCGCCGCCGACGTCTACTACGTCGTCATGCGCGGCGTCGATCGCCTCTCGGTGCTCACCACCAGCCTCACGCAGCGCGGTTCGCTGCCTCTGTACGTCGGCACGATCTTCATCGTGCTGCTCGCGGCTGAGGCGACCGCGCTCGTCGGCGCCGCACCGGACAAGCTCGAGCTGTCGGCCTGGCACACCCCGGTGCAGATCGTCGTCGCGCCGGTCATGGCGATCGCCGGCGTCGTCGCCGTGCGAGCGCGCAAGCGCTACACGGGTGTCGTGCTCGTCTCGGTCACCGGACTCGGAATGGTCGTGCTCTTCGCGACGAGCGGCGCACCGGATCTCGCCCTCACGCAGATCCTCGTCGAGACCGTGACCATGGTGACCTTCGCCCTTGTACTGCGCCGCCTGCCGTCGCGGATGGGCGAGCACAACGAATCTGTGGGGCGCATCCCTCGTGCGGTGCTCGCCATCGGCGTCGGCGTGACCATGGCACTGGTTGCCATCGTCGCGACGCAGGCGCGCATGTTCGATCCCGTCTCGGTCGATTTTGCCGAACTGGCCTACGAGCTCGGTCACGGCAAGAACGTCGTCAACGTCGCCCTCGTCGATCTGCGGGGATGGGACACCATGGGCGAGCTGAGCGTGCTCGTGCTGGCTGCCACCGGCGTGGCATCCCTCGTCTTCGTCACCCACCGCGCCGACCTGCTCTCGGCGACCCGCGACCTGCCGCAGACCGACGGTCGCGCGGCTGCCCGCCGGCCGCTGGTGGAGACCGCGGACGGCCTGCGGTTCCAGACCGCTGAGAACCGCGGCGCCCCTCGGGCCTGGCTGGTCAGCGGCCAGCAGATCAAGGCGGAGGACCGCTCGATCCTGCTCGAGGTGATCGTGCGCGTGCTGTTCCACACGATCATCGTGGTGTCGATCTACCTGCTCTTCGCCGGTCACAACATGCCCGGCGGCGGCTTCGCCGGGGGACTGGTCGCTGGCATGGCGCTGGTGATGCGCTACATCGCCGGTGGCCGCTGGGAGCTCGGCGCCGCGGCACCCACCGACGCCGGACGTCTGCTCGGATACGGGCTGGTGCTGGCTGTCGGCGCGGCGCTGCTGCCGCTGTTCTTCGGCATGGCGCCGCTGCAGAGCACGGTGTGGGAGTGGGAGGTGCCGGTGCTCGGTCACCTCGAGTTCGTCTCGTCGACGGTCTTCGACGTCGGCGTCTACCTGGTCGTGATCGGGCTGGTGCTCGATGTGCTGCGCAGCCTCGGTGCCGAGGTCGACCGGCAGGCGGCTGCCCTTCGCGAACGGGGGGTGAGTGCCTGATGGATGCCTCGCTCACCCTGATCATCATCATGGCTGTGCTCTTCGCGGCCGGCGTCTACGCGATGATGGAGCGCAGCCTGACGCGCGTCCTGATCGGCTTCCTGCTTCTCGGCAACGCGACCAACCTGCTGCTGCTCACTGTGATGGGCGTGCCGGGGAGCGCACCGTTCTACGGCGAGGAGGGCGCTGTCAGCGACCCGCTGCCGCAGGCGCTGACGCTGACAGCCATCGTGATCACCTTCGCCGTCTCGGCGTTCCTGCTGGCACTGATCTACCGCTCCTGGCAGCTTGGTCAGGCCGACATCGTCGAGGACGACGAGTCGGACATCGCGCTGCGCGAGCGGACGGATGCCGAAGAGGAGCTGTTCGACGACGAGTCGGACACCGACGACGACGATGCGACCACCGACTTCGTCGGCACGGTCACCGCGCCGATCACCGTACTGCATATGCGTGACCATCCCTCGATCCACGACGATGCTCCGGTCGACCGGCCCGACGCGTCACCACATGAAGCAGGGGAGGACCGCCCATGAGCGCACTCGTCCCCCTCATAGTGATGTTGCCGCTGCTGGGTGCCGCCATCACCCTGATCTACGGACGACGTCCGCGACTGCAGGTGATCGTCTCGGCCGGCACACTCGCCGCCGTCTCGGTCATCGCCGCCGTGCTGCTGGTGGCGGTGGATGCCGCGGATGAACCCTTCGCGGTCTCGGTGGGCGGTTGGCCAGTGCCGTTCGGCATCATCCTGTACGTCGACCGGTTCGCCGCGCTGCTGGTGCTCGTCTCGAGCATCGTGCTGCTGGCGGTGCTGCTGTTCTCGATCGGCCAGGGCTCCGCCGACGGCGCCGAGGACACCCCGATCTCGATCTTCCACCCGACGTATCTCATCCTCGCCGCTGGCATCTTCGACGCGTTCATCGCCGGTGACCTGTTCAACCTGTACGTCGGTTTCGAGATCCTGCTGGTCGCCTCGTACGTGCTGATCACGCTGGGCAGCACCGAGTCCCGCATCCGCACCGGTGCCGTCTACATCGTCGTCTCACTCGTCTCATCGATCCTGTTCCTCGCTGCGATCGCGATGATCTACGGCGCCGTGGGCACGGTGAACATGGCGCAGATCGCCGAGCGGGTGGCGCAGCTTCCGCAGGAGACGCAGCTGGTGCTGCACCTGATGCTGGTGGTGGCATTCGGCATCAAGGCCGCGATCTTCCCGGTGTCGTTCTGGCTGCCCGACTCGTACCCCACGGCGCCGGCGCCGGTCACGGCGGTCTTCGCCGGATTGCTGACGAAGGTCGGCGTGTACGCGCTGATCCGCACCGAGACGCAGCTGTTCGCCTCGAACAGCATCGACACGCTGCTGCTTATCATCGCGCTGGCGACGATGATCGTCGGGGTGCTCGGTGCGGTGGCGCAGGCCGAGCTGAAGCGAATCCTGTCGTTCACCCTGGTCAGTCACGTCGGATACATGATCTTCGGCCTCGCGATCGCGACCGAGGCTGCCATCGGCGCGACGGTGTACTACATCGTGCACCATATCGTCGTGCAGACCACGCTGTTCCTGGCGGTCGGGCTCATAGAGCGCAAGGCGGGCAGCACCTCGATCCTGCGGGTGAACGGCTTGATGAAAGCCGCCCCGCTGCTGGCGGTGCTGTACTTCGTGCCCGCCATCAACCTGGGCGGACTTCCGCCGTTCTCAGGATTCATCGGCAAGATCGCTTTGTTCGAGGCGGCGGCCGAGGTGGGCACGCCGCTGATGATCGTGCTGATCTTCGGTGGCATCCTCACCTCGCTGCTCACGCTCTACGCGCTGATGCGGGCCTGGAACCTCGCGTTCTGGCGCGAGGAGGACGACGCCACTGAGGGCACCGAGTCCGACGGCCGCATCGCGTACCTCGGCAACGCGCCGGCCGCTGATGTACAGCAGGCCACCCGCGTGATTCCGTCGATCATGACGCTCGCCACCGGCGGCATGGTGGCTGTCACGTTGGCGCTGACCGTGTTCGCCGGACCCCTGTACGCGCTGTGCGACCGAATCGGCACCGGGCTGCTGCAGCCCGTCACACTCGAGCAGATCGATGAGGGGGCCGGATGATGAGCCCCGAATCGCGACGTGGCATGCTGCGCGATCTGCTGATGCAGCTGCCGTTCCTGCTCTGGCTGGTGCTGCTGTGGATGCTGCTGTGGCACCAGTTCACGCCGCTGGCGCTGGTCACCGGGCTGATCGTCGCGATCTTCGTCACGCGCGTGTTCCGTCTGCCGACCGTCGAGCTCGTCGGACGCGTCAACGTCTGGTACACCCTGGTGTTCGTCGTGCTGTTCCTCGGAGCGGTGGTGGCCGGCGCCGTCAGCGTCACCATGCAGGTCTTCGACTTCCGCCGCCAGCCAGGGGCGGCCATCATCGAGATCCCGCTGCGCTACGCCGACGACATCGTGTCCACACACGTCGCCATCACGGCGTCGCTGATCCCCGGATCGCTCGTCGTCGAGAGCGACCGCGACCGTCGCATCCTCTATCTGCACGTCATCGGCGTACACAACCGTGCCGATGTCGAAGAATTCCGCGCGGGCGTGCTGCAGTGGGAGCGCCGGATCGTGCGTGCCGTCGGCTCGCCGGCGCAGTACCGTGCTCTCAAGGCCGACCAGGCGAAGGAAGGTGTCCGATGAGCATTCTGATGGTGTTGATCATGGTCGTCTTCGGCGTGGCCGCCCTGCTGTGCGTGGTGCGCATCATCCGTGGCCCGTCGATCCTCGACCGCGCGGTGGCCTCTGACGTGCTGCTGACGCTGGTGATGTGCGTGCTCGGCGCCGAGATGGCCATCAACGGCCACACCCGCAACGTGCCGGTGTTGCTGATCATCGCCGCCGTCGGCGTGTTCTCGTCGATCGCGGTGGCCCGCTATGTCGCACGAAGGGACAACACGACATCATGACCGTGGAAGCCTTCTTCGCGCTCGAACTGCCCGCCCCCGTCGCTGAGGGCATCGCGCTGGTGCTCATCCTGCTGGGCGCGATCCTGTGCCTGTCGGCGGCGGTGGGTCTGCTGCACTTCCGCGACGTGCCCTCGCGCCTGCACGCGGCGACCAAGCCGCAGGTGCTCGGACTGCTGCTGATCTGCATGGCGATCGCGGTGTCGCAGCGCACGGTCGGGGGCATCCTGCTCGGCATCGTGATCGTGACCCCGGTGATCCTGCTGCAGTTCGCGACCGCACCGCTGTCGGCGCACATGGTCGGCCGGCAGGCCTATCGGAACGGCACGATCCAGGCGCACAGCCTGGTCGTCGACGAGTACGCCGACTCGAAGCAGACCCCTCCCGCAGCCGGCTGAGCCGCGCGCGGCCCCTGTGTCAGAGGCCGTGCACGAAGTCGCGGATCTTCTCGGCTGCCAGCCCCGAGTCGCTGATCAACGTGCCGTGGCCGTGATCGGGGATCTCGGCGAGGCGGGCATGCGGCACCGCATCGACGATTTCGCGGCACCAGGTCGTGGTGGCGAGCGGGTCGCGCTGCCCGCGCAGCACGAGGGTCGGCACGTGCACGCGCGGGTACGCCTTCTCTGGTTCGTGCACGATGGTGGCGCGCATCTTGCGGATCAGGTGCGGTCCGCCGCGCAAGTACTCCCGGCCTCCGCGCCAGAGCACGGCTGGACGCTCGCCGATCAGGTCGCGCAGCAGATACCCGGCTTGCATGCGGATGCTGCGCGACGCGCTGTCCACGGTGGGACCGGCCAGCACCAGAGCGGAGACGAGATCGGGATGCCGCGCAGCGACCTCCGCGGCGATCTGGCTGCCCATCGAGTGGCCGAGCACGACAGCATCCGACACCCTGCGCTCGCGCAGCAGGGCGGCGACCAGGTCGGCATGCCGCTCCATCGTCAGCGTCCGCTCCGGTTCGGGTGCTTCGCCGAAGCCGGGCAGGTCGACGCCGATCACCCGCCCGTCCAGACGAGAGATCAGGTCGACGTAGACGCTGCGTCCCATGCCGATGCCGTGCAACAGCACGATGGGGTGGGCGCCTGAGCCGAAGTCCTCGAACACCAGCGTCGCCCCGCCGTGCGCGAACTCACTGATCTCGGCGGGGATTCCTACTGGGGCGAGCAGACGTTCCGGCATGCCTCTACGTTAACCGCCGGATGTGGATGACCCCGGTGCGGGTCAGCCGGTGGGCTTCAGCACCAGGGTGTCGACGGTCGCCTTGTCGACGGCCTTCGCGCTGAACGCCCAGGGCTTCTGGATGCCCTTCGCCCAGTCTTCGGTCTGGTCCGTGTAGTGCGGGTCGAACGCGTGCCCGCTGGCTCCGGTGAGGTGGTTCCAGGTCGAGGCGTCGAGGTCCGACATGTCGATCACCATGCGCATCGACGGCACCGTGGTCGTCTCATACGACTGGCCGAGCTTCCAGCCGGTCGCGTTCACCACAGAAGAGCCGCCGCCGACGCCATACGGGCCGCGGTTGAACAGCCACTCGATCGGGGCGATGCCCGAGGTGCCGAGTGTCGCGTGAGTCAGGGTCAGAGCGTGCAGCTGACCCCAGTTCCAGCGCGTGACGTCCTCGCCCTGCAACCCGGCCAGCTCGTCGTACGCGTCCTCGGCCGACAGGGCGAGCATCGAGTACATGTCGGTGGTGCCGAGGCTCTCGTTGGTCCACAGCGGGTCCGACGCGTCTTCGAGCATCGCGCCGACGACCGAGAACAGCCGGCCCTGGTCGCCAACGGGCAGCGGCACCTCGCGCTCGGAGAAGATGTTCTGCGCCAGGTGCGACCACAGCACGTTCGCGTAGGCGGCCGCGGGGGAGTTCGGTGCATTCTGCGCGTCCCAGGTGCGCAGCAGGTCGACGGCGGCCTTCGCCCCCTTGCCCTCGACCTTCACCTCATCCATCGCGACGGACAGCTGTTTACCGATCCACATCTCGTTGTCCATCTGGATGCTGCGCATGTCATCGGCGGTCAGAGGCCCCGCGGCTGCTTTGCGCTCGATCAGGTGCGCGATGCGCGCCGCACGGTATCCGTAGTCCCAATCGCGGGAGAGGAAGTAGTCGTAGTCGTCGGTGACGATCGCGTTGTTCGCCGTGACGATATACCCCTGGGGCGGGTTGTACGACACCGGCAGATCCTCGAACGGGATGAACCCCTGCCAGTCGTTCGCGCTGTCCCAGCCCGCCTGCGGCAGCCATCCGTCACCAGCGCCGCGGATCGGCAGGCGCCCGGGTGCCTGATACCCGATGTTGCCCTCGAGATCGGCGTAGACGAGGTTCTGCGCGGGGACATCGAAGAGGGATGCCGCCTTGCGGAAGGTGTCGAAGTCCTGTGCCGTGTTCAGGGCGAACAGCGCGCTCGCCGTGGTGCCCGGATCGAGTGCGGTCCACCGCAGACTGACCGCGGTGTCGCCTGCGGGGATCTCCGGCGCGTTCTCGAGTGAGAGCACAGCGTCTCCGGCGCTGACCACTGGGGCATCTGCGATCGCGGTGGCATCGTCGGTCAGGCCCGAGATGATCGGGCCGTGCACGGTGCGACGGATGGTCAGCGGCACATCCTTGCCGCCGGCGACCTTGATGACGTCCTGCTCGACGTCCATCGGCGTCAGGGCGCCGTCTCGCCAGTACTGGTCGCCCTCCACCTTCTCGACGTACAGGTCGGTGACGTCGGTGGTGAGGTTGGTGAAGCCCCAGGCGACCTTCGCGTTGTGGCCGATCACGACGCCGGGCAGTCCAGAGAACGAGAACCCGCCGACGTCGAACGGGCACGCGTCGCTGACCTTTTCGCACTTCAGCTGCACCTGGTACCAGACCGAGGGGAGAGCAGCGCCGAGGTGCGGGTCGTTCGACAGCAGCGGCATGCCGCTCTCGGTGAGGTCGCCCGAGACGACCCACGAGTTCGATCCGATGCCCTCGCCGGCGTCGCCGACCAGCATGCTGGCGGCGGCGATGACGTTCTCGGCCTCCTGCCATTCGACCGTGGTCAGCGCATCGGTCACCGCGGGCTTCTTCTCGCCGGTGAAGGCCGCAGGCGCAGCATCCGTCGCAGGCGGCTCGACGGTCGAGATCTTCGGCACGATCACGGGGTTGCGATCGAACGGGTACGGCGGGTAGGCCGTCTCGATCAGAGCCTGCGATTCAGCATCCGACGATCCGGCCGCACCGAGCTGCGCCGCGAGCAGCGCACGGTCGGTCTCATCCTCGACATTGCTGCGCAGGTCCCAGGCCATCGCCTTCAACCATGCCACCGAATCAGCAGGCTCCCACGGCTCCGGCTTGTAGTTGGGGTTCTGTATGCCGAGAACGGCATACTCGAGCGAGAGCTGGGCGCCGGAGCGCGTCGAGAGGTACGCGTTCACGCCGTCGGCGTACGCCTGGTAGTACCCGAGCGTCGTCTCGTCGAGGTTCGCCACCTCTTCTTCGGCGACAGTGCGCCAACCAAGTGTGCGCAGGAACTTGTCGGTCGCGACCTGGGACTCACCGAACATCTCGGCGACTCGGCCGGAGGTCACGTGGCGCCGGAAGTCCATCTCGAAGAACCGGTCCTGGGCGTGGGTGAATCCCTGGGCGTAGAAGAGGTCGTCGGTGTTCGACGCGGTGATCGTCGGGATGCCGCGATCGTCGCGCTGCACTGTGACGGAGCTCTGCAGGCCCTTCAGCTGCACCTCGCCCGCGGTCTGCGGGAAGGAGCGCTGGATCGTCCAGGTGAGGAAGAACGCCGCCGCCACCGCGATCACGATGAGCGCAGCGATCACGATGAACGCGATGCGTCCGATCCGAACGGCTAGGGGTCGGCGGGGCGTATCGCTGGCTTCGGTCATCATCAGTGAAGGACTCTCGGGTAGTACGTGGGACTCCGTCTCACGGAGCTCGGGTGCGCGTCTCGGGAACGGCGCACCCTCCGCATCCTACCTATTGCGTCGGACCACCGAGTGGCGTCACCCGATCAGGCTCGGCTGCAGGTCGCGCAGCGTGCGCCGGTGCGTCATGCGCGTCACTCCGATCGCCGCGAACACGAGCGCGCCGACGAGCCAGATCGCCAATACCGCGAGGTCCCAGAACGCGCGGGAGGCGTCGCCGCCGTACATCAGCTGCCGCAGTGCGTCGACGACGTAGCTCATCGGCAGCACATGGTGCAGGGCGGCGAGCGGCTCTGGCAATGTCTGCCAGGGGAACGTGCCGCCGGCCGTCACCAGCTGCAGCACCATCAGCACGAGGCCGAGGAACTGTCCGACCGACCCCAGCCACACGTTCAGGGCGAGGATGATGGCCGCGTACGTCGCCGATGCCATCACCATCACCCCGAGCGAGGCCCATGGATGCTCGAAGTCGAACCCGAGCATGAAGCCGAGCACGGCCATCAGACCGACCATCTGCAGCGCGCCGAACAGTGCAGGCGTGAGCCACCCCGCCAGGGTGATGCGGATGGGGGAGTGCAGGGCGGTCACCGCGCGGCGGGAGATCGGCTTGACGATCAGAAACAGCGCGTAGATGCCGATCCACCCGGCCAGTGCAGCGAAGAAGGGTGCGAGTCCCTGACCGTAGTCCTTGGCCGCGGCGACCTTGTCGCTGGAGACCTTGACCGGGTCGGCGATGGTGTCTGCCTGCAGCGTGCGCAGATCAGGGGTGGATGCCGGGATCGCTTCGACCCCTGACGCCAGGCCGTCGTGCAGAGTGCCGATGCCCGTGCCGAGGGTGCCGAGTCCGTCACTCAGCCGGGCGGCGCCGTCGTGGGCCGAGGCGGCACCGGCGGCTGCGCTGCTGGCGCCCTCTGCCAGCCGCGCGGCCCCGTCTGCGACCTGCTTCGCTCCGGCGGCGAGCTGCTCGATCTGGGCGACCGCACCCTGGGCTTTCGCGTTGCCGTCGCGGACCTTCGCTGCCAGCGGATCGAGCCGGGCGAGCACGGCATCGATCTGCTCCGGGGTCAGGCCCTGCTCGGTCATCGCCTGCGCGAGGTCGGCGCGTGCGGTGGGCAGCGCATCGGTCGCCTGCTGGGTGAGCGTTCCGACCTCGTCGGCGATCGAGGCCAGTCTGCCGTTGCCGGCGCTGACCTGCGAGGCACCGTCGGCCAGCGTCTTCGCACCGCCGGCGAGCGTCTGCGTGCCGTCCGCGAGCGAGCCGAGCCCCGTCGTCAGCGTGGTCGCGCCCTGCTGCGCGGTGCCGGCGCCGTCCGAGAGGCGGCTGGCGCCGTCGGTGGCCTCGGCCAGGCTGTCGCGCACATCGCTGAGCCCGGTGAGCAGCCGGCCGGCGGCCTCGGATCCGACCATCTCCGCGACGGAGCGACGGATCTGCTCCACGGCCTGCGTGCCGATGGATGACGCGAGGTAGTTGTTGGCGTCGTTCGTCTCGAGCTCGATGCGCGCCTGGTGCGGATCGTCGCCCGCAACCGAGGCGAGGGCTTCGGAGAAGTCGGAGGGGATGGTGACGGTGAAGTCGACCGTGCCGTCGGACAGGGCTGCGGCGGCGTCGGATGCTGTCATCACCCGCCAGTCGAATGAGCCGTCCTCGAGCAGGTTGTCCGCGACCTCGTCGCCGTAGTTCTCGGACTCGGTGCCGGTGCCGGCCGAGGCGCCTGCATCGGCCGAGACCCCGGCATCGTCGACGACCAGTGCGACGGGGACTTCGCTGAACTTGCCATACGGGTCCTGATTGGCCCAGAGGTAGAGGCCACCGTAGAGGATCGGCACCGCCAGCAGGGCGACCAGCGCCACCACGGCCATCGGGCTCGCCATCAGCCGCCGCAGTTCTGCGGCGATCATCGAGGGGACCTTCATTCGCCGTCCTCCAACTCACGGGCTGCGTTCGCGGCATCCGACAGGTGGTCGGTGCTGAGCGTCTCGGGCATCTCTGAGATCACGGCCGCGGCTGCGCCGCCGACGATCACGAGCACGGCGTACCCGCGCTCGGCGAACTCCGCCGAGATGCGCCACCAGCCGTCCGGACGTCCGCCGTGCCGGTCGGGGGCGACGAGCACGAGGCCGTCCACGCCCTTGCGCAGCACGGCGAGCTCGCACAGGATCCGCACGCGCGCCGCCGGGTCGATCACGCCGATCGGCGTGCCGACGAGATCGTCGAAGCCGAGTGCGCTGAGCCAGCGTCTGGCGTGCAACCCGGTGGCGGGGAGTCCAGCGAACATGAGCTCCTCGCCGACGACGCCCCCGACGGTGACGTCGGAATGCGGGTCGCTGACCTCTGGGGCGTCGACCAGTGCCACGCGTCGGCGCAGGGCACTGGCATCCGTCGTGCCGTCGATCGTGACGCGACCGGTGTCTGGTCGCATGCGACCAGAGGCGATCAGGCCGAGCACTGTGGGGCGCTGCTCGGTCTCGGCGAGCACGAATCGGGCGTGGCCGGACTCGAACGCGAGGCTCATCTCGGGCAGCGCCTGCCCTCGGCGGCCCTTCGAGATGCCGTTCAGGGTGATCTTCATGCCGGGTCCTTCCTCACTCGGAGTCCGTCGCGACCGAAAGCACATCCGGGTGCGCCCGCAGCAGGGCATCCGCTTCGCGCCACGACAGTCCTGCGATGCTGAGCACCGTGCGCACGGCGAGGTCGGCGGCTGCAGGAGAGGAGGTGTCAGGTCCGATCACGTCGCGGGCGACGACAGTGCGGGCGACCTCTTCGATCAGGCGGGAGAGCACGTCCGCGGCGACGTCGGTGCGCAGTCCGCCGCTGTTCTGGCTGGAACTGCTCTGGCTGCCCGTGCTCTGGCCGCGGCGCACGATGTCGGCGACGACCCGTCGCAACGGGGCCAGGGCCTCAGCCGTCTGCGGCAGATGGGCCTCGTCGAGCGCGAGCGCTGCGGTGACCTGCACGTGTGCGGCCTCATGCCACAGCAGTGCTGCGAGGCGCGCGAGCGCGATCTGCGGGTCGTCGTCGTCGACGGATTCCGCCAGCGCGTTGAACCGCTGTGCACCGGTGATGATGAGCTCGCGAACCAGCGCGTCGCGGTCGTCGAAGTGCCCGTACAGCGTGCGCCGCGACAGACCGGCGCTGCGGGCGATCGCATCCACCGAGGCGAAGGGGTCACGGGCGAGCGCGCTGCGCGCGGCGTCGAGGATGCCAGTGCGGTTCGCGCGCGCGTCGGCGCGCGGGGTGCGGGGAGTGACCATGCACCAAGTGTAACTATCTTGCACACACTTGTGCAAGATAGTTACGCGCGGATGCCCGATGTCGGACGTGAAAGGAGGGTTTCCCGGGTTCGAAGACTCTCGAACCCGGGAAACCCTCCTTTGCTGTGGGTCTTCTGGCGTGTCGGCTCCCGATTCGCAAACGGGAGGGCGCGCCGCGCCCGAAGGCGCTGGCGCTCAGTCGGTGCCGGAGTCGAAGGCCGCACCCTCGGATGCCGCGTCGACAGCATCCGACAGCTCGCCGTCGACCTCGGAGACCGAGCCCTCGACGAGTTCGGTGATCTCAGCCGCCTCGCCGGCGGTGACGCGGCCCACGAGCTCGCCCGTCGCGCCGCCGACCAGGCCGAGGCCCGCGTACTGCTCGAGACGCGAGCGCGAGTCGGCGATGTCGAGGTTGCGCATGGTCAGCTGGCCGATGCGGTCGACGGGGCCGAACGCCGAGTCGCCGACGCGCTCCATCGAGAGCTTCTCGGGGCCGTAGGACAGGTTCGGCGAGACGGTGTCGAGGATGGTCCAGTCGTCGCCGCGGCGCAGGCGGATCGTGACGGTGCCCGAGATGGTCAGGCCCACCCAGCGCTGAATCGACTCGCGCAGCATGAGCGACTGCGGCTCGAGCCAGCGGCCCTCGTACATCAGGCGGCCGAGGCGCCGACCCTGCTCGTGGTACGTGGCGAGGGTGTCTTCATTGAGGATGCCATTGACGAGGCGCTCGTAGGCGATGAACAGCAGCGCCATGCCCGGCGCCTCGTAGATGCCACGGGACTTCGCCTCGATGATGCGGTTCTCGATCTGGTCGCTCATGCCGAGGCCGTGGCGACCGCCGATCGTGTTCGCCTCCATGACCAGGGCGACAGGGTCGGAGAACTCCTTGCCGTTCAGGGCCACCGGGCGGCCGCCCTCGAACGTGACGGTGACGTCCTCGGTGTCGATCGCGACCGAGGGGTCCCAGAACTTCACGCCCATGATGGGGTCGACGGTCTCCAGCGAGACGTTCAGGTGCTCGAGCGTCTTCGCCTCGTGCGTGGCGCCCCAGATGTTGGCATCCGTCGAATATGCCTTCTCTGCCGAGTCCCGGTACGGGAACCCGCGCTCGACGAGCCATTCGCTCATCTCCTGGCGGCCGCCGAGCTCCGTGACGAAGTCGGCATCGAGCCACGGCTTGTAGATGCGAAGGCGGGGGTTGGCCAGCAGGCCGTAGCGGTAGAACCGCTCGATGTCGTTGCCCTTGTAGGTGGAGCCGTCGCCCCAGATGTCGACGCCGTCGTCCTTCATGGCGCGCACGAGCATGGTGCCAGTGACGGCCCGGCCGAGCGGCGTCGTGTTGAAGTAGGTCTTGCCGCCGGAGCGGATGTGGAAGGCGCCGCAGCTGAGGGCGACGAGGCCCTCTTCGACCAGCGCCGTCTTGGCGTCGACCAGGCGGGATTCCTCCGCACCGTACTCGAGCGCGCGGCCGGGGATCGAGGCGATGTCGGCCTCGTCGTACTGGCCGAGGTCGCCGGTGTAGGTGAAGGGGATCGACCCCTTCTCGCGCATCCACGCGACGGCGACGGAGGTGTCGAGACCACCGGAGAACGCGATGCCGACCTTTTCGCCGACGGGGAGGGACTGGAGCACCTTGGACATGTCCTCCAGTCTATCGACGCACGGCGTGTCGGATTGGCGGTCCGCCGCGGCCGACGCCCACGGCCACCGAATGTCACGGCGTGTATAACACGACCCGCCGTTGCGCTATGCGCTAGGGTTCCCCTTGATGCCCGGTTTCGGGCCGGCTGGGAACCCGTCCCGGTCAATGATCGTATGTCTGTCCGAGGGACTTTCACGTGCGCGGGGGCGCACGGGACAGGCATGTCTTGTAGGGGAGACAAATGCATACGTTTCACGCGCCCGCTCAAGCGCGCCATTCTTCAGCGCCGTCCGGTGCTGTCCGCCGCATCGTCGCCGCGCTGAGCGTCGGCCTGCTGGCGATCATCGGACTCGTCTCGGTGCCGGCCGCTGCTGTGGCCGCGGCCAATTCGGACATCGTCGTCGGCGACGTCACACTCACACCGGACGATGGGCAGCTCACAGTCGGTGACACGGTAACCGTGTCGGGAAGCTGGGATGCCACCATGGCGAATCCCAAGGAGGGTGACGAGTTCACCATCGGGCTGCCCGATGAGTTCGACTTCCCCGAGGCGGTTCCATTCCAGCTGCTCGGCCCGGCGCCGGACAACGAGGTGTGGGGCAACTGCATGACCGATCCCGGCACCGGGATCGCGACGTGCACGCTCACTTCACTGGTGACGACGAAGCCTGAACTGGTGCAGGGCACTTGGGAGTTCGAGGTCAAGGCCACCAAGGCGACGACCGCGACCGAGGTCGAGTTCGACCTGAACGGCACCCCGGGCAACGTGGTGCTGCCGGGTGGCGGCGGCATCGATGATGGCATCGAGCTGCCGGGCGAGGTCTCGAAGTCTGGTGTGATGAACGGCAACAACTGGTCGATGACCTGGACCGTCGACATCCCCGGTGCGAACCTCGCTGCCGCAGGCGGCGATGCGCACATCACCGACACGTTCGGCGCGGGTCACGTGCTGTGTGCCCCGACCGGCTTCAAGGTGCAGACGGTGCGCGGCGACACCGTGGTCGATGTGACGGACCTGGTCGAGACGCAGCCGGTTGCAGGCGCCGCAGGATTCGACATCGTTCTCAGCGAGCCCGACGCCGGTTGGAGCAAGGACGTCACCTACCGCATCACGTACCAGACCTGCACGCCCGACGGCCAGATCGACCCCTCCGGCACGAAGTACGACAACTCCATGCAGATAGAGGGCTGGGGTGAGGCCGGCCAGGGCATCGGCACCGTCACCAACCAGCCGTGGCACGACGACCTGACCAAGTCGGGCAGCGTGCTCGGCGGCGCCGACCGCAATGGAAAGATCGCCTGGAGCGTCGTAATCCCCGGCGACCAGCTGTTCGGCAAGGACTCCTTCACCTTCAGCGAGACGCTCGGCGCCGGGCACCAGGTGTGCGAAGACACCGTGAGCGGCCTGCGCGTCTTCGAGCGCTACGGACCGAGCAACCAGAAGGATCGTGACATCACGGACCTGCTCACCCGCACCGCCACGACCACTTCCACGCAGGCGTTCAGCATGAAGTTCACGACCGGCAGCGGTTCGTTCGACTTCAAGAAGTCGGACTACCGCTACATCGTCGCGTACGACACCTGCGTGACCTCGACCGACCTTCCCGAAGGCGGCACCGGGTACACGAACAGCGTGGACGTCGACGGCAAGATCGCGACGACCGAAGCCAAGGTGCCGGGCCGTTCCGAGGGCAAGGACGGCAAGATCAACACCACGCCGGTGACGATCGACGGCGTCCAGCACATGCCGCAGACGACGCTGAACTGGAACGTCACGATCCCCGGTGCGCTGCTCGACCCCGAGAGCCCCGCAGAAGGCGCTTTCGATCCGACCGGAGCGCTCACGCTGTTCGACGTGCTGTCCGACACGCAGGCCATCTGCGAGGCCGGCGACCCGACCGGCGGATTGGCTTCCCGCCTGAACCTGAGGGTGCAGGCGGTGGATCAGATCAACAAGGGGGGCCTCGCCACCGTTGACCTCACCGACACCACTGACGTTTCGGTCGACGGTCAGAAGATCACGTTCAAGGTCGCCCCGCCGAAGCTGCCGCAGCCGACCGGCGGGGTCAGCGACGGCTTCAGCCGCGAGTACCAGTACACGCTCAGCTACACGACCTGCACCACCAGTGGTGGCATGGACGCACCGGGCACCGTGTACGGGAACGAGCTCACCGGCAAGGGCATCAGCTTCACCGACTCGATGACCCAGAGCAACAAGGGATCTGGCACCGGAACCGGTGTGACCCGCGGTTCCGTGGCGATCTCGAAGCTCCTCGCCGACACCCCTGGTGCCGAGTTCGTGCCCGCAGGTACGAAGTTCACCGTGCACGTCAAGGAGATCGACCCGAAGGGCGTGGCTCAGAACGAGTACGACCTGCAGGTGCCGGTCAACGGCGATCCGATCAGCGGCCTCAACGCCCGTGGCAATGGCTGGACGATCGAGCTCTCAGAGCCGACCTTCCCGAGCGTGCCGGGTGTCGCCTGGGGTAAGCCCATCTTCAAGGCGTCTGACGGCGTCACGCCCAGTGCCGACGGCACGACCGCGGTCGCTGCTCTCACGCCTGGCAGCAACATCAAGGTGAGCGTTGAGAACCGCGCCCTGCTTGGCAGCGTCGCCGTGACCAAGGCGCTGACCGGTCCTGAGGCTGCGACCGCTCTGGTCGACCCCGACCAGACCTACAAGGTCATGGTCAAGATCGACACGAGCAAGCTCGGCGAGGGCGTCCCCACGCAGGCTGATCGCGAGTTCGGCGTCAAGGCGGGCGAGACGGTCACGCTCAAGGACCTGCCGATCGGCGCCATCGTCACCTTCTCGGAGACGAAGCCCACCAGTGATGACGACGTCACCTGGTCGGCGCCGGTCATCAGCCCCAACCCGATCACGATCGGTGCGGAGCACGCGACCGAGCCCGCCGCCGTGACGGTCACCAACCACGTCGAGCGCACGCTGGGCACGTTCTCGATCGCGAAGTCGGTCACGGGCGCGCAGGCTGAGAACCCGGCTGTTCCTGAGAACGTCACGGTCACCGCGAGCTGGACGCAGGAGGGTGTCGATGGCGAGAAGGTGCTGACGGTTCCGACCGATGGCTCGCCGGTCGATCTGGGTGCTGACCTGTTGATCGGCACGAAGGTCACGCTGGTCGAGACGCCGCTTGTCGACGGCTCGAGCATTGCCTGGTCGGCTCCGGTCTGGTCTGGTACTGGTGTGACCGTTGATGGTTCGTCGGCGGTCGTGACGATCGTGCGGGATGTTGAGGCGCATGTCGATCTCGAGAATCACGCGGCCACGTCGGTCGCCGACATCAGCCTGATCAAGGGCATCGCGGGAGCGGCGGCCGGTGAGGTCGACGCTGACACGGAGTTCCCGGTCACCGCGACCTGGACGGATGCCGAGGACGAGACCGTTACAAAGGATCTGATGATCAATGCGGTGAAGCCGACGCCTCTGGGTGTCGAGCTGCCTGCGGGCACTGTCGTGACGATCACCGAGGGCAAGCGCCCCGGTATCGACACGGTCGTGTGGGGTTCGATCACCATCAGCGGTGACGATGTCACCGACAACGGTGACGGCTCCGCCGAGATCATCGTCTCCGACCAGCAGGGTGACACCACCCTGGTGACCGTCGTCAACGAGGCCACCTGGGCGCCGAGCAGCTTCAGCATCTCGAAGTCGCTCGCTGACACTCCCGGTGCGGAATTCGTCGCCGACGGCACGGAGTTCACCGTGCACGTGAAGGAGTTCAGCCCGTCGGGTGACCTCGAGAAGGAGTACGACCTGCAGGTGCCCGTGAACGGCGCGGTTGTCAAGGGTCAGCTCAACCTCTCGGGTCCTGGCTGGACCGCTGAGCTCTCGGAGCCGACGTTCCCGAACGTCCCTGGCGTCACCTGGGGAAGCCCGGTGTTCGCGGCATCCGACGGTGTCACGCCGAGCGCCGACGGCAAGACGGCGACGGTCGCATTCGCGCCGAGCACCGACGTCAAGGTCGGCCTGGTCAACGAGGCCGAGCTGGGCATGATCGACGTGACCAAGGCGCTCACCGGACCCGAGGCTGCGCTCGCCCTGGTCGACGAGGACAAGTCCTACGTCGTCACGGCGAAGATCGACACGAGCAAGCTCGGTGAGGGCTTCCCGGCACAGGCCGATCGGGTTCTGCAGATCAAGGCGGGCGAAACCGTCACGATCAAGGACCTGCCGATCGGCGCGACCGTGAACTTCTCCGAGGCGCAGCCGACTGACGACGACCGGTTGACCTGGTCGGCTCCCGTCATCAGCCCGGCGAGCATCGAAGTCGCTGCCGCGCATGCAACCGCACCGGTGGTCGTCACGGTGACGAACCATGTCGAGCGCACGGTCGGCACGTTCTCGATCGCGAAGTCCGTCACGGGCGCGCAGGCTGAGAACCCGGCTGTGCCGGAGAACGTCACGGTCACCGCGACCTGGACCCAGGACGGTGTCGACGGTGAGAAGACGCTGGCGGTCCCGACCGATGGCACGCCAGTCGCCCTTGGCGAGAACCTGCTGATCGGCACGAAGGTCACTCTGGTCGAGACGCCGCTTGTCGACGGCTCGAGCATTGCCTGGTCGGCTCCGGTCTGGTCTGGTGATGGCGTGGCGGTCGATGGCACCTCTGCGGTCGTCTCGATCACCCGCGACGGCGAAGCTCAGGTTCTGCTGGAGAACCATGCGGCCACGTCGGTCGCCGGCATCAGTCTGATCAAGGGCATCGCCGGAGACGCGACCGAAGAGGTGGACCCCGCCACCGAGTTCCCGGTCACCGCGACCTGGACGATCGGCGACGAGGAGTTCTCGAAGGAACTCACCATCAACGCTGTCGAGCCGACCTCGCTCGGCGTCGACCTGCCGGCAGGCACCGTCGTCACGATCACTGAGGGCGAGCGACCTGCGTTCGACACGGTGATCTGGGATTCCATCACCATCAGCGGTGACGATGTCACTGACAACGGTGACGGCTCCGCTGAGATCATCGTCTCCGACCAGCAGGGTGACACCACCCTGGTGACCGTCGTAAACGAGGCCACCTGGGCACCTGGCACCTTCACACTGTCGAAGGCCGTCACCGGCATCCTGATGGACAACCCGGATGTGCCCGAGACGGTCACCGTGACGGCGTCCTGGCTCGACGGCGATGAGCCGATGTCGGCCGAGGTGACCCTGCCCACAGACGGCACTCCGGTGCCGTTCGGGCAGGACCTGCCGCACGGCACCACGGTCACGCTGTCTGAGCTGACCATTGAAGATGGCGCCGCGTTCACCTGGAACACCCCTGTGTGGTCTGGTGACGCCATCGTGGCGCACGAGGACGGCACGGCCGTGCTGACCATCGGCGCCGCGAAGGATGCCAAGGTCGCAGTGACCAACAGCGTCACGGCGAAGCTCGGCAGCCTGGCAGTGAACAAGTCGCTCACCGGCAGTGGGGCAGGCCTCGTCAAGGACGTCGCTTTCCCCGTCACCGCCACCTGGACCGATCTGCTCGGCGAGACCCAGCAGACCGACATCGAGGTGCGCGCCGGTGAGGCGACCGTCATCGAGAACCTGCCGATGGGCACCGAGGTGACGCTCACCGAGACCGCCGCCGAGGTTCCGGCCAACGCGCGCTGGCACGGTGCGACCTGGACGAGCGATGACGAGACCGTCGCCCTCGACCAGCAGGACGGCGACGCCATCACCATCATCGTGACCGGTGACGGTGAGAGCACGGCGAGCGTCGACCTCGGCAACGAGTTCGAGAAGCTGCCCGACCTGGCCGTCACCGGCGGCCCGCTGCTGTCCGGCGCGATCATCGTGCTGGCCGGTCTGCTGATCGGTGTGGGCATCCTGATGCTCGTGCTGCGCCGCCGCCGCGAGGCGTAAGCGGGTCGAACGGCCCGTTGCACTCTGGGGGTCGACACGCCACATGTCGGACCGGCGAACCGGTCCGACATGTGGCGCGTCGGCCCCCGATGTGTTCCGGGCGGGTGTCGGATGCCCGGGGTCGGGCCGCACTGGGCGTACGGTAGTCGCCATGGGACAGGCGGTGCTGTGGGGGGTCGTGGCGGCGTCGCCGCTGCTGGTCGGCGCGCTGCTCGCGCTGCTGCGCCGCTGGCCGCCGAAGTGGCTCGGCATCGTACTCGGCTTCGGGGCGGGTGCGCTGATGGCATCCATCGCCTTCGAACTCTGGGAAGAGGGACTGCAGCTGGCCGGCGCCGTCCCCCTCGTCATCGGCGTCGCCGCGGGCGCGATCGCCTATTACATCGCGGCGCGCATCCTCGATGCCCGCCAGGCCAAGACGCATCAGCCCGCCGGCGGCCCCTCGCTTGCCGTGGCGGCACTGCTCGACGGCATCCCGGAGCAGCTCGTTCTCGGTATCGGCGTCGCCTCAGGTGATGGCGTCGGCATCGCGCTGGTCGTCGCGATCCTGGTGTCGAACCTGCCGGAGTCGATCGGGTCCGCGTCAGATTTGCTCGAATCGGGCATGCGTAAGGGCCGCGTCGTGTTGCTGTGGGCGGGTGTCGCGGTGGCGTGTGCCCTGGCGACGGTCGCCGGGTACGCGCTGGCGGATGCCGTCGGTCCTGACTTCCGCGCGGCGGCGAACGGCTTCGCGGCCGGCGCACTGCTGGTGATGCTCGTCGATTCGATGATTCCCGAGGCGCAGTCGAAGGCCAAGGAGTCGACCGGCCTCGCCACGGTGCTCGGGTTCGCCGTGGCTGCCGGCCTCGCGCTCACCGCGTAGCGGGCTCTTGGTCTGCCTCGGGAGGAGAACTCTGCCTCGGGAGGAGCTTTTCGCCCAGAACGTCCTCCCGAGCGTGAGAACTCCTCCCGACCCAGGACGATCAGCCGCGGGTCACGTCGGCGAAACGCTCGCGCAGCGGGTGGTTCGGGCCAAGGTCGGCGAGGGCCACGGCACCGTCGATGCCAGAGCCGATGGGGGGCACGAATCGGGCATCCGATCGCTCGGCGCGCACCGCGTCGATGAAGGCACTGCGGATGGCATCTGACCCGAACACCCCGCCGACCGCACCCACGGCGGCATCCGCCGGCGCGTCGACGACACGCAGCGATGCGAGTGCCGCGAGTGCCAGCTCGCGGGCGGCTTCCTGGCAGATGCGCACGGCTACGGCATCCCCGGTTCCGGCGAACTCGGCCACCTTCGCCGCGAACGACGCGACGGTGCGTACGCGATCGTGCGAGGCCTGCAACTGGGTGTACGCGCTCTCGAGGTCGGGCCAGCGTTCCTGCACCGAAGCGGTGAGGGCGGTGACGGGTCCTCGGCCGTCGTAGGCGCGCATCACGGCATCCAATGCCGCGCGGCCGATCCAGTAGCCGCTGCCAGCGTCGCCCATGATGTAGCCCCACCCGTCGACGCGGGTGGAGTGCTGCGGCCCGACGCCGAGGGTGACGACACCGGTGCCGGCGGCGACGACGGAGCCGTACTGGTCGCCGAGCACCCCGAGGAACGATGTCACCGAATCGTGCGTAGCGACGATACGCTGCACGCCGGCCAGCGCGGGTCGCTGCATCAGCCCCTCTGCCTCGACGCGCGCGTCGGTGAGGCCTGACACGCCGAGCGTCATCGTGTGCGGTGCGGCGCCGGCCGAGCGCACGACGCTCTCGGCGACCTCGGCCAGTTGGCCAAGCAGCGGACGGTCGGTGAGCACGCCCGAGAAGACATCGTCATGCGTGGAGCCGTCGGCACGACGCAGGCGCACCTTGATGCCGGTCTGGCCGGCGTCGATGGCGAGCAGCTCGGGGGCGCTCTGCGGTGCGTCTGACATGCGGGAACTCCTCGGGGGTGAGCGGCCCGATCGGGCAGAGGGCCAACAGCCAGCGTAAGACATCCGGCCCCGCTGCCCAGCGGCGATGACCCCTGTCATCGCAGGGGGGGCCGACCGTCAACCGGCGGGCGGAGCGGTGGAGGCGCGGACGATCAGCTCGGGGGTGAGCGTGAGGTCGCTGGTCGGGTCGTCGCGGCCCTCCAGTCGCGCGGTGACGGATGCCACGGCGCTGCGCCCAAGCTCAGCGAACGGCTGCGCGACGGTGGTCAGGGCGGGGGTGCAGTACGCGGCCAGGCGCACGTCGTCGACCCCGACGATCGAGACATCTTGCGGCACGCGTCGACCGCGCTCATGCAGGGCCCGCACCACCCCGAAGGCCATCTCATCGCTGGCGACGAAGATCGCCGTGACGTCGGGATCCGCGCCGAGGCGCAGGCCGGCCTGATAGCCGGACTCCGGCGACCAGTCGCCATGGATCGTCTTGGGCACTGGGCGCCCGGCTGCTGCCAGCGCCTCCTGCCATCCCGCCGTGCGCTCGACGGAGTCCACCCAGTCGTCCGGACCGGTGATGTGCTGCACGGTGTGGTGTCCGAGCGCGAGCAGGTGCTCGGACGCCAGGCGGGCGACGGCTCGCTGATCGACGTCGAGCGAACGCGCTCGACTGACCGGGGACCCGCCGATCGTGGCGGTCGGCAGGCGGTCGGCGATGGCCTCGACGCGGCTGTCCGGGGTGCGCAGCGGCACCGCGAGGATGAGCGCTTCGGCCCCCAGCCGCTCCAGGCGTCCGAGTGCGGCGCTGATGGACTCCACCCCGACGCTGGAGATCTGCGCCCCGACCACGCTGTAGTGCATGCCGTCAGCGGCATGTTCGATGGCTGACTGGGTCATCGCCCCGGCGTAGGACTCGGTGGCCATGCTGACCACGCCGATCGTGCGGGTGCGGCCAGAGGACAGCGCGCGGGCGGCGGTGTTCATCCGGTAGCCGAGCTGCTCGACGGCATCCAGTACCCGCTGGCGCTTGTCGTCGGAGACGTACGGATGGTCGCGAAGCACCCGCGACACGGTCTGCGCCGACACGCCGGCCACCCTGGCGACGTCCAGCATCCCCGGCGCCTTGCTCTGCGCGTCTTTCACCGCGACCTCCGCTCGATTCGTTGACACAGCTTAGCGATGACAAGTATGTTATCGATGCCACATACGAGCGATGTCGCTCCCCCTTCGAGACGTCGCCGTCCCCACAGAGAGGCACTCCCCGTGAGATCACCGACCAGCAGACCAGGGCGTCGCCTGCGCACAGCGCTCGCGGCCACCGTCACCACCACGGCCTTCGTCATCGGGTCCCTCGCCTTCACGGCCCCGGCCGCCCTGGCATCCGCCCCGCTGCCCGACGTCATCCCCTCCATCGACGGCTGGCAGCAGGTAGACGGCACGTTCTCAGCATCCGACGACATCGCGATCATCGCCGACGGCGCCGACGCGCACCTGACCTCGACGGCAGGCATCCTGCGCGACGAGCTGCGCCCCGACTACCCGGCCGCGAGCGTCGAGACGGCCGATGCGGCCGCAGGCGACATCGAGCTGCGCGTCGACGACGCACGCGACGACCTCGGCGCGCAGGGCTACGACCTGCAGGTCGGCGAGAGCATCGTCATCACCGGCGCCGACGCCGCTGGCGTCTTCAACGGCACCCGCACCGTACTGCAGATGCTGACGCAGCAGGACACCCTGCCACGCGGCTCGGTCATCGACGTGCCCGAGTACCCCGAGCGCGGCGTCACCGTGTGCGCCTGTGTCATCAACATCTCGACCGAGTTCATCGACCGGCTGATCGAGGACATGGCGTTCCTCAAGCTGAACACGCTCATGGTCGAGCTGAAGGTCAAGGTCGACGAGTACCCGCAGACCAACACCTGGTCGTACTACACGAAGGAGGACATCACCGCTCTCGTCGAGAAGGCGAAGCGCTACGGCATCGACGTGATCCCCGAGATCAACTCCCCGGGTCACATGGAGATCTGGCTCGAGAACATGCCAGAGCTGCAGCTGACCAACGAGAGCACCGGCGCCAAGGACGAGGTCCGCATGGACATCACCAAGGACGCCTCCTACGACTTCTACACCGACCTGATCGACGAGTACTTCGAGGCCTTCGACAGCGACTACTGGCACATGGGCGTCGACGAGTACATGCTCGGCAGCGGCTACGCCAACTACCCGCAGATCAAGCGCTTCGCTCAGCAGCAGTTCGGCGCAGGAGCGACCGAGAACGACGTCGTCGCCTGGTACGTCAACAAGATCAACGACTACGTCAAGTCCAAGGGCAAGACGCTGCGCATCTGGAATGACGGCGTGATGCGCGATAACCAGTTCGTCGACTTCGACACCGACATCATTGTCGAGCACTGGAACCAGGCCGGATCCACGATCAAGCCGCAGCAGTTCATCGACTGGGGCCACGAGGTGAACAACATCTCGAACTCGCTGTACATGGTGCGCGGCGGCTACGGCGTGGACAGCAAGGGCCTGTACGAGAACGGCTGGACCCCTGAGCAGTTCTACGGTCAGAAGATCACAAGCGGCGCCGACAAGATCCTCGGCGCGCGGATGAGCATCTGGCCAGACGGCGGCACCCCGAGCGAGGCCGAGAACACCACCGAGCAGCGGATGTACGAGCCGCTGCGCTTCGTCGCGCAGTCGACGTGGACGGACGAGCGTCCGTGGGCGACGTACGCCGACTTCAAGACCTCGATGGACACCATCGGCCGTGCCCCGCTGTGGGAGAACGCCGATCGTCAGCCGCTGCCGTCCGGTGCGTTCACGCTGTCGACCGATGGCGGCGCGCTCGCCGCGGGCGAGGGTGCTGGCACCGTGCTCTCGGATGCCGGTGAGACCTTCACGTTCACCCGCACAGACGACGGCTACTACACGATCGCATCCGCCGACGGGCGCTGCCTGAGCGTGGCAGGCGACGGGACCATGCGCCTGAACGTGCCCGTCGAGATCGGCGTGGACATCACCCTGAGCACGTGCGCCACCACGACCCTGCAGAAGTGGCAGGTGCGCAAGGTCGACGGCGGCTACACGATCGCCAACGCCGCCAGCCAGCAGTTCGTGTCGGTCTCACAGGGCCTGAACGACGTGCCCGTGGCCGGCGAAGGGTTCAAGAACGTCGCCGACGGTCGCGTCGTGCAGACGCCGGCAGACTGGGGCCGCACCGCCTGGACCGTGGTCGGAGACGTCTCGGTCAACGTGGTGCCCGGGTTCGTCACCGCCTCGCCCGGTCAGTCGGCCGACGTGACGGTCACCGTGAACAACTCGACGGGGGATGCCCTCGCCGGAGCGGCCCTCCGGGTGAAGGCGGCCGACGGCTGGACGGCTCTGCCCGCGAACTTCGCGCTCGACGACATCGCCGCGAGCGACAGCGCCGAGGTCAACGCGAAGCTGTTCAACGTCAATGCGGCAACCGGAACCGGCGGGTTCGTCTTCGAACTGGTCGGCGCCGACGGCACGGTCATCGCTTCGGGTCAGACGCAGGCCAACTCAGTCTGCGCCGCCGGAACAGTGCGACCCACCGCCATCGCCGCGGTCTCCAGCGAGCAGCGCTCGGGCGAGCCCGCACCGAACGGACCGGCAACGGCCGCCATCGACGGCAACCCCGCGACCTACTGGCACTCGCAGTGGTCGAGCCCGGAGGCGCAGTACCCGCACTCGATCGTCATCGACCTCGGTGAGGCACAGCAGGTGTGCGGCCTGGTCTACACCGGTCGCAGCAGCACCGGCTCGGGCGGTGCGAACGGTCGCATCGGTGAGTATGAGGTGTACGCCTCCACCGACGTCGCGACGATCGACGGTGTGTGGGGCGAGCCCGTCTCGTCCGGCGCGTTCGCCAACACGGGTGATGCGCAGATCGCCGGATTCCCGGCTCAGTCGGCGCGTTACCTGAAGCTGGTCGCTCTGTCGGAGGTCAACGGAAACCCGTGGGCGACGGTCGGCGAGCTCGCCGCGGCGGGTCCGGTGCAGGAGGCGCCGAGCTATGAAGCCTCGATCACCGTCGACCGTGACCGCGCCGCGTTCGGGGGCACTGTCGGCGTCACCGGGGCGGGCTTCGCACCCGGCGAGCCGATCGAGGTCGTGCTGCTCAAGCACGGGCCGAACACCGAGACGCTGATCGCCACGCTCACCGCCGACGCCGAGGGCAGGATCGCCGAGGACGTCGTTGTTCCGAAGAACAGCAAGGGTGGCAAGCACCAGCTCATCCTCACCGGCACGGTGACGGGAGCGAGCGACGATGCCCCGCTGAAGCTCAGCGGAAGCGGCAAGTAGCAGCGAATCGGATGCCGGTGCCCGGCCCTCTCAGGGGTCGGCCACCGGCATCCGGCGTTTTCGCCCCCGACCATCCCGGTCGCGGCCTAACCAGAAAGGATGCAGGACAAGACTCCACGACACGCGGACCGCCCCCACGGCGTGTCGCGCCACAAACGTTCAATCGACCTGCATCCGTTCCCGAACCGAACCGCTCGGGCGACGACGGAGCCCCGCCGCACGAGGCGACGGGGCTCCTTTCGAACTCAGCGCGGGGCGCTCAGCCGATCGCCGCCGCGAACACGTGGATGGATCCGTTGTTCGGCAGCGTGACCGTGTGCACGCGCTTGCCCGCTGCGAGCTCCACCTGCTCCGCGAACACGCGGTACGAGTACCCGTGGTTCGCCGGACCGCTCTGAGTGTTGCGGTACGTCGAGTTGGCCACGGCATCGCCGGGCTCCGGGTCGCCCCAGTTCTCGAAGCTCAGGGTGAACTGCTGGGTCGTGCCGTCGGTGTAGGTGATGACACCCGTGCCCGACTGCGAGCCGATCGCGCTGCCGAGGAAGCCGAGGCGGTCTCCCTCGCCGGCGACCTTGAAGGTCGCGCTGCCGTTGACGTTGTTCGGCGTGCCCACGGCCGACGGCCACGTGTACGTGATGCCGTCGTTGGTGAACTCCGCACCCGCCACGAGGCCGGCGGCCGCGAGTGCCTCGGCCGAGTAGCTGTTGCGGGCGCCGTCGACGTTGCCAGGGCCGGGGTTGTCGTCGTGCGTGATGCCGACGTTGTTGAAGGCCAGCGAGATGTCGGCGAGCGGCACGATGATGCTGCCCTTCACCGATTCGCTGAGTCCCTTCGAGCCCGGGTAGTCGTACGTCACCGCTCCGCGCAGGTCGATCGTGCGCGCACTGGCGGCGTCGGGGACGGCGGCGAGGTCGAAGGCGATCTCGACGGATACCCCTGGCGCGAGCTTCTTCGGGATCGTGCTCGCCGGCGTGGCGGTCCAGCCGTCGCCGGCCGACAGAGTGACGTTCAGGTTCTTCAGCGCGTGCTCGTTGGGGTTGCGCACCGTGATCACGACCGGGTCGTCGGTGCTGAGCGGTGCCTTCATCGAGACCGCCGCCTTGCCGCCGAACGGCCGCACCTGGATCTGCAGGTTCTTCGACACCGAGTCGAGTCCTGCCGAGTTGTGCGCCGTCACCGTGAACTTGCTGGTGCCGGGCTTCTCGGGGGTGCCGATGATGCCACCGGTGTCCTTGTTGAGCTTCAGGCCCTTCGGCAGCGAGCCCGAGGTCACCTCGAACCGGACCGTCGTCGGGTTGTTGGACTCCACCTGCTGCTCGTAGAGTTCACCGGCCACGGCGTTGGGCAGCGACGAGGTCGAGATCTGCGGGGTCGGTGCCGCGATGGCGATCGGGTCGCCGATCGGCGCGCCAGCAGCATCCGTCTGCTGCAGCGTCCACGCGGAACCCTCGGTGACGACCTCGAGATGCCAGTTCGTGGACTGGTCGCGGAACTTCGCCTTCAGCTCCTCGCTGAATGCGCCGACGTTGCGGGCGCGCTCCCACTGCTTGATCGTGTCGAGCACATCGCGGGCCTGCTGGCCGCTGCCGCGCAGGTTGCCGACCGAGCCCTGGAAGCCTGTTCCGGCGTTGAGGCCCGCCGCGCGTGCGAGCTTGTGCTCGATGCTGACCAGGCTCTCGCCGCCCGAGAGGCGGATCCAGCCCATCATGTGCGGCAGGTAGTTGGCGGCGTAGAACTCGTTGTTGATGAAGACCTGGTTCATGCTGGTCGATGCGACCTCGCCCCAGCTGGCCCGCGAGAGGCCGTCCCAGATGTTCGAGCCCATCCGGCTCGTCTCGGTGATGAAGCCGTCGTTGTTCTCGGTGCGGTCGCGGGTCTTGTCGACCAGCTGTGCCATGCCGAACGAACCCCAGCCGGACTGCGAAGCGGACTCGAGACCGTCGAAGGACATGGCGCGGATGCCGGTGTCGTTCCAGATGGTCGACAGGCGCGTTGCGATCTCATCGATGATCTCGATGTTGCCGAGGGCTCCGCCGTACTGGTTCTGCAGCAGGCGGGCAGCGGTGGCACCCTCATCGTGCGCGACGGCGGCCGAGCCCCAGCGTGCCCGCGACAGACCGCGCACCTCCCACTCATCGCCGACCTTCGCGAAGGAGCTGTAGTCGATGAACTCGTCGCCGATGCGCAGCTTGCGTCCCTGGACGCCATCGCGAAGGAGGGCATCGTCGCTGAGGTACGCCGTGGTCGCCGTGGCGCTCAGCGGACGCGTGAGTGTCGCACGGCCTCCCAGCGCGAGCCGGTCGTCGGCCGGTGCGGTCACATAGGCGTCGTTCGAGGCGACGAAGTCCGACAGGGTGTGCACACCGATCTTGATGCCGAGCTTCTCGGCGCGTTCGACGAATTCGGCCACTCCGGCGTCGCCCTGACCCATCGAGGTGTTGAACTCGTAGTGCCCGGTGGCCTGCCAGGGGCCTGCGGCGTTCGGCAGCGAGTAGAGGTAGTCGATGCCGGCGAGCTTCGCGAACTCGGCGCCCTCCGCGAGGGTTCCGGTGTTCAGATCGCCGAGCACCAGGAACGACTGCGAGGTGGCCTGCGCGACCTTCTGCCACTGTCCGTCGATCGTCGGATACGGCAGTCCCTCGGACTGCGAGATCTCGGAGAGCACGGTCGGCGTCGCGGACGGATCGGCCCCGAAGATCGCCACCTTCGAGCCGAGCACAGTGGGCTGCTCGGCCAGCGGACCGACGGGGATGTCGTATCCGCCGATCTGCGACCGCATCCGCTCCTTCGAGTAGTCGAACTGGAACGCGCGCAGCAGCGTGCCCCACGGAGTCACGCCTGCGACGCTCCACTCCTCGTGCGGCCAGACCTCGAGGTCGGACGGGTTCGGCGAGACCTCGTCCTTCCAGCCGAGATCGTCGTACTGCTGCGGCCAGCCGCCCTCGGTGCGATCGGTGAGGGGGCGCATGCCGAGGGCGAACGAGTCGTTGCGCGCGACGCCGACCACTTCGCCCACAGTCTCGGTGATGCTGGTCGGCAGAGGGCCCCACAGCAGCGACTCCACGTCGGCGCCGGCCGGCGCATCGACATCGGTCACCTCGAAGGTGGAGTAGCCGCCGGCATCCTCCACGTCGACGGTCACGGTGTAGTCGGCGCTGTCGCTGGAGAACTCCAGATCACCGTCGACCTTTGTGACCGAAGTCGGCATCTGCTGCTCGCCGTCGATGACGAGACTCACCAGCGGCGCGTGCTTCTCGGGGACGAGGTACTCGGTTCCGGTGCGGATGTCGCTGAGACTGGTGACGGTGCCGGTGCTGTCGAGTCCGATGGACAGATAGCCTGCGGTGATGCGCAGGTCATCGGATGCCAACGCGGGAGACACCCCGACGCAGCTGAGCGCTGTGGCTGTCAGGGCGCCGACCGCGAGAGACGCGGTGATCGCCGATCGCTTCTTCATTGAAACTCCTAGGGAGGGGGCATCGAATCATCGATGAATCGGGGAAGTGGGGAGTAGATCACCACAATTATGAAGATGATTTTTATAATGTGGTGTGGTGAGTCAAGCAGTCGTGACGAAGGCTGTCAAGGGTGACGCAAGGGAGAGTCGGATGCCTGACATGAGAGAACCGCTGGCGCCGCGCGGCAATGAAGTCGGTGTGCTCTCGCACCTGCGCAGCGCGTCCTCGCTGAGTGTGACCGACCTCGCGGCGCTGACCCGCTTGTCGCGCCCCACAGTGGAGGAGGCCGCGTCGTACCTGGTCGAGCGGGGACTGGTGCAGCGGATCGAGCCTGAGCCCGAGGTCGGACGGAAGGCCGGGCGTCCCGCCAAGCGCTTCGCCTTTCGCGCCGAGGCAGGACACATCCTCGCGTGCGACATGGGGGTCGAGCTGATCAGGATGCTCGTCGCCACACTCGACGGAACGATCATCGACCGCGCTGAGGTGACGATCACAGGTGCCACATCGACCGCGCAGCGATTCCGCACGGCGTTCGACGCCGTGGACGAGCTGCTCGAGGCAGCCGCGCTCGCCCGGAGCGACATCTGGGCGGTGGGTGTCGCCACAACCGGAATCGTCGATGCGTCTGGGATCGTGGTGCGCAGCTCGCGCCTGCCGGAGCTGACCGGGGTGAACCTGGCGCAGGAGTGGGCGAAGCACTTTCCCGCAGCCACCGTGAGCGTCGGCAACGACGCCCGCTGCGCTGCACTGGCCGAGCACTGGAAGGGCGCCGCCGTCGATGTCGACACGTCGGTGACTGTGCTGGCCGGCACCGCGCTCGCCGCAGCGATCACGATCGACGGTGCGCCCTATCGTGGCTGGCACGGCGCGTCCGGCGAGGTGGGCGGCATCGCCGAGCTCGGCTGGCCTCGCGCGGTCACCGCGCTGCAGACCCTGAGGTCGGGCAAGGATCCCGAGCGGATGCCCTTCCGCGGCGCCGACGTCGATTTCGCCGACCCGCGCGCGAGTGATGTGCTCGCTACGTTCATCGACGCGCTGGCGCCCGGGCTGGTGGCACTGGTGTCGATCATCGATCCGCCGCGGGTGATCGTCGGCGGTGAGCTCGCGACAGCGGGCGAGGCGCTCGTGGGGCCGATCCGCGGCATCCTCGCCGAGCGCTGTCTGTTCCCGGTCGAGGTGGTGCCCTCGACGCTCGGCGATGACTCGAGCCTGCTGGGTGCACTGCGGCAGGCGCTGAATGATGTGGATGCTGTGCTCGGACGTCCGTCGGCGATCAGCCCCGACGCCGTGCTGCTCACACGAAACCCCTGGTGAGCCGGCGGTCTGCCGGAACGACGGAGCTCCGTCGCACGAGGCGACGGGGCTCCGGTCGATCCGCTCAGACCAGCGTCACGGTGTGACGATGTTGAACGCAGGGGCGCCAGGCTGAACGACGGCGAGGATGCTCTTCAGCACCTCGATGTCGCCGTCGATCTCGACTCCGGGGGGAGGTGTTGTCGCCGCCGACCAGCGCGAGCAGGCGCGGCTTCGTCAGACGAAGCGTGAGCGACACATCGCCATCGCCGTCTTCGAGGTAGACGAGCACGCCGTTGCGCAGGGTCACCCGGAAGGTGCGCTGCAGGTCGGTCAGCTCGAGCGCGAGGGATCGCGATCGCGTCCAGCAGCATCTCGGGCGACAGCTGAGCGAGGATCGTCGCCGAGCTGGTCTGGGTCGGTGTGCCGAAGTTGCCCTGGCGCAGTTCGGTGGCGCCCGAGGCGAAGAAGTTGCGCCATGTGCCGTTCTCGGAGCCGTAGGACAGCTGCTCGAGGGTGTCCGCGTACAGCGCGCGGGCTGCGGCGTGGTTCTCGTCGGTGAACACGGCGTGGTCGAGCAGCGTGGCCGCCCAGCGGAAGTCCCCCTCGTCGAACGCCGTCTGCGCGGCGGCGACGATGTTGTCGATCCCGCCGGCCAGGGCGACATATCGCTTGGACTGCTCCACCGGCGGGTGTGCCCACAGCCTGGCCGGGTTGCCGTCGAACCAGCCCAGATAGCGCTGCACGATCGCCTTCACATTGTGGCTGACCGAGCCGTAGTACCCGCGGGCGTGCCAGGCGTTCTCCAGCGCCGGCGGCAGCTGGAACATCTCAGCCGCCTCGGCCCCTGTGTAGCCGCTGCTGATCAGACGCAGCGTCTGATCGTGCAGGTAGGCGTAGAGGTCGCGCTGCAGGCCGAGGAACTCCGAGATGCGGTCCTGACCCCAGGTCGGCCAGTGGTGCGAGGCGAAGACCACGTCGGTGCGGCCGCCGAAGGTCGCGATCGCCTCGGTGAGGTACTGCGACCAGACGTGCGGATCGCGCACGACCGCGCCACGAAGGGTGAGCAGGTTGTGCAGGTTGTGCGTGGCGTTCTCGGCCATGCACAGCGCGCGGTCGCCGGGGAAATAGAAGTGCATCTCGGACGGCGCCTCGGTACCAGGTGCCATCTGGAACTCGATCTCAACGCCGTCGACGGTGTGCGCCTCGCCTGTGGTGCTGATCAGCAGCGTGGGCTCCATGATGCCGACCGAACCGGTCGATGTCGTCTGGCCGAGACCGGCACCCACGGCGCCCTGCGGCCCGCGTTCCAGCGCCGCCCCGTACGTGTAGCCCGCGCGGCGGGCCATCGCGGTGCCCGCGTAGACGTTCTCGGCGACGGCGTGCTCGACGAAGCCCTCCGGCGCGATGATCTGGATCTTCCCGGCATCCACGTCCTCCTGCGAGGCGACACCGAAGACGCCGCCGAAGTGGTCGATGTGCGAGTGCGTGAAGATCACGGCGGCCACAGGGCGCTCGCCGCGATGTTCGCGGTACAGGCCAAGGGCCGCCGCGGCGGTCTCGGTGGAGATCAGCGGGTCGATGACGATGACACCGGTGTCGCCCTCGACGAACGTGATGTTCGACAGATCGAGGCCGCGCGCCGTGTCGTCGAAGTCAGAGGTGTCGTGAAACGGCAGGCTTCTCAGCGCAGCATCTTGCTGTGCTTTGATGGCCGCGGAAGCAGGCTTGTGATCCATTGGTTCGCTCTCCAGCCATCGAGGGGCATCGCCCTCATCTCACACGACATCCTGCCCCTGATGTCTGGACCGTGCGAGCGGAGGTCATCCGGTTCTGGTGAGCGGCCGGTCGCCTCAGAACCCGGGGTACTCCCTAAGCTTCTCCTCGAACGCGGCGCGGTCCTTCTCCGGCAGCACCTGGCGGGCGAGGATCATCAACTGCACGCCCTCGAGCGGCTCGCCGGTCTGCTGGGCCACGGCCTCGCGCTCGGTGTGGAACTCGCCGGTGGGGTCCTTCGACAGGTCGTACGTGGTGACGTAGAACCGCAGCGGCTCCGGGTAGGTGTCGGAGTAGTGCTCCCAGGTGTGCTGGCGGTCGACATCGGCCGACCCGTACAGCTTGGCGACCATGTCGTCTGAGATGCCGGAGCCGGGCTCGTTGAGCGCATACAGCTCCCACATGCCGCGCTCGAGGAGCACCTCGTCGACGACCTGCATGATCTCGCGCTTGCGATCGTTGTCCTGCACCGGCTGCTCTGTCGTCCAGGTCGTGGAGGTGTAGCGCTTGAGCATCGACTCCCCGCCGTACCCGTTGCGCTCAGGGCTGACGTCGACGGAGCCCGCCTGCACCCAGGTGTACCCGAACCGCTCGCTGACGCGCTCGCGCACCTGGGCCATCAGCTCATCGCCCTCTGACTGCACCTGCTCGAGCGATGGCCCGTTCAGCACGTCGTAGTTGGAGGTGCCCTCGACTCCCGGATACGCCTGCTCGTGCCGCTGCTGCTCCGACTTCGTGCCGTCGTACGCCTGCGTCGCAGCCGACCGGAGTGCGCCCATCGCCCCCACCGTCGCCACGTTGAAGACCAGCGTGACCGCCAGGGCGATCGCTCCCAGCATCCGCCCTCGCGGCGTGAGCAGCGCCGCCACGATCAGCCCGACGACGACCAGCTGCACGACCAGCATCGAGACGCCGTACAGGGCGTCGGTGCCGCCGGCGCCCATCAGCAGCAGCAACGCGATCGTGAACAGCCCGGCCGCGATGATCGCGACGAGGCCGATGGCGTTCGACGTCTTCTTGCCCTCTGTCGCTGCGGTGAAGACGACGTCTCCGGATGCCGGTGCGAGGCCGGCCGCGGCATCCAGCCCCGCTGGTGCGCGCCGTGCGCCGTGGTAGCCGCCCGCCGGGGGAAGCGGCGGTGCACCCTCGGCGCCGCCTACGTATCTGCTGCGCTGATGGTCTACCACGGCTTGTCCGTTCCGCCCCCGCCGCCTTCGCCGTCCTGCTGGTCCTCGCGGTCCTGCGCGCCCTGGTTCAGGCGGTCCTCGATGTCGTCGAGGTCGCTCTGCGATGGCCGGTCCTGCGGGTCGCTCTGGTCGGGCTCCTGCGGCTGCTCGCCCTGATCGGGGTTCTGCTGGCTCTGCTGCTGCTTCTCCTGCTGGCGCTGCTGGTTGTCCTTGAGGGTGTCGCTCATGTCGCGGTTCGGATCAGGCGATTGGTTCTGCGCATCGTCGCTGCTGCACTCCTCGGGCGTCTCGACCGTCATCTGCAGCGCCTCGCCGTAGAACTCGGCGGCAGCGACGGCATCGCCGTCGGCCTGCGCCGCGTCTCCCTGCCGCTCCATGACGAGGGACAGATTGATCCGAACAGCGCAGACGTCGAGACCCGTCGCGAGAGGGAGCGCCTCCTCGAGCTCAGCACGCGCCTCTGGCAGCTTCTCGGCGCCCGCCATCGCGGTGCCGATGTTGTACGGCGCCTTGAACGGCTCGAACCAGTTCAGCACGTCCTGCCCACGGGCCGCCGACTCCGACTCGGCGTAGCCGCCGGCGACGAACGAGCTGATCGACTCATGCGCGAACGCGTACATGCTCAGCAGCTTGCCGACGAAGAGCAGCGCCGCGAGGGTGAGTGGCAAGGTCGCGATCGCGACCCAGCGTCGGATGCTGCGCCGCCGGCGGTTCACGGCGAGCAGCTCCGCTGCGGCATCGGCCTGCGTGGGGTTCGCGGTGCTCATCGTCCACCTCCCTCGGACGGCTGCCGGGCGGAGCTGCGTCGGGGCGCGGTCAGTCCACGCAGTCGGGTGACGAGCATCGTCGCGCGGGCGAGCTCGATCCCCACCATCGCGATCAGGACAAGAGCGAGGATCCAGTACAGCTCGATGACGTTGCCGACCTCGCCGGATGAGGCGTAATCGGTCGTGCTGGTCGGCGCTTCGGGGAGGGCGATCTCGGCATCCGCGGACCGCTCCTGGTACTCCACGCCGAGCTGCTCTGAGATCTGCCGCAGGTTGTCCTCGTCGCGCACCGACATGGCCGGCGCGCCCTGGTACTCGATGTACTCGCCCTCGGCGCTGGTGCCGGTGGTCTTGCGCATCGGTCCGCCCTCGGTCGTGCCGTAGCCGAGCACGGCACCACCGTCGACGTACTTCGATGCGGCGGCGAAGGACTCAGGCTCACTCGAGGTGGTCTGCTCGCCGTCACCGAGGTAGAACACCATCCGGCTCCGCTCCGGGGCCGCGGTCGCGGCAGCCGAGAGCGTGTCTGCCAGCATCCGATTCGCGATGCCGATCGACGACCCGCGGGACTGATCGGTGACCTCAGGGCTCATCACATCGAGCGAGGACATCAGCGCCGTGGCATCGGTGGTCAGCGGCAGGCGCAGCTGTGCCGTGGCGTCGAAGCTGATCAGCGCGAAGCGCGCTCCAGGGTACTCGTCCACGATCGCCTGCACGTCGGCGCGGACGCCGTTCAGGCGGGGTTCGCCGCCGGCCCAGTCCTCGGCGGCGATGCTGGCGGTGGTGTCGACGACGATCACGATGTCGGTGTCGGTCGCGAGGGTCTGCGAGGTGCCGCCGGGGATGCCAGGGCGCAACAGCATGACGAACACGACGACGATCATGCCAAGGCGCAGCGCCCATATGCTGCGTCCGGCATGAGCTCGTTCCTGGCCGGGCCCCTTGACGATCGCCCAGACCGCGAGGACAGCGAGCGGCGCGCACAGCAGCACCAGCAGCACGGGGTTCAGAACGGGTTGGAGGATCACAGCTTCACCCTCCACAGCAGCACGACGAAGCCGAGGATGGCGACCAGCATCAGCGCGATCCACAGATTCGGGCTGTCGACCCAGATCACCTGCGCCTGGCCCTTCAGCGCGCGCGCCTCCTGCTTCTGGATCTCGGTGATGATGTCGGCCACGGTCGTGGTGTCGCGCAGCGCATAGGACTGGCCGCCGGTGAGAGCCGCGGCGTCGGACAGCTGTGCGCTGACTTCGGCGTCCTTGCCCTGCACGGGGTTCAGAGCGAACACGCGCACCTGCTTCGACTTGGCGTACTGGGCCGCTTCATCGATGGTCAGGATCGAGGCGCCGGCGAGCTCGTTGTCTGTGGCGAGGATCACGGAGCGGCTGCGCTCGTCGTCGACATGGTCGAACCGCATGGTGCACGCCGCGAGTCCGTCGCCGATCAGCGATGCCCCAGGACCGTTGAGCGTGCCGACCCAGTGCTCTGGCGTCTGCTCGGTGTAGTCGAAGCTGCTGCGGATCTTCTTCAGCTGCTCGCGCACGAAGGGGTAGTCGTCGGTGAGCGGGAAGACCTGCACGGGCGAGCTGTTGAAGATGGTCAGGCCGATCCGCTCGCCCTCGAAGCCGTCCAGCAGCTGTTCGAAGACGCTCAGCACCTCGACGTCGACCTCTGACATCGAACCAGACACGTCCAGGCACAGCATGATGTCGCGGCTGGTGTTGACGGGTTGCACCGTCTTCGCGGCCATCGGTCGCGCCGCGACGACGCCGCCGAGCAGCACCGCGATCGAGCCGAGCACGAGGATGCCGGACAGCAGCGTCATGCGTCGGCTGACCGATTGGCGGAACGCCGGCAGGGTGCGCAGGCGCTCGGCTCGCGAGACCAGTGCGGCGGGGTCCGCGGCTCGGCGTGCGGTCGAGCGCAGCCCGAGCAGGATGCCGATGCCGACGGCGACGAGGATCACGGCGACGCCGATGAGGACCATCCACCAGGTGTTCAGTGCCATGTCGACACCACCTTGCGTGCGGCCTCGGCGCCGTAGACCGGATCGATCGCCGGCCCGCGCTGGAAGATGCTCGGATAGTAGTGCCGGCGGATCGCGTCGATGAGTGCCGGGTCGACCCCGCGGGCGACGAGATCGTCAAGTGAGAGCACCGGTGCCTCGAGTCCGGAGTACTCGTTGACGAACGCCCGCACCGTGCGACTGAGCTCGAGGTTCGCCTGGCGCGGCGGCATATTCCCAGATCGGTATGCGACCTCGATGCGCTGCACGTCGGCGAGGTACTCGGTGCGCAGCTGCGCCAGCACCTCGGCGGTCGGCGGCGCGTATGTCGTGGTGCCCGGCAGCGTGATGCTGCGCTTCGGCCTGGTCAGGAACACGAGCAGCCACGCGGCCAGTGCCAGCAGCAGCAGGATGCCGATGGCCAGCAGGATCCATCCCCAGCCGTACTGCGCCGGCGGGTACAGCTCGTCAGAGGCGGGCATGCGACCTCCGATTCAGCATGGCGAGCAGGGTCGGCACGGCAGCATCCCGCCCGGCGAACTCGGCGTGCGTGATCTCGAGGCGGCGCAGCAGCTCGTGGCGGCGCGCGGTGTCGGCGGCCTCCTGCGCGGCAAGCTCCGCCATCACCTGGGCATCGCCGTGCACGAAGTCGGGCACCGACCAGCCGGTGTCGACGTCGCGGCGGTGTGCGCTGTGGCCGGCCACGGGGTCGGCATCGCGCACGGTCAGCCACAGGACGTCGTGCTGCACCCTCAATCGGCGCAGCATCCGATCCGTCTCATCGGTCACTGGCGCCTCGTCGGTGACGATGACGACGATCATGCGCCGCGCGATGTTGCGCGCCACGTAGTGCAGCAGCGCATGGCGGTCGTTGCGGGCCGTGCTCTGCGTGATGGCGCCGTCGATGGTGCGCAGGGCGTGCTCGAGCGAGCCTTCACTGCTGCCGGGGGCGAGACGGCGCACGCGGTCGGCGTCGCCGTAGACGACCGAGAAGTCGTCGCCGTGGCGCACTGTGAGGAACCCGAGGGCGCCGGTCAGCAGCAGCACGAGCTCGCGCTTCGAGCCCTCGTCCTCGGCCAGGGCGTTCATGCCGCGACCGGAGTCGACCAGGAACAGCACGGTGTGCTTGCGGGTCGCCTTGGTGCGCTTGATCAGCGGTTCACCGTGCTTGGCTGTGGCCCGCCAGTCGATGTCGCGCACCTGATCGCCGAACTCGTACGGCCGCAGGTCCTCGAAGTCGAGGCTGCGACCGCGCAGCAGTGACGCGTACGCGCCGTCGAGGGCGTGCATCGACTTCTGCGGCGAGTGGATGAAGAGGCGGCTCTTCACCTGCGTGACGAGGCTGGGCATGCGGTTCTCTGCGCGGGGGCTACGGGGTCGGCACCGCGGCGAAGATCTGGTCGATGATCTCCTCGCTGCGGATGCCCTCGGCGTCGGCCTCGAACGTGAGCAGCACGCGGTGGCGCAGCACGAGGTGCCGCAGGGCGCGGACGTCTTCTGGCAGCACGTGCGTGCGGCCGTTCAGCAGCGCGAGCGCGCGCGAGGCCTGCAGGAACGCGATGCTCGCGCGGGGGCTGGCGCCGTACTTGATGAAGCGGGCGCGCTCCTCGCCGATGTAGGGCGCGGGGTTGCGGGTGACATACGCCAGCTGCACGATGTAGTTGCGGATCGCGGGGTCGACGTACACCTGCGACGCGATCTGCTGCAGATCGTGCACGTCGTCGAGGCTGACCGCGCCTGGCACGTGGCGGTCGGGGTCGAGCACGCCGGAGTCGATGCGACCAAGGATCTCGAACTCCTCGGCCGGACTCGGGTACTCGACGATCTCCTTCAGAAGGAAGCGGTCCATCTGCGCCTCTGGCAGCTCGTAGGTGCCCTCCTGCTCGATGGGGTTCTGCGTGGCGATCACCAGGAAGGGCTTCGGCAGGTGGTGCACCTCGCCGCCGATCGTGGTCTGCCGCTCCTGCATGGCCTCGAGCATGGCCGACTGGGTCTTGGCGCTGGAGCGGTTGATCTCGTCGAGCAGCACGAAGTTCGCGTGCACAGGGCCGAGCACCGTGCGGAACGTGCCGGTCGCGGCGTCGTAGATCTGACTGCCGGTGATGTCGCTCGGCAGCAGATCGGGCGTGCACTGGATGCGCTTGAAGCTTGCCTTCACCGTGTCGGCGAGCGTGCTTGCCGCCGTCGTCTTCGCGAGCCCTGGCACGGACTCCAGCAGGATGTGCCCACCGGAGATCAGTGCGACCAGCAGGCTGGTGCGCAGGCGCTCCTGCCCGACCATCTTGGTCGAGTACGAGTCGGTGATGACCTTGAGGATGCGCTGCGCGCGATCGAGGTCGAGTTCGCCGCCCGCGTTGCGCTCCCTGAAATCGGATGCCGGCGCAGCGGCGGCCGGCACTGGCGCGGCGGCCGGTGCAGGCGGCGCTGGTGGGGGAGGCGGAGCGAAAGCAGGGGTCCCGGAGATGTCGGTCACCCGTACAGGGTAGTCGGCTGACCTTGCCGCGAGCCGCGTGTGGGTCGGCGTCCGATCGATGTCGCCACGTCGACGGCTAGGCTCCAGGCATGAGCCGAACAGTGCCGTTCCTCGACCTCGCAGACACCGCGTTCGACGTGAACTCCGAGGTCGTCCACGACGCCCGCGACATCAGCTGGTATGCCGAGACGCCGTACGGATGGGCGGTGCTGCGGTACGACGAGGGCACGGCACTGCTCAAGGACAAGCGCTTCCAGCAGGGCAACGCCCGCTGGCCGGCGCAGAACGGGATCCACGAGGGTCCGTGGCAGCAGTGGTGGGCCGAGACGCTGCTGAGCATCGAGGGTGCTGACCACCTGCGCATGCGCAAGCTGCTCGGTCCCGCGTTCCGCAACAAGGTCATCGAGGCGATGCGCCCGCGGTTCCAGGAGCTCGCGAACGAGCTGATCGACGGCTTCGCCGGCCGCGGCGAGGTCGAGTTCGTCTCGGAGTTCGCTGAGCCGTACGCCTCGCGCATCCTCTGTTATCTGCTCGGCCTGCCCGATGACGAGTGGCCGCAGGTGGCGCATTGGGCCGATGACCTCGGCAAGTCGTTCGGCATCAACGTCCGCCACGACCTGCCGCGCATCGAGGCGGCGCTGGAGGGGCTCACCGGGTACATCGAGAAGGTCATCGAGGATCGGATGCTGACTCCGCGCGACGACCTGGTGACGACCCTCGTGCAGGCGCACGAGGACGGTGAGACGCTGAACCGCCGCGAGCTGAGCGTCGCCCTGGTCTTCCTCGCCTTCGCCGGCATGGAGACCACCCGCAACCAGCTCGGCCTCGCGCTGCAGACCCTGCTCGCCCACCCCGCGCAGTGGAAGCTGCTCGCGGAGCGCCCGGAACTCGGGGCGGTCGCGGTGGAGGAGGTCATGCGCGTGAACCCCACGGTCACCTGGGTGACCCGCGAGGCGATCGAGGAGGTCGATCTGAACGGCCTGCACGTGCCGAAGGGCGGCATCGTGCAGGTGCTGTCGCACGCGATCGGCACCGATCCCGCCCGCATGGGCGGCGAGCCCGGCTTCGACATCACGGTCGAGGATCGTCCACTGCATTCGGGGTTCGGCGGTGGCATCCACCACTGCCTCGGCCACTTCGTCGCCCGCACCGACATGTCAGTCGCTCTGCCGCTGCTCGCGCAGCGTATGCCGGATGCTGTCGCCGACGGACCAGGGGAGTGGCTGCCCGTCTCGGGCAACACCGGCCCGGTGCGGTATCCGATCAGGTTCCGACCACAGCAGTAGCGCTCAGATGGACTTGCGGCGGGCCTCGATCGCGTCGCCGGTCGTGCCGTCGGAGTACTCCGCGCGGATCCGCGCGTTGCCGGGGATGAGCAGCAGCACCGAGCGGTCGATGTCGAGCGTCGCGCTCTCGTCAGCAGCGAAGGTCACCGATCCGGCGTCCTTCCAGCCGTACGTCACGCTCGCGGTCGCCCCGGGCTCACCGGTCGTCGACAGCGTGTAGCTCTGCACCACCTCGACGCCGATCGGGTTCGGTCCGCGGTTCTCCGTGATGCCGGTGAACGCGAGTGGCTCCGGTGTCGCCGGGACTGCGGGCGACGGCGCAGATGCCGAAGCGGATGGCTTGGGGGTCGGAGGGGCTGAGGCGCGGGGCTTCGGCGCAGGCGCTGGGGCCTCTGGTGCGGCCGCGGGCGGGTCCGGCACCTCCGGCGTCGGCGTCGGCAGAAGGCGTCTCGGCCGGGGCCTCGCACGTGCTGCGATACATCCAGGGTGCCGATCGGTTTCGAGTGCGCGGCCGACGTCGGGCAGCCGTTCAGCCACACTACCCGCACCCCAGCGTGCGGCCGGGGTCAGAAGCGCTCCTCGCGCTCCAGTAGGGTGATCGCACCCGAATCAGAGAGGTGTTCGTCATGCCGGAAGAGCGCGAGCTCACCACCGATGTCTCGCTGACGCTGCCGAATGGGCGGCTGAATCCGGATGCTGTCGGCTGGGCGCGCTCGCCGCTGGTCGACACCTCAGGGCTCGGCCGTGGAGCCGGCCGCAACAAGCGCTGGGAGTACTGGGGCATCACGACGCCGACGCACGTGATCGGCATGACCGTCTCATCCATCGACTACGCCGCCGTGCTCGAGCTGTGGGTGCTCGATCGCGCCACCGAGCAGACCTGGCATGCGACGCCGACGCTCATCCCGTCGCGCGGAGTCGTGCTGCCACCGCGAGCCGAGTCTGGACCAAGTCGAGCCAGGGCGAAGTACTTCGCGATCGACATCGATGAGCTGCCGGAGGGCACTCGCCTTCGCGCCCGGATCCCCGGAGTCGAGATCGACGTGATCGCCGCACTGCCCGAAGGGCATGAGCGCCTCGCCGTTGTGGTGCCGTGGAGCAGCACGCGGTTCCAGTACACGGTCAAGGACGTCGCGAGGCCGGCATCCGGCATCCTCACTCTCGACGGTGTCACCCACACGCTCCCCGCTGGGGAGTCGTGGGCGGTGCTCGACCACGGTCGTGGCCGCTGGCCCTACGACATCAGCTGGAACTGGGGCGCGGGTTCCGGCCGCTTTGGCGGGCGGGTGATCGGCATCCAGGTCGGCGGAAGGTGGACCGACGGCACCGGCTCGACCGAGAACGCCTTCTACGTCGACGGCCGGCTGCACAAGATCAGTGCCGAGCTGGACTGGCAGTACGACCTCGCCGAGTGGCGGCGTCCGTGGCGCGTCACCGGAGGCGGATTGGATGCCACCTTCACCCCCGTCTACGACAAGGTGACGCGCACGAACTTCGGCGTCGTGTCGGGTTCGACGGATCAGTGCTTCGGTGACTGGGCGGGCACATTCACCACCTCAGAGGGCGAGATCGTCGCATTCGACGGGATCTTCGGCTGGGCAGAAGAGGTGCACAACCGCTGGTGACGGGCAGATTCTCCCTTCCGCCGGGAGCCGATATACCGCTAGCGTCATGAACGGGGGTGCAGCATCGCGCTCTCCAGAGGGGGGACACGGTGGTCGACGGCACGCACACGGCGGAGGAGCGGGCGAAGGCACGTCGCAGAAGGCGCGGCGGCCTCAGCATCCAATCGAAGCTGCTGATCATGCTGCTGGGGGTGAGTCTCGTCTCGTCCGTGATCGTCGGCGCAGTCGGCTTCATCAACGGCAGACAATCGCTCCATGAGTCGGCCATCGATCAGCTCACCACGATCCGTGAGCTGCGGACGTACGAGATGGTCACGGCGATCGAGGATGCCAAGCGCAGTGCCGCCCTGAACTCCCGCAACCTCAGTGCGCAGAACGCTTCGGTGGCGCTCAACGAGGGCTTCGAGGACCTGCAGGACCGCGAGCTGGATCCTGCGCAGTTCGAAGTGCTCGAGAACTACCACCGCGACGTGTTCATCCCCGAGCTCGAGAAGCGCTCCGATGACGAGTACGGCGACACGGCATTCATCCCGGCATCCGCGGCCGGCCGCTGGCTGCAGGCGCACTACACCGTGCAGAACGAGGATCTCGACGAGGACTACGACTCGATCCTGAAGATGAACAACGCCGGCGACGGGACGGCCTATTCAACCGCCGCCGAACGCTATGGCGACTACTTCGGGCGTCTCATCGACCAGGCCGGCTATGAGGACGTGCTGATGTTGAACCTCGATGGCGACGTGGTGTTCTCGGCGTACAAGGGCATCGACCTCGGCACGAACCTCAACGACGGTCCCTACGACGAGAGCGCGCTGGCGAATGCCTATCGCGCAGCCGTCACCACCAATTCGGTGAACACGACCGTGATGACCGACTTCGAGCGCTGGATCCCCTCGCTCGACGTGCCGGCGATGTGGGTGCTCTCCCCGATCGGCAACGACTCGCAGATCACGGGCGTGCTCGCGATGCAGCTGCCCCTCTCGTTCGTGAACACCGTGATGACCGGCGGCGAGAAATGGAAGGAGCAGGGCCTCGGCTCCACCGGCGAGGTGTATCTGGTCGGTCGCGACGACACGATGCGCAGCACGTCACGAGAACTCGTCGAGCATCCAGACGACTACGCGCAGTCGGTGATCGACGCCGGCACCCCGCCGAGCATCGCCAAACGCGCGGTCGAGGTGGGCGGCACCGTGCTGCTGCAGCCGGTGCGCACTGAGGCCGTCGAACAGGCGCAGCGCGGCAAGGAGGGAACCTCGGTCGGCCCCGGCTACATCAGCGGCGAGACGGTCGTCAGCTACGGCCCCCTCGATGTTCCCGACCTGGACTGGGTCGTCGTCGCCCGCATCACCGCCGACGAGGCCTTCGCCCCGACGGCCGAGTTCACCCGCACCGTGCTCATCTCGCTGCTGGGGATCATCCTCGCCGTGGCGCTGCTGTCGCTGCTGCTCGCCCAGGTGTTCACCCGCCCGGTGCACCGCCTGGTCGGCGCAGTGAACCGGGTCGCCGAGGGTGATCTCGACGTGCAGGTGCCACAGGGATCACGAGACGAGTTCGGCGACCTGGGCAGCGCGTTCAACGACATGGCGTCCAGTCTTCGGATCAAGCAGCAGCTGATCGACGAGCAGCGGTCCGAGAACCAGAAGCTCATGCACACGCTCATGCCAGAGAGCATGGCGGCGAAGTACCGCGCCGGCGACGAGGCGATCTCCGAAGCGCATGACAACGTGTCCGTCGTGTTCGCCGAACTGGTCGGCTTCGACGACTACGCGAGGGAGCTCTCGACCGACGACGAGGTCGCACAGCTCAACGTGCTGATGCGCGGCTTCGACGAGGCCGCCGCGACGGCCGGCGTCGAGAAGGTGCGCACCCTGCATGAGGGGTATCTGGCATCCTCCGGCCTGATCGTGCCGCGCGTCGACAACGTGCGCAGATCGGTCGAGTTCGCGCGGAGCCTGCTCGGCGTGGTCGAGCGGTTCAACGCGCAGAACGGAGCCGACATCGCACTGCGAGTCGGCGTCGATGCCGGAACCGTCACGAGCGGTCTGGTGGCGAGGACGTCGCTGGCATATGACCTGTGGGGCGATGCCGTGAACCTCGCCTACCGGGTGCGTTCGATCACCGGCGAGCCGGGGATCTACGTCAGCCAGGACGTGCGCGACCGCACGCAGGAGCTGTTCACGTACGTCGAGGCAGGCGTGGTCGAAGTCAAGGGTCACACCGAGACCGTGTGGAAGGTGGTCTGACATGGCTGACGCCTTCGCGGACGGCTGGGCATGGTGGGTCGTCGGGATCGCCGTCGGCTTTCCCGTCCTTCTGGTCGGAATCACCGAACTGCTCGGCGCTCTTCGCCGGCGCAACAGCCCGCTCGCCGGTCCCGTCGCGATCCTGCGCAACTGGGTGATCCCCGCGGGGGCGCTGTTCGCGCTGCTCACGTTCGCGATCCGCTCACCTGCCGACCAGGTCTGGGTGCGTGTGGTCGCCACGATCTTCGGCTTCCTGCTGATCCTGCTGGTGCTCTCGGCCTTCAACGTCGTGCTGTTCGCGAACGCCTCAGAGGGGTCGTGGCGCAAGCGCATCCCGACGATCTTCGTCGAGATCGCGCGCCTCGTCCTGGTCGTCGTGGGGCTGGCGATCCTGTTCTCGTGGGTCTGGGAGGCGGATGTCGGCGGTCTGTTCGCCGCCCTGGGGGTGACCTCGATCGTGATCGGCCTCGCCCTGCAGAATGCGGTGGGCGGGGTGATCTCGGGGCTGCTGCTGCTGTTCGAGCAGCCGTTCAAGATCGGTGATCACCTCGACACCGGAGGAGTGAAGGGTCGGGTCACCGAGGTGAATTGGCGGGCAGTGCACATCGATACCGGCGAGGGCATCCAGATCGTGCCGAACTCCACGCTGTCGGGAGCGTCTTTCACGAACATGAGCGAGCCCGAGGGGCCGTATGCTGCGACGGCCGCGGTGAGTTTCGGCACCGATGACCCGCCGCACGAGGTGATCGCCCTGCTGATCGATGTCGCTGAAGGGTTGCCGGTGCGATCACGGGACGAGCGCGTCTCGGTCGACTACGCGGGCAAGGGCGCGTACTCGGTGTCGATCCCGGTCCCCTCGCCCGCGGATGCCCGATCGGCTCTCACGCTGTATCTGTCGTGGCTCTGGTACGCCGCACGTCGCCGGGGCCTGGCGCTCGACGGCGACGCCACGGATCCGCTCGCCGAACCCGCGATGCTCGACGCGGCGATCGCCGAGCTCGCGCCGCGCCTGCACCTGGGCGAGGGCGACCGCGAGCTTCTGCAGCAGACATCCCGCCTGCAGCGGTACGGTGCCGGCGAGGTCGTGCTCGCCGCTGGCATCGTCCCAGACGAAGTGCAATTCATCGTCGACGGACGCGTGACGCTCGCAATCGAGGTGCAGGGCTCGCGCATCGAGTTCGCGAGTGGCGAGGACGGCGAGCTGATCGGGCACACCGCGCTGACCCGCGAGCGCAGCCAGGCGGTGACCGTCGCCGCCGGCAGGCTCACCGTGCTGACGATCCCCCTCGACACCGTGGATGCCCTGGTGCGGGCGCGCCCGCGGCTGGCGACGGAGATCGGCGAATCACTGGATCTGCGGCGCGGTCAGGCCGAGCGGGCACTCCGCGAACTGGGCCTCTCGCGCAGCATGCTCACCGATCGCTGACGCCAATCTCGTCATGCAGAAGCGCCCGAACGCAGGAGTGGGGCGGATGCTGCGCAGCATCCGCCCCACTCCCGCCCGCTCTCAGCGTGAGCTCAGTGCGAAGTGGCCTTCTCGGCGCCGACGCCGGTGAGCGAGCGCACCTCCATCTCCGACTGCTTGGCGGGGTCTTCCGTGCCCTTGTCGAGCACCGTGCCGAGCCAGCCGAGGAAGAAGGCCAGCGGGATCGAGACGATTCCGGGGTTCGACAGCGGGAAGATCGCGAAGTTGATGTCCTCCGTCTTCAGCATCGACGTCACGGAGCCTGAGACGACCGGCGAGAAGATGATCAGGATGATCGCCGAGGCGAGCCCGCCGTACATGCTCCAGAGGGCGCCCTTGGTCGTGAAGCGCTTCCAGAACAGCGAGTAGACGATCGTCGGCAGGTTCGCCGATGCGGCGACCGCGAAAGCCAGAGCGACGAGGAACGCGATGTTCTGCCCGTTCGCGCCGATGCCGCCGATGATGGCCACGACGCCGATGATGACTACCGTGCGACGAGCGACCTTCATCTCTGAACCGGGTGCCGGGTTGCCCTTCTTCACGACGCTCGCGTAGATGTCGTGCGCGAACGAGGCCGCCGCCGTGATTGTGAGGCCGGCGACCACCGCGAGGATCGTGGCGAAGGCGATCGCCGAGATGAGGCCGAGAAGCAGCGGACCGCCGAGCTCGAACGCGAGAAGAGGGGCTGCCGAGTTCGGGCCGCCGGGAGCTGCGGCGATCACATCAGCACCGACGAGGGCTGCCGCACCGTAGCCCAGCACCAGCGTGAACAGGTAGAAGATGCCGATCAGCCAGATCGCCCACACGACCGACTTGCGGGCCTCCTTGGCCGTTGGCACCGTGTAGAAGCGCATGAGCACGTGCGGCAGCGCCGCCGTGCCGAGCACGAGTGCGAGGGCGAGGGAGATGAAGTCGAGCTGCGTGGTACCGGAGGCGCCGTACTTCAGGCCCGGGTTCAGGATCTCGGGGTTGCCTGCGACCTGCACCGCGTTCTCGAGCAGCGTCGACAGGTTGAACCCGTTGAGCGCGAGAACCCAGACGGTCATCACCGCGGCACCTGCGATGAGCAGGATGGCCTTGATGATCTGCACCCACGTGGTGCCCTTCATCCCGCCGATGAGCACGTAGAGAATCATGAGCGCGCCGACGACGGTGATGACGAGGGCCTGGCCGATCTGGTCGTTGACGCCGAGGAGCAGCGAGACGAGCCCGCCGGCACCGGCCATCTGCGCGAGCAGGTAGAAGAAGCAGACCACGAGCGTCGTGGTGGCGGCGGCGATGCGCACCGGTCGCTGCTTCAGGCGGAAGCTCAGCACATCGGCCATCGTGAACTTGCCCGTGTTGCGCAGCAGCTCGGCGACGAGCAGCAGCGCGACGAGCCAGGCGACCAGGAATCCGATCGAGTAGAGGAACCCGTCATAGCCGTTGATGGCGATAGCGCCGACGATTCCCAGGAAGGACGCTGCCGACAGGTAGTCACCGGCGATCGCCGAGCCGTTCTGGCCGCCGGTGAAGGATCGACCGGCCGCGTAGTAGTCGGCGGCGGTCTTGTTGTTGCGGCTCGCGCGGAACACGATGATCATCGTGATCGCGACGAAGGCGCCGAAGATCGAGATGTTCAGCCACGGCTCACCGGTGGAGGCGCCGGTGGCAGCGAGATGCAGCATCATCGGGTCACCCCCTTGGCGACGAACTTCGCGCCGGATTCGATCTCATCGCGGATGCTCTCAGCCACGGGGTCGAGCTCCCGGTTGGCGTAGCGCACGTACCAGGTCGTCACGGCGAATGTGGTCACGACCTGCGCGAGACCCATCAGGATCGCGACATTGACGTGCCCGAACACCGGGGTCGACATGAAGTCGCGCGCGTAGCTGGCCAGCAGCACGTACGCGAAATACCAGACGAGGCAGGCGATGAGCACAGGGAAGACGAACTTCCGGTGCTTCGACCGCAGCCGTCGGAACTCTTTCGATTTCTGCACCGCGGGGTAGTCGACGGTCTGCGCCGTCTGCTGCTCCGCGCTCAGGGCTTCGTTGCCCATGGCGTCTCCTTCAGGGGTTGTGGCGGGGTGTGCCGCTGCTCGAGGCAGTGGAGCAACTCTTGCGCTCCACGCCTTCGGCATGGGGTGCACGCCGTTCGTCGTCGACGAGCGGCGGTCATCGTGCGGCGAACGGTGGGCATGCGCCGACGAGTGAATCGGCGGGTGCTGAGCGGTTACGCTTTCCGCATGTCAGAGTCGATGCTGGTCGCCGCAGCGATCGGCGCGCTCGGCGGGGCGCTCGCACTCGGGCTGGTGCTGCTGCTGCGCCGCATCGTCGGCACGTCGAAGGACCTCGGTACGGATGCCGAGCAGGCGACGTACCAGACGCTGCACCTGGCATCGCGGGCGGCGCAGAATCTGCGCGGCGGCATCGACGAAGCCGATGCGGCCCGCGCCGTCAAGCATCTGCGCGCGCTGCTCGGGTGCGAGAGCCTTGCCATCGCCGATCGTTCGGGCGCGATCGCGATCGATGGCGACGAGACGATCCGTCCCGTCGCCGAACGGCTTGCGGTCGCGGTGGTCGCGGGCCACCGGCAGCAGGTGCAGCGACGCATTTCGGTCGGCGGGCGGGAGACGGATGCCGTCGCGGCACCCGTCCTCGGAAGCACCGGTCCGCTCGGAGCGATCGTCGCCTTCGCCGCCCCGGTGCGCGCTGGTCTCGTGCGGGCAACCGGTGAAGTGGCGGAATGGGTTGCGGCCCAGGTCGAGCTCGGAGAGCTCGACGCCTCGCGTGCGGCACTCGCCGAAGCCGAGGTGCGCGCGCTGCGGGCGCAGATCAGCCCGCATTTCATCTACAACTCACTGAACGCGATCGCTTCGTTCATCAACACCGACCCCGGGCAGGCGCGCGAGCTGGTGCTGGAATTCGCCGACTTCACACGGTACTCGTTTCGTCGGCACGGTGACTTCACCACCGTCGCCGAAGAACTGCGGTCGATCGACAGCTATCTTCGGCTCGAACGCGCTCGCTTCGGTGATCGGCTGAGGGTGACGTTGCAGATCGCCCCTGAGGTGCTCCCGACGGTCGTGCCGTTCCTGTCGATCCAGCCGCTCGTCGAGAACGCGGTGCGTCACGGCCTCGAATCGAAAGAGGGCGGCGGCCGCATCACCATCACCGCAGCCGACTCCGGCGCGTACGCCGAGATCAGCATTGAAGACGACGGCGTCGGCATCGACCCTGATGTGCTCGCGACGGTGCTCGCCGGTGGTCCGGTCGACGGCGAGCATGTCGGGGTGCGCAATGTCGATGTGCGGCTGCGCCAGGTCTACGGAGACGAATTCGGACTCGTCGTCGAGACGAATGTCGGCGCCGGTACGCTCGTGCGCATGCGTGTGCCGAAATCTGGACCGCGACGCCCCACGATCCCCGCGTTCGCTGAGGGGAGAGGTGAACCATGATCTCCGTGCTCATCGCCGATGACGAGCAGCCCGCGGTGAACGAGCTCGCGTTCCTGCTCGCACAGGATCCGCGGATCGGCATGATCCATCAGGCGTCGTCAGGCGCCGATGCGATCCGTCTGCTCGCCAGGGAACCCGTCGACGCGGCGTTCCTCGACATCCACATGCCGGGACTCACCGGCTTCGATCTCGCGCGGGCGCTCGCCCGGTTCGAGCGGAGTCCGGTGCTCGTCTTCGTGACCGCCGACGAAGAGGGCGCGCTCGAGGCCTTCGACCTCGCCGCGGTCGACTATCTTCTGAAGCCCGTTCGCGCAGAGCGTCTGCAGCGTTCGATCGGGCGCATCGTCGAGGCACTGAAAACGGGTGCGGCGCGGCAGGCGGGTCCCGACGAATTCTCCGTGCCCGAGATGGTCGCGGTCACTCTCGGTGACACGACCAGGATGATCCGGCTTGACGACGTGCGCTACGTGCAGGCGCAGGGCGACTATGCCCGTCTGCACACGGAAGAGGCGAGTTATCTCGTGCGGGTGCCGATCAGCGACCTCGAGCGGCAGTGGGCGAACGCCGGTTTCGTGCGGGTGCACCGCTCGTATCTCGTGTCGCTGCCGCATCTCAGCCGGGTCCGGCTCAGCGCCGACCGTCCGAGCGTCACCGTCGGCCAAGCTGAGCTGCCGGTGAGTCGACGGCTGCTGCCGGCGCTCCGAAGCAGACTCGACCAGGCGGTCATCCGCCCAAGGCAATGAGCGTCATGTCAGAGCTCGGTGACGGCGAAGCCGGCGGCGGTGGCGCTGCTGCGCAGCATCCGACGAATGCACCCGCACGGGTGCGGGTCACGGCTCCGCGCGCGGGGGTGGCCGGCGCCCCCACGCGCCCCCTGACGCAGCTGAGCCCCGTCGGACCGACCAGCGACATCGCGGGCGTCTACGTGCGCTCGCTCATCCGGTCGCAGCTGCGACTGGCGGTCGTCTTCGCCGCAGGGTTCGTGGCGGCCACGGTGCTCTTCGTCCTCGTCATCGTCCTCGTCCCTGGCCTCGATTCGAGCTATGTGTTCGGCGTTCCAGCATCGTGGCTGCTGCTCGGTGGCGGCATCTATCCACTGACCATCACCGTCGCCGCTCTCTACGTGCGCGTCGCCTCGCGCAACGAGGCCCGCTACCGCTCACTTGCGGAGGATGCGTGAACCCCATCATCGGCTATGCCGCGATCGCCGCGGTGGCCCTCGCCTCTGCCCTGATCGGCTTCTACGGGTTGCGGTTCTCGCGCACGACGAGCGACTTCTACGTCGCCTCGCGCACGGTGCGGCCATGGTGGAACGCCTCGGCCATCGGCGGCGAGTACCTCTCGGCCGCCTCGTTCCTCGGCATCGCCGGGCTGATCCTCTTGCAGGGGGCAGGCGGTCTATGGTTCCCGATCGGCTACACGGGCGGGTACCTCATGCTGCTGTTCTTCGTCGCGGCCCCCCTGCGGCGCTCGGGTGCCTACACGATCCCGGACTTCACCGAGGCGCGCCTCGAATCGATCTGGGCGCGCCGAGTCACCTCGACGCTGGTCATCCTGATCGGCTGGTTCTACATCGTGCCGCAACTGCAGGGCGCAGCGCTGACGGTGCGCATCACGACGGGGTTGCCGTCGTGGGTCGGCTCGGTCGCCGTCGCGGTGCTCGTCGCGGTGCTCGTCTCGGCGGGAGGCATGCGGTCGATCACCTTCGTGCAGGCGTTCCAGTTCTGGCTGAAGCTCACGGCGATCGCCATTCCGGTCGTCGCACTGCTGCTGATTCTCGGTGGGGGCGAGCCGCCGGCGCAGCTCACACCGGTCGAGGCCTTCCCGCCGGCTGCTGGGCCCGGAGCTCTCGACATCTACCGCACCGTGTCACTCATGGTCGCCCTCCTGCTGGGTACGCTTGGCCTCCCGCACGTGCTCGTGCGCTTCTACACGAACCCCGACGGCGTTGCAGCCAGGCGCACGACCCTCATCGTGCTCGCTCTGCTGTCGGTGTTCTATCTCTTCCCCACCGCGTTCGGTCTGCTCGGGCGCGCGTTCGCACCTGACCTCGCCGCGTCCGGTGAGGCCGATGCCCTGGTGCTGCTGCTGCCAGGCCGCCTCGTACCGGGCCTCGGCGGCGACCTGCTGACCGCGCTAGTCATCGCCGGGGCCTTCGCTGCCTTCCTCTCGACGTCGTCGGGCCTGGTCGTCTCACTGGCAGGCGTGATCAGCCAGGACCTGCTGGGTGGCAGCGTGCGCGGCTTCCGCATCGCCGCAGTCGTGTCGTCGCTCATTCCTCTTCTCGTGGCGCTCGCGACAGATTCGGCCGGTCTCGCCGGCAGCGTCGGTCTCGTCTTCGCCTTCACGGCGTCGACGCTGTGCCCGATCCTGATTCTCGGCATCTGGTGGCGCGGACTAACCGCGCGCGGCGCGATCTCGGGCATGCTCACGGGGGCACTGCTCTCGGGGGTCGCCATCTTCGGCGGGTCGCTGCTCGCAGCGGTGTGGTCCGCGCTCGGCCCGTTTCTCGAGCAGCCGGCGGCGTGGACGGTGCCGATCGCGGTGGTCGTGACGGTGCTCGTCTCGCGCAGCGACCGTCGTGGCGTGCCGCGCGGCACCGACGCGTTCCTGGCCCGCCTGCACGTGCCGGAGGGCGCCTGATGCGTGCTCGTCGCGTCAGCGGCTGGCGCGTCGTCGCTCGCTTTCGACCGCGGATGCCTGCTTCGCGCCGCCCGTCCACTGCCGACGTCCCGCCCAGATGACCCCGGCGCCGACGGCGATGATGACCGCGGCGATGCCGATGACGTAGGCGATGACGCCGGGGTAGCCGCCCTGCAGGTGGGGGTCGAGGAACGGGTACGGGTACCACCAGGCGGTACCGGTGAACGGTGCGGTGATGAAGCCCGCACGCAGCAGCGTGTACGCGACCCAGGCGATCGGGAACGCGGCGACAACCCACAGCGACGACCACGGCAGTGCGCGGCGATGTGGCGCCAGCAGCACGTCGGCCAGCATCACCAGGGGGATGATCACGTGCAGCGTCTCGTTGGTCCAGACGTCCGAGATGCCGGCGATCGCGATCTGGCGCAGCAGCACGTTGTAGACGATGCCGGTCACGATCATGTACGTCGAGGCGCAGGCGAACAGCGTCGACAGCCAGAGCGGCTCCGGCGTGCGGTCGCGACGATGGCGCAGCATCCACACCGCCCCGATCACAAGCGTCACCGCGGCGATCAGGTTCGAGAGCACGGTGAAGTAGCTGAAGAAGTTCGCGGTCACCGTCGGCAGGTGCGCACCCCACTCTGTCTCGGCGCGCTGGGCGTTGCCGATCGCGATCGCCAGCTGTCGGGTGAGGGCCGCGAAACCGAGGATCGCGGCGGCGAGGCGCACGTAGGGCCACCAGGTCGTCATGGGAAGACTCTAGTGAACAGCGGGTTCTTCGGCGGGAAGAATCTCCTTCGATAGGATGGACTCGCCCGTTCGGGCCAGCTCATCTGCCGGTGCAAGCCCGGCGAACAGCGTGCAGTACCAGGGGGTTCACCCATGCCAGGAATCGTGATCGTCGGCGTCCAGTGGGGCGATGAGGGCAAGGGCAAGGCGACAGACCTGCTCGGTGAGCGCACCGACTGGGTCGTCAAATTCAACGGCGGCAACAACGCCGGGCACACCGTCGTCATCGGAAACGAGAAGTACGCCCTGCACCTGCTGCCATCCGGCATTCTCAGCCCCGGCGTCAACCCGGTCATCGGCAACGGCGTCGTCGTCGACCTCGAGGTGCTCTTCGAAGAGCTCGACGCGCTGCAGGCCCGCGGCGTCGACACGTCGCGCCTGAAGGTCAGCGCCAACGCGCACATCATCACCGCGTACCACCGCACGCTCGACAAGGTCACCGAGCGCTTCCTCGGCAACCGCCGCATCGGCACCACCGGCCGCGGCATCGGACCGGCCTACGCCGACAAGATCAACCGCGTCGGCATCCGCGTGCAGGACCTCTTCGACGAGAACATCCTGCGCCAGAAGGTCGAAGGCGCACTCGATCAGAAGAACCACCTGCTGGTGAAGGTCTTCAACCGTCGCGCGATCACCGTCGATGAGATCATCGCGGACCTGCTCTCGTACACCGAGCGCCTGCGACCCATGGTCGCCGACACCGGGCACCTGCTCGACGAGGCATTGAACCGCGGCGAGGTCGTTGTGTTCGAGGCAGGGCAGGCCACCATGCTCGACGTCGACCACGGCACGTACCCGTTCGTGACCTCCTCGTCGGCGACGGCGGGCGGCGCCGCGACCGGCTCCGGGGTGGGACCGGGGCGCCTCGACCGCATCGTCGGCATCGTCAAGGCGTACACGACCCGCGTCGGCTCGGGCCCGTTCCCCACCGAGCTCTTCGACGAGCAAGGCGAGTGGCTGCGCCAGACCGGCTTCGAGTTCGGCACGACCACCGGCCGTGAGCGTCGCACCGGCTGGTACGACGCTCCGATCACCCGCTACGCGACCCGCGTGAACGGCATCACCGACCTCGTGCTGACCAAGCTCGACGTGCTCACCGGCCTTGACCAGGTCCCGGTCTGCGTCGCCTACGACGTCGACGGTGTGCGCTTCGACGACGTGCCGGTCAACCAGACCGACTTCCACCACGCGAAGCCGATCTACGAGTACTTCCCCGGCTGGACCGAGGACATCTCGAAGGCCCGCACGTTCGACGACCTGCCGCAGAACGCCAAGGACTACGTGCTGGCGCTCGAGGCGATGAGCAACACGCGCATCTCGGTCATCGGTGTCGGCCCCGCCCGCGACGAGGTCATCGTCCGCCACGACCTGGTCGACTGACCGGCGCCTGGTCGCCCGTGCGCTTCGCGCTTTTCCGTCGAGAGCACGGGACCTCGCCGAGTGCACGGGTCGTTGACGTGAACAGGCCGTGCATTCGACAGGTTCCCGTGCACTCGGCACCCTGAGAATCCGAAGAAGGACATCAGATGACGCGGTTCTGGACCGGCGGATACGGCTCCGACATGGACGGCGAGGCCGACGGGATCGGCTTCCTGTCGGTGGACGAGGGGCGTGGCCCGTCGACTCTTCGGTACCGGGGCGTCGCGGCGGAAGCCGTTTCGCCGTCGTGGCTTGCGCAGCATCCGACTCTCGACGTCGTCTACGCCGCCCTGGAAGGTGCCGGCACGGTGCGCGCGTTCGCGCGAGCGGGTGAGGCCTCGCTGCGTCCGCTCGGTCCAGCGCTCGCCGCGGGAGAGTCGGTCTGCCACCTCGCAGTGTCGCCGGATGGTCGGATGCTGGTGGCCAGCTGCTACGGCGACGGACGCGTCGTCGCGTACGGCATCGCCGACGACGGCAACCTGGTCGAACCGGTGCAGGACAAGGCGGCCGCGCTCCGCGCCGCGCTGTTCGGGGACAGTGACGCGGCCGAGAACGTGGACACCCCCGATCTCGGAGGCGAGTCCGGCGACGCAGCCCGCGTCTCGCGGGCGCATTCGGCGGTGTTCCTGCCAGACCGTCGCATCGCCACCGCCGACCTCGGCCTCGATCTGGTGCGCATCCGCCGCCGCGATCTGAGCATCGACCACGACGTCGAACTGCCCCGCGGCACCGGCCCGCGGCACATGGTGCTGCACCCCAGCGGACACCTGCACGTGGTCACCGAGTACTCCTGTGAGGTCTTCACCCTGGCATCCGATCGCGAGGGCCGTTGGGGACTCGTCTCGGCGACCACCGCCTCTGAGGTCGCGCAGATCGGCTTCGACTTCCCCGCCGAACTCGCCATGTCGCGCGACGGACACACCCTGTACACGGCGCTGCGTGGCAGCAACACGGTCGCGGCGCTGCGCGTGCGCGGCGGAGGAGAGACACTCGAGCCGCTCGCGCTCGCCGAATCCGGGGTCGACTGGCCGCGGCACCACCTCGTGCACGACGGCACGCTGCTGGTCGCGGGGCAGCGCTCCGACTCCGTCAGCGTCATCGACCTCGACGAGCGCACCGGCGCTCCGCGTGATGTGCGGCACACCACCCCGGCCCCCACTCCCACGCGCATCCTCCTCGCCCGCTGATCTGAAGCTGCCGCCGGTCTCGGCCCGTGTGCCGGACTACTGACGCACACGGCGTGTCGCACTGGTCCGCGTGCCCACCCCGGCGCGTCGTCTGTGATCCGACACCGGATGCCCGAGCGCCGACCCCCTGTCGCTCCGCCCGTCCTCGGGCAAGACTGGAGCCCAGGAGGGCAATATGACGGATGAATACGACCTGATCGTGCTTGGTGGAGGTCCGGTCGGAGAGAACATCGCCGATCGTGCGGTGCAGGGAGGGCTCACGGCGGTGATCGTCGAGAACGAGCTCGTCGGTGGGGAGTGCTCGTACTGGGCATGCACCCCGTCGAAGGCGCTGCTGCGTCCGATCCTCGCGCTGCACGCGGCAAAGCACGTCCGCGGGGTGAGCGGCGGCGAGCTCGATCCGAAGGAGGTCTTCGCCCGCCGTGACGCGTACGTCGCGCGCTGGTCGGATGCCGGGCAGGTCGACTGGCTGAACGACGCCGGCATCGACCTGGTGCGCGGATACGGCCGGATCAGCGCAGAGCGCGAGGTCACCGTCTCCACCGCGGACGGGGAGCGGATGCTGCGCGCGCGCCACGCAGTCGCCGTCGCCACCGGGTCTGAGCCGACCATGCCGCCCATCCCTGGTCTGGCGCAGTCGCAGCCCTGGACCAGCCGCGAGGCGACCAGTGCCGAGCAGGTCCCGGAGTCGCTGGCGATCATCGGCGGCGGCGTCGTGGCGGTCGAGATGGCGACCGTGTTCGCCGGGCTCGGATCGAAGGTCACCGTGCTCGCGCGCAGCGGACTGCTCGGCGGCATGGAGTCGTTCGCCGGCGAGCAGGTCGCGAAGGGCCTTCGTGAGATGGGCGTCGACGTGCGCCTGCACACCGACACGGTCGATGTGCGCCGCGACGAAGACGGGGTGACGGTCGTCACTGGAGGTGCGGGGGCCGAGGAGATCACCGCCACCGAGGTGCTCGTCGCCACAGGTCGCCGGCCACGCAGCGCGGACATCGGCCTCGACAGCGTCGACGTCGGAGATGCCGACCTCGGGGGCGCCGGCCTCGAACCGGGCAAGGCCATGCCCGTCGACGACACGATGCTCGTTCGCGGCACCGACTGGCTGTACGCCGTCGGCGACGTCAACGGCCGTGCGCTGCTCACCCACCAGGGCAAGTACCAGGCCCGCGCCGCCGGAGACGTGATCGTCGCCAGATCGCGCGGCGAGGTGGTCGCCGATCAGCCGTGGGGTCGGCACGTGGCATCCGCCGACCACTGCGCGGTTCCGCAGGTCGTCTTCACCGACCCAGAGGTCGCCTCGGTCGGGTTGACGTCGGATGCTGCCAGCGCAGCCGGCCATCGGATCGAGGTCATCGACCATGAACTCGGCGCCGTCTCGGGTGCCGCCCTGCACGCGGACCACTACTCGGGGCGCGCGCGCATGATCGTCGACACCGACCGCGAGGTGGTGCTCGGGGTGACCTTCGTCGGACCCGACGTGGCAGAGATGCTGCCAGCCGCGACGATCGCCGTCACGGCCGAGGTGCCGATCAGCCGGCTCTGGCACGCCGTGCCCGCCTATCCGACGATGGCCGAGATCTGGCTGCGGCTGCTGGAGGCCTACGGCCGCCAGTCGGCCTGATCTTCGGGTGTCGGATTACTGATGATGTGGGCGTGCCGCCTGGGCAGGGGGCGTCCCGGCCGGCGCGCCGTCAGTGATCCGACACGGGGGTGGATGCTGACACCTGCCCGCCCCACTCGCCCTGCGGGCCGGAAAACTGCGAATCGCCCGCGATCTGGCCTCGATGTCGGAGGGGGCTAATACGCTCTAAGGGCGACCAGGAGGCACGACCCCATGAAGGCACGACTCGAAGGACGCCGCCGGTAGGCGGCAGCGCAAGATGATCGAATTCCGATCCGTCAACAAGACGTTCCCCGATGGCACCCGTGCGGTCGAGGACTTCAGCCTGGTGCTGCCCTCACGCAAGACGACCATCTTCGTCGGATCCTCGGGATGCGGCAAGACCACGCTGCTGCGCATGATCAACCGCATGGTCGAGCCGACGTCAGGCGATGTCGAGATCGACGGCGAGAGCGTGCTCGGCGGCGACCCTGTCGCGCTGCGTCGGCGCATCGGATACGTGATGCAGAACTCCGGCCTCATGCCGCATTTCACCGTGCTCGACAACGTCGCGACGGTGCTGCGACTGACGGGCGTCGGCAAGCGCGACGCGCACGAGCGCGCGCGGCAGCTGCTGGACACCGTCGGACTCGACCGCGACCTCGCCGACCGGTACCCCAGCCAGCTGTCCGGCGGCCAGCAGCAGCGCGTGGGCGTGGCCCGCGGGCTCGCCGCCGACCCCAACATCCTGCTGATGGACGAGCCGTTCGGCGCCGTCGACCCGATCGTCCGCGCCGACCTGCAGCAGGAGCTCATCCGCCTGCAGGTCGACCTCGACAAGACCGTCGTGTTCGTCACCCACGACATCGACGAGGCCTTCCTGCTCGGCGACCAGGTCGTCATCCTCGACAAGGGCGCCCGCATCGTGCAGGTCGGCAGCCCCAGCGAGATCATCGAGAATCCCGCTGACGGCTTCGTCGAGGCGTTCATCGGCGCCGAGCGCGGCCGTCGCGCGCTCACCGTCAAGCAGACGCCGCGCGGCGCCGTCGTCGTCGACTCAGAGGGGCGGACGCAGGGGCGGCTGCTGGCCGAGGAGCCGGACGCCGTTGCGTCGGATGCCCGTGAGGGGGCGTCGCTCGCATCCGACCCCATGGAGGCGAACGGCACGTGAGCTGGGTCGCCGACAACCTCGGACTCATCTTCGAGCTGACTCTGGTGCATCTGCGCCAGAGCATCGTCGCGATCGTGATCGGGCTGGTTCTCTCGATCCCGCTCGGCTGGGTCGCCTGGCGCTACCGGCTGGTGCGCGGCCCGATCATCGTGCTCACCGGGCTGCTGTACACGATTCCCTCACTGGCGCTGCTGATCCTGATGCCGGCCGCTCTCGGCTACTCGGTGATCAGCGAGGCGAACCTCGTCGCAGCGCTCACGATCTACGCCGTCGCGATCCTGGTTCGCGCGGTCGCCGACGGGCTCGACTCCGTCGACCCGAGCGTGCGCCAGGCCGCCACCGCCATGGGCTACGCCGCACCGCGGCGATTCTGGGGCGTCGAGCTGCCACTGGCCGGCCCCGTGATCCTCGCCGGTCTCCGCGTCACCGCTGTCTCCACGATCTCGCTGGCCACGGTCGGCATTCTGATCGGCGTCACCAACCTCGGCTACCTCTTCACCAACGGGCAGCAGCGGCGCCTGGTCGCCGAAGTGCTCGCGGGCGTCGTCGCCGTGGTGATCATCGCGCTGCTCGTCGACCTGATTCTGCTGCTGCTCGGGCGGATGCTGATGCCGTGGGTCCGCCGCACTTCGTCTCGCTCCGCTCGCTCAGCAACCGGATTCGCCACATCATGAACCTCTTCGCCGACGCCTTCGCCTGGCTGTTCTCCCCCGAGCGGTTCGAGGGACCGTACGCGCTGCAGATCCTGCTCGCGCAGCACCTCTTCTACACGGTCGTGTCGGTCGCCGTGGCTGCGGCCATCGCCTTCCCCGTCGGCTGGCTGATCGGCCACACCGGCAAGGGCCGCGAGATCGCGATCGCGGTGTCCGGCGCAGCCAGGGCGATCCCCTCGTTCGGCCTGCTCGTGCTGCTGGTGCTCGTGCTTGGCGTCGTGCGCACCCCGCTCGCTGCCGTGATCACCTTCGTGCTGCTCGCCATCCCCTCGCTGCTGGCCGGCGCCTACACCGGACTCGAGGCCATCGACCGCAGGACCATCGACGCCGCCCGTGCGATGGGCATGACCGAATGGCAGATCTTCACGAAGGTCGAACTCCCGCTCGGCCTGCCGCTGCTGGTGGGTGGTCTTCGGGCTGGTGTGCTGCAGGTCATCGCCACCGTGACCATCGGCGCGTACGTCAACCTCGGCGGTCTCGGCTGGCCGATCATCCAGGGGATCCCGCTGCGCCGCTTCGATCAGGTGCTCGGCGGCGCCATCCTCGTGGCCGTGCTCGCCCTCATCGTCGACCTGCTGCTCGCTCTTGCCCAGCGCGCCGCGGTGCCGAACGGGGTGCGGGTACAGCAGCCCGATCCCTCGCCCTCCCCTCGCGCTCGCCGCGTGGCATCGGCTCCCGCCTGACGCCTCCCTCTTCTCGCCAGAACTTCACATCCGCCTGATCCCCAACGAAAGGCATCCGAAATGTTCGCCACTCGCAAGACCCGCACCGCCCTCGCCGCCGGTGTCGTGCTGATCGCCGGCATCGCACTGACCGGATGCGGTACCAGCAACCCACTCGAGGAGCCCACCGGCGACACCGGCGCCGACCGTGGCGGCAACACGATCGTCGTCGGCTCGCAGGCGTACTACTCCAACGAGATCATCGCCGAGATCTACGCGCAGGCGCTCGAGGACGCCGGCTTCACGGTCGAGCGCCAGTTCAACATCGGTCAGCGCGACGCCTACATGCCTGAGATCGAGTCGGGCAAGATCACGCTGTTCCCCGAGTACACCGGCAACCTGCTGGAGTACCTCGACAAGGACGCCACGGCCACCAGCCCAGAAGACGTCTACGCCGCGCTGCAGAAGGCGATGCCAGAAGGGCTGGTCGCGCTCGACTACGCAGAGGCGAGCGACCAGGACACCTACACGGTGCTGAAGTCCTTCGCGGACGAGAACGGTCTCACCTCGATCGCCGATCTCGCGGGGCTCAGCACGCCAGCCACGATCGGCGGCGCGCCGGAGTTCGAGCAGCGCCCGTACGGACCCACTGGTGCCAAGGACGTCTACGGCGTCGACCTGAAGTTCTCGGCCACCGGCCCCGGCACGCTCGACGCGCTGCTCGCCGGAGAGATCCAGATCGCCGACATCTACACGGCCGACCCGGCGTTCAAGACCAAGGACATCGTGGCGCTGAAGGATCCCGAGAACATGATCCTGGCATCCAACGTCGTGCCGATCGCGTCAAAGGACGTGGCGACCGAGGTCAGTGACGTCATCAACGCCATCAGCGACGAGCTCGATGCCGAGGACCTGGTCGAGATGAACGTGCAGAGCACGGTCGACCAGATGTCGGCTCCCGAGATCGCCAAGAAGTGGCTCGCGGACAACGATCTGAGCTGAGGGATCTGAGGCGGTTCCCCGCCGGGACTCTCAGACTCGGGAGTCCTGGCGGGGGATCCACACCTGCTTGATGATGATGAGGATGGATGCCGTCACCGGCACCGCCACGAGAGCGCCGAGCAAGCCCAGCAGCGTGCCACCCGCCAGTGCACCGATGACCACCAGCGGGCCGGGAACCGACACGGCCTTGTTCATGATGCGCGGCGTGAGCACGTACGCCTCGATCTGCATGTAGATCAGGTACAGGACCGCGAAGATCAGCGCCTGCCAGGGGTCGGCGAACACAGCGATCACCGAACCGATGATCCAGAACAGCACCGATCCGACGAGCGGGATGAGTGTGATCAGGAATGCCACGGTCGCCATCAGCGGCGGGAACGGCAGCCCGAGCACCATGTACAGGATGAGCACGACGATGGCGTTCATGAACGCGAGCGTCACCATGCCACCCACGTAGCCGCCGACGGAGTCCGTGATCTGGTCGGTCAGGTCGCTGGCGCGCTCCCGATCACGGGCCGGGGCGAGGCGCAGCATCGACGTCTTGATGCTGGGAAGGCCTGCGACGAAGTACAGCGTGAGGACGAGCACGACGATCACGCCCGAGATGCCGGTCGCGATGGACGTGCCGATCTGCAGCGCACCGCCGCCGATGGCCTGCCAGGTCTGACCGTCGGTGAGGAACTTCTGGGCATCCTCCACCAACTGCTCGAACTGGTCGCCGAACTGCTTCTCGAGCCAGGCGTAGACGTCACCGGCCATGAAGTCGGCGATCAACTGGGGCACTGAGCGTACGAACAGGGTGACCTGCTCGACGACCACCGGGATGATCAGCAGCAGCACCAAGACGAGTACGCCGACCAGACCCAGGATGACGATCAGCACGCTGATACCGCGGGATAGCCCGCGGCGCTCGAGGAAGCGCACGGCCGGGTCGAGGCCGAGGGCCGCGAACAGCGCGAAGGCGATGTAGATCAGCACCGTCGACAGGTTCGACAGGGTGATCGCCAGCAGGAAGGCGGTGAGGCCGCCGAGGGTGACCAGCAGACCGAACACGAACGGCTTGTCGATGCGGGTCCAGAACGACCGGCTCGGAACCGGGGCGTCGACGACCGGCCGGTACGGCTGCGGCGCAGCATCCGACTCCTTCGCCGCAGTCGCGACGTCCGCGGCGGACTCGGCAGCCGCGTCGGGGACGACGGCATCGGCGGGCTCGGACGCGGGTCGCTCGTCTGGAGTCATGTCGAACACTCTATGGCCGGGTGGGAGATATCGTGAAGGGCCGACCAACAGGAGGATCATGACTGACGACGCCGAGCAGGCCCGCGCCGAGCTGCAGCGCCTTCGCGCCAGCATCGACAACATCGACGCGGCTCTGATCTTCATGCTGGCCGAGCGTTTCCGCTGCACGCAGCAGGTCGGCCACCTCAAGGCCGAGCACAGCATGCCCGCCTCGGACCCCGGACGCGAAGAGCAGCAGACCGCCCGCCTGCGTGCGCTCGCCGAAGAGGCCCACCTCGATCCGGAGTTCGCCGAGAAGTGGTTCAACTTCGTCGTCGCCGAGGTCATCCGCCACCACACCGAGGCCGCCGAAGGCCGCTGAGCGCGCTGGTCGGGTTCGAAATCAGGCCAGTTCGAGATCAGGCCAGTTCGACCGCGAGCACCTGGGCGGCAGCGCCGCGAAGCACGGCATCCTCCATCCCGCTGCAGCGCACCTCCACGTGCGCACTCGGCAGTCGGGCAGCGCTGAGCGCGGTCTCGGCGGCATCGCACAGCGCGTCGCCGCGCAGCCCGCTCGTGCCGCTCAGCACGACGTGGGGCAGGTCCAGCGCTGAGACGATCGCGGCGAGCGGCGTGCCGAGGCGCGTGCCGGCCTCACGGCGCAGCGCGTCCTTGGCATCCTCATCCGCGGCGGTCTCGATGCGCTCTCCGAGCACAGCCAGCCAGACGTGCACGCACCCGCTGTTGCCGCAGCGGCATGCGCGACCCGCGTCGCCGCCGACGTCGAGGTGGGCGAGTTCGCGGGCGGTGGGGGTGCCGGCGGTGTACTCGGTCACGATGGCGGTGCTGATCACGTCTCCGGCACGCACCAGCAGGAATTCGTCCGTGCCGTAGCCCGCTTCGGCGCGGGCGACCAGGTCGGCCTCGGCGGCGATGTGCACCGGCAGACTCACCGTCTCGGGTGCGGTGGCGAGTGCGGCGGAGACCGCGGTGGCCTCCTCATCGGCACCCAGCGGCACGCCGATCCCGACGCCGAGAACGGGGACTCCAGACTGCGCCGAGAGGCGGGCCACGAGCGTGGTGACCGCCGCTCCCTGGTCGGACGCCGAGGCACGCGCGATCTCGTGGCGGAGACGGATGCTGCCGTCAGGCCCGCACACGGCGCCCACGATCCAGTCGGGGCGCGTGAGGTCGACGGCGATCGACTGGGCGGCCTGCGCATCGATCTCGAGCATCACCGAGGGCTTGCCGACCCTGACCTCTTGGCTGTGGCCGGTCTCGATGACGACGCCGGTCGCGAGCAGCTCGCGGATGACCTCGGTGATCGTCGGCCGTGCGAGACCCGTCAGACGGGCGAGATCGGCGCGGCTGGCGGTCTCCTCGCGCAGCAGCGTCTGCAGCACGACGCCGCGGTTGTGGCGACGGGTGCCGAGGCCGGGCAGCTGCTGGGCCGTGGCGCGTGACGAGAGCGATGTGTTGGCGACCATCGTGTTCCTTCTTCGGGTCGGTCCGAGGCGAGTGCCTGTCCGACGTTGGCGGCACCTGTCGATTACTTAGTTCATCGACTAAACTTACTAATGCGAGCGTAAGCTCGACTCCGGCTGTTGTCAAAGATCCGCCCGGGGCGGTGCAGCAGAAAGGACCGGCAAGGGATGCTGTATTTCAGCGAGGACCTCGACGGTCAGGCCCTCGTTCGCCGGACGAATCTGCGTCGGGCGCTGCAGCTCGTCTTCGACAACTCGGGAAGCGAAACCCGCGCCGGCATCGCGAGGGAGACCGGCCTCACTGCCGCGACGGCGTCGTCGCTGGTCGCCGAGCTGATCGCCGAGCGCCTCGTGGTCGAGGTCGGACACGCGGCCAGTACCGGCGGCAAGCGGGCCATGACACTCGCCGTGGACGGCGGGCATCACCTGCTGCTCGTCGTCGTGCTGCGGTTCGGCGATGCGCATGCCTCACTGATCACACTCGACGGCTCGTCGGTCTATGAAGAGCGCCTTGTCTACTCCTCGCACGACCGCGATCGCGAGATCCACGCCATGATCGCCCGCATCGGCCACCGCTTCGTCCCGCGCATCCTCGCGGCCACCGTGCAGCTGCCCGGCGCCACGGACGGGCAGCGCGTCCTGCAGAGCGTGCAGCTCGGCTGGGTCGACGTGCCGCTCGCCGCGCAGTTGTCCGAGGTGCTCGGCGCGCCCGCTCTGCTCGTGAACGACGTCGATGCCGAGGCGATCGCCGAGATGGTCGTCGGCGGCACGTCGAGCGGACGACAGCTGTTCCTGCACATCGGCATCGGCATCGGCGCATCGGTCACGCTGGACGGCGAACTGGCGCCCGGTCCGTTGGCGCGGGTCGGTGAGATCGGGCACGTGCAGGTGGTGTTCGGCGATGACGCGGAGGACTGCCGCTGCGGTCGTCGCGGCTGCCTGGAATCGGCCGCGGCGATGCCGGCGATGCTCGGCAGCGACTTCACAGAGGGGATGGATGCCCGCGAGCTGGCCGCCATCGTCGGTGCGACCGATCCGGAGCGACTGCGTGGTGGTGCCGTCGCCCTCGGTCGCGTGATCACCATGCTGACGGCGATGCTCGACCCGGACGAGGTCGTGATCGGCGGTGCGGTGACCGGCCTTGGCGAGGCGTTCCTCGACCTGGTGCGCGAGCAGATCAGACAGGCGCCGAGTGGCACGGTGTCCGTTCCCGTGCGCGGGGCGACCGCGCAGGTCGCCGGGCACGCGGGAGCCGCGCAGTTGGCGCTGGGGTCATCACTCGGCGTGCGATGGAGTGCCGCGCAGCTGCGGGGTGGGGTTTGACTGTGCCGAATCACTGACGATCGTGAGTTCCCTGCGGCGTGTCGGGTGTCGACACGCCGTGCGGACGGACGGGCATCAGTAACTCGGTACGCCGGTGAGGGGCCAACGTCGGGAAGTTCCTCCCCGAACACACCCTTCTGCGGTATTATGAGCGATAAGCCGCTTAAACAATCACAAACTTACATCCGAAATATCGGATGGCAGGAGCCGAGGAGTTAGACATGACCGATACGCCCACCGCAGGCGCGCACATGCGCGCAGAGCTCAACTCGCAGCCCGAGACCTGGGCCCGCGCCGCAGGAATGCGCACCGAGCAGGCACTTCTGCCGGCATCCGGCGCCCGCATCGCCGTCGTCGGCTGTGGCACCTCCTGGTTCATGGCGCAGTCCTATGCGGCACTGCGCGAGGCCGCTGGCCTCGGCGAGACGGACGCGTTCACAGCATCCGAGGTCCCCGCCGGTCGCGGCTACGACGCGATCGTCGCCCTGACCCGGTCCGGCACCACCACCGAGGTGCTCGAGCTGACCGAGCGCGTCAAGGGCAAGACCCCCGTCATCGCGGTCGTCGGCGACACCAGCTCGCCGCTCGTCGACCTCGCCGACACCGTCATCGGTCTGCCGTTCGCCGACGAGCAGTCGGTCGTGCAGACCCGCTTCGCGACCACCGCCCTCGCACTGTTCCGTGCGTCACTTGGTGAGGACCTGGACTCGGCCATCGCCGACGCGCAGACCGTGCTCGACGCCACCGACGACGCAGCCCTCGGCGCTGCCGAGCAGTACAGCTTCCTTGGCCTCGGCTGGTCGATCGGCCTGGCGCACGAGGCGGCGCTGAAGATGCGCGAGTCGTCGCAGTCGTGGACCGAGTCGTACTCGGCCATGGAGTACCGTCACGGTCCCATCGCGATCGCCGCCCCGGGCCGCATCACCTGGCAGTTCGGCGCCGCACCCGAGGGACTGAAGGCCCAGGTAGAGGCGACCGGTGCCCAGTTCGTGCAGCACGCGATCGACCCGATGGCCGACCTGGTGCGCCTGCATCGCGTCGCCCTCGACCGCGCTGTCGGCAAGGGTCTCGACCCCGATCAGCCGCGCAACCTGACGCGCTCCGTCATCCTCGACGACTGAGCCTCTTCGACGACAGAGATCGGATCCGACTGACACGTGAGCACCGCATCGCCTGATCACAGCAGCATCCCAGACGTCGTCACCGACGCGTCAGGGGAGAAGCTCGCGCGCGCCGCGTCGATCGGCAGCGGGGCACCCGTGCTCGCCTTCGACGTCGGCGGCACCGACATCAAGTCGGCGCTGTTCGACGCCGAAGGCGCCGCGGTCGGCCTTCGCCGCACGCCCACCCCGGTTGGCGGCGAAGGCGGCGCGGAGCGACTCATCGACCGGCTCGCCGACCTGGCCGCGGAGCTGCGCGCGCAGCATCCCGACATCGTGCCGCAGGCCGTCGGCCTCGTCGTGCCCGGCATCGTCGACGAGCAGGCCGGCGTCGGAGTGTTCAGCAGCAACCTCGGCTGGCGGAACGCCCCGATGCGGGATCTCGCGCAGGCGCGCTTCGGGCTGCCGGTCGCCTTCGACCACGACGTGCGCGCGGCGAGCTGGGCCGAGCACGTGCTCGGCGGTGCCCGCTCGTACAAGAACTCCGTCGTGCTGATCATCGGCACCGGCATCGCCGGTGCGATCCTCATCGACGGACGCCCGCACACCGCCGGCGGCTACGCCGGCGAGATCGGGCACTCGCCGATCGGGGAGTGGCCGTGCCCATGCGGGGCACGCGGATGCCTGGAGGCCGTCGCCTCTGCCGGAGCCATCTCGCGGCGATACGCCGAGGCCTCAGGGGTGGGTGCCGGTGGGGCGAAGGAGGTCATCGCCCTCGCTGCGTCCGGTGACGAGACCGCAGCGCGCATCTGGAACGAGGCGCTCGACGCCCTCACGCTCTCGATAGCACAGCTCACTGCCGTGATCGCCCCCGAGGCCGTCGTCATCGGCGGCGGACTCTCGCGCGCAGGCGGCGCCCTGTTCGACGAGCTGCGCACGCGGCTGCAGGATCGACTGAGCTTCCACCGCATCCCCGAGCTGGTTCCGGCCGAGCTGTCTGGCAACGCCGGCATCCTCGGATCGGCGCTGCACGCCCGCGAGGCCGCCTCCGCCGCTGTGAGCGGGGGTGGCGCATGATCGTCACCGTCACCGCGAACCCCGCGCTCGACCTCACCTGGCACGTCGAGAAGATCGTCGCCGGGGGCACGCATCGGGCGGATGCCGGTGCCGCGCGCGCCGGAGGCAAGGGCCTCAACGTCGCTCGCGTCGCGCATGCTCAGGGCGCGTCGGTCGTCGCGGTGACCACCGTGGGCGGTGCGACGGGTGCGGAGTTCGCCGAAGAGCTGGAATCCGCCGGGGTGCCGCACCTGTTCGTCCCGGTCGCCGCATCCACGCGTCGCAGCATCGCGCTGGTCGATGAGGCGCTGGGCGACACGACGATCGTCAACGAACGCGGCTTCGCGCCGACCGCGGCGGAATGGGACGCGCTGCGCGCCGCCGTCGCCGAGGCGCTCGCGAGCAGTGGTGTTTCGGATGCCGGCGCCCCGGTGCTGGTGATCTCGGGAAGCTTCCCGCCTGACACCCCCGCCGATGTCCTGCCGTCGCTGATCGCGCTCGGCCGTGAAGCCGGTGCGACCGTGATCGCAGACACGTCGGGCCCCGCGCTGCTCGTGGCGGCCGATGCCGGGGCATCCGTCCTCAAGCCCAACGAGCACGAGCTGGCGGATGCCACCGGCCTTGCCGACCCGATCGACGGCGCCCGCGAGCTGCTGCGCCGCGGCGCCGAACTCGTGCTGCTCTCTCGCGGCGCCGACGGGATGCTGGCCATCACCGCCGCAGAAGCAGAGGCACCGGCATCCACCGCCTCCGCTGTGTCGGATTACGGACGATCCGTCTCCGACACGGCGAGTCGCGGCGCGACACACCGTGCGGACGCCGATGCATCAGTGATTCCGCACGCCGGCCTGGCCGTCAACATCCTGCACGCCCGCCTCGGCACCCCGTTGGCAGGCAACCCGACAGGGGCGGGCGACGCCGCGGTCGCCGCGTGTGCCGTGCTGATGGATGCCGGCATCCACGACCCCGAGCAGATCCTGCGTCGCGCGACGTCATGGTCCGCCGCCGCCGTGCTCATGCCGCTCGCCGGCGAGATCCACCCGACCTGGCCCGACCTCGAGCAGTCCCTCGTCCTCACCCCGAAGGAAACCCGATGACCCTCGTCTCCGCCCGCGACCTCATGCGCGCATCCGCCGCCGTCGGCACCGGCCTCGGCGCCTTCAACGTCATTCACCTCGAGACCGCCGAGGCGCTCGTCTCAGCATCCGAGCGTGCGAACCTGCCGGTCATCCTGCAGATCTCGCAGAACTGCGCCGACTATCACGGCGGGCTCGAGCCGATCGGCTGGGCGACGCTCGCCGTCGCACGCCGCGCATCGACTCCCGTCGCCGTGCACCTCGATCACGCTGAGCGCCCCGAGCTGGTCGACGAGGCCATCGAGCTCGGCTTCGGATCGGTCATGTTCGACGGCGGCAAGCTCGACTACGACGAGAACGTCGCCGTCACCGCCGATGTCGCCTCGCGTGCGCGCGCTGCCGGCGTCTACATCGAGGCCGAGCTCGGCGAGGTCGGCGGCAAGGATGGCGCCCACGCGCCGGGCGTGCGCACCGACCCCGCTGAGGCGCGCGCCTTCGTCGAGGCCACCGGCGTCGACTCGCTCGCCGTCGCGGTCGGCTCATCGCACGCGATGCTCGACCGATCGGCATCTCTCGACATCGAGCTGATCGGACGCCTTCGCACAGCGCTGCGCGGTGCCGGGCGCAAGGGCGTCGACGTGCCGCTCGTGCTGCACGGCTCGTCCGGCGTCTCGGATGACGTGATCGTGCAGGCGGTGCACGCCGGTATGACGAAGGTCAACGTCTCCACGCACCTCAACGGCTTCTTCACCCGCGCGATCCGCGAGACGCTGGCGGCCGACGAGAACCTCGTAGACTCGCGCAAGTACCTGAAGCCCGCCCGCGAGGCCGTGGCCGAAGAGGCAGCGCGGATGCTGCGACTCTTCGCCCTGGCATCCGACTGAGCTTCACCGCCAGCCACCGACCACTCGGGGATCGATATGAACCGCGCCGCGCGCCTCTCCGCCATCCTCGACCTGCTCGCGGAGAAGGGCGAGGTGAGTGTCGATCAGCTCGTCGAGCGCTTCGGCGCCTCGGCGGCGACGACCAGACGCGACCTCGACAGCCTGGCCGAGCGACGGCTGCTCACGCGCACGCACGGCGGCGCCGTGGCTCAGTCGGTTGCCTACGAGCTGCCGATCCGGTACCGCAGTCATCACGGCACCGGGGCGAAGGAGCAGATCGCCGCCGCGGCCGCCGCGCAGGTCTCGCCTGGACAGGTCGTCGGCCTGTCTGGCGGCACCACCACCAATGCGATCGCGACGGCGCTCGCCGCACGAGCCGATCTCGCCGAGCACGGGCTGACGGTCGTCACGAACGCGGTGAACATCGCCTCGCAGCTGGCCATGAGGCCGGAGTTCAAGGTGGTCGTGACCGGCGGCGTGATCCACCCGCGCAGCTTCGAGCTTGTCGGCCCGTTCGTCGAACAGCTGCTCAGCGGCATCCGACTCGACATCGCCTTCATCGGCGTGAACGGGCTGTCGGCGGAGTCGGGCGCGAGCACCCACGACGAGGCCGAAGCGGCCGTCAACCGCATGATGGCGCAGCGTGCCGAGCGCGCATACGTCGTCGCCGACGCGTCGAAGCTCGGACGCTCGGCGTTCGCGCACGTGGGTGGGTCCGAGCTGTTCCCGGTCGTGCTGACGGATGCCGGTGCGTCGGATGCCCAGCGCGCAGCGCTGACAGATGCCGGCTACGACGTCCGCCCCGCGACCTGAGCCCTGGCGGTTTCGCCTGTCACAGGCCCCTTGAACCCGCGGCCTGGGCGAAGATCAGGCTGGTGCTGGTGGATGCCACCTCTGGGCGCAGACTGATGGTGTCAGAGACCAGTTCGCGCAGCGCACTGGCATCCGACACCGCCACGTGCACGAGAAAATCGCGATCCCCGGCGAGGAAGTACACCCGCTGGGTCGCGGGGAGATCCTCAAGGTATCCCTGGAACCGGCGCAGGTCGCCGCGCGCGTGCGCCTGCAGTCGGATCGTGATCAGTGCCTCCAGGTGCAGCCCCATTGCGGCCGGCGAGATCTCGGCGTGGAAGCCGACGATCACGCCACTCTCCTGCAGCGCGCGCACGCGCTTGAGGCAGGTGGACTCGGCGATTCCGGCGATCGCGGCGAGGTCGGTGTTCGAGATCCGCCCGTTGCGGCTGAGCTCGGAGAGGATCTTGCGATCGACAGCATCCAACCCCGCATGCGCGGCGGGCGAAGATTCGGGAGCCATGGGGTCACTTCCTCCTCAGTGAGTGAAGATTTCGACTGCTTCTCCGCAATTTTACGCAGAATCTTCGATGCTGACCTGCTGGCGTCGTCGAGATCTGCATAATCGCAGGTAGCAGGTGCTCTTCGCGCCCGCGCACGCATTGGAGCATGAGCAGTCTCAGGAGGACGCAATGACGCGGACGATCGTCGTCGGGGCCGGAATGGTCGGTCTCGCCACGGCATGGCATCTGCAGGAGCGTGGCGTCGACGTCACGGTCATCGACCGGGTCGGCATCGCCGCTGGATCATCGTGGGGCAACGCCGGGTGGCTCACCCCCGGCAAGACGATCCCGCTCGCCGACACCGGGCTGTGGACGTACGGGCCGAAGGCCCTGCTGGATCCGGATGCCGCACTGCACGTTCCGTTCCGAGTGGATGCCGGACTCTGGGCGTTCCTCGCCCAGTTCGCCGCCCACGGCACGAACCGCGCGTGGGACCGCACTATGGCCGATCTCACGCCGATCGACAAGATCGCCCTGGAGTGCTTCGACGAGCTCATCGACGGCGGTGTGCAGTCGTGGACCCGCGAGGGTCCGTTCGTGATCGGCTTCAAGGGGGAGTCTGATTCGAAGGGCTTCCTGCACGAGATCGAGGGCGTCATCCGGCACGGACAGGACGTGCCGTTCGAGCGTCTCGAGAACCCGCGCGAGCTCGCGCCGGTGCTGTCGGATGCTGTCACTCACGCGTACCGGCTCGACGGCCAGCGGTTCTTCGAGCCTGGACCCTTCGTCGAGGCACTCGGCGGGGCGGTCGTGGCGCGCGGTGGCGAGCTGGTCATCGGCTACGAGGTGACCGACGTATCGTCGACCCGTCACCCGGTGGTGACTCTGTCGAACGGGGAGCGTCGCGAGGCCGACTCGGTCGTGATCGCGACGGGAGCGTGGATGCCAGCGCTCGCCCGCAAGCTCGGTGTGCGCACCCGCGTGCAGGCCGGCCGCGGCTACTCGTTCTCGGTCGCGACGGCAGAGCCTCAGGAGCACCCGGTCTACCTGCCGGCACAGCGCATCGCGTGCACGCCGTACCAGGGGCGATTCCGCATCGCAGGCACGATGGAGTTCCGGGGGCCGGACGAGCCGTTCCAGCCCCGTCGAGTGCAGGCGATCATCGCGCAGGCACGCGAGCTGTTCACCGGCGTCGACCTCGACGACCGCCAGGACGAGTGGGTGGGCTCACGCCCGGTCACACCCGACGGCCTGCCGCTGGTCGGTGCGACGAAGGCCCCGAACGTCTACGTCGCCGGTGGCCACGGCATGTGGGGCATCGTGCTCGGGCCGGCAACGGGAAAGCTGCTCGCCGAGCAGATCGTCACCGGTCGCATCGACCCGGTGATCAAGCCGTTCGACCCGCTGCGCTGAGCGTGTCGCGGCCCTCCGGACCCGCCATTCGCGGATCCGGAGGGTTTCGCGACATGCTCCGAGGTCGAGTCAGGCCAGGACGATCCGCTTCGAGTGGCCGTGACCGTCGAGTTCGAACTCGACGGTGAGCGGTGCCGCCGAGACGATCCGCACTCCGGCATCCGCCTCCACCACCGACGATGTCGACACGTCGGCGAGGGTGACGCGGGCGACCTGCTGCGTGCGGCTGGGATCGGAGAGCGCCACCGTCGTGCGGCCGCCGTCGGCGCGCACGGCCACCGAGCACGGCCCGCTCGCCTCGATCGCACCGGCCGACGCCGCGGCGAAGAAGTTCGCGAGCGTGAGCCCGTCGCGGACGACCTTGATCATCTGGGCCTGGGCGTTGTTCGCGACCACCGCGACCGTCGGATCGTCGGATTCGGTGAACGTGACGCTGTGCGCCACGTTGGGCAGGACGATGTACGCGTAGCCCCCGCCGGACGGATCGGTGCCGTGGTGGTGGGTCAGCGTGACGTAGTCGCGCGTCTTCACCTCGTCGGTGCCGCCGGTGTCGGAGCCCGAGTTGATCGTCTTCCAGTCTCCCGTGCGCCGCACGATGCGCACATCGATGTCTCCGGCGACGTTCTCGCCCTGGAGGAACACGTAGCCGCCGTGACCCATGATGTGCACGTTCCGGCCGACCCGGACGGGTGCGTCGGACGCGGTCAGGACGCGATTGCGGTTGTCGGTGCGCACGTTCGGCACGGTGCCGGGTGCGAACGAACGGTTGTCAATCGTGGTGAAGACGTCGTGTCCGGATGCTGACGTGATCGCCGCCCCCAGGCAGACGACCTTGTCGTCGAGGAAGAACCACGACTTCCGCCCGCTGAGCGTCCTGTTGTGGTTGAGGTGATCCATGCCCTGGATGCCCCACCGGTCGTCCAGCGCGAGTCCGCCGCCGAACGCCTGGAAGGCGCGGGGGATGCCCGTGCCGTCGGTCGCTCCGTTGTTCCGCGGTTCTGCCGTGACGGTCGTGCCGGGCAGCCGGTAAGGGTCGACGGTCGGCCAGAAGTCGGCGCTGAACTGGGCGGGGTCCGTCGGGGTGTAGAAGAAGGTGAGTCCGTCGCCCTGGTACCAGCCGATGTTGTTCTCGCGGTTGCCCCACTCGTAGCGGCCGATCCGCTTGGACGAGACGTTGACCACGGCACTGAAGTTCGGGCGGTGGTGCACCAGTCGGTCCTGGTCGCCGAACGCCTTGGTGTACACCGGGGCGGGTGCCGCGGGGATCACATCGTCGCCGAGGACCGAGGTCACCAGCAGCGACTTCGCGATCGTCTGCGAGGGGAGTCCGTAGAGCTTCTCGTCGACGCAGCGTTCGAGCCAGCCCTTCACGAGCGACAGGTAGCGGCTGCGGTACGGCTCACCCGCACCGGGTGCGAGAAGGAGGATCGCGGTGATGGCGCCGGCGCCGTCGACGTAGTCCGGGGCGGCCTGCCGGGAGACGGCACGCCCGCGAACGGTGTCCATCATGCGACCGTTCCAGATGAACGGCGCGTACGCGGCTTCGACGGCATCCAGGATCACGGTCTTGTTCGGATCGACGATGTCCCACGCGCTGCCGCCCAGCAGGCCCAGGATCTCGGCGATGCCGCTGAGGGTCACGACGCCGTACGTGCCGACGTATGGCAGGTAGCCGTGCTGCACGAACGAGCCGTCGCGGTAGAAGCCGTCGCCGCGGGTGACGTAGCCGAAAACGCTGTTGCGGCCACCGCCGACGGTGTCGCTGAGCGCATCGCGCGCAAGGGCGATCTCGTCGGGACGGGAATCGAGAATGCCGCGCAGCGCACAGGAGAGCGCCTTGTCGGTGCGGTTCGCTCCGGTCTCGGCGAAGCTCGTGCCGCGGCCGCGCCAGTTCGGGTTGGGCGTGAAGTGGCGGGCTGCCGCCAGGAGCGCCGTGCGCACCTCTGCGGGCACGACCTCATGCAGCAGGATGAGGGTCTCGGCCGCCTTGCGCGGCACGCCGATCTCCCAGAACCACCAGTTGCCGACGGGCGAGCGGCCGGCCCTGTAGACGTTCGCGCTCAGGTAGGCGAGCGCGTCGACCAGATCAGCAGCGAGGGCGCTGTCGCCGTGCTGCGCGCAGCCGGCGGTCGAGTAGGCCAGAGCCAGGTCGAAGATGCGGTTGAAGGTGACGCCCATGTTCCCGGACATCACCGAGCCGCTCACGCCGACCAGGGGGAGATCGGGCCAGATGCCCGGTGCTGCGGCTGGCCGCACCATGGCATCCCAGCTCGCACCGGCGCTCTCGCTCATCTGCTGGAGGACACCGGCGAGCTCGGGAACGGAGGCTGCGCTGCCGTCGCCGGCGAGCATGATCCGGCGGCGCTCGATCAACGCGGCCAGCGGATCGGACGTCGCGGTGCGGAAGGGGGAGGTGCTCGCGCTGGCGGCTTCTCCGGAGAGAGCCACAAGTGCTCCTGCGCCGAGTATGGCGAGGAATGAGCGGCGGTTCAATTCGAGGGGGGACATCATCGGCCTCCTGGGGATGAGGGGTGTGGTGCTCACACGGTATACGCTTCCCCGGCCAAATAGTAGAGGAGATGAACAAATAATGTCAGGCGCGTTCGACAGGCTGCTGCAGCTCGGTGACCCAGTCGGACTGATCGTCAGACACCGCGCGCACGTACAGCTCGCGGCACGGGCCCGACGGCACGAAGCCGCGGGCGAGGATCTCCTCGTGCAGCGCCATCCAGCTGTGCGAGATCCGGTCCATAGTGCCGAGGTGCACGCCGCAGATCGCTGACGGGACGGCCGGCAGCTCGGCGATCTCGACGCCGTCGAGCGGATGCCCGGAGTACTCGTAGCCGACGGTGATCAGCATCCCGTCCTCTGCCGAGGCGAAGCAGGCGATCGGGGTCGCGCGCGACGCGCCGACAGCATCCAACACCTCCGCGACCGCGTCGAATCCGGGGCCGATGAACGCGGCGTTCTCGGCCTGCTCGGCGACGACGGCGCTGCGCGCCGCGAGACGCACGGCGGGCAGCGGCTTCTCGATGATCTCGATACGGGACATGTGGTTCTCCTCCTGAATGAGCTGGAGCCGCCGTTCCACGTCGAGGAGTCTCGCGGCCGCGATCCGGTGCTCGCGCTCGACCTCGGCACGCCGCTCGCGCAGCAGTGCGGTCAGGCGCTCGCCGTCGATCCCGTCATCCAGCATCGCCGCGATGTCGTCGAGCCCGAAGCCGAGCTGGCGCAGCGCGACGATCCGGTGCAGCCGGTGCAGTTGTGACGGGTCGTAGGAGCGGTAGCCGCTGAACTCATCGACGTGCGCGGGCACGAGCAATCCGGCGGTGTCCCAATGCCGCAGCATCCGATGGGTCACCTGGCCGATCTGCGCGAACGCTCCGATGGACAGCATGTATCCGTTATCCCGCCTGCCACAGTGTGAGAGTCAAGTCTTCCGCACTGGGTGGCTCACTGGGTCGCTCACAGGGCGCAGTTGGATTCCGCCGGTTCGAGGGTGTTCGCGCCGACTGCGACTCAGCCGACGGATGCCGTCGCCCCGGCATCCTCGAACTGCTTCGCATGCGCCGCCCAGCCGGCCTCGGCGGGCAGCGAGCGCAAGGGCTTGTTGAACACCGCCAGCAGCAGGGCCACCGCGCACAGCGCTGCGCAGAACAGGATGGTCGGCGTGCGCCCGACCCACGCCAGTCCGAAGCCGGCGATGAGTGGGGCGAGCGGCATCGCGCCCATGCCGAGCACTCCCGCGGCGCTGTTGGCGCGCCCGAGCAGGCGTGACGGCGTCGCCACCATGAAGTAGCCCATCATCGCGGCGTTCAACGACGGCAGCAGGAAGACCGCAGCGCCGAACACGATCGCGACGCCGAGCGGCGTGTCGACCACGCTCATCACGAGTGCGCCGGCGGTGGTGGTCATCAGCCCGACGATGGTCAGCGTGCCGGCTTTGACTCGCGGCACCAGCGTCGGCGCGACGAGGGCGCCGACGAGCATCACCGCGCCGATCGCCGCCGAGATGACGCCGATGGTCAATTCGGAATGTCCGTCCTGCTGCAGCGCGTAGACGACGCTGGTGCTCGCCGCGTTGAATCCGAGGTTGATGACCGTGATGATCAGCAGCACCCCACCGAGGTCGGGTCGCGAGAACAGCCACACGAACCCCTCGCGGATCTCGCGCAGCATGCCGCGCTCGGCGCGCGCGGCGGACGCGTCGGATGCCGGTCCCTGCGCAGCATCGTCGAGGTCGGATGCCTGGGCATCCGCTCCTGTCATCCTCTTCAGCCACCAGGCCGTGGCGGCGGCCACCGCGTAGCTCACCGTCATCGCGAGCCCGATCAGCCAGGCGCCGGCGGCGAGCAGCATGCCGCCCAGCGGCCCGCCAGCGAGTTGCAAGGCGGCATCCCGTCCCTGGTTCGCAGCCTGCGCGCGACCCATCACCCCGTCCGGGACGATCTCCTTCAGTGCGCTCTCGCTCGCCGGCTCGAACGCCCCGGCGCGAGCGGCCATCAGCACCTCGACCACCAGCAGAGTGGCGAACGTCAGGGCATCGGTAAGTGCGAGAAGCATGAACGCGGCGCCCAGGGCGACACCCGCCGTTGCGCCGACGAGCATCATGCTCACGCGATCGTGCCGGTCGGCGAAGACGCCGCCGAACAGCGTGATCACCAGGCGCACGGCCATGCCGATGCCGCCGATGATCCCGGCTTGTGCCGGATCGTTCGTGATGAACAGCGCGACCAGCGGGATCGCAAAGCTGAACAGCGAAGTGGCGAGCCCCTTGGCGGTGTCGCTGGTCAGCCACAGCACGTAGCCGCGGTTGCTCCAGAGGCGAGGCGGCGCATCGGTCGTCGAGGTCATGCGTCCAGAGTAGATGCGCAGATAAAATTGCGCAATAAATATCGCGCGATTATTCTCGTGGGTAGAATCGCGGCATGGCCGAACAGGAAGATCTCGACGCACGCGCTGAGGCCGACGAGCACACCTACATGACGTCGGCGATGCTGAAGGCCCTCGCCAATCCGCTGCGTCGCCGGATCACGAAGGCGCTCGCCCGCCGCGAGTTCGCACGGGCCGCCGATATCGCCGCGGACCTGGATGTTCCGGCCAACACCGCCAGCTTCCACCTGCGCGTGCTTGCCGACGCCGGCCTGGTCGCCGAAGCCCCAGAGCACGCCCGCGACCGGCGGGATCGGGTCTGGACGCCCGTGAGCGGCGGCTTCAATGTCGGCTCACCCGAGCATCCGATCGAGGACGAGGTGCTCGGTGCCGCACTCATGCGCACGCTTGCCGATGATCACCTCGAGATGGTGCGCCGCGTGATGGACTGGGCGCCCGAGTACGTCACTGGCCGCACGACCGAGGTGCACGGCACGTTCGAACAGCGCTCGATGCGCCTCACCGAGGCGGAGTTCAAGACGGTGACCGAGAAGGTCAACAAGATCTTCGCCGAGGCCGAAGCCGCCCACGACCCGACCGACCCTGGTAGCCGCATGTGGGGGATCGACCTGATCGCCGCCGACGACACGATCTGAGCGCTGCGCCCGCGCGCTCGAGGCGCCTTACTTGTAGAACCCCTCCCGCAGGTTGATGCCGTGCTCGACCCAGGCCTTCAGGGCGATCAGCATGCCGGTCCAGCCCTCGCAGTTGCCGAATGCGCCCTTCGCGCCGGCCGCCGTCGCCTGCCATGAGCTCTCGGTGATCGTGACGAGCGTGCGCGCGCCGTCATCGATCGGCGCGAACTCGAAGGTGACCCTGGTGCTTCCGCTCTCGGCGGCTGCCTCGGCGACCTCCCACTCGATCACGATCCGGTGCGGAGCGTCGGTGTCGATGACCGTCACCGGGAAGCGGCCGGGGAAGTCGGCGAAGTCCCAGCTGACATCGGCGCCGGGCTTGAGGTGCCCACGGGCACCTCCGGTGGTGAAGTACTTCGAGAGCTGCTGCGGGTCGGCGACGGCCTCGTATACCTCGGCGACGGGGCGCGCGACGCGCCCCGAGACGGTGAAAGAGAGTTCGGTGAGTTCCTGAGACATGTTGTAAACTTATAACATGTCCTCCGAAGAGGGAACCCCTGACGACGATCTCGTCTTCAAGGCGCTCGCCGCGCCGATCAGGCGTCGGATGCTGGATGCCCTGCGCCCCGCAGAGTTGACCACCGGCGAACTGTGCGCGCGCTTTCCCGAGATCGACCGGACGACCGTGCTGCAGCACCTGCGCGTGCTCGAGGGTGCCGACCTCGTGATCGGCCGCCGCGTCGGACGGGAGCGCCGGCTGTCGCTGGCGCCGATGCCGATCAAGCGGATCTTCGACCGCTGGATCGGCGACTACGCCAGGGCCGCAGTGGATCTGCTCGAAGACCTCGACAGCCCACCGCGCCGAGACGATCCTGCGCGCTGAGAGGACCCTGCGCACTGAGACGACTAGGCGCGCTGAGAGGCGCAACGCAGGAACGCCTTCGGCCGGTCCCCGTACAGGCTGACCGGCCGAAGGCGTCATTGCGCAGCATCCGAAAGTGCCCGCACTGGCATCCGATCTACGGAATCGTCTGTCGGAAGGCGAGGAACGAGAAGAGCATCAGCACTGCGACCACGACGAGCCCCCACAGGGCGAGCCCCAGCGCACCCAGCTGCACGATCGCAGGTCCCACCTGCCCCCACAGCTCGAGGCGCGTCACCAGGAAGAGCAGTCCGATGAGGATCAGGCCGATGCCGACGCTGGCGACGGTGACCGCGATCGCTCCCCAGCGCTTGTAGACCGTCGCGCCGGTGAAGCCGACAACGAAGAAGAACATCGCGAGGGTGAAGTACACCACGAAGGCACCGAGGGGACCTGCCTCCCAGATCCACGGCAGGTAGAAGACCCAGCCGTTCACGCCGTAGCCGTTCGTCAGCTTCTCGATGCCGCCGCCGATCAGGAACAGCACGCCCATGAACGCGGCACCCAGTATGGCCGACAGCATCGTGCCGATGAAGAACTCGCGCCGGGTGATGCTGATCGCCTGCGAGAACGGGAAGGTCAGTGTCATCGCCGACAGACCCACGGCGAAGAAGACCCACAGTGGTGCCTGCCCGCCGCCACCGTACTTGGGTGCGTCGGTGGGGATGAGTGCGTAGATCAGCACCGACATCAGCACGGCCGCACCGAGGACGATCAGCGGCACCCAGACGAAGGTGTTCTTGTTGATCAGCTGCAGTCTGACGACGTTGAGTGTGCGGCGCATCAGTGCACCTCCTTGGCAGTGTGGGTGGCAGTGTGGGTGGCGGGGTCGGACGCCGACTTCGCGGCGTTCTGGGTGAGTCGGACGACGAGTTGCTGCAGTGAGACCGTCGCGAGATCGAGGTCCGCTGCGGCGATGTCAGCGCGATCGGCGTCGCTGAGGTGGCCGAGGACCGTGACGGATGCCACGCGCCCCAGCGCCTCGCGGTGGATGACCTCGCGCCCCGCGACCCAGGCCTCGACCTTGGCGGCGTCTCCGACGATGGTCGACGCGCGTCCGCGCACAGCGTCAGTGTCCTCGTTCAGCAGGATCCGACCCGAGTCGATCACGATCACTTTTTCAATGAGGTTCGAGACCTCGTCGATCAGGTGCGACGACAGGATGATCGTGCGCGGGTGCTCGGAGTAGTCCTCGATGAGCCGGTCGTAGAAGATCTGACGAGCCACGGCGTCGAGTCCGAGGTACGGCTCGTCGAAGAATGTGATCTCGGCGCGGGATGCCAGGCCGATGATCACCCCGACTGCCGAGAGCTGGCCACGGGAGAGCTTCTTGATGCGCGTGCTCGTCGGCAGTTGGAAATCGGCGATCAGCTGCTCGGCGAAGTCCTGGTCCCAGTTGCGGAAGAACAACTGTGCGGCGCGGAACGCGTGCGTCGGAGTCGCGTCGTCCGGGTACTTCTGGCTCTCTCGCACGAAGCAGATGCGACTGAGCACTCCCGCGTTCTCGTACGGGCTCTCGCCGAAGACGTGTGCGTCACCGGAGGTCGCGAAGTTCTGCGCGGTGAGGATCGACATCAGTGTGGTCTTGCCCGCGCCGTTGCGGCCGAGCAGACCGTAGATGGTGTCCTTCTCGATCGTCAGCGAGACATTGTCGAGAGCGACGGTGTCCTTGTAGCGCTTGGTCAGATTCTGCACCTCGATGACGGATGTCATGCGGGGGTCCCTTCGGTGGATGCTGCGCGCTGGGCGCGTTCATGCAGCAATGCGGTCAGGTCGTCGGCGTCGAGCCCAAGAGTGCGGGCTTCGGCGATGAGGGGGTCGATGTAGCGCTCGGCGAAGGCGGTGCGCCGTTCGGCGAGCAGCGTGGCGCGGGCGCCGGCGGCCACGAACATGCCGATCCCACGACGCTTGAGCAGGATGCCCTTGTCGGTCAGCATGGCGACCCCCTTCGCTGCGGTAGCCGGATTGATCCGGTAGAAGGCGGCGAGTTCGTTCGTCGAAGGTGCCTGCCCCTCTTCGGTGAGAGCTCCATCGAGGATGGAGTCCTCGATCGCCTCGGCGATCTGGAGGAACAGCGGCCTGCCTTCGTCGATCACATCGCCTCCGGTTGAGTGGTTAGTTACTCAACTAACTAACCACCTAACCGGGCGCGCGTCAACCCCAGAGCTCACTTTCGGGGTCGCCGGATGTCCTTCCGGGCTCGCGGACCGGAACACTTGGCGGGAGTTCTTACGCTTGGCGGTGGAATCGGCGGCGTGTCGCCTGCCAACCGTTCAGGCTCCCGCCATCCGTTCCCGGAGCTGGGGCGGGGAGGCTCAGGACATCGAGAAGTCGTACCACTCCGGCACCGGGCGGTCGGGGAAGGCCTCGCGCCACAGGGCCGACATGCTCAGCTCGCCCTCGCGGATGTCGGGCACCTCGAAGCGCTCCTCGAGCAGGCGGCCGGCGGCCTCGCGGTCACCGGCTGCGAGGGCGGCGCGGATCGCGAGAACGCGCACGCGTCCGAGATCGCGCGCATCAGAGGAGAGGGATGCCACGAGAGCCGACGCCTCGTCGGCGCGCTCGGCGGCCAGCAGTGCGGCGCCGAGCTCGAGCACCAGCGGCACCATGCCCGGCGCCTGAGAGAGCGCATCGGCCAGGTGCGTGATCCCGGCATCCACGTCGCGCTCGGTGATCCGCACCAGCCCGAGTCCGCGCAGCGCCCAGGGCGAGCGGCGCTGGCGCAGCGACGCCTCGTAGTGCGAGGACGCGCGTGCAAGGTCTCCGCCGGCATGCGCGATGACGCCGCGGTGATAGTGCGTCAACCAGGTCGCCGGGGCCTCGGCGAGCAGGCGCTCCCAGTGCTCGCCCTCGACGTACGAGGCCGGAGAGCCGAGAGCACCGTCGACGGACGAGTCAGACCCGTCGAGAAGCCCGACCCAGTAGGCGCCCTCGTCAGCCTTTTGATAAGTACCGGCATCCCGGTCGAAGCGCACCCCTGGCAGGCCCTCGAACGTCGCACCGAAGCGCGCAGCGAGCTCGGCCTCCAGCGCTCCCCAGGGAGCGCCGGTGTTCAGCATCCGATCCGGGGCGACGTCAGCGACGGCGTCAAGGCGCGACCCGTCCGCGCCGCTGGACGCTGCGACCACTGCCGCCTCAACGACGGGCGCCGCCGAACCCCACTCCCCGTCGATGTCGCCATCGACCTGCAGCGGCACGAACGTCTCGCGCCACTCCCAGGTCGCCCCGCCCGGCATCGGCAGGTGCTCGTACTGCGTCGTCGCGAGACCGCCCTGGATCTCGAAGTACGCCCCGGTCTCGCCGCCGAGCCAGTCGCACCAGTGCCGACCGCCGGTGGTGTCGCCCCAGACGAAGAGCTTGCGTCCCTTGAGCAGTGACGTTGACGTGTGTCCGAGACCGGAGCCGTCGGGTTCGAGGGCGGCGATCCAGGGCATCCGCTGCGCTTCGTCCGACCTCAGCGCACCGGGCTCCGAAAGGTCGAAGAACCAGTCGGCTGCCGCCTCGGCGCTCGCCGGCCGGCTGATGTCTGGGGCCGCGACGTCGACGTACCCGAGTGAGCCGTCGTACTGCGTCTGATAGGCGTGCGTTGCGGGAGCGAAGACGCGCGAGCCGGCCGTCTGCGCGACGGCGATGTTCGTCCACCAGTACATGCCGGTCTCGGTCGGGTGCGGATTGCGCACGCGCACCTGCACGTGCAGAGCTGCGACGTTCGCGTCGAGAGTGGCGTCGATCTGCACGATCAGGCCGCGCTTGCGCTCGTACTCCCACATGCGCAGCACCGGCTCGCCGTCCGGGGCGGTGAGCTCGGCGGCGTACAGCGGCGCTGACGTCAGCGGCCAGTGTCCGCGCATGCCGATGTTCCACTCCGCGCCGCCCGAGAACCAGGCGTTGCGCAGGCCGAGGTTCGCGGGCTGGAAGACCGCGTTGCGGTACACCAGGTCGCGCCCGGTCGCCTTGTCGAGCAGTCGGATGAGGCGCCCACCGAGGTCGAGCGCGAATTCCGCGCGCATCAGGTGGTTCTCGAGCACCGCCACACGCATCGGCGCGGGGGCGAGCTCGCGCGAGTAGCCGTCCTGCAGCAGGTAGGGGTGGATGCTGGTGACCCGCCCGTACGCGATGTTCGCCGCGATCTCAGCGGGCAGATTCTCGGTCGACGCCTCGTAAGGAGCCTCCGGCATGGCGGCCACAGCGGGCAGCGGATTCGGCACTCCGACGGGAGCGGAGGGAAGCGTGACCGATTCGAGCGTGAGCGTGGCCGTCATGCCTCTCACGCTATCGGTCAAACCGCCCCGCGATGAAGCTTCTGATCGGTATCGTGGGCGGGTGTTCGACTTCAGCAGGCTGCGCCGATTCCCCGACGTCGAGGCGCCCAACCTGCAGGCGTGGGATGCCACCGACGAACTGCTCGTGCAGTGGGCGCTCGAGGCGGGTGTGCCCGGCTCCGAGATCGCGGTGATCGGCGACGAATACGGCGCCATCACGCTGGCATTGTCGGATGCCGGCCTGTCGGGCATCCGCGTGCATCAGGATCTCGTGACCGGGCGGCGCGCGCTGGTGAACAATGCGCGGGCGCTGGGATCGAGCGGTTGGCAGTCTCACGAACTCGATGAGACGCTGCTCGCCGGTGCGCGGGTCGTGCTGGTGCAGCTGCCGAAGTCGCTCGCCGCGCTGGAGGAGATCGCGGATGCTGTCGCCCGATGGGCAGCATCCGACGCCGTTCTCGTGGCCGGCGGCCGCGTCAAGCACATGACACTCGCCCAGAACGACGTGCTCGCCCGACACTTCGCCGCCGTGCAGCCCCAACGCGCCGCCCGCAAGTCCCGTCTGCTGGTCGCCTCCGCCCCCACGCACCCCGCTGAGAAACCACTTCCCGCTCCAGAAACCAGCAGACACGTCATTTCTCATCCGGGAAGTGGTTTCTCGCGGGGAGAGGGAGAGGCGTCGCTGGAATTCGTGCTGTGCGCATACGGCGGAGCATTCGCGGGGGCGAAGCTCGACATCGGCACGCGGGCGCTGCTCGACGCCATGCCCGCCCTCGCCTCCGGCAGTTCGGCCGTGGCCGCCCGCCCCATGGTCGTCGACCTCGGCTGCGGGACGGGCGCACTCGCCGTGGCGTTCGCGCTGCAGCATCCGCCTGCCACGATCATCGCGACCGATCGCTCGGCAGCGGCCGTGCGCTCGACGCGCGCCACAGTCGCGGCTAACGACCTGCAGGATCGCATCACGGTCACCCTCGACGACGCCGGGTCCGACCTCGGCGACGGCAGCGCCGATCTGGTGCTGTTGAACCCTCCGTTCCACCTCGGCGCGAGCGTGCACGAAGGGGCCGGTCACCGTCTCATCGAGGCGGCGGCGAGGCTGACTCGTGAAGGCGGCGAGGTGTGGACCGTCTTCAATTCGCATCTCGACCACCGCAGAGTGCTGACCCGCGAGGTCGGGCCCACCGAGCAGATCACGCGTACCTCGAAATTCACGGTGACCAGGTCAATTAAGCGGGCGTAGACCACGTGAAAGGCGGGTAACGTCCTTGTCTCGATCCCTTCCTCGGTTTGGTTCAGCCGGGCGACCATGATTACGTAGAAAGACGGGCTCATGCCCGTACGACCAGTCCGCGGTCGTGCTCTCTTCGTTTTCAGCTGTGCTCCGGGAGAGTCGCGAGCGTAAGGTCGATGTTCTCTGCGCGGATCCGAAATCCGTCGCCCGAGCCGCCCGCACAGCTTCGAAGCGGCCTTGTGAACATCACCCGGGCGTAACCGATTTTGGCTCCCGCAACCCGAGGTGAGCCACGGGGGAAACGTGTCCGAAACCGCTCTCGAAGCGCACAATCTCTACAAGGTGTTCGGCCGAAATCCACAGCAGGCCGTCAAGCGCCTGAAGGCCGGTGAGTCCCGTACGCAGGTGCAGGATGCCGGCACCGCCGCAGTGATCGACGCGAGCTTCACCGTGAACCGCGGTGAGACCTTCGTCATCATGGGCCTGTCGGGTTCCGGCAAGTCCACGCTCATCCGCATGCTGAACGGTCTGCACGACATCACCGACGGCGAGGTGATCATCGGCGGCGACGACATCGCGAAGGCCCCGCCGGCGAAGCTGCGCGAGATCCGGCGCAGTCGTGTGTCCATGGTGTTCCAGCACTTCGCGCTGCTGCCGCACCGCACGGTGGCCGCGAACGTCGCCTACGCGCTCGAGCTGCGAGGCGTCGGCAAGGACGAGCGCCTCGCCAAAGCCGAGGAGATCCTCCAACTGGTGGGCCTGAACGGATGGGGCGACAAGCTGCCGTCCGAGCTCTCCGGTGGCATGCAGCAGCGCGTCGGCATCGCCCGCGCGCTCGCCGCAGACACCGAGATCCTGCTGATGGACGAGGCGTTCAGCGCCCTCGACCCGCTGATCCGCCGCGAGATGCAGGAGCAGCTGGTCGATCTGCAGGCGAAGCTGCAGAAGACCATCATCTTCATCACCCACGACCTCAACGAGGCGATGTTCCTCGGCGACCGCATCGCCGTCATGCGCGATGGTCGCATCGTGCAGATCGGCACGCCAGAGGACATCCTCACCGACCCTGCCAACGACTACGTCGAGCAGTTCGTGCAGGATGTCGACCGCGCCCGTGTGCTCACCGCTGCGAACGTCATGGAGCCTGCCCGTCCTGTCGTCAACGACACGGCGGGTCCGCGCACGGCGCTGCGACAGATGCGCGACGCGTACATGTCGGCGACGTACGTCGTCGGCCGCGACCGCAAGCTCATCGGCATCGTCACCGACCGGGATGCCGTGAAGCTCGTCCGCAAGGGTGAGACGTCACTGGCATCCATCCTCAAGCCCGCGCCGCAGAGCGTGGACGAGGACGAGATCCTGATGAACTTGTTCATCCCGTCGGTCGAGTCGTCGCTGCCGCTGGCAGTGACGGATGCCGATGGACGCCTCACCGGAGTGATCCCGCGTGTCACGCTGCTGGCCGCTCTCGGCCCCGGCACCGGCGCGACCGGTGAGCTGACGATCCCGCTGCAGCCGATGTCGGCCACCATGATCGACGAGGTGCTCGAGGCGGCGGCGTCCGCCGTCGACGGCTCGACTCCGGATGCTGAGGGGGTGCGCTGATGGACGGCTTCGACATTCCGATCGGTGAATGGGGCAAGAGCCTCGTCGACTGGATCCGCGACAACCTCGATTGGCTGACCGACGCGATCTCGGCCTTCGTCGGCTTCCTCGCTGAGGGCCTGGCGAACATCCTGATGTCGCCGCCGGCGCCCGTGATGATCCTCATCTTCGCGCTGATCGCCTGGCTGGTGCGCTCATGGCAGCTCGCGGTCGGCACTGTGGTGATGTTCGTCATCATCATCGGCGTCGGTCAGTGGGAGACCTCGATGCAGACCCTGGCGCTGGTGCTGCTCGCCACGCTCGTCACGGTCGCGATCGCGGTGCCCTTGGGCATCTGGGCGGCGCGCAACGACACGGTCAGCACGGTCATCAAGCCCGTGCTCGATCTGATGCAGACCATGCCGTCGCTGGTGTACCTGATCCCGGTGATCATCTTCTTCAGCCTCGGCTTCGTGCCGGGTGTGATCGCCACGGTGATCTTCTCACTGCCTCCTGGCGTCCGGCTCACCGAACTGGGCATCCGCGGTGTCGATGCCGAGACGGTCGAGGCCGGTCATGCGTTCGGCGCGTCGCCCGGCCAGATCCTGCGCGGCATCCAGCTGCCCCTGGCGATGCCGACCATCATGGCCGGCGTCAACCAGGTCATCATGCTGGCCCTCTCGATGGCCGTCATCGCCGGAATGGCCGGTGCTCCCGGCCTCGGCAAGGAGGTCGTCGCGGCGCTGGCGACCATCAACGTGGCGCAGGGCATCGAGGCCGGTCTCGGCGTCGTGTTCATCGCCGTGTACCTCGACCGGGTCACCGCGGCGCTCGGCAATCCCGGCGGATCGCGCTCTTCGCTGCTGGGCCTCCTGCGGCGCCGTCGTGAGATGGCGCGTCGCGAAGTTGCCACGGCATCCGCTCAGACCCCCGACTCGATCGCCGCCCACTGAAACATCTCTCTGAACAGCACCACATACGGAACGCGTGAGACATACGTGAAGAAAGAAGGAAGCATCATGAACAAGAGGCACCTGACCGGAATCGTCGCGCTGGGAGCTGCGGCGTCGCTCATCCTGACCGGCTGCGCCAGTGGCGACTCCGGCGACGGCGACGCGGGCGCACCCGGAGGCGACGAGAAGGGCACCATCACGATGGGGTTCCTCCCCGCGTGGACTGACGGCCTGAGCACGGCGTACCTGCTGGCCGACCAGCTCGAGAAGCTGGGCTACGACATCGAGATGGAAGACGTCGTCGACGCCGGCCCTCTCTACACCGCGCTCGCCCAGGGCGACATCGACATGTACCCGTCGGCGTGGTCCGAGGTCACGCACGCCTCGTACATGGAGGAGTACGGCGACAAGATCGAAGATCTCGGCACCTACTACGACGGCGCAGTGCTGACCATGGCCGTGCCCGAGTACATGACAGACATCAACTCCATCGACGACCTCAAGGCCAACGCCGACCTGTTCGACGGCAAGATCATCGGCATCGAGCCCGGCGCCGGCCTCACCAAGGCCGTGCAGGAGAAGGCGATCCCGGAGTACGGCCTCGACAAGGACTACGAGCTCGTCACGTCGTCGACCGGTGGCATGCTCGCCACGCTCGACACGGCCGTCGCGAAGGAGGACCCGATCGTCGTCACACTGTGGCGTCCGTTCTGGGCCAACGACGCGTGGCCGATGAAGGATCTCAAGGACCCGAAGGGCGCCATGGGCGAGACCGAGGGACTGCACTTCCTCGGCAAGCTCGGCTTTGCCGAGGAGTTCCCCGAGGCCGCCGACTTCATCGAGAAGGTCAAGCTGACCGACGAGCAGTACGGCGCGCTGGAGAGCCTCGTCACCTCCGATGAGTACAAGGACAAGTCCGAAGAGGCTGTCGACAAGTGGATCGAGGAGAACGGCGACCAGATCGACTGGCTGGTCACCGAGTAACACCTGCATCTGCGAAGGGCGTCGTGGCTTCGGCCACGGCGCCCTTCGCGGCGTCACCCGGCGTAGCCTGCTGACATGGACGGGTTCGCCGCCGTCGACTACGGCTTCGCGCGCGAGGCGCTGCAGCGCGGCATCGCGGCGCTCTACCTCGTCGCCTTCCTGTCGACCCTGAACCAGTTCCGTCCGCTGCTCGGAGAGCGCGGGCTGCTCCCGGCGCCCGACCTGCTCGCCTGGGTGGCCGGGTCGAGCAGACGGCGTCGGATGCTGCATCCGACGCTCTTCTCGCGCGTGCGCTACACGGATCGGCGACTCGCCTCGCTGTGCTGGGCCGGCATGGCCATGGCTGTGGTGCTGGTGATCGGTGTGCCGCAGCTGGGCCCACCGTGGTTGCCGATGGTGTGCTTTCTGCTGCTGTGGGGCGGCTACATGTCGATCGTCAGCATCGGGCAGACGTTCTACTCGTTCGGGTGGGAGATGCTGCTGCTCGAAGCCGGATTTCTCGCGGCGTTCCTCGGCTCGGCCGCTCAGCCGCCGCCGACGCTGGTGGTCGTGCTGTTCTGGTGGCTGCTGTTCCGACTGGAGTTCGGCGCCGGGATGATCAAGATCCGCGGTGGGCGTGAGTGGCGCGATCTGACGGCGCTGACCTACCACCATGAGACGCAGCCCATGCCCGGTCCGCTCAGCCGACAGGCGCATCTGCTGCCGCGGTGGTTCCACAAGGGCGAGGTGCTCGGCAACCACTTCGCGCAGCTGGTGGTGCCGTTCCTGCTGTTCGCACCGCTGGTCGGGATCTGGGTCGACAGCCCGGTCTGGGATTGGATCGGCACCGGCGCCGCGGCGATCATCTTCCTCACGCAGCTGTGGCTGGTGGTCACCGGCAACTTCGCCTGGCTGAACTGGGCGACGATCGTGCTGGGCTTCTCGGCCGTTGCGGTTCCCGGCTGGGCGCCGCGCGGTGAGGCGCCGCCTGTGCCGCTCTACTGGCTCATCCTCACGGCCGTCATCGCTACCGGCTATCTCGCCCTGAGCTGGCCCGCGATACGCAACCTCTTCGCGCACCGCCAACTGATGAACGCGAGCTTCAACCGCTGGCAGTTGGGCAACGCCTACGGCGCCTTCGGCACCGTGACGAAGGAGCGCATCGAGTGGGTGATCGAGGCGACGGCGGATGCTGACCCCGACGCCGAGGAATGGTCGGAGTACGAGTTCAAGGGCAAACCGGGCGACGTGCATCGGATCCCGCGCCCGTTCGCGCCGTACCACCTGCGGCTGGACTGGCTGATGTGGTTCCTGCCGCTGGGCCACTCGCTCGAGGACTGGTTCTCGGTGCTGCTCGTGCGACTTCTCGAGGCCGACGCCGCGACTCTGCAGCTGCTGCGCCACGACCCGTTCGCCGGTGCGGCACCGCACTGGGTGCGAGTCGTCTCGTACCGCTATCGCTTCACGACGCGAGTCGAGCACCGGGTGGACGGCGCCGTCTGGGTGCGCGACCGCCGACGCGTGATCGTGAAGCCGTTCAGCCTGCGGGCGTGACGGCTTCCGTGCCCCCGGAAGCGACTCCTACAGCAGCACCGGCCGGCCGGTGCGGAGTGACTCGTATGCAGCATCCACCAGCCGCACGGCGGCGATGCCGTCCTCGGGAGTGACGCGCGCGTCGTGCCCGGTGCGCAGCGCGTCGACAAAGTCGGCGAGCTGCGCCTGGTAGGGGTCGATGTCGGATGCCGGCGGCAGATAGCCCTCACGCCGACCGCCCGACCCGGCGGTGTCGAATTCGAGACTGCCGTCGGCCCCGACGACCTGGGCCTGTGACCGGAACACGGTTTCGGGTCCGAACCAGTCCGCGCGCACGTGGCTGATAGCGCCGTTCGCGTGGGTGAGCGTCGCGTGCGCAGATACCGGCGGCATCACCTGCCCGTCCGTCGACGGCGGATCCTGTGTGGCCGAGATCTCGGCGACGGGGCCCGCCAGCCACAGTGCCTGATCGAGGTCGTGGATCATCAGGTCGCGGATCAGACCGCCACCGGCATCCTCCGCGAAGAACCACGCCGCATCAGGGGCCGGCACCGTGCGCCGGAAGGTGAGTTCGAGCAGCGTGCCGATCGTGGCGATCTGCTCCTTCAGCAGGCGGTAGCCCTCGAAGTAGCGCACCACGTGCGCCGGGAACAGGCGCATGCCGGCATCCGACGCCGCCTGTGCCAGCGCGACGGCGTCTGCGGTCGTGACGGCAAGCGGCTTCTCGCACACCACGTCGCGCCCCGCGGCGAACGCGCGGCGCGCGATGTCGAGATGGGTGGTCGTCGGGCTGATGATGTCGATGATCGTGGACTGGTCGATCAGCTGATCGAGGTCGTCGATGACTCGGATGCCGTGCAGGTCGGCGAGTTCCTGCGCGCCGGTGCGCCGCAGGATGCTGACCTCGGCGCCGAGCGCGAGCCAGCCGTCGATGTGCGGGGGCGCGATGCCCCCAGCCCCGACGATCCCGACCCGCAGTGCGTCCTTGTCACCCATGCGCCCGAGCCTACGCGCCACCCGCCCCTCGGGAAGGCGTGGTGGGGCTGGTCGAGGTGTCGGTTGGCGTGCGAGCATCGGCGTATGTCGGATGCTGGGATGCTGCGCGTCGGCGCCGCGGTGCGAACCGTCGAGGTGCCGACCGGAACGGCGATGTCGGGCTTTGCGGCGCGCACCTCCGGCAGCACGGGTGTGCGCGATGCACTGTCGGTGCGCGCCCTGGTGCTGGAGCGCATCGCGATCGTCGCTGTGGACTGCTGCATGCTGCACGAGGACACCTGCACTGCCGTGCGTGCGGCCGTTCGCGCGGAGGGCGCCGTCGACGAGGTCGTCGTGCACGCGACCCACACGCATTCCGGGCCGTGCATCGCTCTCGGACGAGCCGGTGTCGACGACGCGCAACTGCGCCGGGCGGTTGAAGTGGCCGTCCCGCAGGCTGTGGCTGCTGCCGCCGCCGGGCTCCTTCCCTGCACCATCTCGGTCTCCGAGGCGCGGGGCGCCGGGGTCGCGCACGATCGCCGCCACTCGGGGCGCAGGATCGACCCGCCCGTGCAGGCGATCGGGTTCGATCACCAGGGCCGTCGTATCGCCACTCTGGTCTCGTTCGCCTGCCATCCCGTCGTGCTGGATGCCGCGAACACGCAGATCAGTGCGGACTTTCCCGCGTCCCTGCGAGACGCGATCGAGCGCGCGCACCCGGACAGCGTATGCGTGTACGCGACTGGCACGGCGGGCGACGTGAACCCCGGAGACTTCAGTCCGGAGTCGTCGTTCGTCGCCGGATCAGGGCGCGGCTTCGCGGATGCGACGCGCATCGGCGAGCATCTGGCGGGGGCCGTGCTCGCCGCCCCCGCCCGTGACCTCGCCGCGACGGAGGTGTCGTTCAGCACGACACCCGTCGAGCTCGCTGTCACGCCAGAGGTCGATGTCGCCGACCGCGTGCGGGAGTGGCGCGCCGAGCTCGACGGTGGCACCGAGCGGGCGGCGCTGCTGCAGGAGTGGCTGCGCTGGGCGGAGTCCACGTCGAAGCCCACTCCGGAGTCCGCCGCGACGACGTGGTCGACGCGGGTCTCTGTCATCGGAGTCGGAGACCTGCGGATCGTCGCGCTGCCGGGGGAGCCCTTCCTGGCAGCATCCGACCTGCTCCGCGCGCATCACGGCGGGCCGCTGGTCGTACTCGGGTACTGCGACGGCGTCGCCGGATACCTGCCGGATGCCGCCGAGTACGCGCACGGCGGGTATGAGGTCGACGATGCGCACCGCTACTACGCCATGCCTGGGCCGTTCGCCCGCGGGTCGCTCGAGCGCGTCACCGACGCCGCGGCCGCGCTGCTGGCAGGGTGAGGCGGCTCAACTCCACGGGACGATTGCAACTCCACAGGATGCTGCGCGCCGGATCGCCCTGTCGAAGTGGAGTCGTCCTGCAAAGTTGCGGTGACCCGCGTCACGCCGTCGTGATCGTCGCCAGGTCGTCAGCGGAGAGGCTGGATGCCATCAGCTGCAGCATCGTCGCCTCTGGCGTCTGCACCGGGTAGCCGCTGCCGAACACCCAGCGCCCCGGATCGTCGGCGAACCCGTCGGCGACGCCAGTCGGGCCGTTGATGTGCCAGATGTCCAGCCGCACGCTCGCCGGTGCATCGTCGCCGAGGTGACGGCTCAGCTCGTGCCAGTCGAGCGCATTGAGTCCGCTCAGCACGAGCGGGTGAACGGGTCGCGCCCGCAGGAGCTCCGCGAGATCGCGCACCTCGAGGTCGTGGGCAGGGGAGAGCGGGTGCCGCACGCGAGCGTCATCCATGCGGGCGATCACTTGCACCGGTATCGCGTGCTCGGCGGCAGCGTCGATCAGGTCGGCCACCAGGTGCACCGGGTAGCGATGGAACCCCGGTGCCACGCGGATGCCGTGTGCACCGGCATCCGCCGCCCAGTCCAGCTCCTCGCGCCAGCCCGCCTCGCTCGGATCGATCACCGCAAAGAAGCGGAACAGGTCGTCGCCGGCACAGGCCGCCAGAGCCGCCTCGTTCCCGGTGCGGGTTTCGAAGCCGAACAGCGCCGACAGGTGCGACACCCAAAGCGCGCGCAGCCCATGCCGTGCCGCGTACACGCGCAGCCCGTCCGCGTCACTGCCGGCCGAGAGCCGGTACGGCCACTGCCCGAGGTGGCACATCGTGTCGGTCGCCTCGAGCTGCGAGAACGCGCTCAGCAGCATCCGCGCCTGCGCAGTCATGCCGCCACCTCCGCGAGCCAGCCGGCGACGGTGCCGCCGAAGATGCGCTGCTCGACAGCGGGCTCGAGGCCCGCGCCGAGCACTTTGCCGACGTTCGCCGACAGGTCGACGTGATGAAGATCAGAGCCGAAGACGACGCGATCGGCGCCCAGCCGATCGACGGCGAGGGCCACCTCTCCGGAGCCGATGATCGTGCCAGACGTGTCGACGGCGACGTTGGGCACGTCGCGCACGGTGTTGATGGCCGAATCGGTCTGCCCACCCAGGTGTGCCATCAGAAAGCGGACGTCGGGATGCCGGCGTGCGGCCGCCGCGATGTGCTCGGCGGTCGACTCGTAGGGGAAGCCCCCGACCGTCTTCCGCCAGGCGTGCGCCAGCACGATGAGCCGGTGCTCGGCCGCGTACTCCAGGATCGGATCGCTCAGCGGGTCGTCGGCGAGCGTCGCGATCCACAGCTTGATGCCGATCATGCCGTGCTCCTCGACGTTGCGCCGCAGATCGTCGAGGCTGTCGCGCCCGTACCGCGGATTCACGTAGCAGTAGCCGCGCAGATGGTCGGGATGCTGGGCGAGCTCACCGACCAGCACGCGGTTCATCTCGCGCACCTCGTCGAGCGACGGATGCGCGACGAACGCGCCGATGTTGCTGCACAGGAACAGGTCGATGCCGAGCCCTGCGCCGCGGCGGATGACGTCAGGGTCGAAGCGCCCGTCATCCAGGTGCGTGTGCGCGTCGATGCCGGTCATGTGCGCACCTCGGCCAGTGCCGCGTGCACGCGCTGCAGGGTCTCGTCGATGTCGGCATCAGTGTGCGCGGCGTTCACATACACGACGCGGTAGAACGAGAGCCCGTGGCGGAACGCCGCCCGCAGAAAGGTCTGCAGCATCCGCTCGTCTTCCGCGACGAACTGGGGGCACGTCGGATGCCCGACCAGTCGGAGTTCGACGCCGGCGGCGGCGAACAGCGCGTTCATCCCGGTTTGCAGCCGGGCACCGGCGGCATGCAGGTGCGGGATCACTCCGTCATCGCGCATCGCGGACATCGTCGCGCTCGCCGCGGCCAGCGACAGCGTCTCGCCGCCGTAGGTCGATGAGACGACCACCTCGCCGCGATCGAGCACCGAGAGCACGTCGCGCCGACCGCAGTAGACCGACAGCGGCATGCCGTTCGCGACGCCCTTGCCGAACACCGACAGATCGGGCAGCACCCCGGTGAACTCGGCCATGCCGCCCAGCGCCACACGGAACCCGGTGACCATCTCGTCGTAGCCGAGCAGGGCACCATGCGCATCGGCGGTGGCCCGAAGGTGCCGGTAGAAGTCCGTGGCCCCTGGCACCGACGGGTAGTCGGCGGCGACCAGGATGAGCGCGATCTGCGAGCCGTGCGCGGCGAAGAGCTCGTCGAGCGTCTCGCGGTCGTCCCAGTCCACTGCGTGATGCAGCTCGGCCAGCGCGGCCGGCACCCCCGGCACCTGCGCCGAGGTCGCACCAGGCAGCACGCGGGCGCCGGGGGCCAGGGAGTTCAACCATCCGTTGTAGCCGATCTGCACGATCCGGTCGTGACCGGTGTGCGCCCTGGCGATGCGGATCAGTGCGGCCAGCGCCTCGCCGCCGGTCTTCAGGAACCTCGCTGCCTCAGCCCCCGGCACCAGCGAGCAGAACAGTTCGGCGGTGGTCGTCTCGAGCGGGTGCGGATGCCCGAACAGGATGCCGTCATCGAGCTGCGCGCGGATGGCGGCGTCCACTCGCGCATCGGCGTAGCCGAGGGTGACAGGACCGAGCGCGTTGCGGTAGTCGATGAACTCCCTGCCGCGGTCGTCCCACACCCGGCATCCGCGCCCTCGCACGATCACCTCCGGCTCCTCCGGCAGCAGGGCAGGCGCCTTCGAGTTCGTGCTCGAGCCGACCGGCATCACGGCGAGGGCGCGCTCGCGCCAGCGCGTGGCATCTGACTGCATCTGTGCCATCGTCGACTCCTTCAGCGACCCGTGGGGCGCAACTTCGCAGGATGATTGCGATTCCGCAGGATGCTGACGGCCGGATCATCCTGCGGACTTGCCGTCGTCCTGAATTCTTGAGGCCGGCCCGGCTCAGGCCAGGGCGATGACTTCGCCACCGCGCGCGGCGGAGGCCTGGGCTGCCTTCACGATCTCGACGGTGCGGATGCCGACGCCGGCGTCCGGTTGCGGCTGACGGCCCTCGCGGACAGCCGCGACGAACTCGTCCAGCAGCAGCGCATCGAGGTCGGCGCCGACCGGATCCCACGTCTCGCCGTTCGCATCGTGGCCGGCGATGCCCTTCGCGAACGGGCTGACGGTGACGGTGCCGCGTTCGGCGACCACCTGCAGCGTGAGTCCGCCCCAGGTGGCCGAGCTCATCGGCCAGCTCCACGAGCAGTCGATCGTCGCGATGACGCCGCTGGGATACTGAACCGTCACCAGACCTCCGGTCTCGACCGCGAGGTCGCGATCGGCGTGCAGGAACGCGTTCGAGACGGCGCGGACGGATGCCGCCCGCTCACCGAGCAGCTCATCGAGCAGGTCGGCGCAGTGCACGACGTGATCGACGAGTGCGCCGCCCCCGGCGAGTGCGGGGTCGGTGAACCATGCGCGGTCCTGCGGCAGCTTGCCGTTGTTGACCCCTGTGACCCCGAGCACGCGTCCGAGGCGGCCGCTGCGCAGATCGGCGATTGCGTCGCGCACCGCGGGAGCGAAGCGCACCGGATAAGCGACCATCAGGAAGACCCCCGCCCGATCGCACGCCTCCTGCATGGCGACGGCGTCCTCGACGCTCGTGGCCAGCGGCTTCTCGCACAGCACGTGCGCACCGACGGCGGCCGCGCGCTCGACGAGGTCGCGATGGCGCGAGTTCTCGGCGGCGATCACGACGGCATCCGGCTTCCACGCGAACGCCTCGTCGTAGCTGTCGACGTAGGCGACGCCGAGCTCGGCTGCCAGATCAGCTCCGCGCAGGGCGTCGTCGGGGGCGGCTGCACCGTCGGGGTCGGCGGCGATCAGCTCGACCCCCGGCACCGTCTTCAGCGCCTGGACGTAACTGAGCGCATGAGTGTGCGCGAACGAGAGAACGGCGATGCGCAATGGCTGCGGCGTGGTCATGCTGCGGCCTCCTCGACCTGGGGCGTGATCTCGATCGGGGCGCCTGCGGCGATGGATGCGTAGGCGGCTTCGGCGACGGCCACGGCGGCGATGCCGTCTTCGGGAGTGACCAGCGCTGTGCGGCCCTCGCGAATCGCGGCCACGAAGTCGGCGATCTCTGCGTAGTAGGGGCTCTCCTGCGGCGACATCGGCGGCAGGTAATCCTCGGCTCCGGGGTCGGCGACCGCGTCGACGCGCAGCGAGTGGTCCTCTGCGCTGTCGTAGCGCAGGCGTCCGGCGGAGCCCGCGACCTCGACGCTGGTGCGGAACGGCATGCCCTGTGCGAGCCAGCTGCCGTGCACGTGACTGATCACGCCGTTGCAGTGCGTCAGCACGACGTGCGAGGTCACCGGCACCGGAACGCGGTCATCCACGGTCGGCGGGTTCTGCACCGCGAAGACGGAAGCCACGGGGCCGGCGAACCACATCGCCTGGTCGATGTCGTGGATCATCAGGTCGCGGATGATCCCACCGCCGGTGCTCTCGGCGAAGAACCAGGCGGATGCCGGGGCGGAGCCGGCACGGCTGAACCGCTGCACGGCGACCTTGCCGATCCGGCCGGAGTCGATGCCGGCCTTCACGCGCTGGTACTCGCCCATGTAGCGCACCACGTGGGCGGGGAACAGGCGGACACCGGCATCCGCTGCGGCTTCGGCGACGACCGCTGCGGCCTCGGCCGTGTCGGCGAGCGGCTTCTCGCACACCACGTCGCGGCCGCGGGCGATGGCCCGCAGGGCGAAGTCGGCGTGAGTGCTGCTGGGCGTGACGATGTCGACCAGGTCGACCAGCTCGATCAGGGCATCGACATCGTCGACGACCTCGAAGCCGTAGTCCGCGGCGATCTCCTCTGCACCCACGAGTGAGGTGACGTAGCCCGTGACCCCCAGTGCGCGCCAGGCGTCGGCGTGCACGCGGGAGATTCCGCCCGCGCCGATGAGTCCGACTTTCAATGTGCTCACGATGTCTCCTAGTGAGTTTCTGCGACGGCCGCGTTGTCAGCCGGCAGCGGGGTGATCGGGGGGACGGGCACGTCGTCCAGGCGGTAGATCTCGGCGGCGTGCCGGCGGAACGCGAAGACAAGAGCGCCGTGCGACGCTGCTTCGGCGCCGAGTCGGGCCCCCACCAGCGGCACCGCGAACGGCAGGTCGATGTGCGTGCTCAGCGCTCGCCGCAGCGGGTCGAGGAACTGCTCGTGTGCGGCGGAGAGGCCGCCGCCGATCACGACCATGGCCGGGTCGACGGTGAGCACGAGCGTCGCGATGCCGCGGGCCAGCTGGTCGATGAAACCCGCGAGCTCTTCCGCGGCGGCGGCGTCGCCGGCGCGGGCGCGGCTGAAGACCTCTTCGCCGGAGGCGCCGGAGTGCCAGGTCAGTTGCCCGGTCTCGGTCACGAGACCGGGGAACGCCAGACGGCCGATGTCACCCGCGGCGTTGTGGATGCCACGGCGCGCTCGTCCGCCGAGGATGAGGCCCATGGCGATGCGGTTTCCGACCGAGAGGTAGACCATGTCGTCGACGAGCTGCGCGACGCCGAGGTGGTGCTCGGCCACGGCAGCCAGCCGCACGCCGTTGTCGACGGACACGGGGCAGTCGAATGCCGCCGACAGCTGAGCGCCGATGTCGACACCCGACCACTCGGGGATCACGACCGACGTCGTGACGCGACCGGCGTCATCCACGATTCCAGGCAGGGAGACGCCGACGGCACGCACGCGAGATGTAGGGATCGCGGACGCTGTCAGGGTGGAGCGGATGTCGTCGATGACGACGGCGAGCTTGTCAGCCGCATCGCGCGACAGGGCGACGCCGTTGAAGCTCTCGTGCCGCACCACGTGTCCAGCGAGGTCGGCGATGACCACGCGCACCGATGCGACGCCGATGTCGACGCCGACGACGAAGCCCGAGCGCCCTTCGAACGAGAACCGGCGCGCGGGGCGACCGGCACCACGGCCGCTGGTCACGGGAGCGTCGGCGATCAGGCCGATGTCGCTGAGCGTGCCCATGGCGTTCTCGACCGAGGTGCGGGAGAGCTCGAGGGTCTGCGCGATCTCGGTGACCGTCGCCGAGCCGCGGTCGCGGACGTGCAGGGCCGCGCGGACCGCGATGGGCAGCGTGCTGTTGCGGAACAAATGCGGACTCCTCTCGTCATCGATGAGTGTGCGACAAAATTAGCACACGCAATTCGTGGAATAACAGGGGTGTGACTCGCACGGAGTCACACAGGAAAAGCTACGGATCTCACGCGAAGTGCAGCTTCGTGCTTGACTAATTATCCAAGACCACTGTCATAATGGCATCACCCTGCACGTTCAGCAAAGGAGCATCATGCGCGTCAAGAGAATCACTGGCCTCGTGGCCGGTCTCGCGGCAGTCGGCCTCATCGCCGGCTGCTCGGCCGGAGGCGGCGACGCCGCTGGCGGCGACCAGAACATCACCGTCTGGCTCTACCCCGTCATCGCAGACGAGGCCAAGCACAAGGCATTCTGGGACGAGACCGTGGCCGACTTCGAGGCCGCCAACGAAGGCATCACGGTCGACTACGAGATCTTCCCGTGGGCCAACCGCGACGAGAGCCTGCAGACGGCCATCGCCGCCAACAAGGGGCCCGACCTCGTCTACCTGATCCCCGACCAGCTCGTCGCCTACGAGAAGTCCATCGAGCCGATGGACGAGTACCTCAGCGATGACCACAAGGCAGAGATGCTTCCGAACGTCGTGGATTCGGTCACGCTCGAGGCCGGCATGATGGGCGCTCCCATGCTCACCAGCACGCAGCCCCTGATCTGCAACGCGGCGGTCTTCGAGAAGGCCGGCGTGACCGAGTACCCCGAGACGTGGGACGACGTGCGCGAGATCGCGCCGAAGTTCGTCGACGCCGGTCTGTACCTGTTCAACTACACCGCTTCGGCCGAGGCGACCCTCAACATGACCTACTACCCGCTGCTCTGGCAGGCCGGCGGCAGCGTCTACGACAAGGACGGCGGCCTCGCCTTCAACAGCGACGAAGGCGTCGAGGCGCTGACGCTGCTGACCGACCTCGCCGAGACCGGTGCCCTCGACCCCGACCCGCTCACCAGCCTTCCGCCGTTCGAGCAGACCGGCATCGCGCAGGGCAAGACGGCCTGCTCGTGGGTCAACTCGGTCACCGAGCTCGCACCGATCTGGGGCGAGGAGAACGTCAAGGTGCTCGCACCGCTCACCGACAAGGAGACGGTCACCTACGGCACCGTCGGCTCGCTGTCGATGCTCAAGGGCTCCAAGGCCAAGGACGCTGCAGGCAAGTTCGCCGAGTTCGCCACCAGCGCCGACGTGATCAAGCCCTACCTGCTCGAGGCCGGCTTCTTCTCGGCACTCGAGGGTGAGCCGCTCAACGCACCCGACTCGCTGCAGGGCCAGGTCGAGCAGTTCGTCAACGTCAGCACGGTCGGAGAGCTCGCGCCGAGCTCGCGCGCGCTCATGGGTGTGCTCTCCCCGGAGATCCAGGCTGCACTGCTCGGGCAGAAGAGCCCTGAGCAGGCGCTCGAGGACGCGGCGAAGGCCGCAGAGCCGCTCCTGAAGTAATCGGCGAGAGGGGTGCGCGGGCCCGCCGCGCACCCCTCCCCTTCCTGCGAGGAATCGAAATGACGACAGCCCCACCGATGACGGCTCCGCCCGCGCCGCCCACACCGAAGACGAAGCGCGCGTCGATCTCCAAGCGCGTGCTCGCCCGCAGAGAAGCGCGCATCGCACTGCTGTTCGTGCTCCCCGCGTTCCTGCTGTTCCTCGCGTTCCGCTTCGGACCGGCGATCGTCGGCGTCGCCTTGAGCTTCTTCGACTACGACATCTCCGGTGAGATCACGTGGCGCGGACTCGACCACTTCCAGCGACTCGTCAACGACCCGCTGTTCTGGCGGGCGCTGGGCACGACTCTGCTCTACACCGTCTTCGCCGTGCCGATCTCGCTGGTGCTCTCCACCGCCATGGCACTCGGCGTGCGCCGCGCGTTCCGCGGCTCGCGGTTCTTCCGCTCGATCTTCTTCCTGCCCGTCATCACCTCGCTGGTGCTGGCCGGTGCGATCTTCGTCTGGATCTTCTCCAGCAACGGGCCCTGGTCTGCACTCATGACGCCGTTGGGCCTCGGCGGCTCGTGGCTGGCGAGCACCGTTCTCGTGGTGCCTGCCATCATCATCGTCGGCGTCTGGTCGCGCTTCGGCTACGGCATGATGATCATGATCGCCGCGATGCAGGACATCCCGCGTGAGCTCGAAGAGGCGGCGCTGATGGACGGCGCGAACGCCTGGCAGCGCTTCCGCTGGGTCATCCTGCCGCACCTGCGCCCCACCGTCTTCTTCCTCGCCGTCATCGAGACGACCGCGGCGTTCCAGGTGTTCGACGTCATCTACGTGATGACGCAGGGCGGTCCCGCGAACGCCAGCTACTCGCTCGTCTACCTCATCTACGACCAGGGCTTCAAGTACTTCGAGTACGGGTACGCGGCTGCGGCCGGTGTCGCCCTGTTCGTCATGACCCTCGTCGTCGCGCTGATCCAGCGCCTGGTGATCGGAAAGCAGAAATGACCGCCGTCACGTCGCCGAAGGCCCGCCAGAAGCAGCGTTCGTTCCGGGCGCTCGAGCCCACCCGTGGGGGCCTGGCCCTGCGCTGGCTGTGGCTGAGCCTCGCCGCGATCTTCAGCTTCTTCCCGTTCTACGCCATGGTCGTGCTGAGCCTGAAGCCGGGCGCCGCGGTGGAGTTCCCCGGCTCGCTGCTGCCCTGGGGCGACATGTCGTTCGCGTCGTACGAGCAGGTGCTCGCCGGCCAGAACATCCTGCTGTGGCTGTTCAACACCCTGGTGTACTCGCTCGTCTCGGTCGTTGCGGTGCTCTTCCTCTCGGCGATGGCTGGCTACGCATTCGCCAAGAAGCGCTTCGCGGGCAAGGAAGTGATCTTCTGGTCGTTCCTGGCCATGGTGATGGTGCCGTTCCACGTCACGCTGATCCCGACGTTCCTGCTGATCGCGAACCTCGGCGGTGTGGACGAGTACTGGGGTCTGATCCTGCCGACACTCGCGAACGCGCAGGCCGTCTTCCTCATGCGTCAGTTCATCCAGGGCCTGCCCGACGAGCTGTTCGAGGCCGCGCGCATCGACGGCGCCAGCGAGATGCGCATCTTCCTGCGCATCGTGCTGCCGCTGTGCAAGCCGGTGCTCGCGACGCTCGGCATCTTCGTCTTCCTCTGGCACTGGAACGACTTCCTGTGGCCGCTGATCATCGCGAAGTCCAACGACATGTTCACGCTCACCGTCGGCATCTCCTCCCTGCAGCAGCAGAACGTCCCGCTGAGCGTCATGCTCGCCGGCTCCGTCGTCGCGCTGCTGCCCATCTTCATGGCCTACCTGATCGCACAGCGCTACGTTCAGGAAGGCGTCACCGGCTCTGGGATCAAGGGCTGAAAGGAATATGAACACCGTGTCACAGCACAGATTCACGTCAGAGGACGAGCTAGAGCAGGTGCTCGCGACGCCCAGTGCGGCGCTCGTCGACGACTTCGCCAGCAGCTCGGGCGACCTGGTCATCCTCGGGGCGGGCGGCAAGATGGGCCCGACGCTGGCGATGCTCGCCCGCAAGGCGATGGATGCCGCCGGCCGCGCCGACGACACCGTGTACGCCGTCTCGCGCTTCGGCGACCCGGTGGTCGTCGAGCGTCTGCAGAGCGCCGGCGTCGAGGTCATCCCGTTCGACCTCATCGAGAACGACGACTTCTCATCGCTGCCGGATGCCCCGAACGTGGTGTTCATGGTCGGCGCGAAGTTCGGTGCTGCCACCAGCCCGTCGTGGGCCTGGGAGGTCAACGCCGCGCTGCCCGACCGCATCGCGCGCCGCTACCGCGACAGCGCCATCGCCGTGCTCTCGACCGGAAACGTGTACCCGTTCCTGCCGGCATCCTCTGGCGGAGCGTCTGAAGAGGTCACGCCGTCGCCGATCGGGGAGTACGCGCAGTCCTGCCTCGGACGCGAGCGGGTCTTCGAGTTCGGTGCGCAGGAGCGCGGCACGAAGGTGTCGATCATCCGTCTGAACTACGCCGTCGACCTGCGCTACGGCGTGCTCGCAGACATCGGCAGCGCCGTGTTCGCGGGCGAACCGGTCTCGGTGGCCACCGCCAACGTCAACGTGATCTGGCAGGGCTACGCGAACGAGGTGGTGCTGCGCAGCCTGCTGCACGCCTCGTCAGACGTGTTCACCATCAACCTCACCGGACCCGAGCTGCTCAGCGTCGAATCGATCGCCCGCCGCTTCGGCGACCTGCTCGATCGCGAGGTCACTCTCGTCGACGAGCCGCATCCGACCGCGCTGCTCAGCGATGCCCGTCGCTGCATGGCGCTGTTCGGCTACCCCGCGGTCTCTGCCGAGACGCTGATCCAGTGGCAGGCGGCGTGGATGCAGGCCGACCTGCCGATGACCGCGAAGCCGACCAAGTGGGCCGTTCGAGACGGAAAGTTCTGATGACCGCTGTACCCGCTCTGCGCCCCGAAGCCGCGCAGACCCTTGCCCGTGGCGCGGTCATCCCCGCACACCCGCTCGCCCTGACCGCTGAGCGTCGACTCGACGAGCGACGCCAGCGCGCACTGACGCGCTACTACCTCGACGCAGGCGCTGGCGGTGTCGCCGTCGGGGTGCACACCACGCAGTTCGAGATCCGCGACCCCGAGCACGCCCTGTTCGAGCCGGTGCTCGCGCTCGCCGCAGAAGAGCTGAAGGCCGCCGGGCCGGAGGTCGTGCGGATCGCCGGTGTCGCCGGCGGCACCGAGCAGGCTGTGGCAGAGGCAGAACTCGCTCGCGGCCTCGGCTACGACGCAGTGCTGGTCAGTCCCCGCGTCTCAGGGGCAGACAACCGGGCGCTCCTCGATCGGGCCAGGGCCGTGGGCGAGGTGCTGCCCGTCGTCGGCTTCTACCTGCAGACGGCGATCGGCGGACCGGTGCTCGACCGCGAGTTCTGGCGCGAGTTCGCGTCGATCCCCGCTGTGGTCGCCGTGAAGGCCGCGCCCTTCGACCGCTACCGCACGCTCGAACTGGTGCGCGGCGTCGCCGCGTCCGGTCGCGCTGACGAGATCGCGCTGTACACCGGCAACGACGACGCGATCGTCGCGGATCTGCTCAGTGAGTTCCACGTCGATTCGCCTCAGGGGCCGCGAACGCTGCGTTTCGTCGGCGGGCTGCTCGGCCAGTGGGCCGTGGGAACGCGCGCTGCCGTGACCCTGGTCGACGAGGCGCACCGCGCCGCTGCCGGCGACGTCGAGGCTTATCAGCGCCTCGGACGCGTCGCCTCGGACATGGTCGATGTCAACCAGGCGGTCTTCGATCCGGGCAATGACTTCCACGGCGTCATCGCCGGCGTGCACGAGATGCTGCGCCAGCAGGGACTGCTCGAGGGCACGTGGTGCCTCGACCCGCACGAGGGGCTGTCGCCAGGCCAGGCGGAGGAGATCGAGCGGGTGCGGCTCGCCTACCCCGAGCTCAACGACGATGCCTTCATCGCCGAGAATCTGGAGAAGTGGCTGAGATGAGCGCCCCGAGCATCGTCGCGGTCGTGTCGGAGAGCCTCTTCGCCGAGTTCTTCTCGGCCGAGGACACCGACCGACTGAAGGGCGCCGCCGAGCGCCTCGGCGGATCGTTCCTGCGCGTGGACCGGCTCGAGGATGCGGCCGATCTGCAGGACGTGCAGATCCTCGTGACGAGCTGGGGCCTCGGCCCGCTCGACGCCGCGCGACTCGACCGGATGCCCCGGCTGCGCCTCGTCGCGCACACCGGCGCGACGGTCAAGCCGTTCGTCACCGACGAACTGTTCGACCGCGGCATCCTGGTCACCCAGGCGGGTGCGGGCATGGCGCGCTCGGTCGCCGAGGTCTCGCTGGCGTTCACCCTGGCGCTGCTGCACCGCATTCCGACCATGCACCACGGCCTGCGCGACGGCGGCTGGTACGACGAGCGCACCGCCGGCGTGCAGCACGAGATCCTGAACGCCCCGATCGCCGTGATCGGCGCCTCGCGCACCGGACGTGCGTACCTCGCGATGATCCGCGCCCTCGGTGCGCGGCCGCTGCTCGTCGACCCGACGCTGGATGCCGCTGCCGCAGCAGACCTGGGCGCCGAGCTCACCCCGCTCGATGAGGCCATGCGCCGCGCTCTCATCGTGGCGGTGCACGCGCCCACGCTGCCCGAGACGCACCACCTGATCGGTGCCGACGAGCTGGCCCTGATGCCAGACGGCGCCGGCCTGGTCAACACGGCGCGCTCGTGGCTGGTCGACGAGTCGGCCCTGCTCGCCGAGGCGCGCACCGGCCGCATCACCGCGGCGATCGACGTGTTCGACGAGGAGCCGCTGGCCGCCGACAGCGGGTTCCGCTCACTGCCAGGGGTGCTGTTGACGCCGCATCGCGCCGCCGGCAGTCGCGAGGGCAGGCTGAGCCTCGGCCACATCGTGGCAGGTGAGATCGAATCGCACCTGGCGGACGGTTCGCTCGAGCACGCGATCTCGCGCGAGCAGCTGTCCTCGATGGCATGACCGCTGCGCCGCTGCGCGTCGCCTTCGCAGGGCTCGCGCACTCGCATCCGCACACCGATGCGGCGAACGCCCTGGCGCTGGGCGCCGAGGTGGTCGCCGTGCAGGACTCCGATGGCGAAGCCGCGACGGCGTTCGCCGAGCGCTGCGGCGCCCGCGTCGTGCGCACGGTCGCCGAGCTCGTCGCCCTGAAGCCCGATGTGCTCATCGCGACCCCGCGTCCCGAGGAGTCCCTGCGGCTGCTGCGTGGCCTGCACGAGTCGGATGCCACGATGCCGGTCTTCTTCAACAAGGTCGTCGCCGCCACCGATGCGCAGTTCGCCACCTGGGAGAGCGCCCTCGAGTCCGTTCGGGCGCCGGTCGGCACCGCCTCAGTGCTGCGCTTCGCGCCCGCGGTGCAGCGTCTGGCCGAAGAGGTCGCCGATGAGGACATCATCGGCATCCGCGTGCACGTGCAGCACGACAACGCCGGCTTCCAGTTGCCGGGACGCGCCTGGCAGGATGACCCCGCTCGCGGCGGCGGCACGCTGGTGACCGTCGGCGTGCACGCCTGGGACCTCGTCGACAGCGTCGTGCCCGGTGGCACATTCGATCCCACGTCGGGGTGGACCCGTCGATCCACCGGATCCACGACGCGCTCCGAGGACGCGGCAGGCATCGACGGTCTGCTGCGCCGACCCGAGGGTGGACGACCTGTCCCCGCGCAGGTCATGGTGACGGGCATCCCAGGGCCGGATCGGTACGCCGTCGACGTGCTCACGGCGCGCGGACTGCGAACGGTCGAGCTCGACGTCGACGCGCCGATGGAGCAGCTCGGCTTCGCCGGCCTGGTGCGTGCGCTGCTCGAGGCCGCGCCGGCCGGGCGGGTGCCGGCGCCCTGGGCGCAGGCGCGCACTGTCGTCGGCAACACGATTCGCGCCGCGGCATTCGCCCGCGCCGGGCAGGCATCGAGAGGAGCATGATGGCATCCGACATCGCGACGATCCGCCTGGCAGAGGCGACGGATGCCGTCGCACTCGCCGACCTGTGGGACTCCGCGTTCGACCAGCGGCTGTCGCCTGACCAGTGGCTGATCGACCGCCGCCGCCTGGAGCACACGGTGGTCGCCGTCGACGACTCCGGCATCTGCGGATCGATCTGGGGTCTGCCCAAGCGCCTGCGCGAGAGCGATGGCGACACCGCGCTGGTGCACTGCATCGGCAGCGTCGCGGTCGCCGCGCACGCCAGGGGGCAGGGACTGGCGCGGCGGCTCGTCGCCGCCTCGCTCGACGGCGCGGCAGACGCGGACTGGGCTCTGCTGTTCACCGGAACCCCCGACGTGTACCGCTCCAGCGGATTCGAGACGTTCGAGATGCGGCGGAGCCTGACCGGTGCGTGGGCGCCGAGCACCGCCGGCGAACGCTCTCTCGATGTGGCGCGCACCACAGTCGGCCCCGGCGCCTTCGACTGGGCGCGCCCCGTCTACGAGAACTCGCGGGCCGGGGTCACGCTGGCGCCAGTGCGCCGCAGTGTGGATTGGGCGATGGCCGCCGTGCGCCTGCAGGGAGCGCCGATCTACACGGTGTGCAGCGGGGCCGTGCTGCTCGGCTACGCCGTCGCGCGCATCTCCCACGATGACGGCATCGTGACGGGGATCGTCGACGAGATCGCGGTGGCACCTGCAGTCGCAGGAGAGGCGGAGGTCTGGCGCGCGCTGCTCGCGGCGATCACCACCGACTGGGCCGCCGCCGGTGTCGCCACGTGCAACATCGGCGTGCCAGAGGCGGTGCCGGACTCCGCGCAGCACCAGGCGATCCGCGACTTCGCCCCTGACGCCGCGTACACCGCCGACCGCACCGGCATGACCAGGGCGCTGCGCCGGGAACCCCGGCTCGGCAGCATCCGCCATTTCACGGCGGCCGACTACTTCTGAGCCATGGCTCGAAGCCTGCCCGGAGCACCCGGGTGGGAGGGACGCGCGCGGTCTGTCGCGCGCACTGACCGCGGTGACGACGCCGCAAGGAGGATGACGATGACGCATCAGGAGACACCCACAGAGACGTCCGCCACCGAGACGACCGCACAGGTGCGCAGCCGACGCATGGTGCTCGCCGGGTTCACGGCAGCCGCCATCGGCGGTGTTGCGGCGGTGTCCGCGCCGTCGGTCGCGCAGGCGGCAGGACCGGCCGCGCCGATGAAGTCCACGGCGACGAACTCGGTCGGCGCAGCATCCGATGCCGCTGCGCTGGCGAAGCTCAACGCGAAGGTCGGCGACCTCGTGCGGACCGCAGGACGCACTGCCGCCGGCGACGGCGGCGGTGCGCTGTACCGGTTCGTGACGAAGGACGCCCCTGGGGCCAACGGCGGCACGGTGCTCGAGGGCAAGAAGGGCAGCTGGGTGCTGGTGCACTCTGGCACCGTCGACTTCCGCGTCTTCGGCGTCTTCGGGCCGAAGCAGAACGCGGACGATGCCCTGGATGCCATGGTCGCGGACGCCTCGATCACTCGCATCGAAGCGCACACCGACCTGAACTTCGTGCGGCGCCACAAGTTCACCCGGTCGAACCTGGCGTTCGACTTCGGCAACCACCTGATGACCACCGAGGGCATCGAGGACGCGCCGCGGAACGACCCCTTCGCCGCGGTGATGTTCTTCCAGGGTGAGGTCACCGACGCCGTGCACGAGGCCAAGCTCGGCGAGGTCGTGCCGGACAACTCCGACGTGTTCCCTGTTGGCGACTCATCGTTCTTCGCTGTCGGCGCTTGGTACGCCGCCGAGGTGAACGCACTCACCGGCCGCTGGGAGCGAGAGCTGCAGCGTCTGGTGCAGGTGACGCAGATCATCGATGGCACGCACATCCGCGTGAACTACCTGAACGGCTGGACGCTCGGCAAGGATCGCGTCATGACCTGGCGGCACGTCAAGCCGGTGCAGGACGTCTCGGTGTCGAACCTGCGCTTCCTCGGCAAGGGCACGGACGAGCTCACCGGATCGCATCCGCTCGCCTTCGAGTACGCGGTGCGCTGCGACGTCGACCACATCGACGGCACCGGCACGTTCTGGCCGCTCATCCAGCGTCGCTGGAACACGTACTTCTCCACGACCGAGTGCAATCTGACCAACCCCACCTCGGTCACCTGGGGCGGTGCGGGCTATCTCACGCAGCAGATCTACTGCCTGTACGGCTACGTCGCCAACTGCCACACGTCGAACGCCCGTCACCTCAACGACTGGACCGCCAGCGCGTACTGCCTGGTCGAGAACTGCCATGGCGACGGCGATGACCAGGGCCCGTTCGTCACGCACGGCCAGTACGAGCACGACCTCACCTACGTCGGCAACTCCGGTCTGATGACGTTCGCGAATTCGGGTGCGGCCTGGGGTTCTGCCGCCAAGCGGATCACCGTGCGCAAGCACGTCTGCTCGTGGTTCGTCGCGCGCGTGAAGGTCACCGATCTGACGCTTGAGGACGTGCAGGTCATCGGCAAGAAGTCGCTGGCGGGGTCGGGCATGCTGTGGATCAACGCCGACGGCGCGCAGCTGCGCGGCTGCACTGCTTCTGACACGCTGATCATCACGCAGGCGTCGAACGTCTCGTCGCGGCCGACGGTGATCACCGACTCGCACTTCACCTTCGTCGCTCCGGGTGAGCTCACCAACGCGACGGTCAAGGAGCCGATCACGTTCGTCGACACGGTGCTGGACGGCGTCGGCGGGATGAAGATCAACGGGCCGGCGCCCGTGACCTTCCGCGGCTCGACGCTGACGGCGGCCGCCGAATCGGATGCCGTCACTGTGGCCTCCGCCAAGGTGCGGTTCGACGGCTCGACCCTGTCGGGTGTGCGTCTGGTCGCCGCCGGCGCTGCCGGGCAGACGGTCGACGTGGTCGGCACCGAGGTGTCGGATGCCCGCGGCGCGGCGATCTCGCGCAAGGGCGACGGCCGGCTCGACCTCACGCTGGCGCACAGCGCGTTCCGCGGCGCGGACAGCGTGCACGTGCAGCTCGAGGGCGGCGCGAACCACTACCGCGCGGTCGGCACGCGTTTCGAGGGAGGGTCGCTGCAGCTGGCGCCGGCGGCGTTCGGCAAGGGCTCGACCCTGGTGCACTCGTCGAACGTCGAGATCGGCGTCAAGCGCACGGCGATGCCAGAGGAGTCGGATGCTGTCGTGATCGCCACCAACGCGATCGCCTGATCCGGTCGCCCGGGTTCCTGCTGGTCAGGGCCCCGGCGGCCGGCGTCGCGGGCCGGTGCCATGTGTCGGATTACTGATGGAGCGGTCCGCACGTGGTGTGTCGGTCTCGCGACACGCCACGTGGGGCGCGGAGCGTCAGTGATCCGGCACGACGGATGCTGCGCTCCAGGGCCTCGCGGCCGGTCAGGCCTCGGGCTCGGAGAGCGGCTCGATGCGCTCGAAGGCCCGCTTCACGTGCTGGGCGATCACATCGCGCGCCGCATCGGGATCGCCGCTGGCGATGGCATCCATGATCTCGCGGTGGCTGCGGACGTGCTCGGCCTGCTCGGCAGGGGGCAGGGCGGCGTTCGCCGCACTGATGAATCCGGTGATGCGCCCGCGCAGCTGCGCGCTCAGCTCGGTGAGGAAGCGGTGCTCGCTGAGTTCCGCGAGTGCCTCGTGGAACGCGCGGTCCTGGCGGAGCACTTCGGTCATGTCGCCGACTTCGGCTGCTTCCATCGCGTCGATGATCTGCTGCAGACGTTCGGCAGAGGCCGTGGTCCACCGCTCCTGCACGCGGATGGCCATGAACTGCTCGAGCACGATCCGAAGGCTGGCGATCTCTTCGAGGTCCTGTGCGGTCAGGGCCGCCACTCGCGCGCCGCGCCGCGGCTCCCTGGTGATCAGGCGCTCTTCGGCGAGGCGGGTGAGCGCTTCGCGCACCGGGATGTGGCTCACGCCGAGGCGTTCGGCGAGCTTGCGCTCGACCAGACGATCACCCGGTGCCAGCTCGCCGGAGTGGATCGCGGCACGCAGCTCGTCGGTGACCTGCTCGGCGATGTTCTGATCCGAAACCGCGCGCATCCTGTGACCTCCCCGGGGCGATGTCATGTCTGGGCATCGCGCCCTCCTGCTCGACCGATGCTATGGCATTGCACCCCGGGAGTAGACAAATGTCCCGTTTTGCTAGATGCTATAGCAAACGTGAGTAACGAAGGAGTTGTCATGACAGGCAGGTCAGACGGCGCAGCAAGCGCAACCGCAGACATCGGCGCCGCGGCGATGAAGAAGGCGATCTGGAGGCTTGGTCCGTTTCTCGGGCTGCTCTACCTGATCGCGTACATCGACCGCAACAATGCCGGTTTCGCGAAGCTGGAGATGACGCAGGCGCTGCAGATCACCGAAGCGGCCTTCGGGTTCGCCGCCGGAATCTTCTTCATCGGCTACCTGCTGTTCGAGGTGCCGAGCAACCTGCTGCTTGAGAAGTTCGGTGCTCGCAAGTGGATCGCGCGCATCATGATCTCGTGGGGAATCGTCGCCTCTCTGACGGCATTCGTGCAGGACGGCACGCAATTCGCGATTGCGCGCTTCATCCTCGGCATCGCCGAGGCGGGCTTCTTCCCCGGCGTGCTGCTGTACCTGACGCTGTGGTTCCCCCGTCAGTACCGAACCCAGGTGCTGGTCGTCTTCGTGCTGTCGAACCCGATCGCGAATGCAGTGGCCGCGCCCTTGTCGGGGTGGATGCTGGGTCTGGACGGCATGTGGAACCTGCAGGGGTGGCAGCTCGTCTTCCTGCTGCAGGGCATCCCTGCCGTGGTGCTCGCATTCGTCGTGTGGTTCTGGCTCCCCGACCGCCCGCAGGACGCGCGCTGGCTGAACCGCGCAGAGCAGCGGTGGATCACAGACACGCTTGCCGCCGAGACCGAGGCGACCGAGAAGACGCACGGCAGACTGCGCCTTCGCGAGGTGTTCAGCAATGGACGGCTGTGGACGCTCATCGTGCTGTTCTTCGGGGTCGTGTTCGGTGCCTACGGACTGGGCATGTGGCTGCCGACGATCGTCAAGAGCATGGGCGACTTCTCGAACTCGACCACCGGATGGCTGGTCGCCCTGCCCAACCTGTGCGCGGCGCTCGTGATGCTTCCCTGGGAGAGGGCGGCCCGAAAACAGGGCAACATCCCGTTGCAGATCAGCATCACGCTCTCCATCACCGCGCTCTCGCTGATCGCAGCGGTGGCTGCACAGAACACGCCTGTGCTGGCACTGGCGGCACTGTGTGTCGGAATGTCGGCGCTGTTCTCCACGACGCCGCTGTTCTGGAGTCTGCCGCCGATGGTCCTCACCGGCACGGCAGCTGCTGCAGGACTCGCTTTCATCAACTCCGTCGGCAACCTCGCCGGCTTTGCGGGTCCGTACGCGATCGGCTGGATCAGCCAGACGACCGGATCGGCGATCTGGGGACTGCTGCTGATTTCGGCGCTCACCTTGCTCGGAGCGGCAGTCGCCTTCGTGCTCAGCCGTCGTGCCGACTTCACCACGGTGCCCGAAGTCGAACCGATCAAGGTCGCCGCCCATTGAATTCGGTGGGGGCCGTGGGTGGCCCCCACCGAATCACCTGAACCCGACCATCATGGAAATCATGGAGACGCATCAATGACCTTCTCGGCCACCAGTCTCGGCGACCGCATCCGGGTGCCCCGCACCGACGCGCGCGTCGGCGTCGCGCGACGTGACATCACGCCGCCGGTCGGCATCCGCGCGAAGAACTGGGGGCCCGCCGACTGGGAGCGCTCCGAGGGTGCCCACCGCCCGTTCGAGCTGACGGCGCTCGCCATCATCGCCGCCGATGACCGCCCGCGCATGCTGCTGGCGGTGGACGGCACGTGGTGGCGTCGTGTCGCCGACGAGCAGGGAGTGCGTGGCGCGATCCTCGCCGGGCTCGGGTTGGATGCTGACCAGCTGATGCTCTCGCTGTCGCACACCCACGCCGGTGCGGTGCTGTGCGCGGCAGATGCGCACCTGCCGGGCGGGGAGCTCATCCCCGGGTACCTCGAGGCACTCGCCGCAGCAGGGATCGCGGCCGGGCGCGAGGCGTTGGATGCTGCACAGCGGGGGCTCATCGAATGGGCATCCGGCCGCTGCACTCTCGCCGCCGACCGCGAACTCGATGTCGACGGTCGCGCACTGGTCGGCTACAACCCTGCTGGCGTCGCCGACGACACCGTCACGATCGGTCGCATCAGCGTCGGCGGCGCCGTTGTGGCCACCCTGGTGAACTACGCCTGTCATCCGACGACGCTGGCCTGGCAGTCGCGCGAGGTCTCGCCCGACTACGTCGGGGCGATGCGCGAGATCGTCGAGCAGGCGACCGGTGCTCCGTGCCTGTTCGTGCAGGGCGCCGCGGGCGAGCTGGCGCCGCGCGAGCAGTACACCGGAGACGTCTCCGTCGCCGATCGTCACGGCCGCTCACTCGGACACGCGGTGATGGCGGCGCTGGACTCGCTGCCCGCGCCGGGGGAAGAACTGACCCTGGACGGCATCGTGGAATCAGGCGCACCCCTGGCGATCTGGACGGGTCGTGCGGCGCACGGCGGTGACGGGGCAGCAGCCATCGTGGCATCCGTCGAGCTGCCTCTGCGTGACCTGCCCACCCTCGAGGAGCTCGCCGAGGAGTGGAAGGACATCGACCCGCGCTCTCGCGACGAGCGCCTGGGGCGCGCCCGCAACCTGCGCGACGGCTACATCACCGGCCCGACCGTGCAGCATCCGCTCTGGGCTTGGCGACTGGGCGACGCGGTCCTCATCGCGCATCCCGGTGAGGCGTACTCGCGACTCCAGACCACACTGCGCGCGCGCTTCCCCGATGTGCCGATCGTCGTGATGAACCTCACCAACGGCCCGGGCTTCGTGTACCTGCCGACGCGCGAGGCGTACGAGCGCGGCGCCTACCAGGCCTGGCAGACGCCGCTGGCGGCGGGGGCTCTCGAGCTGCTCGAAGAACACGCCATCGCCGTCGTGGCCGAGGTGCTGGGGCGCTAGCCACAGCATCCCGCTACACTTGCTATAGCAAATCTTCACCCTCAGCGAGGAGAACCATGACCGCTCAGAACCCCGTCGCCATCGTCACCGGCGGCTCGGCAGGAATCGGCTGGGAGATCGGCCAGCGCCTCGCCGCTGACGGCTACCGCGTGATCGCCGCCGACCGGGTTCCCGGCCTGACGGCCGATGAGAATCCTGTCGGCATCGTCTGGCGTGAGCTCGACGTCACGGATCACGACGGTGTCGACCGCGTCTTCGGTGAGATCGAAGCCGAGTTCGGGCCCATCGAGGTGCTCGTGAACAACGCCGGCATCCAGCGTCACCGCGGACTCGAGGACCTCACCTGGGACGAATGGGCGGCGGTCGTCGACGTCAACCTGCACGGCGTCTTCACCTGCCTGCAGGCGGCCGGTCGCCGCATGCTCGCCCACGGCGGGGGTCGCATCGTGAACATCTCGTCGATCTCGTCGCGAGGGTCTGCCGGTCGTGCGCCGTACGCCACCACGAAGGCCGCCGTCATCGGCCTCACCTCCACTGCCGGCGCCGAATGGGCCGCCCGCGGCGTGCGCGTCAACGCCGTCGCCCCCGGCTACGTCGACACCGGCGTCTTCCGCCAGGGCGTCGAAGCCGGCACGCTCAGCCTCGACACGATCCTCTCGCGCATCCCCGCCAAGCGCCTGGCAGATGCGAGCGAGATCGCTGCGGCAGTGAGCTTTCTCGTCTCGGACCAGTCCCGCTACATGAATGGCCAGACGCTGTATGTCGACGGCGGCTTCATGATCGACTACGGCGTGCCGCTGGCGAAGAAGCCCGAATGACGACGATCGCGCGCATCGACACCGCCACAACGGTGCTGCCGCTGCCCGCGCCGCTGCAGCTGGGTGCGATGACCGTGTCACGCCGCGAGTACACGGCGGTGCGGGTGACCGCCGATGACGGCACCCAGGGCTTCGCGTACTGCCTCTCGCGCGAGGCGCCGATGGCCGAGATCGTCGAGCGGCTCGTCGCCGTGCACGCACTCGGACAGGATGCCGATGATCCCGCGACAGCGTGGGAGCGGATGCTGCGCGGCAGCGCCATCGTCGGACGCGTCGGCCTCGTGCGTCGCGCGATCGGCCTGGTGGACATCGCCCTGTGGGACATCGCGGCCCGCCGTGCCGGCCAGCCGCTGTGGCGCCTGCTCGGCACCGGCGACGCACCGCGGGAGTCGATGCTCGTCGCCGCTTACCCGACGCCGGGACGCACTCCCCGCGAGGTCGCTGACGAGGTGATCGCGCAGGCCGATGGCTGGACCAACGTCAAGATCTCGCGCATGCCGGATCCGGCATATATGCGAGAGCTGATCGGGATGCTGAACGCCGAGCTCCCCGCATCCACCGGTCTCGTCGTCGATGTCGGCTTCGGCTGGCCCAGTGCCGACGTCGCGATCGCCGAGATCGCACAGTGGGATTCAGCGCGCCTGGCCTGGCTGGAGGACCCGCTGCTGCCCGAGGACGCCGCTGGAGTCGCGCGCATCAAGGCGGAGACCGGTCTGCCCGTATCCGTGGGTGACGAGGTCACAGACCCGGCCGTGCTGAAGGCACTGGTCGACGTCGGCGGGGTCGATGTGCTGCGGCTGGACGTCGTCGCGATCGGCGGCGTCACGCCCGCTCGCGAGATGATCCACTGGGCCGGGTCGCGCGGGGTGCCGGTGTCAGGGCACGTGTACCCCGAGGTCACGGCGCACCTCGGCATCGGTGTGGAGACGTTCGCGCGCGGCGTGAATCCTTACGACCCCGCCCCGTCGTTCATCACCGGAGGTCCCCACTTCGAGGGGCGCGTCCGCCCGGCCGATGCCGCGGGTCTTGGGTTCGCACTGGATCCGACGGTGTTCGAGTTCGAGGAGATCTGAGATGGTCGAGCAGCAGTCCGAGGTCGTCGAGGCCGGTGCGCGCAGCGCAGAGGCCGGTGCACGCAGCGTCGTGGTGACCGGCAGCGGCAAGGGCATCGGCCGGGCCATCGCCGAACGGCTCACCGCCGACGGCTGGATCGTGGTCGGGCTGGAGCGCTCACCGGGATCAGGAACCCTTGAAGAGGGCATCGTCGCCGACGTCGTGCTCGGCGACGCCGCCGACCGGCAGGCGCACCTGGCGGCGGCCGAGAAGGCGCGGGCGATCGCGCCGCTCGCCGGCTGGGTGAACAACGCCGGCATCACCAAGCAGACCCCGCTGCACGAGATCGATGAGCACCTGGTGCGCGAGATCGTGGGCATCAACGGCTTCGGCTACGTCTGGGGATGCTCGGTGGCTGTATCGGCCTTTCTCGAGCAGGGCACGCCAGGGGCGATCGTCAACATCGGCTCGATCCATGGCAGGGCCAGCTTCCTCGACCACGGGGCGTACGAGTTCACCAAGGGCGGGATCGACGCACTGACGCGCAGCGTCGCCGTCAGCTACGGCGCACAGGGCATCCGCGCCAACACCGTCGCTCCGGGCGGCGTGCGCACTCCCCACCTCGAGGCGCAGATCGCCGCCTCCGACGACCCCATCGCCGCAGAGCGCGCCCTCGCCGAAGGTCCGCCGATGGGCCGGATCGCGCGTGCCGAAGAAGTCGCTGCGGTGACCGCGTTCCTGCTCTCGGACGAAGCGCCCTACCTCACCGGACAGTCCATCGCCGTGGACGGCGCGTGGACGGCATCCTTCGGCGACATCCGGCGCTGAGAGCGCTCGCGTGCGTGCCCGCCGGCCAGCCATGGACGAGGCTGGTCAGATGAGCTCTGAGAACAGCTGTTCGATGCGACCGCGGATCTCGTCACGGATCGGGCGGACGTCGTCGATGCCCTGGCCGGCGGGGTCATCGAGCTTCCAGTCCTCATAGCGCTTGCCGGGGAAGAACGGGCATGCGTCGCCGCAGCCCATTGTGATGACCACGTCGGAGGCCTGCACGGCTTCCGTGGTGAGTACCTTGGGCTGTTCGGCGGTGATGTCGATGCCTTCCTCGCGCATGGCCTCCACGGCGACGGGGTTGATCTGGTCAGCCGGCATGGAACCGGCCGACCGCACCTCGATGCGGTCGCCGGCGATGTCGCGCAGGAACCCTGCGGCCATCTGGGAGCGGCCGGCGTTGTGCACGCAGACGAAGAGGACGGAGGGCTTGGTGTCGGGCACGGTGGTTCCTCAGGCGTGGTCAGTGGTCAGTGTGGTCAGGAGGTCGCGGACGCGGGCCTCGATGTCGTCGCGGATGGCCGCGGCCCCTTCTGGGGAGGCCAGGGCCGGGTCGCCGACGGACCAGTCCTCGTAGCGGATGCCTGGGATGATCGGACAGACGTCGCCGCATCCCATGGTCACGACGATGTCGGCGGCGCGGACGGCATCGTCGGTGAGGGGTTTCGGGAACGCGATGCCCGCTTCGAGTTCGCTATCGACCTCGGCGAGCAGCGACCTGACGTGCGGGTGCACGTCGGAGGCGGGTGCCGAGCCGGCGGAGCGTGCGATGACCTTGCCGTCCGCGAGCCGATTGACCAGGGCGGCCGCCAGTTGGGAGCGGCCGGCATTCGCGACGCAGACGAACAGGACCTGCGCGGTCCCGGCCGTGCGGTCGCGGCTCAGGTCGGCCAGTCGCTGCCTGGCGAACCGCTCAGTCAGCGGGATCATGTGCTGGGTGAGTTTCGCTGAGCGGACGAGGCCTGCGAAGGATTCGCGGGTGATCGCGACGACGAGATCGTGGTTCAGCTCAGTCAGTTCGTCGGCGAGTTCCTCGGCGAGGCGGGTGACCCGGGCATCCATGGTGCGCAGCGCCTTCGTGCGCTCGGCTCCGTCCTCGGCGGCGTCCAGCGTGGCCGCGGGAGCGAATGCGTCGAGCAGTGCGGTCACGGCCCCTTGGCGGGCGGGAGCGATCCGGTAGTACACCCAGGTGCCGCGACGCTCCGACAGCAGCATTCCGGTCTCTTTGAGCACCTTCAGATGGTGGGAGATCGTCGGCTGGGACACATCAGCGAGCTCGGACAGGTCGCACACGCAGACCTCGCCGCGCGGATCCGTCGAGATGGCCGACAGTATGCGCAGTCGCAGTGGATCGGCGAGTGACTTCAGCGCGTCGGCGACCGTGGTCGCCGACGCGAGGCCGATGGCGTGAGCAGCGACCGGGGTGCAGTTGTCGACCGGGCCCGCGAGTGCGGCGTTCATGAGGTGGTCCTTTCGCCGGTGTGTGGATCGGTGTGGAACCAGGCGCTGGCCGCCCAGAGTGAGACGTAGACGAGCCCGACTAGCACCGGCACCTCGATGAGCGGGCCGACCACTCCGGCGAGGGCCTGACCAGATGTGGCACCGAAGGTGCCGATGGCCACCGCGATGGCGAGCTCGAAGTTGTTGCCAGCCGCGGTGAACGCGAGCGACGTGGAGCGGGCGTAGTTCAGCCCGAGCGCCTTGCCGGTGAGGATGCCGGTGAACCACATGATGGCGAAGTAGACCAGCAGCGGCAGCGCGATGCGAGCGACGTCGAGCGGATTCTGCGTGATTGCCTCGCCCTGCAGCGCGAACAGCAGCACGATCGTGAACAGCAGCCCGTAGAGAGCCCACGGACCGATCACAGGGAGGAACTTCTCTTCGTACCAAGTGCGGCCCTTTCGACGCTCGCCGATCCAGCGGGATGCGAAGCCGGCGACGAGCGGGATGCCGAGGAAGACCAGGACGTTCAGCGCGATCTGCCAGACCGAGATCTCCAGTCCCTGGGTGCCCAGGCCCAGCCATCCTGGCAGGACCGCGAGGTAGAACCAGCCGAGCAGGGAGAAGGCGACGACCTGGAAGACCGAGTTGATCGCGACCAGTACGGCGGTGGCCTCCCGGTCGCCGCAGGCGAGGTCGTTCCAGATCACGACCATGGCGATGCAGCGCGCCAGACCCACGATGATCAGTCCTGTGCGGTACTCGGGCAGGTCGGGCAGGAAGATCCAGGCGAGGGCGAACATCACCGCGGGACCGACCAGCCAGTTCAGCACCAGCGAGGAGACAAGAAGCTTCTTGTCCCCAGTGACGGCGGCGACCTTGTCGTAGCGGACCTTGGCGAGTACCGGGTACATCATCACCAGCAGCCCGAGGGCGATCGGGACGGAGACCCCGCCGACTTCGAGTCGGGTGAGCAGGTCTGACACGGCCGGGATGAGGCGGCCCACGAGGAGCCCGCCGAGCATTGCGAGCCCGATCCACAGCGGCAGCCAACGGTCCAGTGCCGACAGCCTCCGTGCACTCGTCTGAGCGGGCATCCCGGTCACAGTCACTCCAACTCCCCGATCCCCTATTTCGAATCATCTCTATATTGACAGAGATCGAAGCAAGCGATGGTGCGTGTGCGACCTTGTTCACCAAGGCTTCACTTTCCCGGGGTGCGCGAGAGGGCGGCGCCCATACGGGCGCCACCTCTCGACGCGTCTATCAGTCGACGGCGACCGGGCGTGCGCCGATCTGCAGCAGGGCAGGGGCTGCGCAACAGCTGCTGCCCTCGGCATCGAACCCGCCGGCACCGCCGCAGACTCCGGTGTCAGGGAGGACGAGCTCGTTCCGCGCGGCTGCCTCATGGTCACCGGCGAGGTGTGCGACGACGCTGCGCACCTGCTCATAGCCGGTGAGGGCGAGGAACGTCGGTGCGCGCCCGTACGACTTCGCGCCGACGATGAACAGGTCCTGCTCGGGCTGCGCGAGCTGGCGCGCGCCAGTGGCCCCGACGGATCCGCAGGAGTGGATGTTCGGATCAATCTCCGATGCGATCCCAGCTACGGCTTCGAGTGATCCATCCAGGTCGATGCGCACCTCGCGCAGGATGCCGGTGTCCGGGCGGAAACCGGTGAGCGCGAAGACATGTGCGACGCCTGAGATCTCGTGGCCGTTCTCCGCGATGACGGTCACCGCTTCGCCCTCCTGCTCAAACTCGGCGACCCGGAATCCGGTGACTACCTCGACCACCCCAGCCTCGATGACCTTGCGCGCGCGGGATCCGAGCGCGGCCCGCTCGGGCAGCTCATCTCCCGCTCCACCGCCGAACATGTTCGCGGCGCTCCCGCGGCGCAGCAGCCAGGTCACCCGAGTGCCGGGCTCGCGGCGGGCCAGCTCGCTCAAGCGGAGGACAGCATGCGTCGCGGAATGGCCCGCACCCACGACGACCACGTGCGAACCGGCGAGAGCTGAAACATCATCGGGGATGCGGTAGGAGATGCGCTCAGAGGAAACCGCCTCCCCGGCCGCGGGGTATCCGTCGGCCCCCGCAGGGTTGGGGAGGGACCAGGTGCCGCTCGCGTCGATGACAGCGCTGGCGAGGATGCGGCGATCGCGGCCGTCTTGGTCGACGGTGTGCACGACGAACGGGGTGCTCTTCCGGCCGCTCGCGACGACCTTATCCCTCCCCTGTCGCGCGATGCCGGTCACGGTCCTGTCGTAGAGGACTCGATCGCCGAGAGCATCGGCGAGGGGTGCGAGATAGCCGCTCACCCATTCGTCCCCCGTCGGGTAACCGCTCGCCGGTGCGGTCCAGCCGGATTGCTCGAGCAGGCGCCTGGCTGCAGTGTCTGTCAGCTCCGGCCAGCCAGAGAACAGGCGCACGTGCCCCCACTCGGACACGGCCGCGCCAGCACCCCCGCCGCGTTCGACGACGACCACGTCGAGGCCACGCTCGGTCAGATGGGCGGCGGCGGCCAGGCCCTGCGGGCCAGCTCCGACGACGACGACAGGAAGCTCGGACATCACATCTCCTCGAATCGAAGAACTTCAATACGAGTACGTTTACGCACCTATCGAAGTTTGTCAATACGTGTAAGAATATCCGCATGAGCCTTCCCGCGACCATCGACCAGAGCACATGCTGCGTGCCCCGCGTCACCGCGTCGATCACCGCCGAGGAAGCCGAACGCGCCGCCCGCGTCTTCAAGGCCATCGGGGATCCCACCCGCGTCATGCTGCTCTCGCTCATCGCCGGCACCGAAGGAGGCGAGGCCTGCATCTGCGACCTGATCGAACCGGTCGGCCTGTCGCAGGCGACGGTGTCGCACCACATGAGGCTCCTCACCGAAGCCGGACTCGTCACCAGGGAGCAGCGCGGAAAGTGGGCGTACTTCTCCCTTGACGACCGCGCGCTTGACGCTGCCGCTGACGCGCTTCGCCCGGAGTATTGAGCCCCGCGAGTCAGGTCGGAAGCGCAAGCCTGGATAGTTCGACCAGGTTCCGTACCAAGGATCGGCGCCGGCGCGTCAGGCCTTGAGCATCGAGGCGCGCGAGATGAGTCCGTCGACCACGTCGAAGGTCGCGATGGTCTCGGTCGAGACACCGGCATTGATGACCTGCTCCTGCGCGACGACCCATCGGCTGCCGAACAGCACGCTGGTGTCGATCACGCACGACAGCTCGGGGTTCTGCAGGCGGGGTTCGTAGAACGCGCGGATCGCCGCTGATCCGACGATCGGCTCTGGCGTGACGCCGGTGATGACGGCATCCGCCGCGTACGTCGCGACGAATGCGTCGAGATCATGCGCGTTGAAGGCGTCCAATTGGGCCTGGACGGTGTCCATGGCGCTGCGAGTCTCAGTCAATGCGAACTCCTCCGTTGACGTCGTAGGTCGCGCCGGTGATGAACCGGGCGCGCTCGGATGCCAGCGACGCGATGATCCACGCGACGTCGGCCGGCTGGCCGAATTCGCCGAGCGGGATGCCCGACTCGAGCTTCGCGCGGGCCTCTGGCGACAGCTCGCTCGTGATCGCGCTGGCGACGGGGCCAGGGGTGACCGCGTTCACGCGGATGCCCTCGGATGCCAGATGGCGGGCGAAGCTGCGGGTGATCGCCAGGAGTGCGCCCTTGCTCGCGGCGTAGTGGATGCCGGTCTGCAGTGCCCCGACCTGACCGGCGATCGACGAGATGTTGATGACCGAGCGGTCACCCTCAGCGGCGCGCAGCAGGCGGAGCGCGGCGCGGGTGAGCAGGAACGTGCCGCGGGCGTTCGTCTCGAGGACGAAGTCCCACTCCTCGATGTCGATGTCGTCGTAGCCCGTGTAAGGGCAGACGCCACCGTTGTTGATGAGCACGTGCAGCGCGCCCCACGCCTCGGTGATCTCGGCGATCAGTGCGCTGATCGAGTCGGGATCGCGCAGATCGAGACGCGAGACGTGTGCTTCGGGCGCACCGGCGGCGAGGCACTCCTCGGCGACACGGGCGGCTTCGGCCTCGCGCCCGGTGTAGGTGATCCATACGGCGGCGCCGGAGCTGGCGAGTTCGAGGGCGGCGGCCGTTCCGATACCGGAACTGGCGCCGGTGATGAGGGCACGGCGAACAGTCATACTCAAGACGCTATAGCAAAATACCGGGAACAGATACCTCTGGCGTCGGCTCTGCTAGATGCTATAGCATTTGACCTCATGGCTGACCATCACATCCTCATCACCGACTGCGACCTGCCAGGCGACGCCGCCGAGCAGACCCTGCGCGCGGCTGGTCTCAGCGCCGAACGGGCGCACGAGACCTCGTTCGACACGCTCGCCGCGCTGGGCGCCGAGGCAGAGGGGCTCATCGTGCAGTGGCACCGGATCGACGGTGACCTGATGGACCGCATGCCCAACCTGAAGATGATCAGCCGGCTGGGCATCGGCTACGACATGATCGACGTCGCCGCGGCGACCGCACGCGGCATCGCCGTGGCGAACACCCCCAGCTACTGCATCGAAGAGGTCGCCGCGCACACCATCGCCATGATCATGACGCAGGCGCGCGGCCTGCCCGCGTACGACGCCGCCCTGCGTGCAGGGGAGTGGAAGCCGGTCGCTGCCCGACCGATGGCCGTGCGCCCCTCGCGCACCACGGTGTCGGTGCTGGGCTTCGGGCGGATCGGCTCGCTCGTGGCCCGCGGATGCCGCGCGCTCGGCTTCCGGGTGCTCGTCGCCGATCCCTACGCTCCCGCTGAGGCGATCACGGATGCCGGCTGCGAGCCGTGCTCCATCGACGACGCCATCGCCGCAGCCGACCTCCTCACCCTGCACGTGCCGCTGACCGACGCGACGCGGCACCTGATCGACGCGACGTCGATCGCGACGATGAAGCCGGGTGCGGTGATCGTGAACACCTGCCGCGGCCCGTTGATCGATGAGGATGCCCTCGTCGCGGCCCTGCACAGCGGCCGCATCGGCGCCGCAGCACTGGATGTGTTCGAGGCCGAGCCCCTCGCACCGGATGCTGCGCTGCGCGACGCCCCGAACGTGCTGCTCACCCCGCATGCCGCCTGGTACTCGCCCGAGGCGCTGGAGGACCTTCCGGTGCACGCCGCCGAGAACATCATCCGCTTCCTCGCCGGCGAGCAGGTCGGCGCGATCGTCAACCCGGACTACGCCGCCCGCTGAGGCTGCTCAATTCCACAGGACGATTGCAACTCCACAGGATGTTGCGCGCCGGATCATCCTGTGGAAGTGGAGTCGTCCTGCAAAGTCGGGACGGCTCAACCGCCGAACGGCAGCACTGGCAGCCCGCGCACGCCGAGATCGGCGGCGTACAGTGAGCCGGCCTCGGTGCCGTGGTCGGATGCCAGGCCTTCGGCGGACGTCGTGATGAACAGCGTGCCGAGATCCGTGCCGCCGAAGGTGCAGGCACTCGCCTGCGGCACCGGCAGGTCGATCCGCTCGATCAGCGCGCCTGCGGCGTCGTAGCCCTGCACGGCGAAGCCGCCCCAGAGCGCGACCCAGATGCTGCCGTCGGCGGCGACGCACAGGCCGTCCGGTGAGCCCTGATCTGCGGGGATCTCGACGAACGGTCGCCGCCCGACGAGCGCCCCGTCGACGAAGTCGAACTGATCGATGCGCTGCGTGGCGGTGTCGGCGTAGTACGCGTGCAGGCCGTCGGCGCTGAAGCCGATGCCGTTCGAGATCGTCACATCCGTGAGGACCGTGCGCGACGAGAAGTCGGTGTCGATGACCCGCAGCTCGGCGGCACCCGGCGTCGCGGCGTACGCCATGGACCCCGTCAGCAGTAGGCCGTTCGGGTCACAGCATCCATCGTTCATGCGAATCGCGGGATCGTCGAGCAGGTGCGCGACCGCGCGCGTCTCGCCGTCGGCGGTGTCCGCGAGGTACAGCGTGCGGGCGCCGACGGCGACGAATCCGCCGTTCGTGCGTGGGCGGGCGAAGGCGAGGTACTCGTCGTCGATGTGTCGGCGATGCACGCCGTCCTCGCGCAGCGAGAGCAGGTCGCCAGCGGTGCCGTCGACCCAGCGCAGCCCGCCCCAGGCCTCGGCCCAGACCGGCCCCTCGGCGTGGTGCGCAACCGGGCCGGTGACGTTCGCGGCGATCATGGAGTGCCGTCTTCGCGCTTGATGCGCATCGGCTCGGGCTCGGGCTCGGGCGGAGTGGATGCTGTCCGCGGCGCAGCCGGGGGTTCATGCCGCATCGTCGGCAGCTCGCCGGCGACCTTCTTCTTCAGCACGTCGACGGCCTCGTCCGAGAGCAGGATCAGCCCGTCGAGCTCTTCGCGCACGCGCTTGTACGCGACGTTGCGCTCGGCCTGGGTGGCGGCCTCATCCAGCGCGACGGTCAGCATGTGCTGGGCGCGATCGAGGCGCTTGCGCTCAGCCTCGGTGAAGGTCGAGTTGCGCAGGCGCCTGGCGTCGCGTTCGGCGACTTCAAACGCCACTGCGTAGTTGCCGACGGCATCCAGATACTCGGCGACCTCGGTCTCGCTCACTTTGGCATCCGATGAATCCGGGCGCAGGGTGTCGGCGATCTTCTTGGCACGCAGGAATGCGGCGGTCAGTGGCTGGCGACCGTCGCTCATGGCGGGGAACGCGATCAGCTTCGCGACATCGAGTTCATAGTCGAGCCACCGCGCGGTGATCTCGTCGTGCTCGGTGAAGAGCTTGTCGAGCATGTGCTTCGATGACGCCCGCTCTCCGGCCGCGACCTCGCGGGCGCTCTGCTTCGGCACGGCGATGCCGCGAGCGGCGAGCTGGGCGGTCTTGAGCTCGCCCTTCAGGCGCAGCGTCTCCATGCGCCGCTCATGACGGCGCTTGGCGCTGCGCTCCATCGCCTTGTTGATGCCACCGATCGCGCCCGTCGCCATACCGATGATGGGGAAGGCCAGCCACCAGTAGTTACCGGCGAAATCCCAGAAGTCTTGCATGATGCCCTCAGCCTACTTCTGCGCCTGACCCGTGTCCGCAAAGAAGATCAAGCAAGACGGGCGCGGGCGGAGCACGATGGACCCCATGGATACGGCATCAGACACCTTCGCCGCCTTCGTCGACCGCCTCGCCGAGGCGATGGCCGATGATCAGGCCGGGCGCATCGACGCTGCCGCGCTCGCGAGCGGCTTCGGCTTCTCGCGCTACCACTTCGATCGGCTGATCCGGCAGATGGCGGATGAGTCGCCGGGGGCCTTCCGTCGCCGCATCCTGCTCGAGCGGGCGGCATTCCGGATGCTGACCACCGACGCTCTGCTGATCGACATCGCCGTCGATGCCGGCTACGGCTCGCATGAGGCGTTCACCCGGGCATTCCAGCGGTCATTCGGCGAAGCGCCGGCGCAGTGGCGCAGGCAGCCGGGGCAGATCCGCATCGCCGCGGCGAACGACGTGCACTTCCACCCACCGGGGAGCATCCGGCTCCCCCCGAGAGATGAGGTAACCGAAATGGATCTTCTGACAAGCATGGTGGAGCACCACGTCCGCCTGACCGGCGAGATGATCGCCGTCGCGGGCAGGCTCGACGATGCTGAGCTCGACCAGCCGATCGTCCTGGATGTCGACGAGGATGTGCAGACCATCCGGTCGCTGCTGGCCAGGCTCGTCGGGCAGCTGGCGATGTGGAACGCCGTGATGGCGGGCCGTTCGTACGATCTGTCTGTCGAGGCGGGCCAGTCGCTCGGTGAGATGCGCGGGATCCTCGACGTCGAGGGCCCGGCGTTCCTCGCGCATGTGCGCGACGTCACGTCCGAGAACCGGCTCGATGAGACGTTCGTGGATGCCAGTGGCGAGCCTGTCGAGATGATCAGCTACGGCGGCAACCTCGCGCACATCCTCACCTTCGCCGCGCACCGCCGCACCCTGGTGCTGCTGGCGCTGGATGCCCACGGCCAGGGCGAGCTGGGTTGGGGCGATCCGCGGTTCGCGGTCGCTGAAGCCCGCGGGTGATCCCAATTCGCGTCGACAGGCTCAGATGGCCTCCGCGCACGGGACGCACAGCTCGGCGAACGGCCGCACCGCCAGGCGCGCAGCCGGGATCGGCTTGCCGCAGTTCGCACACACCCCGTAGGTGCCTGCATCGACGCGTGCGAGCGCAGCGTCGAATCGGCGCAGTTCGTCGGCGGCAGCATCCGACAGCGCCGACAGGCGCGACCACTCCGACGACAGCGTGACCCCCTCGGGGTCGTGCTCGTCGTCGTCGTTGGATCCCTGCCGGACGCGTAAGAGTTCGGCGAGGGTGGATGCTGCCGCCGCAGCGCGCACGGCAGCATCCGCCCTCAGCTTCTCGAGGTTCGCGCGCACGTCACTCATGCGGCCACCTTATGCCGGACGGTCGTCCGCTACAGCGTCCTGCATTTGCCGCATCGATCGACGCAGCAGATGCAGGAACCTGGCGCGCACGCGCCGGAGGGTGACCGCCTGCCGAAGGGCTCAGGCCGCCTCGGCCTCTTCTTCGGCGTCGATCTTCGCCAGGACGGCGTCGCCAAGGGCGCGCACGTCGTCGGCGTAGCGGGCGACGACCGCATCTGAATCGCCCAGCGACCACTCAGGGGTGTAATCGGTCTGTGCGATCGTGAACGACGCATCGGTGTCGACGAGGTCGAGGCCGATGAACTCCAGCACCTGGCGCAGCTGGGCAGCCGATGCGAGGCCGCCGCGGCCGCCGTAGCTGATGATGGCGCTCGGCTTGTTCTTCCACTCGGCGTAGATGTAGTCGATGGCGTTCTTCAGTGCAGCGGGGTAGCCGGCGTTGTACTGCGGGGTGACGAAGATCACGCCGTCGCTCTCGGCGATCAGGTTCGCCCACGCGACCGTGTGCGCGTTCTGGTACTGGTTCATACCTGCCATCAGCGGCTCATCGAGCATGGGCAGCGCGACCTCAGCGAGGTCGAGGATCTGGATCTCGGCGTCGAGGTTCGTGGACAGGGTCGAGGCGACCGAGTCGGCGAGCTGGCGGCCGATGCGCACGGGGCGTGCGCTGCCGACGATGACACTGATGCGAGGGGTGGAGGACAAGATGATCCTTTCGGTTTGCATACGCGTGAATAGAACCGAGAGCGAATGCTGGGTATTCCGCCGTCCGCCGCTCGCCACCTGCCGGTCTTCTGAGCGATACCCCCAGGGGTATCTGATACCCTCGGGGGTATACCGTCGTAAGGAGATCTCAGAGATATGTGTCGAGCAGTGACCTGCCGGAAGTGCGGAAAGACCACGTGGGCCGGATGCGGCCAGCACGTCGACAGCGTCATGCGCGGTGTTCGTCCCGCCGACCGCTGCAGTGGTCACGAGAACGAGCCGCGCACCGGTCTCTTCGCCAAGCTGTTCGGAAAGGCGTGATCGCATGCGCGTGATCATCATCGGCGGCGTCGCCGGCGGCATGTCGGCAGCCACCCGCCTGCGTCGACTCGACGAGAACGCCGAGATCATCGTGATCGAGCAGGGCGACTACGTCAGCTTCGCCAATTGCGGCCTGCCGTACTACGTCGGCGGTGTCATCGCCGAGCGTCAGTCCCTGCTGCTGCAGACGCCGCAGTCGCTGCGCGCCCGATTCAACCTCGACGTGCGCACCCGTCAGACCGCCGTCGCGATCGACCGGGCGGCGCGCACCGTCGCCATCCGCGACGCCCGCTCCGGTGAGGTCGCGCACGAGTCCTACGATCACCTGGTCCTCGCCACGGGCGCGACCTCGCGTGATGTATTCGCTCAGGTCGATGGCGGCCCCGTGGTCTCGACCCTGCGCACCATGGACGACGTCGACCGCATCACCCTCGCTCTCGACGAGGTGCCAGGAGCCGGTCGCGCCGTCGTCGCAGGCGGCGGATTCATCGGGCTCGAGGCCGTCGAGAACCTGGTGCACCGCGGACTCGACGTCACCCTCGTGCAGCACAGCGCCCACCCGCTCAGCCCCCTCGACCCCGAGATGGCCGCGATCGTCGTCGACGAATTGCGCGCCCGCGGCGTCGAGCTGCGCACGCACACGTCGGTTGACGCGCTGGACGCGGACGGCGTGCACCTCGACGACGGCAGCATCGTGCCAGCCGACATCGTGATCGATGCCCGTGGCGTGCGCCCGGCAGCATCCATCGCCACGGCCGCTGGACTCGTCGCAGGACCCACCGGCGGCATCGCCGTCGACGCACTGCAGCGCACCAGCGACCCGCGCATCTTCGCCGTCGGCGACGCCGTGGAGAAGATCGACGCGATCTCGGCCGAGCCGACGCTGGTCACGATGGCGGGGCTCGCGAACCGCCACGGCCGCACCGTCGCCGACGTCATCGCGTGGGAGGCCGGGCTGCTCGACGAGCGGCCCGCTGATGCGCTGCCCGCCGTCGGCACGTCGATCGTCGGCGTCTTCGGCCTGGCTGTCGCGATGGTCGGGTGGAACGAGAAGCGGCTGTCGGATGCTGGGCGCGAGCACCGCGTCATCCACGCGCACCCCGTCGACCACGCCGCGTACTACCCAGGGGCAGAGCGACTGACGATGAAGCTGATCGTCGATCCAGACACCGACCTCATCCTCGGCGCACAGGTCATCGGACGCAGCGGCGCCGACAAGCGCATCGACATCATCGCGACCACCATGCAAGCCGGGCTCACCGCCACCCAGCTGAGCCGTCTCGAGCTCGCCTACGCTCCGCAGTACGGCTCGGCGAAGGACCCGGTGAACATGCTCGGCTACATCGCCGACAACGCCGCGACCGGTCTGACCGACAGCATCCAATGGCACGAGCTCTCGGCTGCGGTGGATGCCGGCGCGACCGTCATCGATGTGCGCACCGAGTCGGAGTACGAGCGCGGCGCGATCCCAGGCAGCCTCAACGTCTCGGTCGACGACCTGCGCACACGGATCGACGAGCTGCCCCACGGCGAGCTGATCGTGCACTGCCAGGTCGGCCAGCGCGGCCACACCGCCGTGCGGCTGCTGCGCCAGCACGGTCGCTCGGCCCGCAACCTCGACGGCGGCTACCTCACGTGGCACGCCGGAATGCGGATGCGCGCCGGCACCCGCACGAATACGACGAAACCCGCAGTGAAGGAGTTGGCATGAGCAGCACCCAGGCTTCAGCAGAAGAGATCCGCAAGGTCGTCAACCGGCTCAAGCGGGCGCGCGGCCAGCTCAGCGCGGTGATCGACGCCATGGAGGACGAGGCCGACTGCCGCGACGTCGTGCTGCAGCTGGCCGCCGTCGGCAAGGCCATCGACCGCGCCGGTTTCACGGTCATCAGCACAGCACTGCGCAACTGCGTGACGGATGCTGAGCAGGGCAGGGCCGCGGAAGACGATGGTGCCCCGACCGTCGCAGAGCTCGAGAAGCTCTTCCTCACACTCGCCTGAGCACGGATGCGCCGGCGACACGTCCGGTTCGGAGGAGAACGCACGAACTGCAGGAGGGCTTCGGCCCCAGCATCCTGCATTTCGTGCGTTCTCCGGCATTTCGCGCGCGCCTTGCCCGCCCCCGCGCGCCCCTTGCCCGCCTGCCCGCGGTGCGTGACGATGGAAGCACCGAACGCAGGGAGACGCGATGCAACTGGGAATGATCGGACTCGGCCGGATGGGCGCGAACATCGTGCGCCGCCTGATGAAGGACGGCCACGAGTGCGTGGCATACGACGTGAACCAGGAGGCCGTGGCGGCGCTCGCCGCGGAGGGCGCATCAGGGGCATCCGATCTCGATGACTTCGCCGCCCAGCTGCAGACGCCACGCGTCGTCTGGGTCATGGTGCCCGCCTCGCTGACCGGCAAGGTCGTCGACGAACTGGCGGGGCACCTGGAATCCGGCGACATCATCATCGACGGCGGCAACTCGAACTACCGCGACGACGTGCGTCGCGCGGCGGCGCTGCGCGAGCGCGGCATCGAGTACATCGACGCCGGCACCAGCGGTGGCGTGTTCGGACTCGAGCGCGGGTACTGCCTGATGGTCGGCGGATCGGATGCTGCCGTCTCGCACATCGATCCGCTGCTGCGCACCATCGCGCCGGGCATGGGCGACATCGAGCGGACCCCTGGGCGCACCGGCGATCCCGCACCGGAGGAACTCGGCTACCTGCACTGCGGCCAGGCGGGAGCCGGGCACTTCGTGAAGATGGTGCACAACGGCATCGAGTACGGCATCATGGCCGCGATCGCCGAGGGGCTGAACCTGCTCGAGAACGCGGACGCCGGGGTGCGCGAGGCCGAGCACTCCGCCGAGATCGCCCCTCTCGAGGAGCCGGAGTTCTACCAGTTCGACATCGACACCGCGAAGGTCACCGAGCTGTGGCGCCGCGGATCGGTGATCTCGTCGTGGCTGCTCGATCTGACCGCGACGGCGCTGAACGAGAACCCCCACCTCGACGGCCTCGCGGGGCGCGTGTCGGACTCCGGCGAGGGTCGCTGGACTGTCAAGGCCGCGATCGACGTGGGCGTTCCGGTTCCGGTGCTGGCGGCATCGCTGTTCGAGCGCTTCGCGTCACGCGACGAGGACCAGTTCGCCAACCAGGTGCTCTCCGCGATGCGGATGCAGTTCGGCGGTCACAAGGAGCTCCCGGCCGGCGACGTGCTCGAGGCTGGCGGCCGCAAGTCCGACGCGGGCTGATCGGGTCAGCCGAGCTGCGCGATCACCCGATCCGCGAGAACCTCCGGACCGGCGTCGACGCGGATCACCACGCCGGGCTCATCCGACTCGAGGGGCTCGAGCGTGTTGAGCTGCGACTGCAGCAGCGCTGGCGGCATGAAGTGGTCTTCGCGATGCGAGACCTGGTCGCTCAGGCGCTCGAGGTCGGCGGCAAGCATGACGAACCGCACTCGCGGCGCGTGTGCGCGCAGCGCGTCGCGGTAAGAGCGCTTGAGCGCCGAGCACGCGACGACCGGCGTCGGATGCTGGTCGAGCGCCTCACCGACGCGCTGCAGCCATGGCATCCGATCCTCGTCGGTGAGCGGGATGCCCGCGCTCATCTTCGCCACGTTCGCGGCGCCGTGCAGGTCGTCGGCGTCGATGAACGGCATGCCGAGCCGTTCGCTGACGAGCATCGCGATCGTCGTCTTGCCGACGCCGGAGACGCCCATCACGACGAGCGGGTCGTGTGAGGGGGCGTCTCCGGCGTCGATGTCAGTCATGTCGGCGAGACTCACCAGTCGTGGACGGTGCCGTCGAGCAGGCGGTTGTACGGCAGGTAGGCCTGCTCGTAGGGGTACTTGCCGGCCTCGTCGGTGTTGAGCTCGACGCCGATGCCTGGCTGGTCGCCGGGGTGCAGCAGGCCGTCGGTCCAGGTGAAGGACTGCTCGAAGACCTGATCGGTCTTGGCGCCGTGCTGCATGTACTCCTGGATGCCGAAGTTGTGGATCGCCAGCCCCAGGTGCATCTGCGCCGCCATGCCGACGGGAGAGATGTCGGTCGGGCCGTGGAAGCCCGACTTGATCTGGTAGATCGCCGCGTAGTCGACGGTCTTCTTCAGCGGGGTGATGCCGCCCATGTGGGTGACAGCGCCGCGGACGTAGTCGATGAGCTGATCGCGGATCAGGTCCTTGAAGTCCCAGACCGTGTTGAAGATCTCGCCGATGGCCAGCGGCGTGGTGGTGTGCTGGCGGACCAGGCGCAGCGCCTCCTGGTTCTCGGCAGGAGTGCAGTCCTCGAGCCAGAACAGGTCGTAGGGCTCGAGGTCCTTGCCCAGCTTCGCAGCCTGCAGCGGAGTCATGCGGTGGTGGCCGTCGTGCAGCAGGGGGATCTCGGCACCGAACTCGTTGCGGACCGCCTCGAACACGCCGGGCAGGTGGCGCAGGTAGGCCCTGGTGTCCCAGTCCTCTTCCACCGGCTTCGCGCCGCGACGTGCCGGCTCGTGGTCGTAGCGGGCCTCGCCGCCACCGGTGTCGGCCGCCTGCGACGCGATGCCGTAGATGGCCTTCAGGCCCGGCACCCCGGTCTGTACGCGGATCGCCCGGTAGCCCTGCTCCTGGTGAGAGCGGATCGAGTCGAACAGCTCGGGCAGCTCCTTGCCGGAGGCGTGTCCGTAGGCCAGCAGGCCGCGGCGCGAAGCGCCACCGAGCAGCTGGTAGAGCGGCATGCCGGCGGCCTTGGCCTTGATGTCCCACAGTGCCATGTCGACCGCGGCGATGGCGGCCATGGTGACCGGTCCTCGGCGCCAGTAGGCGCTGCGGTACAGGAACTGCCAGGTGTCTTCGATGCGCGACGCATCGGCGCCGATCAGCAGCGGCACGACGTGCTCGCTCAGATACGCGACGACCGACAGCTCGCGGCCGTTCAGGGTCGCATCGCCGAGTCCGGTGAGTCCGTCGGCGGTGGTGATTTTGAGGGTGACGAAGTTCCGGTCAGGGCTGGTGACGATGACCTCGGCCTTGTCGATCCGCATGTTGCCTCCGTAGATCTGCGCGCCACTGCGGCGCATCATCATTCCAACATCAGTCCTCGACGATGGCAATCGGTTGCCACATGTTGCTCGAGGATTCCTTTGCGGTGCTGGGCACGCTGTCTCAGCGCGTGCGCAGATCCGCGACCGCACCGGCGACCGAGGTCACCAGCGCAGGATCCTCGATCAGGCGCGGGTCGATATGTGCAAGAAGGCGCACGACGTCGCCCTCCGAACCGGTCGACGCCAGCTCGGCAGGCGCGCTGCGATCCGCCGGCAGGCGCCCGGCGGCACCCATCGCGATCCACGCGGCAAGCGTGCGCACGGCGGCCTCAGCCTCACGGCCGGCCGCCCGCTCGGCCAGCAGCACCGGTGCGATCCGCACGCGCAGCTTGGTGCTGCCGTCCTGACCGATCTGCGCGAGGTGGTGCTGAATGCGGCCGTTGTCGAAGCGCTCGAGCAGCGCCTCGCGGTAGGCGGGCACGTCCAGCCCCTCTGGCAGATGAGCGGATGCCTCGTTCCAGAACTCCTGCACCTGATCGCGCAGCACGGGATCGGCGATCGCGTCAGCGACCGTGGCATGTCCGCGCAGCGGACCGGCGTAGGCGAGCAGCGAGTGGGCGCCGTTCAGCAGCCAGAGCTTGCGGCGCTCGAACGGGTCGATGTCGTCGACGAACCGTGCGCCCGCACGCTCCCACTCCGGGCGTCCGGCGGCGAAATCACCGCTGAGCACCCAGTCGCGGAACGGCTCGGTCACCACGGGTGCGTGATCCGCCCAGCCGGTGCTGGCAGCGACCTCGGCGATATCCTCGGCGGTGGTCTTGGGCGTGATGCGGTCGATCGACGTCGTCACGAACGACACGCTCTCGCGCAGGTGCGCCTCCAGCGCGGCGCTGCCAGCGAGGGCGGCGAGACCATACAGCGCATCGCGCGTCAGCTCGCCGTTGCCTGGCAGGTTGTCGCAGGGCACGATGGCCAGTGCACCGGCATCCGCTCGTCGTCGCTGCTCGATGCCGAGCAGCAGCCGACCGAGAGCGGTGCGCGGCACGGCTTCAGCGTCGATGCGCGCGCTCGCGAACTGCGTCGTCAACAGCGAGACGTCGGATGCCACGACATCCTGCGTCACGTCGGGCCGGCCGTCGCCGTCGACGGCGTACCCCGCCTCGGTGATCGTCAGGGTCACCACCGACACGTCAGCGGATGCCACGGTGTCGGCGATCGCACCTGGGCGCGCTCCGTCGACGGCGTCGACGATCGAGTCGATCACCTGCGAGCGGTCGCCGTCGGCCGAGCGCTCGATGAGCGTGAACAGCCCGTCCTGCGGTGCGAGTTCGTCAGCTGCCGTCGCGGAACGTCCGGTGAAGGAGCGGATGCCCCAGGCGTTCTCTGCATCAGAGACGTCGGTGTACCAGGCCTGATGCGCGCGGTGGAATGCGCCGAGGCCGAGGTGCGCGATGCGCACCGGAGCCGGGTCGGCCGGCCGACCAGTGCGGGCGGCGAGGTTTGCGCGGGTGAGGGGCGTTCCGGTCGTCACAGCTTGAACGCCTTCCGGGGGATCGCATCGACCAGGTCGACGGCGATGCGCACTGCCGCGGCCTGCGAGATCCGTCCGGTGCGCACCAGGTGGGCCAGGAATCCGGCATCCAACCGCCGCGCCATGTCGTGACGCGCCGGGATCGAGAGGAAGGCGCGGGTGTCGTCGATGAAGCCTGCTCCGCGGTAGAAGCCGGCGGTCTCGGTGACAGCGCTGCGGAAGCGCACCACGGCGTCCGGCGCGTCCAGGAACCACCACGGGGCGCCGATGAAGACGCTCGGGTAGAAGCCGGCGAGCGGTGCGATCTCGCGCGAGAAGCTGGTCTCATCGACGGTGAACAGCACGAGATGCAGGTTGCGCTCCATGCCGAAGCGGTTCAGCAGCGGGCGCAGGTTCTCGGTGTACGAGGTGGTCACAGGGATGTCGTGTCCGGTGTCAGGACCGAACCGCTCGAAGGTGGGCGTCGAGTGGTTGCGGTGCACGCCGGGGTGGATCGTCATCACGAGGCCGTCGCGCACGCTCATCTCGGCCGAGCGCAGCAGCATCGCGCCGCGGAACTCCCGCGCGCCGCGGGCATCCAGCTCGCCGCGCACCGCCTGGCGGAACAGCGCGGCGGCGTCGGCATCGTCGAGGTCGGCGGTGTACGCCTCACGCACGCCGTGGTCAGCGGAGACCGCGCCGTGCGCGATGAAGTGCGCGCGACGCGCCTCGAGTGCAGCGAGGTACCCGGCGAAGTCGTCGGCGGCGGTGCCGCCTGCCTCGGTGAGTCGCGTGACGCGGTCGGCGAAGCCCGGCGCCTCTGGATCGAGGTACGCATCGGGGCGGAACGTCGGCAGCACGCGTCCGCGGAAGGTCGGGTCGGATGCCAGCGCCGCATGCGCGGCGAGATCATCCATCGGGTCGTCGGTGGTGGCGAGCACCTCAATGCCGAACCGGTCGAAGAGCGCGCGCGGGCGGTAGTCGGCCCGCGCGAGGTGCGCCGAGATGGTGTCGTAGATCGCGTCGGCGGTGTCGGCCCCGGGCTCGACATCGATGCCGAACAGGGTGACGAGCTCGTGGGTCAGCCAGTAGCCGCTGGCGGTGCCCGCGAACAGGTGCCAGTTCTCGGCGAAGCGCCGCCAGATCAGGCGGGGGTCGCCGGCAGCCGAGGTGCCGGCGCCGAGGTCGGCGAGGTCGACGCCTGCGGCATGCAGCAGGCGGGTGACGTAGTGGTCGCTCGAGATGAACAGCTCGGCCGGGTCGGCGAACGCCGGATCGTCGAGCAGCAGCCGCGGGTCGACGTGCCCGTGCGGAGAGATGATCGGCATCTCCGCGACGGCGTCGTACAGGTCACGCGCGATCACGCGGCTCTGCGGATCGGCGGGCAGCAGGCGGTCGGGGTCGAGCTCGAGTTTCACAGACACGCCCACCATCGTCAGGGCGGCGGAAGCCGACGTCAACCGGTTGCCATATGTGGCCATGGACTCGACGGACGGAACCGGCCGTGTTCGTGGATGCCTCAGCGGGGGTTGAGGCCGATGCCGACGTGCGTGAACCCGGCGGCCTTGACCACGCGCACGACCTCGCTGCGGAGCGGTTCGCGGGTGATCGACGAGATCTGGTCAGCCGGAGCATCGAGCCAGGCGTCGCCACCGCAGCAGCGCACGCGGATGTCGCGGAGTCCGAGACGGCGCAGTTCGTCTTCTGCCGACTCCGCCTCAGTGAGGGTGTTGTCTTCGTTCACTAGCGGTTCCGCTCACGTTCTCGCCCGGGCATGTGTCCCGATGCTGGTGTGCTCATGAAATCGGCTCCGCCCTCGTTCTGCAAATCAGTTGCCGAATATTGTCGGATGGGCAACAGATGGCATCCGGTTGCCATGCCTGTGGAGTCGACTTAGACTCCGGCACATGACCTCACGCTCTGATCGTGGTGATGGCGCGCCTTCGCGCCCCACCATCTACGACGTGGCCGCCGCCTGCGGCGTCGCCCCCTCGACGGTGTCGCGCGCCTTCGCACGGCCGGGAAGGGTGAACGCCGAGACCGCGGAGCGCATCCGTCGAGTCGCTGAGGAGATGGGCTACCGCACGAATCCGCTGGCGCGGGCGCTTCCGACGGGCAAGACATCGCTGCTCGCCGTCATCGTCGCCGACGTCACCAACCCCTTCTTCTTCGAGCTGCTTCGTGGTGCGGAGGAGACGGCAACAGAGGCCGGGTACACCCTGCTCGTCGCGGACGTGCAGGAATCCGTCGAAGCCGAGCGCCGCGCGCTCGATCGCACGCTGCCGATGGTGGAGGGCGTGGTGCTCGCCACGTCTCGCATGTCCGATTCGTCGATCCGGGTCGCGGCGAAGCAGCGGCCGACGGTGGTGCTCAATCGCTCGATGAGCGATATCGCGAGCGTGGCCACCGACAACTCCCGCGGGATGCGGCGTGCCGTGGAGCATCTGGCCGAACTCGGCCACACCACGATCACGTATGTCGCCGGACCGGACGCCTCCTGGGCGAACGGCGTGCGCTGGCAGGCGCTGCGCGAGGCCGTTCACGAGCTCGGGCTGCGGGCAAGGCGGATCGGCCCGTTCTCGCCGACGCAGGCCGGCGGGCTCTCCGCCGCCGGTGCGATCGCGGGGTCGCCGACCACGGCGATCATCGCCTACAACGACGTGCTCGCGATCGGTCTGATGCGCGGACTGACGAGCCTCGGCATCCGCGTGCCGGAGGACGTCTCGGTGATCGGGTTCGACAACATCTTCGGTGCGGACTTCTGCACGCCGCAGCTGACGACCGTCGCCGCCCCCCTGCGGCAGTTGGGCAAGGTCGCCGTGCAGACGCTGCTGGCGGATCTGCGCGCACCCCGCAGCAGCCGGCTCGTCCCGCGCGGTCCGCTGAAGACCGCGCTGCTGCCGTCGCGCCTGGTGGTGCGCTCGTCGACCGGCCAGGCAAGTCCGCTCGGGGACTGGCCGAACAGCGCCAGCCCCGACCTGTCGGCGTGACGAGCTGCCACCGGCCGTCTCCGGCAACAGCTCGACAATCTCAGGACAATCGATGGCAACTGGTTGCCATCGAAATGCCGCGATGAATGAATGTACGAGCAAGGTCCGGACCGCCGGGCCGAAACCCGAACACCCCACGGCGATGCTGCCGCCGTCGGACGCGCCGCACCAGCGCGTTCGCGACAGTCACCGCCGACTTGTCCCTCTGTGGGATCGAAGGAGAATCACATGCGGACCACGAAGAGAATCGCCCTGCTGTCGACCACTCTGGTCGCGGCACTCGCCCTTGCAGCGTGCAGTGGCGGTTCGGGCGGCGACAGCGATGCCGGCGGCGAAACGCACACCATGAAGCTCGCCCTGAACCAGACCGAGGACCACCCCTCGTTCATCGCGCTTGAGGCCTTCGGCGAAAAGCTCGCCGAAGACACCGACGGCCGCTGGAACATCGAGGTGTACCCGAACTCGACGCTCGGCGATCAGAACGAGTACCTGCAGTCGGTCAGCGACGGCGTGATCGACCTCGCCATCGTCTCGGCTCCCCAGCTGGAGAACCTGCAGAAGGACTTCGTCATCTTCAGCCTGCCGACCGTGTTCGACTCCATCGACCACCAGATGGACGCGCTGGCGGACCCCGAGGTCGTCGGCGATGTCTACACCTCACTCGAGGACAGCAACAACATCACCGTCGTTGGCGGCTTCACCCAGGGCGCGCGCAACATGTACACCAAGGACGGCATCGCCGAGACTCCTGCCGACCTCAAGGGCAAGAAGATCCGCGTGCAGGAGAGCCCGGTGTTCATCGCGATGATCGAGGCGCTCGGTGGCTCGCCGACGCCGATGGCGTACTCCGAGGTCTACACCGGCCTGCAGTCCGGCGTGATCGACGGTGCCGAGAACAACGAGATCTCGTACTTCACGCAGAAGCACTTCGAGGTCGCCCCCTTCTTCTCGAACACCCAGCACCTCATCGGCGCTGACTTCCTGATCATCAACTCGGGCACCCTCGACGGGATGTCCGACGAGGACCGCGCCGCGTTCGACGCCGGCTGGGAGCAGACGTGGAAGCAGCACACCGAGCTGTGGAAGACCCAGACCGAAGAGGCGATCGCTGAGGCGAAGGCCGGCGGAGCGACCTTCGGCGACGTCGACACCGCTGCGTACACCGAGGCACTGAGCCCGCTGCTCGACGAGTTCATCACCACCGACTCGCAGCGCACGCTCTACGACGCGATCCGCGCCAGCGCCGAGTAACCCACCCAGCCTGCGGAGCGCCGATATCAGGCGCTCCGCAGGCTCCGTGTGCGACACGACAGCACCCGACGACCAGTGCAATACAGACGAACAGTGCAATGGAGGAGAACGTGAACACCACACCGCCCGAACCGGACCAGGGAGGCAGCGTGCCCGACGGCCCGCCCGCCGACCAGATTCCTGTGCGGTGGCCCGGCCTCATCGCCGTCCTCGCACGAATTCGTCGAGTCATCGACCGGGTCCTCGCACTGCTGTGCATCATCACGTTCACCCTGCTGGTGATCGTCGTCTCGTGGCAGGTCTTCACCCGCGAGGTGCTGAACAACTCCGCTCCGTGGACCGAGGAGGCTGCCCGCTACACGTTCGTCGTGCTGGCAGTGCTCGCGGCCGCCTACGTCTTCTCCGAGCGCGGCCACATCGCCGTCGAGATCCTCGTCAAGAAGCTGCCGCTTGCCGGTCAGCGGGTGATGGCCGTCGTGATCGAGCTCATCGTGATCTTCTTCTTCGTCATGGTGTTCATCATCGGCGGGTGGCGGGTCGCCGACAACGCCTGGAACCAGGACCTCTCCACCCTGCCGGTCACGGTCGGCCAGGTGTACCTCGTGCTCCCGATCGCCGGAGTGATCATCGTCTTCTACTCAATCGCACACCTGATCGGCGTGCTGGCCGGGGCCGAGAAGCCGACCCCTGAATTCGACGAGAACGCGGAGGCGATCTGACATGGACGTCATGACCATCATCGCCACCGTCGTCCTGCTCGGCGGCATCGCCCTCGGCATCGCGATGGGCCTTCCCGTCGCGGTCGCGATGGGCCTGCCCTCGATGCTCGCGGTCGTCATCCTGCTCGACTGGGAGGGCGCCACACTGACGTCCGCCCAGCGCATCTTCGCCGGAAGCAACTCGTTCGCACTGCTGGCGATACCCTTCTTCGTTCTCGCAGGCGGCCTGATGAACACCGGCGGCATAGCCGGGCGACTCATCGATCTCGCCATGGTGGTCGCCGGCCGTCTGCCGGCATCGCTCGCGCAGACCACGGTCGTCGCGAACACCATGTTCGGTGCCGTGTCCGGCGCCTCGGTCGCATCGGCCGCCGCCATCGGCACCGTGCTCTCGCCGCGCATGCGCAAGGAGAGCTACGACCCCGCCTTCTCGGCTGCGGTGAACGCAGCATCGTCCCCTGCGGGCATGCTGATCCCACCGAGCAACACCTTCATCGTCTACTCGCTCGTCTCGAGCACGTCGATCGCCGCGCTGTTCATGGCCGGAGTCGGTCCTGGCCTGATCTGGGCTCTCGTCTGCATCGCCGTCGTGGCGCTGTATGCACGCAAGCACCCTGAGCTGCGGGCCAAGGGCACCGCTCACCCGACGTTCGCACAGGGCATGCTGGTGTTCCTGAAGGCTCTGCCGGCACTGCTGATGATCGTCGTCGTGATCGGCGGCATCCTGATCGGCGTCTTCACCGCCACCGAGTCCGCGGTGATCGCGGTGCTCTACTCGCTGGTGCTCGGCCTGCTGCAGCGCACGCTGAAGGTCAAGGACCTGCCCAAGGTGGTGCTCGAGGCGTCGAAGGTCACCGGCATCATCATGCTGCTGATCGGCGTCTCCGGCATCCTCGGCTGGGTGCTCGCCTTCGCACGACTGCCGCAGCTGGTGACGGCGGGGCTGCTCGGGTTCACCGACAACGTCTTCGTCGTGCTGCTGATCATCATGGTGATCCTGTTGCTTGCCGGCACGGTGATGGACCCGACCCCGGCGATCCTGATCTTCACGCCGATCTTCCTGCCGGTCGTCACCGCTCTCGGTGTCGACCCGATCCACTTCGGCGCGATGATGGTCTTCAACATGTGCCTCGGCAACATCTCGCCGCCGATCGGCAACAACCTGTTCGTCGCGGCTCGCGTCGGCGGGGTGCGGATCGAGCCGGTCATCGGCAAGCTTTGGCCGTTCTTCTGGGCGCTGTGCGTCGGCCTGCTGATCGTCACGTTCGTGCCCGCAGTCTCGACGTGGCTGCCGACCGTGCTCGGCCTGATGTGAACCCCTTGAGTCAAGAAGTGAGTGAAGGAATGACTGTGCCCGAAGCATCTGCCAACATCGGAGTCGTCGGCCTGGCTGTGATGGGGTCGAATCTGGCCCGTAATCTGGCCTCTCGCGAGGGCAACACGGTGGCGGTGTTGAATCGTTCCCGGGTGAAGACGGATGAGTTGGTGGCTGCGCATCCGGAGGCGGGGTTCGTGCCGGCGTTCTCGTATGAGGAGTTCGCGGCGAGTCTGGTGAAGCCGCGGACGGCGATCATCATGGTCAAAGCCGGTGGTCCCACTGATGCGGTGATCGATGCGTTGACGGCGGTGTTCGAGCCGGGTGACATCATCGTCGACGGTGGTAACGCGTTCTTCCCTGACACGATCCGCCGTGAGAAGGCGGTGCGGGAGACGGGCATCAACTTCGTCGGTGCCGGGATCTCCGGCGGCGAGGAGGGTGCCCTGCTGGGCCCGAGCATCATGCCGGGTGGGTCGGATGAGTCCTGGGTCACCCTCGGCCCGATCCTCAAGTCGATTGCGGCGGTCGCGGAGGGGGAGCCGTGCGTCACGCATGTCGGCCATGACGGGGCTGGGCATTTCGTGAAGATGGTGCACAACGGCATCGAGTACGCGGACATGCAGCTGATCGCGGAGGCGTATGACCTGATCCGCCGCGGCACCGGCAAGACCCCCGCGCAGATCGCGGACATCTTCGCGGACTGGAACCGGGGCGAGTTGGAGTCGTACCTGATCGAGATCACCGCCGAGGTGCTCCGCCAGATCGACGCTGACACCGGGCTGCCGCTGGTGGATGTCATCGTCGACCAGGCCGGCGCCAAGGGCACCGGCGCCTGGACCGTGCAGACCGCCCTCAGCCTGGGCGTGCCCGTCTCCGGCATCGCGGAAGCCACCTTCGCCCGCTCGCTGTCCTCCCACCCGGAGCAGCGCGCCGCTGCTGGGGGGCTGCCCGGCCCGGATGAGGCGTTCACCGTCCCGGACGACCAGGTCGAGCAGTTCATCGAGGATGTCCGCCTGGCGTTGTATGCGTCCAAGATCGTCGCCTACAGCCAGGGGTTCGATGAGATCCGTGCGGGCGCGGCCGAGTACGACTGGAACATCGACCTCGGCGCGATCAGCAAGATCTGGCGTGGCGGGTGCATCATCCGCGCCCAGTTCCTCAACCGCATCGCCGACGCCTACGCCCAGACCCCCGACCTGCCCGTGCTGATGGCCGCCCCCTACTTCGCCGACGCCCTCACCCGCGGACAAGCCGCCTGGCGGCGCGTCGTCATCGCCGCCGCGACCGCCGGCATCCCCGCCCCCGCATTCAGCTCCTCCCTGTCGTACTACGACGGCATCCGCGCCGACCGCCTCCCCGCCGCCCTCGTCCAAGGGCAGCGCGACTTCTTCGGCGCCCACACCTACCGCCGCACCGACAAACCCGGCACCTTCCACACCCTCTGGTCCGCAGGCCGCACCGAAATCGAAGCCGAAGACACCCACTGACACCACACACCCACTGACGATGTCGGGCCCGCGGCTGCGGGCCCGACATTGCGGTGTCGTCAGTCGATAGGCTCGACCGGCGCCGCGACGCCGTCTGCGGCGCTGCGGTAGATCGCGGCGATGACCTCGGCCGTGTGCTGAGCATCGCGTCCGGTCGTGGTCGGCGAGCTGCCGTGGCTGATGGCCTCGAGCACATCGCGCCACTGCGCGAGGTGGCCGGCGTGGCCGATCGCGAGTGGGTCGGATGCCCCTGACGGGGCGGATCCGCCGGATGCAGGGGCCGGCACGTCGAACGTCCACTCCCGGATCGCGTCGCCGTCGAGCTCGAACCGGCCGGTCGTGGTGATGACGGTCAGGCGGGCGTTGTGGCCGGGATGGGCGCCGGTGGTGGTGGCCACGATGCCCATCGCACCGGATGCGAAGCGCAGGGTGGCCGTCGTGGCGTCTTCCACGGCGATGTCGTGCGCGATCGTCGCGGACTGACCGGTGACTGAGGTCACGCGGCCGAGCAGCATCAGGGCGAGGTCGAGGTTGTGCAGTCCCTGGTTAGCTAGCGAACCGCCGCCGCCGTCGCGCTCCGCGCGCCACGGTGCCGCGCGGTAGTAGGCGTCATCACGGAACCACGGCACGAGCACTTCGGCGAGCAGGGGGCGGCCGAGCACGCCGCTGGAGAGCAGCTGCGCCAGGGCGACGTTCTGCGGCTCGTAGCGCCGCTGTGCGATGCCCACGACCGTGAGCCCCGCCTGCTGTGCGCGGGCGATCACTGCGCGCCCCTCGTCGGCGTCGAGCGCGATCGGCTTCTCGATGACGACGTGCTTGCCGTGCTCGATCGCCCGCAGGGCGAGGTCGGCATGCGTGTCGCTGGGTGTGCAGATGGAGACGATGTCGATCGCCTCATCGGAGAGCAGCTCGTCGACGTCCCGTCGAGCGGATGCGGGCAGGCCGCACGCCGACAGTGCCTCGTCGCGGGCTCGGGCGACTGCGCGGACTTCGGCGAGCTCAGGCAGGTCAGCGAGAGCCTGCGCATGGATGCGACCGATGCCGCCGAGACCGATGATCCCCACACCCAGCACGCGGCCGGATTCGGGGGCCGTCATCGTCCGCTCCTCGGCGCCGTGTCCATGCTGTTCAGCCAGTCGCCGCTCAGCGCTCAGCGCGCAGCGCGGATGGCGAGGTCGGGCAGCACCCGATCGGATGCCGGTGGGGCCTGCAGCCCGAGTACGCGGGCGATCTCCAGTGCCAGCACGGCGTGCCCTGCAGCCCCGGGGTGGAACGGGTCGTGCAGCAGGTTCATCGCGACGCCGCCGTGACCGAGTTCGGTGAACTTCGCGAACTGGTCGACGAGGATCACATCCTCTGCTGCGGCCACATCGCGGATCGCCTGGGCGAACTCGGCGATGCGCGCCCGCTCAGGGGCGTGCGCGACGTCGATCGTGGGTTGTGTCTGCAGCACCGGGATGGCCCCGGTGCGGCGCACCTTGCGGACGAACCTGCGCACCTGGCAGGCGAATTTCTGCGGCGAGATGATCGGGAACACACCGCCCGTCGAGCAGTCGTTCGTGCCGATCATGAGCGTCACGACATTGGGCTTCCACGCGGCGACGCGCCGGTCGAAGTCCTTCAGCAGCAGTTTGACCCGCCAGCCGCTGATGGCCGTGTTGATCATGACGTCCTGCACGCGTCCCATGTCGCCGCGCACCAGCTCGTGCAGGTGGTCGACGTAGTTGCGCTCGCCGAGCGTGTGCAGCAGGCCGTGGGTGATCGAGTCGCCGGTGAGCACCCAGTTCAGGGGCGCATCGGATGCCAGGGCGGCGCGTAGCCGCTGCAGATCGGTGGTCATCGTGGATTACCTGAATTTCGTGGGTGGCGAGTTCGATCACGAGTCGGTGTCGAATCTGATCATGGTCGGCTCCATCGTATTGCAATCGGTTGCACCTTGATCGCAGTGATGACAGGATCGAGGCGTGATCGAGACGCGCCCCGAGCCAGCGGACTTCGACGACGTCTGGCGAGATGCGGCTGCCCGAGCTCTGGCCATCGACTCGAATCCGATCCGAGAAGCGCCGGACGCGGCCGGCGCGGAGGTGGTGCGATACACATCACTCGGAGGACTTCGCGTCGGCGGATGGCTCGTGCTTCCCCCGGGGGAGTTCACGTCGGTTGTCATCGTCGCGCACGGCTACGGAGGCCGGGCTGAACTCGATCAGCGATGGGCGCCAGAGGATGCGGCGGTCTTCTACCCGGTGGCCCGCGGCATGCTCAAGCTGTCGCAGTCCGATGCAATCCCGTCGTTCTCGAAGGAGCACGTGCTGCACGGCATCGAATCCCGTGAGACGTATGTGCACGGCGGCTGCGCCGCCGACATCTGGTGCGCGGCGAACGCCCTGGAGGAGGTGCTCGGCGTGCGCCTGGGGGAATCACGTGGTGGTATGCGCCTGAGCTACTTCGGCCCCAGCTTCGGTGGCGGAATCGGGGCGATGGCGGTGCCGTGGGATGCCCGGTTCGATGCGGCCTCGCTGTACGTGCCGAGCTTCGGCGCCCACGCGCTTCGACTGGCGGAGCCGTGCGTTGGCAGTGGCGACGCAGTCGCGAAGTGGCTGGCCCGGCACCCCGAGTCCTGGAAGGTGTTGGACTACTTCGACGCGGCCACGTCGGCGCGGCGCTTGCGCGTGCCGACGATCGTCGCGCCGGCGCTGGATGACCCGTCAGTGCCGCCGGTGGGGCAGTGGGCGGTCGCGGAAGGTGTGTCACCGAAGTTCCGCACGGTCATGACGATGACCGCCGGTCATCGCAGCTACCCCGAAGAGCAGCGCGAGATGGTCGACTACGCGCGTGCCACGAGAGCGCTCTTCGCCGCGCGCTGATCACACCGCCGCCGGTGGGAGCTATTGATCCCGGCCGACGTTGTCGATAATCTGGCCTTCCGTACTGCAACCGATTGCAAAAACAGGCGCCTCATCGATGACGCACCTGGAAGGCAGGAGAGATTTCAGATGATCAGATCCAGAACGCTGCTCGGGAGGCTGGCCACCGGGCTGGTGGCCGCGGCCGTGCTCGCCGCAGGCGCAACCACGGCTGTCGCCGAGGAAGCGTCCGATGAGCCGACCAATCTTCTGACGAACGCGAGCTTCGAAGAGGGTGCGGGCCCCGCGGATGCTCCGGGGTGGACGCCGCTGTGGAACCGCACGGAGATCTCGTCGTTCACGCAGGAGCGCGCGAGTGACGGTGACACGAGCCTGCGCCTCTTTCGCGACGCGAACATCGTCAACGGCGGTCTGATCGCCGAGCCAGTGCCGATCGAGGCCGGCGAGACCTACGAGTTCAGTTTCGATCACTACCTCGTCGACGGTGGACCGGTGAGCGCGACGGTGCACTTCGACGACGCCGACGGCAACACGATCGAGCAGCCGTACGAGCTGCTGCGCACCACGAAGAGCACTTGGGAGCGCGCCGAGGCCACGTTCGAGGCGCCGGCGGGCGCGGTGGCAGCCCAAGCACTGTTGTACGTGTCGTCCGGCGCGTACATCGACACCTACATCGACGACGTCTTCTTCGGACTGGGCTCGGAAGCCCCAGAAGAGCCCGAGCTCTCGCCGGTCGACGAGATCCTGGTGCAGGACGAACGGCTCTCATACCTGGGTACCCCGGTGACGAGCCAGATCCCGAGCCAGGCGGCACAGGGGATCGAAGACGGACAGCACGTCTCCTACCAGGTGTTCAAGGGCAATCCGGCCAGCGGCTACCCGGCGACGTTCGCGGTGACCGACATCGCGACGGGTGCACAGCTGCGCACCTGCACGGTAGATGGCGCCGACCACGCCCGCAACCTCAACATCGCCGACGACGGCCGGGTGTATTGGGGCACCTACCACGACTCGAAACTGTGGCGATATGATCCGGCGACCGGTGAGTGCACCGACCTCGGCCGGATCAGCGAGGAGAAGGATTCCACCTTCGGCATGTCGCCGGGGCCAGACGGGTCGATGTTCATCGGCTCCTACCCCGATGCGCGCCTGTTCCAGGTGGATCCGGTGACCGACGAGGTCGAACTGCTGCGCCGGATCGGTGAGGGCATCGACTACATCCACGCGATCGCGTACCACGCCCCGACTGACACCCTCTACGTCGGCTCCGGCGGACGCGTGCCGCAGATCTGGAAGATCGCCGACGGCGGTCGCGGCGAGCAGACGCTCATCGCCGACGACACGATCGCACCGCGTCTGAACGAGGGCACGCAGTTCGTGGGCCGCATGGACATCGTGGGTGATCGCGTCATCGCCCAGGTCGGGCTTCGGATGCTCGTGCTCGACCTCGACGGCAATGTCGTCCACTGGGATCCGGATCAGACCCGCTTCTTCTTCGGCCACCACATAATCCAGGGGTCGGCATCCGACACAGCGATCTTCTCGACTGCCGGCGGTGAGCTGCTCACCTACGACATTCCGACGAACACGTTCGCACCCACCGGCATCGACATCGGCGGGTACCTCTCCAACGGCATGGTCGACACCTCCAGTGGCGCCGCGGTGCTGTACGGCACTTCATCGGAGGGTGTCTTCGTCGCGGATCTCGAGAAGGGAGAGCTCGTCTCGAACGACCCGATCGAGTTCGCGCAGCCGACGCTGATCCAGAAGCTGTTCCCCGGACCCGACGGCAGCGTGTGGGCATCGGGGTACATGATCGGTCTGGCGAAGGTCGACAAGACGGGCGAGCAGCACGGGCCGACCATGCAGCGCGGTCAGTTCGAATCGACCGCCATCCGCGACGGCAAGCTCTACCTCGGCGGATACGGGCACGCACGATTCGATGTGCTCGACCCCGCCGCGTACGATCCGGCTGACACCAGCTCGGTGCCGACGCTGTTCGACGGTGCGGACGAGGGCCAGGATCGTCCCTTCGGTATGGCATACAACCCGGATCGCGACGAGATCTACATGGGATCGGTCGCGACCTACGGGATGACGCAGGGCGGCCTCGCGATCTGGGATGCCCAGACGGGCGAACACGAGTGGCTGACCACCGAGATCGGAGAGGACGAGAACGTCATCTCCGTCGTGTACAACGCGGTCGACGGCCTCGTCTACCTGGGCAGCACCGTCGATGGCGGACTCGGCTCCGCGCCCAGCGGGCACACCGCCGGGAAGCTGATCGTGTTCGATCCGGCGACGAGGACGGTCGTCAAGACGATCGATCCCGCCGGAGAGGAACGCGAAGGCATCGGCGGGCTCATGGTCGACCCGGATGGCGTCGTGTGGGGAGTCGCCGAGGACGTGCTGTTCGCCTACGACCCGGCGACGGGCGAGTCGACGGTCGAGGGAACGGTCGGCGGCCGGTACTCCGCCGGGACGACGTACTGGGCGTACGGAACCGTGAACCGGTCGAGTGCGGACGGCAAGATCTACGTCACTGCCGGCTACCGGTTCAGCGTGCACGATCCCGCGACCGGTGAGACCACTCGCATCGCGAACGGTCTGCAGTGGAGCACGGTCGACGAAGACGGTGACGTCTACCTCAGCAGGGGTGCCAACCTCTTCCGCTACGACGTGAAGGAGACGGACCCGACTGTCTGCACGCAGACGCCGACGGAGACCATCGCCGGTGGGCTGGTGGTGCGATCCGGCGAAGTGGCGTGCGTCGACGGCATCCGCATCGAGGACGGGATCACGGTCGAAGCCGGCGGCACGCTCCTGCTGAGCGATGCCGACGTCCGCGGCGGGATCCACGCGGACGGCGCCGCGCGCATCGAGGTGCGGGGCACGCAGGTACGTGGCGCGGTGTCGGTGACGGCCACTGCGGGCGCGTTCGTGTTCGCCGGAAACGAGGTGCGCGGGTCGTTGCAGTGCACTGACAACGCGGCCGAGCCGGACAGGGAGGAGCAGGCGAACCTGGTGAGCGGTTCACTTCAGGGCCAATGCGCCGGGCTCTGAGCGGCACATGAATCGTGGGTTGCCGAGCGAGTGCGTTCGCTCGGCAACCCACGGTCTTCTTCCGCTCAGGCTGCGAGTCTTCGATCGAGCCAGCGGATCATCTGCCTGAGCAGATCCTCAGGCAGTGGGTGGCCTTTGGTGTGGTGCAGCATCTCGATCCGCGAATCAGTACTGAATGCAGCTCGCGCGAGCGCTTCGTTGTGGGCGCCGTCCGCGGCGCCGCCGCCGACGTAGAGGATCGGACGGGGTGCGACCAGTCGCAGCAGCTCGTCGAGATCGCGGTCGGTCGGCACGCGCGCGCCGAAGTACCACGGATCACTCCAGTTCGAGTGCGCGAAACCGAGACCGGGCTCATGCGTCACCGCGGCGGCGATGCGCGTGTCCAGTGCGGACGCGAAGAGTGAGAGCTTGCCGCCGAGGGAATGTCCGAACATGCCGATGCGGTGGCTGTCCACCTGTTTGATATCGGAGAGCGCGTCGACCGCGAGTCGCAGATCGGAGACGCTGCGCCCCAGTCCGGTGACCATCGGATGCCGGATCAGGTGGTCTTCCGCCACGGGGCCGTATCGCGCATGCAGCTCGACCGTCGGCGCGGCATGCGCGATCGTCTCGGCCCACCACGGCACTGCGAGCACTCCCAGGCCCGCCGCGAGCATCTCGCTTGCGAAGGCGCGTGTCGGGTGGGCGTTCGGGTCTGGATAGAGGGCGCTCGCCTCGCCGAACAGCACCTGGGTGTCGTAGAACGGCAGCACGATCACGGGGCACGGCGAGTCACCGATGGGAAGTGCGAGCCGCAGCACCTGTCGAAGGCCGTAACTGCGCACTTCGACGGGGATGCGACGAATCGCGCCGTCGGTCTGCAGATCGCCGACGTGGATCGCGGCATCCGACGCGGGCTGTGCACCGAGCAGCTCGATCCACTCGCGGCGCAGAATGTCCGCCTCGGTCACGGAGCGCGCTCAGCATCCACGTCGAAGTCGATGGTGAACAGGTACTCCCTCGGCCACGATACGTTCGTCACCTGCACTCCGCGGAGCGCGTGGACTCCGGATGCCCAAGAAGTGACATCCCGCGCGACCCGTTCGCCGAGCGCGGGCAGCTCGTCGAGGGGAGGCTCTGCGAGACCGCGGTCGCGGAACTCCTGCTGCAACTGCACGCGCAGCGTCGGCAGGTAGTAGCCATCCTCGATGATCTTCGCGAACAGGAAGCGCCGACGCGCGGCCGTCGCCGTCTCGCCATCGTCCAGCAGCGCGCTCACCCCGGCCGCCAATGTGGTGCCCACAGTGTTCCCCGCCGTGTTCCAGCCGCCATAGGCCTCCAAGCGGCTGAGCGCGCACGCCTCGTCGAGCATGGTGAGCAGGGTGGGGTCGGAGCCGTTCGCATAGCGCACATCGGCGAGTGCGACCCGACGGCCGGCGGCGATGTGATCGATGGTCTCGGCAGCGACCAGCGCGCTCGCCGCCGTGCTGTCCTGCGTGATCGGCGCCCCGGTCCAGTCGCCGGGTTCCATGGACGGAGCGTGAACCATCAGCACAAGGTCGGCGTCGCCGGCAGACCCGACGCGCTCAGCGCCCAGAGCGCGAATCTGCCTGTCGATTCCGACATCGATAGGCGCGTCCTCGTACAGTGCCGTGCGCTGCAGGCCCTCGGCGTCCGGACTGCACACATAGATTCGCGGCGTGATTCCGCGTGCACTGGCCACGGCGCGCGCGACGAGAACGCTCGGAACCTCGTCGGCGCCGGGATACAGCAGTGCACCGGTTTCGAGTCGCTGGTTCCACGTGCTCAGGGCGGCGCGATCGCCGGCGGGGAGTCCGCGGGGAGCGGTGTCATCGGAGGTGAGCATCAGATCCGTGACCGTACCTTCGGCGGCGAGTTCGAGCGCTGCGAGGTTCACCGCATGATTGCGCAGCCGACGCAGCACCAGGTCGTGCCGGAACTCGGTGGGGACGTCGGCCAGCGCGGTGTCGACCTCGTCGGTCTCCACCTCGCCGCGCGCATAGCGGTCCCAGGCCTGGGAGAGTGCGAACATCTTGCGGCCATGGGTGCTCCAGTACTCGGGCTCCTGCCTGCTGCGGCTCGAGTTGTCGTAGTGGGGCAGTCGGGTGACCACCTGATATGCCGAGATCGGTGCGCTCAGTTCGCGGAGCACCTCGAGCCTCGGGATCGCGTCGCCGAGGCGGTCGTGCGTCAGTCGCGATGGCACCAGCCCACCGTGCACCAGCAGGTCGAGAGAGATCACGTGGGCATCCGCGGAGGGGTCGATCTCACGCAGCCAAGCGGCCAGGGCATCGCGATCCGCGGGCTCTCGGAAGCGGGGCATCAGTGGCGCAGGAGGCAGGATGACCTCGGCTCCGCAGCACGCGCCGATCTGCTGCGCGTATCCGGCGGTGTTGGGCCGTTCGTCAGGTGGCAGCACCGCGATACGCGTCGGGTGAGGGTCTTGTGCGCTCATGGATCTAACGGTAGCCTGCTTCTGCAACCGATTGCAAGAGTCGCCGGTTGCGCTGTTCTTCGGCAATGAGGCCCGACAACACAGGAGAAGCACCATGATTCCCCGATCAAGAACGCTGGTGGGAGTGGCCGCGGCTGCGCTCATCGTGACGACGCTCGCCAACCCGCTCCAGACCGACGAATCCGCGGTTGCCGCAACCGACCCGGATGCGAATCTGCTCGTCGATGCGAGCTTCGAATCGGGCGCCACGCTCGCCGAACTCGACGGCTGGGCCCCGTGGTCGACTCGCAGCAGCGACTACTTCAAGGTCTCGACTTCGAACACCACCGTCGGCGCGCAGAGCCTGCATGTCGACGACACATCGACGTCGTACGGCGGGGGCGTGATCAGCACCGCGATGCCGGTCGAGGAGCGGACCGCGTACGAGGTCAATCTCGAGGTGTACAAGGTGTCCGGCAGCTTCAGCGTCTGGACGTACTTCCTCGACGATAGCGGCACGCAGTTGGCGTCCAGCTGGCAGACGGTGCGCACCGAGGAGGACAAGTGGGAGCGCGCGTTCCTCGACTTCGACTCGCCAGCCGGGGCCGCTCAGGCGCAGATCATGATCTACGCCGGCAACGCGCCAGTCGTCGACGCGTACCTTGACGACGTCTACTTCGGACTGAAAGGCGAATCCGGGCACGAGCGTCCGGTTCCGCCGTCGGTGCCCGACCTCGTCGTCGCGAACGATCCGAACCTGACGTACACGGGAACGCCGGTCGGCAGCAGGATCACCAAGAACGCGGTGATCGGTCAAGAGGGCGGTGTCTGGATGAGCTATGGGGTCTTCAAGGGCGTCGAGTCGACAGGGTATCCGGCGACCCTGGTCGTGGCGCGTCTGGACGACGGTGAGATCGTGCGCAGGGTGCCGCTGCCGGGATCCGGCTTCGCCCAGGAGATCCGCCGATCGAGCGACGGCAGGATCTACGTCGCTACCGACGGGGACTACAGCCTGTGGGTGTATGACCCTGAGACGACGAAGGCCCGCAGGATCGGGGTGATCAATCCGTCCACCCCCGCAGACGGCTACACGTGGTCGATGGCCGCCGGACACGACGGTGAGATGTACCTCGGCACCTACCCGAAGGGACTGCTGTTCCGCTATGACCCGGTGACCGACGTCATCGCGAACCTGGGCGCGGTCGACTCCAGCCAGAAGTACATCCACGGACTCGCTTTCGATCAGGAGCGGGGCTACCTGTACGTCGGTGCGGGTGGGAGCAGCGCACAGATCTGGAAGGTGGCGCCGGATGGCACGAAAACCGCGCTGTTGAACGAGCAGACCGCGCCTGGCTCCACGACCGAATCGTTCGCCTCGACCTTCACGTTCGTCGACGACCGGCTGTTCGCGCGCATCTCCAACCAGATCATCGTGATCGGCGCCGACGATCAGGTGCAGTACTGGAAGGGCGATGGCCCTGAGATGCACGGTTACTGGGTGACGCCCCGACCGGATCAGCCGGAGCACTATATCTACGTGTTCGGGAGGACGTTCTGGGAGTTCGACGCCACCAATGGCACACGCCGCGATCTGGGCATCCCGGCGAATGGTTACCTGAACGACGGGTACTGGGTGGAGTCCGATGAAGCGGGCTGGGAGGGATGGACGCTGATCGCCTCCACCAGCAAGGGCGTGATCAGGGTGAACCCGGCGAAGGGCGTATCGGATTCGCACAGCATCACCTATGCGACCCCGACCAGTGTGCAGCGACTGTTCACCGGCCCCGACTCGATGTACGCATCCGGCTACCTGATCGGTCTCGCGCCGTTCGACGAGGAGACCGGCACACCAGGTGATTCGCTGCAGTCCGGACAGTACGAGAGCGCCGTCAACCGGGACGGCAAGCTGCTGCTCGGCGCGTACGGACATGCCAAGCTCATGGAGTACGACCCGGCGACCGGTGCGGCGCCCCGCCAGGTGTACTCCCTCGAGGATGAGGGGCAGGATCGTCCGTTCGGCCTCGCCTACGACGCCGAGACCGACAGCACGTACATGGGCAGCGTCGGCGCCTACGGAAAGAACCAGGGCGCGCTCACCCGCTACGACTTCGCCAGTGGCGAGCGCACCACGTACACCACCGAGATCGTCACGGATCAGTCCGTGGTGAGCGTGCTCGCGCACGACGGTCTGGTCTACATCGGCACGACGATCGACGGGGCGCTCGCGGCGCCGACTTCCGGGCAGACACAGGGCCACTTCATCGTGTGGGATCCGAAGACCGAGACGGTGGTTCGCGACCTCGTGCCAGTGGAGGGGGACGAGGGCATCACCGGGCTCATCGTCGGCCCTGATGGGCTCATCTGGGGAGTCTCCGAGGACACCGTGTTCAAGTACGACCCGGCGACGGAGGAGATCGTCTACTCCGAGAAGCTCCTCCGTCATCGGTACGGCTCGGGAACCGTATGGGCGTGGGCGAATCTCGCGATCGGCGCCGACGGTGACGTCTACGGCTCCAACCGGTTCTCGTTCTTCCGGATCGATCCTGAGACGATGGCCTACACCGACATCGTTCCCACGACGGTGACGGGCTCACCGCTGATGAATGCCGTCGCGGATGCTGACGGAGACATCTTCTTCTCCCACGGGCCGTACGTGTTCCGCTACGACGTGGCACGCGGTGAGAGGGCGTGCACGGTGCAACTCGACAAGGTCGTCTCCGGCGGCCTGGTCGTGGCCGGCGGCGACGTGGTGTGCGGCGCTGACGTCACGATACAGGGCAGCGTCACAGTCGCTGAAGGCAGCGAGCTGCGCCTCGAGCGCAGCACCGTGCGCGGCGGACTCACCGCCGATGGCGCGACGGCAGTGAGCATCATCGGATCCCGCATCTCGGGCGCCACTGCAATCACCAACGCGCGTGGTCCAGTTGTGTTCGTCGGCAACGACGTGCGGGGTGCACTGATGTGCGGCGGCAATGTCGCAGGCGTTGACGATCAGGGGGAGCCGAACGCGATCTCCGGCGCCGTGCAAGGCTGCTCGCTGAAGTGAGCGGCAGGGTGTGCGCGGGATCCGACCCGCGCACACCCCTTGGATCAGGCATCGGGGCGGCTGTTCATCCTGCAGGAACCAGCGGCCGCACCGACGCGTATGCGGTCTCGGAGGTCGGTTCGGCCAGGCCGTACTGCCTGGTCACCGGCATCCCGGGCCGCCAGGCCGGCCACCCCGGATCGATACCGCGCACGAAGTGCACGAGTGCGGCATGCATGTCATTGGCGAGCGGCTGCGGGGCGCCATCGCCGAGCAGGCGCCGGGCGCGGTCCTTGCCGAGGCCGTCGAACCAGAACGGAAGGTCGATCGTGTGGCTCGCCGATCCGGTGACGGGAGATCGCCAGCCGAACCGGTAGGTCCACGTCGGTGCATGAGCGCGTGCCCGCAGGTCGGCGAGCTGCGGCACGAGTGCGCGGCAGATGCCGTCGCTCATCAGACGACCTAGCAAGTCGGCGTTGCCCCGCGCCGCCGATTCCACGTTCACCGCCAGATAGGCAGCCCGCACCGACACATCCATGAGAAACGGCAGCAGCATCCGATCGATGTCCAGCTCATCCAGGGCGTCTTGCCTGGACCTCTGGGCCGGGGTGAACTCGTCATCCGCGGCCCCGATGAGCAGCGCTTTGTCGGCGCCGATCCCGGCGCGGGCCGCCTCGGCGACTGGCAGGTGCACCAGGTCGCCGTCCACGACCGGGCCCCATGGCAGGCCCTCGCGCAGTCGCTCCGCGCGTGCTGCGTCGCCCTGCTGAGCGCTCGCAGCCTTCCGCAGCAGGACGGCGAGTTGCTCGCTGGCGACGTCGGGCAGGTTCGCGGCTTCCACCCGCGCCAGCGCCGCGAGCCGGCGCGTGCGCTCGCGCGCCCGCGCCGGTGCGACGTCGGCGAGAGCACCGGAGAGCGAGAACGCCCGGTGGAACAGATGCTGCGCCCCGGGCATCCCGAGCAGCGTCAGCGCCGCACCGCCTCCGGCAGAGTGGCCGCCGACGGTCACCCGATCGGGGTCTCCGCCGAAGGAGCGGATGCTGTGCCGCACCCACTCGAGTGCTGCCAGCCAATCGTGCACGCCGCGGTTGGGCACCGCGCCGTCGACGTGACCGAACCCCTCGAATCCCAGGCGGTAGGAGGCTGACACGAGCACGACGCCGGCGTGGTTCAAGCTCACTCCATCGAGCTGCTCGTCGAGCGGTGAGCCGTTCGTGAATGCGCCGCCGTGGATCCAGAACAGTACGGGCAGGCGTCCGTCTAGGTCGGGAGTGAAGACATTGACGTGCAGGGCGTTAGCGGTTGGGTCAGTCGGCCGTGTTGCATCCCGCACCGCCCGCCACGATTCGGGCGGCTGTGGTGGGGCGAGCCGCAGAGCTCCAGCGGGATGCCGTGCGTATGGGATCCCGTGGAACGCGAGGCTCTCGGATCCCGAGGCCGGGTCCACTCTTCGCAACCCGCGCACCCGGCCGGAGTGGGTGTCGACCACTTCGGACGGCAGCTCGAGCGGATCAGCCCTCGCGCCGGCCGACATCTGTCACTTCAGCCCGCTCATCATCACCCCGCGCACGAAGAAGCGCTGGAAGAAGATGAAGACCAGGAAGGTCGGGATGAAGCTGATCACAGCCGCCGCCATGATCGTAGCCAGCGGTACCTGCTCTTCCTGCAGCGTGTTCAGTCCCACGGTCAGCACATGATTCTCGGCGGACGTCTGAGAGATCATCGGCCACAGGAAGTCGTTCCAGTGCGCGAGGAAGACGAACGTGGCCAGCGTGGCGAGGATCGGCTTCAGCTGCGGCAGCACGATCGACCAGAAGATGCGGAACTCTCCCGCTCCGTCGATCTTCGCTGCATCGAGCAGCTCATCAGGAATGCCATGGATGAACTGCCGCATCAGGAACATCGCCGAGGTGTTGGCGAGCGTCGGCACGAGCATTCCCCACATGGTGTTCAACCCGCCCAGGTCACCGACGAGGATGTACTGCGGAATGATCGTCAGGTGGTACGGGATCATCAGCATCGCGACCAGGGTCCAGAAGATCAGTTCGCGTCCGGGGAACTTCTTCTTCGCGAAGGCGTAGCCGGACATCGATGCGAACAGCAGGACGAAGACGGTGGAGACGACAGCGTAGATCGTCGAGTTGAGTGCCCAGCGTGGGATGTTCCTGCTGCTGAGTGTTTCGATGAACGCGTCGAACGAGATCGAGGTCGGGAACAGGGCCTGCGGCATCTGGATGGGCTGGCCCGGCTGCACCGAGATGATCACCATCGCGTAGAACGGGAACGCCGTCACCACGGCGATCAGGATCAGCAGCAGGTGCAACGGCAGCAGCCGGCCGAGCTTGCGCATCGACGGGGAGCGACGCTTCAGCCGCACAGACTTGGGCGACGCGTCAGGCAGCACAGTGGTCATCGTCTCGGACATCAGTCGTTCTTCCCCACGATCTTTCGCTGGATCAGCGACAGCGCCAGCGTGATGATCAGCAGCACGACACCCGCCGCGCTGGCATAGCCGAAGTCGAAGTAGCCGAAGCCCTGGTCGTAAATCATGAAAGTCAAGGTGTAACTGGCTCGTGCCGGTCCGCCGCCGGTCATCACGAAGATCGAGTCGAAGGTCTGCAGCGACTTGATCGTCTCGATGATCAGCACGAAGAACAGCGCAGGCTTCAGATTGGGCAGGGTGACGTGCCAGAACTTCTGCCAGCCGTTCGCGCCGTCGAGCGATGCCGCTTCGTAGTACTCGGTGGGGATCGCCAGCATCCCGGCCAACAGGATCAGCATGTTGTAGCCGAAGCTGCTCCACACGCTGAGGATGGCGAGGGTCGGCAGCACCCAGACCCGCTCGGTCAGCCAGCCGACGGGCTCGATGCCGAACACCCCGAGCAGTGCGTTGACGGGCCCTGCGCCCGAGAAGATCCACATGAAGACGAGCGCGATGAGCACGCTTGACGTGACGGTCGGCAGGAAGAAGATCGAGCGATAGAAGCCCATGCCGCGGAGGACCCGGTTGCAGAGCTGCGCCATGCCCAGTGAGACGATCATCGCCAGCGGCATCTGGATTGCGGCGAAGATGAAGGTGACGAGCAGCGCGTCCCAGAAGATCGGGTCCTGGAACAGGTGCACGAAGTGGTCAAGACCGACGAACTTGTACGTGCGACGGAGCGTGTACTCGCCGAAAGCGAGCACGATGCCGTAGATGGCCGGCCAGATGCGGAATACGGCGAAGAGCAGCACCATCGGACCGACGAAGATGTATCCCGCAATCGCCTCGCGCGAGTTCCACCAGCGGCGAGGCCGCCTGGGAGCCACCGGCGCCGGCTCGGGCTCCGAGGGTGACGGTGGAGCGGTGAGAGTGGGTGTGGCAGTCATGGTGCCCTTCGGTCTGATGGTGCCCGGAGCGCGAGCGCTCCGGGCACCATCGTCGAGCGCGATCAGAGGATACGGTTCACTTCTTCTGCAGCGGCATCCAGGGCCTCCTGCGGATCGGCTCCTTCGAGCAGGACGCGCTGGATGTGCGGCTTGAGGAGGTCGATGATCTCACGTGCCTTGGGGCTTGCCACGCCGGTGCGAACGAACGGAATCGCCTCTTCGCCGGCGGTCATGATCGGGTCATCGGCGTACAGACCCGTCAGGTCGCTGCGGGGTGAGAAGTAGTTGGCCTCGGGCAGCAGCTTCGACATGAAATCGGCTTCGGTCAGGTACCGCACCCAGGCCTGGGCGGCTGCGGGAGCGTCGGTGGTGTTGAAGATCGACCATCCGCCGACCGTGCCCGATGCGACCTGCTCGACGTCCTTCATGGTCGGAACCGTCTCAATGGCGTCCGCTCCGTGCAGGTCGCGGTTGGCGATGATGTTGCCTCCACCGTTGTATGCGACCTTGCCGAGCCCCTGCTGTGACTGCTCGAACGGGGGGATCGTCGCGATCTCCTCGCGGGGGATCCACTCGTTGTCTGCGAGCGTCTTGATGTACTCGAGCGCCTTGACACCCTCGGGCCCGTTGAAGGCGGCTTCGGTCATGTCCTCATTGAGGACCTCGCCACCGGCCTGCCACAGGTACTTGTAGAACGTGCTGTTCAGGGTGCCCGTGCCGTAGTAGTTGGTGACGTAGTTGCCGGATTCCTTCACCGCCGGGGCGATCTCCAGCAGCTCGTCCCAGGTGGTGGGGCACGCCACTCCGCCGGCAGCCTCCAGCACGACGGCGTTGCAGAAATCGTTGCCGGCGGTGATCAGCTGAGGTGCGCTGTACAGCGTGCCGTCGTAGGTCATCGCCTGCAGGGCGGAATCGTGGAACTGGTCCCAGTCGTCGCGCAGGTCATCGAGCGGAAGCAGCAGGTCCTCGGCGGCGTACTTCGGTACGAAGTCCGGGTTGAAGTAGACGACATCCGGCTCGTTGCCGCCGGAGATGGCGGTGACGAGGGCCTCTTCGCGACCCGCGAAGGCCTGCATCTGCAGGTCGATCTCCACATCGGGGTAAGTCTCGTTGAAGTCATCGATGTAGGTCTGCCACCAGCTGGCATCCTTGACGCCGCCAAGCGGGTAAGGCCAGAAGGTGACGGTGCCGGAGACCTCATCGGGGTTTGCGGCTTCGGCGGGTGCCTCGCTGCCGGAGCATGCGGTGAGCACCAGCAGGCTGCTCAGCGCGAGCGCGCCGGCGGCGACTGTGGCTTTGTGACTCATGATCCCTCCATTGGGTTCGGGTACAGGTTTGATCTCGGGACGACGCAGTTTGCAATCGGTTGCATTTACCGTAACCACCGGTGTGGGTACATGTCAAGAACCTTTGGGGACGCGATACGTCCTCAGCTCAGACGGTGATAGTTCTGCGGTGTCACTTCGGCGAGCAGCGCGCCGTCCCGCACGAACCGCTCGATCTCATCGACGCTGGCGCGGCCCTGCGCGAAGCGTGCCTGCACCGTGCCGCCGGCGACGTGCGGCGTGAGCAGCACGTTCTCGAGGCCGAGCAGCGCGGAGTTGGTCGGCAGGGGCTCGGTGGTGAACACATCGAGGGCCGCCGAGATCCGGCCGCTGACGAGTTCGGCGATCAGCGCCTGCTCATCGGTGATCTCGGCGCGGGCGGTGTTGATGATGATCGCTCCGTCGCGGAGCAGCGCCAGCTGCTTGGCGCCGATCATCCCGACCGTCTCGGGGATGCTCGGCGCGTGCAAGGCGAGCACGTCACTGCGCGCGCACAGGTCATCCAGCTCGCAGAGCTCCGCCCCGAATTCGGCGGCATCCGCTTCTGTGGCGTACGGGTCGTGCACCTGCACGTCGGTCACGCCCAGCCCGCGCAGCATCCGCACGTAGTGCCGTCCGACCCGGCTCAGCGAGACGACACCGACGCGCTGAGCAGCGAGGCTCTGTCCGAGCATGCCGTTGCCGCCGACGCGCCAGTCACGCGTCGACTGCAGCCGCCGGTCGTGCAGGGTCACGTTGCGCAGAACCGACAGTGTCATGGTCAGCGCCATCTCTGCGACGGCCTCGGCCATGGCATCCGATCCACCCTGCGCCAAGCGGAGGCCGTCCCCGAGCGCGTCGATCGGGAACAGTCTGCGCACCGATCCGGCGCTGTGCACGGCGAGCCGCAGGCGGCCGCCGCGCAGCAGCCCCGGATCGAATGGCGCTGTGCTCCACGACGTGATGAGCACGTCGAAGTCATCGCCAAGGCCTGGCGGAGGCGGTACTGTGCCCGCCTCCGTCGCCGGAGGGCGGATCACTTCACCGAGGGCCGCCAGCCGGTTCATCTCCTCGGCGGAGTAGAGGCGGCTGCCGTCCAGGTCATTCAGTGCCATGCAGATTCGCACGGTCATCGTTCTCACTCCGATCGTTCTCTCACTGCTCGCAGACGACGTTGCCGCCCACGGTCACGCGGTGGATGATGACGCGCCCGTGATCCAGAGCGACGTCGACTCTGTCGCCGGATGGGTCGATCCGCAGCATCCGCGCGGGGTTGCGGGACGCCATCGCGAGAACGTCGTCCTCCGTGAATGGCAGGTGCGCCAGTGCCCACTCGACGCAGTGTCGCAGGGACGCTCCCGACCCGGCCAGCAGTCCGGTGTCGCCCAGCGACAGACGGCCGTCCTCTGCGACGATCACGACGCCCCCGACCGGGGTCGCGTAGCGGCCGGGCGGGGATCCGGCGAGGGCGGCCGAGTCGGAGGTGAGGATGCTGCGCTGCACGCCCTTCGCCCGGATCATGGCGGTCAGCGTGTCAGCAGGCAGATGGTGGCCGTCCGCGATGAACATCGCGGTGAGTTCGTCGGCGGCGAGTTGCGCCCAGAGGTGATTCGGGTGGCGGGGCAACTCCCGGTGGACGCCGTTGCCGAGATGCGTCGACAGGCTCGCTCCGGCGGCGACTGCCTCGCGGATCCGCTCTGTGTCCGGTGCGCAGTGGCCGATCGAGACTCGGATGCCACGGGCCGCCGCCGCAGTGATGTACTCGAGCGACCTCGCACGCTCCGGCGCGAGCGTCACGATACGGACGAGTCCCGGGGCCGCGTTCTGCCATTGGGTCAACTCGTCGACGGAGGGGTCGCGCAGCTGCGCGGCATCATGTGCTCCGCGTGGACCGTCGTCGGCGCTGAGCGACGGGCCCTCGATGTGGATGCCGGCGATCGAGCGGGCGATGAGGGGGTCGATCTGCCTGGCGAGCGCGATCGTCTCGAGGGCGTGCGCGATCTTCTCTTCGGATGCTGTGATCACCGTCGGCAGATAGGTGGTGACGCCCTCGCGCCACAGTGCCCTCGTGAGTGCGACGATCGTGTCGGGCGTGACGTCGTCGGCGTTGACGTCGAAGCCGCCGAACCCGTTCACCTGCAGGTCGACGAGTCCTGGCCACGATGTCACGCTCATAGCTGGAGGCTAGTGCGGGGGTGCGTCGGTTCGCGATTCAGTGCTGCGGCTGCGGCGGCGTCGAGGAACCAGGAGACGTCCGGGTGGGTGCGCAGGAAGCTGGCGGGGAGCGAGGAGTCGATCGGTCCCCGTACTGCGCGCGCGACAGCGTCCGCTTTGTGGGCGCCGATGATGGTGCAGACCAGTGACCTGCCCGACAGCAGGGCGGGCACGGTGAGCGTGAGAGCGTGTGTGGGCACCTCGGAGAGCTGTGTGAAGAGCTTTTCTTCGACCTGCTGACGACGGGATGCTTCGTCGAGTGTCGCCACGCGCACTGTCTCGGAGTCATCGGGGCTGGAGGTGCCGGGTTCGTTGAAGGCGATGTGGCCGTTCATGCCGATGCCGAGGCACACCAGATCGATGGGCGCTTCGGCGAGCAGGCCCGCGTAGTGTGCGGCCTCGGCGGCGGGCTTGACGTCGGGGCGGATCCGCTCGAGCCGCGGCAGGGCCTCGGCGGGAAGGCGCTGCTGCAGCCACTGCCCGAAGCTGTTCGGATGGTCGTCAGGAAGACCCAGGTACTCGTCCATGTGGAATGAATGGACTCGGGTCCAGTCGATGCCCGGTTCCTGGGCGAGCGCGGTGAGCATGGCCTGCTGTGACGGTGCGGAGGCGAAGATCACTCGCGCCGTGCCCCGGGAGGTGATCGCCTCGCGCAGGACGGCTGCCGCCCGCCGCGCCGCTTCGCGCCCCGCCTCGGCGACTGATGCCGCTGTGTGTATGCGGGGCATCTCCATCGGGATGTTGTGCATGGTGTTCCTTTGCAATCGGTTGCAGGTTACACTACGGGAAGACCGTCGCCGAGGTCAACGATGGCGCCGCCACGAAGGAGTCGCATGACGCAGGATGCACGAAGCCACCTGGAACAGGTCGTGCTGCCGTTCTGGATCAGGCAGGGAATCGACCTCGAGCACGGCGGATTCCACACCTGCTTCGACAATCGCGGCCGCACCCGCGTCGCTGACGACAAGTACACCTGGTCGCAAGGTCGCTTCATCTGGCTGCTCGCGCATGCCGCCGGGCTCGCCGAACGTGGCAAGCTCGCGGTACCAGGGGTCGATGCGGAGCGCGCGCTCGACTTGGCGCGCCGCGGTGCCGTCTTCCTGCGTGAGAACGCGCTGCGCTTCGACGGCACCTGCGCGTTCGCGCTGACACGCGACGGGTCGCAGCCGGTCGTCGGGCAGCCCGTTCGCAGCGTGTACGCCGACCTCTTCGCGGCCATGGGCTTCGCCGAGTACGCACGGGTGTCGGGTGAGAGGGACTGGATCGCGCCGGCGCGTGGCATTCTGCTGCGCGCCATCGATGACATCCGCGACCGCACTGCACCCACCCCGCCGTACGCGGTGCCCGCCGGTCATCGTGCATTCGGGCCGCGCCTCATCCTGCTCAACGCGCTCGGCGTGTTCACCGCCGCAGAGCGCGCGATCGGGGCATCCAGCACTCTCGACGTCGAGCTCTCGCACGAGATCGACGCGGTGATGTCCTTCCGCACTGATGACGGCGCCTTCGCTGAGATGCCGCGCCTGGATGGCCGCGATGGCGACGACCTGATCACGCGTCACCGGGTACCAGGCCACGCGCTCGAGGCGATCTGGATCGTGCTCGATGCCATCGTGCTGGCTGGCGGCGATGCCGCCGCGCACCGCACGCCTGCGCTCGACTCGATCGCGCCGCTCTGCGAGCTGGGCTGGGATTCGGAGTTCGGCGGCATGCTGCGCTACGTCGACCGCTCCGGCGGCAAGCCGCGCGGGGCATCCGGTGACACCGACTACGAGCAGCTCGTGCACCGCACCTGGGACACGAAATTGTGGTGGGTGCACAGCGAGGCCGCTGCGACCACGGCGATCGGAGCCCGCCGGCATGGGCGCGCCGAGTGCGAGCCCTGGCGCACCCGTATCTGGGACTACGCGCTCAGCACCTTCCCGCGGGTCGATGAGGGCTCGGAGTGGGTGCAGATACGCAACCGCGACGGCAGCCCGCTCGACCAGGTGGTCGCACTGCCAGTGAAGGATCCGTTCCACATCACCCGCAACCTCATGCAGCTGATCGAGCTGGATGACGAAAGCCCTCAGAAGGAGCACGCATGAATGACGGATTCGCCTCGGAGGGCGAACTCGAACAGAATCTGTCCACCCCGAGCGACGCATTGGTCGCCGACATGGCGCACGGCAGGGGTGACCTGGTCATCCTCGGCGCTGGCGGAAAAATGGGGCCGACGCTGGCGATGCTCGCACGTCGCGCGTTCGACCTCGCGGGCCGCACCGAGGACACCGTGTACGCCGTGTCGCGCTTCAGTGACGAGATGGTGCGTGGCCGCATCGAGGATGCCGGTGTCCGCACGATTCCGTTCGACCTCATCGCCGAAGACGACCTGTCGGCGCTCCCGGATGCCGCCGAGGTGATCTTCATGGTCGGTGCGAAGTTCGGCGCCGCCACCAACGCGTCGTGGGCGTGGGAGGTCAACGCGGCCCTCCCCGACCGGGTGGCACGCCGCTACCGCGACAGCGCGATCACCGTGATGTCCACCGGCAACGTCTACCCCTTCGTTCCGGCCTCCTCCGGCGGTGCGGACGAGGACACGACGCCCGCGCCGGTGGGGGAGTACGCGCAATCGTGTCTCGGTCGCGAGCGGGTGTTCGAGTTCGGTGCAGTCGAGCGCGGTACGAGGGTCGCGACAATCCGGCTGAATTACGCTGTCGATCTGCGCTACGGCGTGCTCGCCGACATCGGACTCGCCGTGCACCGCGGTGAGCCGATCTCGCTGGCGACGGCGAACGTGAACGTGGTGTGGCAGGGGCACGCGAACGAGGTCGTGCTGCGCAGCCTGCGCCACGCATCCACCGAGCCGTTCATTGTCAACCTCACCGGACCCGAGCTGCTGAGCGTCGCGACCATCGCACGCCGATTCGGAGCGCTCTTCGAACGGCCGGTCACCTTCGCCGACGACCCGCAGCCCACCGCGCTGTTGAGTGACGCCCGGCGCTGCGCCTCGCTGTTCGGGTACCCGAGCGTGGCCACAGACACGCTCATCGACTGGCAGGCTCGCTGGATCAGCGCCGACCTTCCTCTCGTCGCCAAGCCCACCAAGTGGGCCGTGCGGGACGGTCGGTTCTGATGGCTTCCGCCCATCCTGCTCTGCGCCTCGAAGCCGCGGCCACGCTGGCGCGCGGCACGGTGATCCCCGCCCACCCGCTCGCCCTCGACGCGTCACGTCGTCTCGATGAAAGACGTCAGCGAGCGCTCACCCGGTACTACCTCACGGCCGGGGCGGGCGGTCTGGCCGTCGGAGTGCACACGACCCAGTTCGAGATCCGGCTGCCCGAGCACGGCCTGTTCGAACCGGTGCTTGCTCTCGCCGCCGAGGAGATGGATTCCCATGGCGATGCGTCGCTGGTGCGAATCGCCGGCGTCGTCGGTGAGGCGGCGCAGGCAGTCGCCGAGGCCGAGCTCGCGCGATCGCTGGGCTACGACGCGGTGCTGCTGAGCCCCCGCGTCGCCGGGGCCACACCAGCCGACCTGCTGGAGCGAGCGCGGATCGTCGGCCAGGTGATGCCGGTCGTCGGCTTCTATCTGCAGCAGGCGATCGGCGGGCCAGCGCTCGATCGTTCGTTCTGGCGTGACTTCGGGGCGATTCCATCGGTGGTCGCCGTCAAGGCGGCACCCTTCGATCGCTACCGCACGCTCGAGCTGGTGCGAGGTATCGCCGAGTCGGGACGCGCGAGCGAGATCGCGCTGTACACCGGCAACGACGACGCGATCGTGAGTGACCTGCTGGCCGAGTATCACGTACACACGCCCGATGATCGCCAGACGCTGCGCTTCGCCGGCGGCTTGCTCGGGCAGTGGGCCGTCGGCACGCGAGCGGCGGTGCGGATGCTGCAGAAAGTGCACCGGGGCGCCGCGGGTGACCGCGAGGCACTGGCCGAGCTCTCGTCGACCGCGACGGACCTGCTCGATCTGAACCAGGCCGTCTTCGACCCTGCGAATGACTTCCACGGGGTCATCGCCGGGGTGCACGAGGTGCTGCGACAGCAAGGGCTGCTTGAGGGCATCTGGTGCCTCGATCCGGACGAGGGGCTCTCGCCCGGTCAATCCGACGAGATCCGCCGGGTGCGGAATGCGTATCCCGAGCTGCTCGACGACGAGTTCATCGCCGAGCATCGCGACGAGTGGCTGCGGTAGTGCGTCGCGGCGAGCGGGCACCGCGCGTCGCGTTCGCCGGGGCGGCGCACTCGCACGCGTTCTCGGACGCCCGGAATCTGCGCGCTCTTGGCGCGGAGATCATCGGGCTGTGGGACGTCGACGATCCCAGCCGCGCGGCGGATTTCTGCGCTGAGTTCGAGGTCTCCGCTGTTGCCGATCGGGATCGTCTGTTCACCGAGGCCGATCTGATCGTGTCGACCGTCCGCACGCCGCGCGCCGCGGAGCTTGCCCTGGTGGTCGCCGAGAGCAGAACACCGGCGTTCTTCAACAAGACCGTCGCCAGCACGCCTGCGGCCTACGCGGAGTGGACAGCGGCCGGGAGCGCGCCCCGCTTCACCTCGTCGGTGCTGCGCTTCGCGCCGAAGCTCGTGGCCCTAGCCGAGCAGATCGCCGGCGGGCAGCTGCGCACCCTCGATGTGCGCGTGCAGCACAGCATCGCCGCGCTTCTGGAGCCGCGCAGCTGGCAGGACGAGCTCACCGGGGCTGGCGGCACGCTGGTGAACTTCGGAGTGCATGCCTGGGAAATGGTCGACGTGCTGCTGCCAGGCGGGCGGGCCGAGATCCTGGATGGCTCCGCGGCGCGGGAGGGACTGCCGACGGCATCCGAGGCACACGGCACCGTCCGCGCGCGGATCGGCACGGTCGAGGTGAACGTCAGCGTGTCAGGCGTGGACGGCACCGACGTCTACGCCGTGCGCGCGGTGACCGACCGCGGCGTGCGGGTCGTCGAGCTCGCGCCGGGCGCGGCGGAGCTGGGGTATCACGGCGCGGCGGACGCCATGCTCGAGCTCGCTCGGGGTGGAACTCCGGCGGTCAGTGCGGCGAGGACGGCCGCTGTGTACGCGAACGTCTTCGCCGCGGCGCAGACGGCCAGGCGCAGCCTGTGCTGATGGTCTCGTTCAGGCCGCCGACGCGATCGACTGCCGTGGCTCGAAGGTCCCCTCCAGCCGCGCGGAGGCGGTCTCTTCACCCGCGACCGCGGCCTGCAGCGTCGCGATCGCGGTCTGTGCCAGCTCTTCGTTCGGTGTCCGCACGGTGCTGAGGGTGGGTGTCACCACACGCGCCAGCAGCACGTCATCGCAGCCGATCACGGAACGATCATCGGGAACGCGCTCGCCGGCTTCCGCCAGGCCGGCGATCACGCCGCAGGCGGTGAGATCGTCGAATGCGAACGCGGCTGTGGCGTCGGTGTCGAGTAAGGCGCTGGCCGCTGCTCGGCCGCCGTCGTAGGAAGCGTCGAAGGGACCGAGCTCGGTGAGTGCGACGTCGGTGGTCGCCGCCCACGCGCGGATCGCATCGCGTCGCTGCTCGGCCGCCCACGAGCCGACCGTGCCGGTGAGCAGCGCGACGCGCCGGTGACCGTTCCCATACACATAGTCGCCCGCGGCATGCAGGGCTGTGGACATGTCGCTGACCACCGATGGCAGGTCGTGAATCTCGCGGTTGAGTACGACCGTCGGCGTCGAGCCGATCGCTTCGCGCAGCACGTCGTCCGACGCGAGGGGGGAGGCGAGCAGGATGCCGTCGACCTGCGCTCGCAGCCGTGCGATCAGGGCCGGCTCGGCCTCGGCAGAGCCCTGGGCATCGACGAGCACGACGGTGACCTCGCCCGCGGCAGCCTGGATCTCGCGCACGAGTGGGGGGAAGAACGGGTTCGTGATGTCGGGCACGAGCAGACCGATCGCGCCGGTGCTGCCCGTCGCCAGACGTCGGGCGACGCGGCTGGGCTGAAAGCCGAGACGCTCTGCGGTGTCGAGCACGCGCTGCCGCACATCGTCTTTCACCAGATCCGGACGGCTGAACGCCCGCGACACCGTCGACGCATGCACGCCGAGTTCTTCTGCGATCGAATAGATCGTCACTTTGGCCACGGTGAGCCCTTTCCGCCCCGGGCGCGTGCCGAGGTCCTGTGGTGGAACGACGACGGTGTCATCCACGTATACCCATCCTGTACCCCGTCGCATCAACGGGTACAGTGTGGACTCTATCGGCTTCTGCAACCCTCTGCAACCGATTGCACCGAGTTGCGTGCGGCTGGTTCCACCGGCGCACGATTGATCGCGCGCGGCGGCCCAAGACCCGCCACCTGAGGCGTCGCTCAGCGCGCGGCGCGGATGGCGAGGTCGGGCAGCACTCGATCGGATGCCGGTGGGGGCTGCAGTCCGAGGACGCGGGCGATCTCCAGGGCCAGCACGGCGTGTCCTGCTGCGCCGGGGTGGAATGGGTCGTGCAGCAGGTTCATCGCGACGCCGCCGTGGCCGAGTTCGGTGAACTTCGCGAACTGGTCGACGAGGATGACGTCCTCTGCAGCGGCGACATCGCGGATCGCCTGCGCGAACTGGGCGATGCGCGCCCGCTCGGGGGCGTGTGCGACGTCGATGGTGGGCTGCGTCTGCAGCACCGGGATCGCCCCGAGGGCGCGCACGCGGCGGACGAACTCCGTGACGGATGCCGCGAACTCGGCCGGTGAGATCACGGGGAACTTGCCGGCGTCAGAGCAGTCGTTCGTGCCGATCATGAGCGTCACGACATCGGGCTTCCACGCGGCGACGCGCCGGTCGAAGTCCTTCAGCAGCAGTTTGACCCGCCAGCCGCTGATGGCCGTGTTGATCATGACGTCCTGCACGCGTCCCATGTCGCCGCGCACCAGCTCGTGCAGGTGGTCGACGTAGTTGCGCTCGCCGAGCGTGTGCAGCAGCCCGTGCGTGATCGAGTCGCCGGTCAGCACCCAGTTCAGCGGCTTGTCCGACGCGAGCAGGGCGCGCAGACGCTTGAGGTCCTTCACCGCAGATCAGCCGAACAGCAGCGACAGGACGGTTGCGCCGCCGCCGACCAGGATCAGCGACCCGATGGTCACCCAGGCGATGACGCGGATGCGCTTCTGGCGACGCTCGCTGTAGACGGAGAGGTCTTCGGCTTCTTCGTGCGTGGAGTTCATCAGGCTCTTCTCGGAGTCTTTCGGTTCAGGGGGCTGACGGATCGGTCGTCGATCGGTCAGGCAGAGGCGGGCTCGGTCACGGTCGGACCGAACACTGCAGGAAGCGTACCGCGTGAGGTCTCGCGCAGTTCGTCGACCGACACGGTGAAGACGTCCTGCACCTCGAGCGTCGGCTCGCTGTCGGTAACGCCGATGCGCAGCACGGGGTAGCCGCGACCCTCGCACAGGCCCTGGAACTTCACGTCGTCCTCGCGGGGCACGGTGACGAGCACGCGGCCCGTCGACTCCGAGAACAGTGCGGATGCAGCATCCACTCCGTCCCGCTCCATCAGCTCGGTCAGCCACAGGCGGGCACCGACGCCGAAGCGCATGACGGCCTCGGCGAGGGCCTGGCCGAGGCCGCCCTCGGACAGGTCGTGCGCCGACGAGATCAGCCACTCCTCGCGCGCGGCTCCGAGCAGGCCCGCCAGGCGCTTCTCGGCGGCCAGGTCGACCTTCGGCGGCAGCCCGCCGAGGTGGTCGTGCACGGTGTCGGCCCATGCCGAGCCCGACAGCTCGGTCGAGGTGACGCCGAGCAGGTAGATGTTCTCGCCCGCGTCCTGCCAGCCGGACGGGATGCGGCGCGAGACGTCGTCGATGATGCCCATCACGCCGACCAGCGGGGTCGGGTGGATCGGCACGTCGCCGGTCTGGTTGTAGAACGACACGTTGCCGCCGGTCACCGGGGTGCCCAGCTCGTAGCATCCATCCGCCAAGCCATCGACGGTCTGCCCGAACTGCCACATGACCTCGGGGTTCTCCGGCGAGCCGAAGTTCAGGCAGTCGGTGATCGCGGTCGGGGTGGCGCCGGTGACGGCGACGTTGCGGTACGCCTCGGCGAGGGCCAGCTGCGCGCCGGCGTACGGGTCGAGCTGGCAGTAGCGGCCGTTGGCGTCGGTCGAGATCGCGAAGCCGAGGCCCGACTCCTCGTCGACGCGGATCATGCCGGCGTCGTCGGGGAAGGCGAGGGCGGTGTTGCCGCCGACGTAATAGTCGTACTGGTTGGTGATCCAGCTGGTGTCGGCGAGGTTCGGCGAGCCCAGCAGCGCGAGGAACTGCTCGCGCAGCACCGCGGGCTCGCTCGAGCGGGGCAGGTCCTCGGCAGCATCCGCCTGCAGCGCGTCGATCCACGTCGGGTACGCGACGGGACGGTCGTAGACGGGGCCGTCGACGGCGACGGTCGACGGGTCGACGTCGACGATTCGCTCGCCCTGCCAGTCGATCACGAGGCGGCCATCTCCGGTGACCTCGCCTAGCACGCTGGTCTCGACGTCCCACTTCGCTACGACCGCGAGGAACGCGTCGAGCTTCTCGGGCGCGACGATCGCCATCATGCGCTCCTGCGACTCGCTCATCAGGATCTCTTCGGCGGTCAGGGTGGGGTCGCGCAGCAGCACGTTGTCGAGCGACACGTGCATGCCGCTGTTGCCGTTGGCGGCGAGCTCGCTGGTGGCGCACGAGATGCCGGCGGCGCCGAGATCCTGGATCGCCTCGACGAGCTCGTCGCGGTACAGCTCGAGGCAGCACTCGATGAGCACCTTCTCGGCGAACGGGTCGCCGACCTGCACCGCGGGGCGCTTGGTGGGGCCGCCGTCGTCGAAGGAGTCGGATGCCAGGATCGACGCTCCGCCGATGCCGTCGCCGCCCGTGCGGGCGCCGAACAGCACGACCTTGTTGCCGACGCCCTCGGCGTTCGCGAGCTTCAGGTCTTCGTGGCGCAGTACGCCGACCGCGAGGGCGTTCACCAGCGGGTTGGCCTGGTAGACGGCGTCGAAGACGGTCTCGCCGCCGATGTTCGGCAGGCCGAGGCAGTTGCCGTAGAAGCTGATGCCGCTGGTGACGCCGTGCACCACGCGGGGGGTGTCGGGGTGGTCGATGGCGCCGAAGCGCAGGGCATCCATCACGGCGACGGGGCGGGCGCCCATCGAGATGATGTCGCGGACGATACCGCCGATGCCGGTCGCGGCACCCTGGAAGGGTTCGATGAACGACGGGTGGTTGTGCGACTCGGCCTTGAAGGTGACGGCCCAGCCCTCGCCCACGTCGACGACGCCGGCGTTCTGCCCCATGCCGACCATGAGGCGTTCCTTCATCTCTTCCGAGACCTTCTCGCCGAAGCGGCGCAGATAGTTCTTGCTGCTCTTGTACGAGCAGTGCTCCGACCACATCACCGAGTACATCGCCAGCTCGCCGCTGGTGGGGCGGCGGCCGAGGATCTCTCGGATGCGGGCGTACTCGTCGTCCTTCAGCCCGAGAGCGCCGTACGGCTGCTCCTTCTCGGGCGTCGCAGCGGCATTCGCGACGGAGTCGGGGACGTGTGTGGTGGGGGTGTTCGGGGTGGTCACGCGCACTCCAAGATCAGGGGCCGGCGGGGCACCTCCAGTTTAGGCGCTTATTCGTCGGCCCTCACCCGGCCGTGACTCGGCCGTTCGCGGTGGCTGCGTTTGCGGCCGGCCGCGTCACGCCGGGGGCACCGGTGCCGTCGACGACCGCGAGATCAGGCGGGTCGGCAGGTACAGCGGGATCGGGTCGGGGCGGGCGCCGTCGATGATGTCGATGAGGGCGCGGGCGGCGGCTTCACCCTGTTTGCGGGACGGTGCAGCGATCGAGGTCAGGCCGGGCCGAACCAGTGAGGCCAGTTGGCTGTTGTCGAAGCCGATCACGCTCACATCAGTCGGGACATCGAATCCGTTCTCCTCGGCGACCTGCATGAAGCCCGTTGCGACGACGTCGTTGAACGCGAGGACTGCTGTGGTCTGCTGCTCCATCCACGATCTCGCGGCGGCGTGACCGCCGGAGACGGTCGGCTGATGCGCACCCAGTCGGCGGACTCTGATCGAGAGCTCGCGTGCTGCTTCCTGCAGAGCGCGCCAGCGCATCCCGTCGGCCCATGATGTCTCAGGGCCGGCGAGGTAGGTGATCTCGCGGTGGCCGAGATCATGGAGGTGGCCTGCGGCGGTGCGCGCTCCCCTGGCGGTGTCGGCCAGGATCGATGGCACCCCGTGCACCGCGCGATTGAGCACCACGAGAGGGCGGGTCTTCGCCAGGCGTCGGATGCCCGAATCCGACAGTCTTGGGCTCGCCAGCACCAGGCCGCTGACCGCGGGGAAGAACTCCTCGACGAGGCGCTCTCTGACGTGACTCTCCCGAGAGTCGAGAAGGACCACCGTGTAGCCGGCAGCGTCAGCGACGGCCTCGACACCGCGAATGAGTTCGACGAACACCGGGTTGCCGATGTCATTGACCAGCATTACGAGCAGTCGAAGCTCGGCGGGCTCTCCGCTGGGCAGACCCGCCAGGCGCTGATAGCCGAGCGCATCGGCGGCCACACGGATCTTGTCGGCGGTCAGAGCGCTGATGCGGCCCGGACGCGAGAGCGCGCGCGACACCGTCGACGGCGATACTCCGGCCGCCTCGGCAACATCGTAGATGGTGACCCGACGCGACGGATCCGACGGTGCGGCCATGTCGTCATCCTAGTTCTCGCCTGGTGGCGCGAGATTTCCGGTATTGGGGCACCTGGTGGTTCTCGCAACAGTTGGCAACTCCGCGATGCGGTCGTCGATCGTGTGCTGTGATGAGCGCAACCACCCGATCCACTGCGTGAGAGCAAGCCGATCCATCGTCGCAGCTGACGTTCCGTCGCGCCCACGCCCGCCCGTCACAGAGGAGCACCCCTTGAAGATCAAGTCCACCGCCCGCCTGCTCGGCATCACCACGGTCGCACTGCTCGCCCTCACCGGCTGCGCCGGCACGACGCAGTCCGAAGGCGACGGCGCCGCCGAGACGGTCGAGATCCGGCTGTCGCTGAACCAGACCGAAGAGCACCCGAACTACCTGGCACTCACCAGCTTCGCCGATGAGGTCCGTGAGAAGACCGACGGTCGGGTCGACGTCCAGATCTTCCCGAACGCCGTGCTCGGCGCGCAGCAGGAGAGCGTCCAGCTCGTCGGCAGCGGTGCCGTCGACGCGGCATCGATCTCTGGCACGCAGATGAACAACCTGAACGAAGACTTCGCCGTGCTGGACATGCCGCTGGTCTTCGACAGCGAAGCACACCAGATGAAGGCGATCAACGATCCCACGATCACCGGGGAGCTGTTCAAGTCGCTCGAGTCGAGCAACAAGCTGACGATCGTGGGCGCCTACACGCAGGGTGCGCGCTCGGTGTACAACTCGCAGAACGCGGTCGAGACGCCGGCCGACCTCGCCGGTGTGAAGGTCCGAGTGCAGGAGAGCGAGCTGCACGTGTCCATGCTCACAGCGATGGGCGGATCGCCGGCGCCGATGGCGTTCGGCGAGGTCTACACCGCGCTGCAGAGCGGCGTCATCGACGGTGCTGAGAACAACAGCGTCTCCTACGTCACCGAGAAGCACTACGAGGTGGCACCCTACTTCTCGTACACCCGCCACCTGATCGGCGCCGACTTCCTGGTGCTGAACTCGGACGTCTTCAACTCCCTGAGCGATGAGGACCAGCAGATCGTCTCGACGGCGTTCCTGAACTCGGTCGACGAGTTCATGTCCATCTGGGATGCGCAGTCCGCCGAAGCGGTCAAGACCGCCGAAGCCGCCGGCTCGACGTTCAACGAAGTCGACGCCGACGCGTTCCGGGCCGTGCTGGAGCCGATGGTCGACGACGTCCTCGACACGGATGACAAGAAGGCCCTCTACGACGCCATTCGCGCCGCAGCCTGACCAGAGACCGCACCGAGCAGGAGGGGTCGCAGCGTGACCGATTGGGATCTGACCGCGCCGTTGCAGCGGATCGCAGAACTCGCGGCGACGCACGGACTCGATCGTGCGGTGATCGACGACGGATTGGTGCTGAACTGGATGCTGGGCATCCGCAGCGCGGTGCGCGAGGGCAGCACCGATCCGGCGTTCGTCATCGATCTGTCGGCGTTGAGTGACGAGCCGGTCGTCCGAGTGATCGCCCCGGTCAATGAGATCGAACAGGTGCGGGACCTCATGCTCGGCGGTGTTGTGCAGGGCGCAGCCCTGGAGTTCGAAGCCGTTCCATGGCAGCAGTGGCCGATGGCGAAAGAGACGGATGCGGCGTTCACCGCCGACCTGAAGGTGCTGCGGCGCACCATGCTGCCGCAGCACCTCACCCGGCTCGAGGCGCTCACCGACGACGTCACGAGGGTCGTCGAGGACGCGCTGCTGCTCGCCGACGGCGGTGCCTCGGAGCGGGACCTGGCGGGGGACCTCGCCCGAGCGCTGCGTCGGAACGGCATTCAGCCCGCGGTGCTGCTGGTGGGCAGCGGCGACCGGTTCGCCCGCGTCAAGCATCCGTTTCCGTCCGCCGAACCCCTCGCGGGCAACGTCCTGGTCTCGGTCGGCGCGCAGCGCGACGGCGTCGTCACCAGCGTCACGCGGATCACGGCCCTCGGCCCGCTGGGGAATGAGCAGCGGGATCTGTTCCAGCGCCTGCTGCAGGTGGAGGGCGCATTCCTCGATGCTTCCGTCGCCGGTGCGGATCTGAACGGCGTCTTCGCACGCGGCACGCGAGCCTACGCCGAATCCGGACTGGAGAGCGACGCGTGGAAAGCGCACCACCAGGGAGGGCTGGCCGGTCTCGTCGCCCGCGAGGTCATCGCGGGAAAGGGCGAGAACCTCCACCTGGCTCCCGGCATGGTGGTGGCCTGGAACCCCTCGCATGCGGGGTTCAAGGCCGAAGACGTCGCGGTCGTCGGGCCTGGAACTCCCACCGTGCTCGGCCGCCCAGGTGGGGGCTGGCCGGCACATGTTCACAACGGCCGCGTGCGGCCGGGAATTCTCGAGAAGGGCTGATCGACCATGACCTCTGTCCACCTATTGCCACAGCAGCTGACCCGTCGGGTCGAGGCACACGAGATCGGCCAGCGACTGACGTCGGTGCAGCGGTTCGAAGTCAGTGAAGACGTGAGCATTCCGACCGCCGATGAAGAGCTCGTCCTCGTGGTGATCGCCGGCTCAGTCGACTTCGACCATGCATCCGGAAGCGGGACGGCGACTCTGCGCGACACTCTCTACGTGCCGTGGCGCGACTCGATCACCCTGCGTCCGCAGGGTTCGGAGCTGCCCGTGGTGATGGCGTTCTGGGTGCCTTGCGACCGCGCCACCGATTTCGCACACCTGGCCTTCGCCGACGTCGATGCAGATCCGCGACGCCACAACGTGTACGGCGATGCCGGAGCCAACACGCTGCGGGACGTGTGGGACGTGATCGACGGCGACTTCGACTCGCAGCGCGTGCTGTGCGGTCAGGCGAAGGGGGCGCTCGGCGGCTGGACAGCCTGGCCTCCGCACGAGCACACCCTCGAACGCGAGGAGACGTACGTCTACTTCGGGCTCGACGGCTCGTTCGGCGTGCAGCTCGCCTACGACGACGACGGCATGGATGCCCCGCACTCGGTCTCCCTCGTGCGGGAGGGGCACCTCGTCTCGGTGCCGCGGGGATATCACCCGAGCGTGGGCAGCCCCGCCGGCGGCATCTCATACATCTACTTCATGGCGTCGCATGAGCGCGAGGATCGCGAGTTCATGAACCTCCGCATCCAGCCCGCATACGGCACCACGTTCAACTAGGAGCCCGAATGATCAATCTGCCCTCTCTCGCGAACTCGGACTTCCTCACGCTGCGCGCCGATCTCGACGCGTTCGTCGACGCCGGAGTGCGGGGGGTGCACGTCGATGTGATGGATGCTCACTACGTGCCGAACCTGTGCTTCTCGGTGGACATGGTGCGATCGCTGCGCCGGAACTACCCCGAACTCGTCATCGATGCGCACCTGATGGTCGACGACATGGGGCAGTACATCGGAGCCCTGCAGGAGGCCGGCTGCGATGCCGCCAGCTTCCATCTCGACTCGACGAGGTTCGCCCGCCGCACTGTCGCCCAGATCCAGGCCGCCGGCATGCGTGCCGGGGTCGCTCTCAACCCGTCGACGCCGGTCGACGCCGTCGTGCCCGTACTCCCGTATGTCGACTACGTCGTGCTGATGACAGTCGAACCCGGATTCGCCGGGCAGAGCTTTCTGCCCGGCTCGCTGCAGCGACTCGAGGAGCTCTCGCGTCTGCGTGACCGCGAGAACCCAGAGGCGCTCATCCAGATCGACGGCGGGGTGACTCTCGAGATGGCGCAGGCCTGCGCGGCGGCGGGAGCGGATGCCCTCGTCACCGGCGTCTTCACGGTGTACGACCCGTCACTGACGCGGATCGACGCTGTCAAGGCGTACGACGTGTTCATGGCGAACGCGGGATTCCCCAACGACAACGCGACGCTGGCGAAGCTCGCGAAGGCCTGACGGCCCGTGCGGACCTGGCCCACAACCCCGCTCAGTCAGATCCGCACGTAGGCCGCGCCGTCGAACTGCCCGTTGCTGAGTGCGACGACGGCGGATGCTGTCGTGCGCACGCCCGGCTGCAGCTGCTCGGCGCGGATGTCGTGGCCGCGCATCCCGACCTCGCAGGCCTCCACGGTCGCCGCTTCCGACAGTTCGAGCGCCGGCGCGCCGACGGTGAGACCTGTGATGGCGGGGCCGTTGACGATGATTCGGATGCTGAACTCGGGCCGGTGCGCGTGCAGGGTGCGGGCGGAGCCGAGGGCCCGAACGATGTCCTCTGGACGGTCTGAGACGTGCAGCAGCACGGTGGGTGGGTTCGTCATGGGCCTCCTCATATCGCCGGTCTCCAGTGTCCCGCGTACTCCGCGATGACGCACCTGCCAGACTCGACCCATGGAACCTGGCATCGACGCCGCGACCGCAGAGACTCAAGCCGCGACCACATCGACCGCAGAGCCGAGCGCTGAGCCGAGCGCTGAGAAGTCCGCGACCTGGCCATCGCTGCTGGTCGGCATCGTGGCATCCGCCGTCATGCTGTTCCCGTCGTGGGTCGGCGGAGGGCGGCTGCCGCTGCAGAACCTGTGGCAGACGCAGACCATGCCGGACGACATGCCGTTCTCGCTGCTGCCGGTCAGTCAGTACTACGCGCTGAACATCTTCGGCATGCTGCTCATGGGCGGAATCGTGGCCGGGCTTGCCGTGCGGGTGCTGTCACGAAGGCGGCCGATGCGCGCCGGCATCGCGGCGCTCGGCGTGCTGCTCGTGCACGCGATCGTGACGGTGCAGTCCTTCGCGGTGGTGGCTGACGGACTCGGCCTGACGCGCGGCACCGCCGGCGGACGCGAAGTGCTCTATTTCGGCGGGATGCTGGGTGGCGTCATCATGGGCATCCTCTTCGCCCAACTCGGACTGCTGCTGACCTCGCGCCGCACCGTGACGCCGGTCGCTCTGGGCATCGTGCTCGCCGCCGTGCCGTTCGCGAGCTGGATCGGCACGGCGATAGTCGCGTTCACCACCTATATGGGCTATCCGCCGGTCGTCAGCGAAGTGCTGCGCTGGCTGCCGGCCGTGATCGTCGGCGTCACGCTCGCGTGGTGCGGCGTGCGTCCGCTCAGTCGGCTCGCCGTCTGGATCGTCGGCCCGCTCGCCGTGTGGGTGCTGCCGGCGGTGTTCACCGCGATGCAGTACGTTCTCGGCTCACGAGTGCTGCTGGGAGACCTGCGCGAGATGGCGGATGCTGCCACGCAGATCTTCCCGCAGGCACTGGCCGTGCTGTGGCAGCCCGCCGTGGTCGCCCTCGTGATCGGTCTGTTGGGTACGGGCGTGCGGATGCTGCTCTCCCGCCGCGCGGACTGACCGGCACCTGCCGCCCAAGTCGCTGCCCGTCAGGGATGCCAGACGAGCTGACCCTCGTCGCCGCGGCTCGACCACGCCCGTGTGATCAGCCGTCGCAGCGTGGTGGCATCCGCGTTCTCGAAGGACTCTGCAGAGATCACGATCACTCCGACCCGCACCTGCATGATCGAGTTGAGTTCGCGGACGGTCGCTTCCGCTGACGACCGCAGCCGTTGACCGGCCTCGAAGTCCTGGCAGATGAGCATGACGACAGCGGTAGTCGTCGTCCGGGGTGGACGCCCGGGCAGCCCGGTGTACACGAGCCCTGGCTTGAGATTCACGGCGACGGCGCCTATCCGAGTCATGGCGTCGCGGATGCGGGGAACGACGAGCTGCGCCGTCGAGACGGCCTTCAACTCGATCGCGAGCTGCCCCCACTCGCTCTCGCCGTCCGGCGAGAGCAGCGCGTCGAGGATGTAGACGCGACCGTCTCCGGTCGTCATGCGCACGTTGCGCCGAGGCTCGGTCGCACCGGTATAGGCGAGTTCGAGTCGCTCGAACAGCGATACCTCCCAGTCGCGCATGCGATGCATCAGCGAGGTGACGCCGCTCGGGTCGGAATCCGCACCGGGTCGGGAGAGGCCGGGCTCGCCCGGCGGAGTCTGTATCGAAGGCTCACGTTCGCCGTCGGATGCCGGATCGTCGGGCACGGGTTCGACGGCCGGGGTGGTCGCCGCCTCCGCCCGGAGTTCCTCGGTCACCTCGTCACGCAGCTTGGAGTCGACCTCAAGTTGCGTGGCGTCAGCGAACGCGGCGCGCTTGGTCTCGAGGTCGAGGTCATCGATGGCGTTCTGCTGGGTCTGGCGCTTGTGCCAGGACATCAGCCCGAGCACGATCACACCGAACCCGACGGTGCCGAGAGCGAGCGGGAGTCCGGGGAATGCCCAGTCCTGAAAGTCCGAGAGACCGCTCTGGCGCTCGACGATCATCGTCTTCGCGGTGTCGGTGAGTCCGTCGAGCTCGCTCTTGGGGATCGTCAGGATGCCGGTGGACTGGAACACGATCCACGGGACCACGAGCGCCGTCGCGACGAGGACGAGGCCTGCAGAGACGATGAACTTGTAGAAGTGGCCGAAGTCGAACTGAGGCAATGGAGGTTCCGCGCGGTAGAAGGACGGTGTTCAGATCAACCTACGGGATCGGATCGCAGATCGATGACTCTGACGGCAGACGCGGCCCGGCCGACTGCGGCGTTACGGCCTCGTGTCGTCGTGGTGCACGATGCGGCTGAGCTCGATCACGCCGCCTGGGAGCTCCCAGTAATGCAGGCGCCGCGCCCCCGGAGCGTTCTGCTCGATCGATGAACGCCAGCATCTGGCGCCGTCCGCGTCGCGGATGACGTACGGATCGTCGCCACCCTCGCCGGTGCGCAGCCGGTGCAGTTCACGAGCGGGGATCTCGCGGTCACGCCCGGTGATGGCATCCACGCACGCGCGAACGGCCTTGCTCAACTGATTCTCGTCGAGCGCGTCGAGCGACTCGATGAAGCCCGTGCCGAAGCGGTACTCGCGCAGGGGCCAGCGGGTGCGCTCGCCGGGAGCGGTGCGGTTTCCCCAGGTGCGTTCGATCTCCAAGCGGATGCCGTCGGCTGTGGCATCCACATGCGACCGCTCCGCGGCCCGTCGGGCGTCACGCAGCGCGCGTCCCTTCTCACGCCCCTCCTGGGTCGCTTCGGCCAACTTCGCCTCGGCGTTCGCCCGCTCGGCACGTTCCTCGGCGAGCTTCGCCCGCAGCTGCTCGTTCTCGGCGCGCAATCGCGCGAGCGTGCCGTCGTCGGTCGCGCTGCGTCCACCACGTGCGACCAGATTGGTCAGCGCCAGCATGTCACCGCGCAGGGCAGAGACCTCCCGCGCCAGGGCGTTCACGTCGTGCCGGGTGGCGTGATCAGCGTCGCGCGGCGCGGCCGATGCAGTGGGTGCCGGCGGGGCATCCTGCGGCTCTGTGACCGGCGTGGCAGGCGCGGCAGCATCCGACATCGTTTGATTCGGCGCGCTTCGCGCGCGACCCTCGGCCAGCCACGGCGCACCGCCGACCACCAGTGCGGGTGCCGGGGTGAGCGGTGCTGCGGGGTCGGCATCCGCGTGGCTGAGCGCGAGGCCGGGATCGCGCCGCACGCGCACGCGGATCACGTCTCCTACGTGCAGCACGTCGCCGACCGGCACGTCGTCCCCGGCGACATCGCGGCGGCGCAGCACGAACGCCTCGCGCGGGTGCAGCTGCACCGTCGCACGCAGCTCGGTGACCTTCACGACCAGGGCGAGCGTGTGCGACCCGGCGCTGAGTGCGGAGAGGTCGGCGGCGACAGGTTCCGGACGCAGCTCGAGATCGTCGAGGATGCCGCTGACCGGCTCGCCGACCACGAGCGCCGCCGCGAGCGGGAGGTCGGGCGGCAGCAGCGCGGCGGTCGCGCTGACCATCGTGCCGTCGCCGAGCCGGACGATCGCACGGGTGTCGTCATCGAAGAACCGCTGCACGATGCCCGTCGCGCGTCGGATGCTGGGGGTGCGCGCGGATTCGACCGTGCGCCGGCCGGTCTGCGCCATCGCATCGTCGACGAGGTCGCGGGTGTCGGAGTGCTCGGGAAAGCGCAGGTGCGAGCGGTGCCAGTCGGCGTCGCCGTTGAAGTCCGGTGGGTACGAGCGGCCGGCGCCGTTGAACACCTGGGCCTTCGGCGGCAGCAGGTGCTCGAGGTGCTTGGTCGCCGTGCCGGTGGCGATGGTGACGACATCGGCGATGCCGTCGAGCTCGGAGCGCAGCCGCGGGACGTCGAAGCGGAACGTACCGTCGGATGCTGTCGAGACCAGCACCAGCGGGCGCTGGCGCGGCCTCATGATGTCGGCCGCGAGCTCGTCAGCCTGCTGGGTGGTGGCGACGTCGGCATCCATGGGGCGAGTCTATGGGGCCTCCCATGCGGGGACGGGGTGCGTCGCCGCGCACGCACAGAAACCCCCGGAGTGCACAGGAACCGGGTGAATCCATGTGCAGAACGGGGAAAAGTGTGCGGGCGCGCGCGGGGCTGGGCCTGGGGTCAGGCCGGCCGCTCGACTGGTGTCGGGATGGCCGTGCCCTGCAGCTCGACCGGGTACTTCTGCCGCGTCTTCTCGAGCTTGCGCAGCACGATGTCATCGATGTCGACGCCGAGCCTGTCGGCGAGATGGATGCAATAGGTGAGCACATCGGCGAGCTCGTCGGCGGCGTGATCGGCGTCGTAGTCGGGCGTCCACTGGAAGCACTCCAGCAGCTCGGCGGCCTCGATCGAGATGCTCTTGGCGAGGTTCTCCGGCGAATGCGCCTGATGCCACCCGCGCTCGGCGGCGAAGTCACGGACGGCGGCGAGGGTGTCGGGGCGCGGCATGGATGCGACGGTACTCGCTTCTGACAGGTCGGGCGCGACCGGGACAGGAGTCCGGCCGCGCCCGCACGGAATCGCGCAGGTGCTTACTGCACCGACCACCCGCCGTCGGAGGCCAGGATGGCGCCGTTGATGTTGACGGCGTCGTCGCTGAGCAGGAAGGTGATGGATGCTGCGAGCTGCTCAGCCGTGGCGACCGAGGGGATCGCCTGCTGGAACGGCGCGAGGCGCGCGGACCCTGCGGCCGACATGTTCGGCGGCATCGGGATGCCGGTGGCGACGCCACCCGGAGCGACGGAGTTCACGCGGATCCCCTTCGGGCCGTACATGAATGCGGCCGACTTGGTGACGCCGATGATGCCGTGCTTGCTGGCCGTGTAGGCGTTGCCCGAGGCGTTGCCGCGCAGGCCGGCCTCGCTCGAGACGTTGAGCACCGACCCGCGACCGGCTGCCTCCATCAGAGGCAGCACCGCGCGCATGAGCTTGAACGGCGCGGTGAGGTTGATCGCGATGACGCGGTCCCAGACAGCATCCGACGTCTCTCCGGCGGGAGAGAAGTCGTCGTTGATGCCGGCGACGTTCGCGAGCGCGTCGATGCGGTCGCCGGCGGCGGCGATGACGGCGTCGACGGCGTCCTGCTTGGTGAGGTCGCCCGCGACGGTGACGATGTCAGCATCCGACAGTTCTTCGCGCAGCGCGTCGAGCTTGTCTGCGGCGATGTCGGACGCGATCACGCGGCCGCCCTCGCGAGCGATGCGCGTGGCGGTAGCCTTGCCGATTCCGGATGCTGCGCCGGTGACGATCACGGTCTTGCCGGCGAAGCGTCCGGCGGTGACCTTCTCGGTCCAGCCGGCGGTCTCGGTGTCGGCGGGGATCTCGCCGCCGTTCGCGGCGCGGACGAGGTCGTCGACGACGGACTGAGGCATGGCGCCCTGACTCATCGCGACGAGCTGCTGCAGGGGCAGGCCGAGCACGGGCGTCAGCTGTGCAGGATCGGAGCCGGACTGCGTGAGCAGGGCGGTGATCAGCGGGCCGCCGGTGGCGTCGTCGAGCCATTCGCCGATGGTGGAGTGAGCGGTGAGTGCCATGGTTTCTCCTCTTGTAGGCCTCGTGTCAAGCAATAACGCAACGCATCGTCTCGTTATTCCAGTGTACGCGCGCTACCCTGTGGGAATGCCTCGTCCCCGCAGTGAGAAAGCCCGGCAGGCCGTGATGTCGGCCATGCGTCGCGCGCTTGCCGAAGACAGCTACGCGGCCGTCACGATCGAGGGCCTCGCGACCGAGGCGGGCGTCTCGAAGCAGACCATCTACCGGTGGTGGCCGTCGAAGGCCGCCGTGCTCGGCGAGGCGCTGCTCGAGGGTGAGCTGCCGGGGTCGGATGCTGTCGTGCCGACCACTGATGACCTGGCCGCCGACCTGCGGGCGTGGTTCGCTGGGGTGTCGGCGGGGCAGGGCGATATGGTCGGCATCGAGGTGGCGCGTGCGCTGATTGCGGTGACCGCGACCGATCCAGAACTCGGGCTCGTGTTGAACGAGCGCCTGGCGGCGCCCATCCGCGAGTGGGTGAAGACGCGGCTGCGGCAGGCGGTCGCCGACGGGGACGTGCGCGAGGACGTGGATGCTGACGTCGTCGCCGACCACTTCATCGCCACCGCCAGCTATGCGGCGCTGCTGGGTCAGCCGCTGAGTGAGCAGCGAGTGGATGCTGTCGTGCAGATGGTCATGCGCGGGATCGGCGCTCGCGACTGACTTGCGCCCCTACTCGCGCAGCAGCGCACGCAGCGTCTGGATGGTGTCTGCTTCGGCAGCGGTCTTGTCGGGGCGGTAGCCCTTCACCCGCGCGAAGCGCAGAGCGATTCCGCCGGGATACCGGGGTGAGTGCTGCACGCCGTCGATGGCGATCTCGACGACGAGTTCGGGCCGCAGCATCACGGCATGCTGCGTGCGGTCGCGCTCATACTCGGGGAACGTCTCGGTCTGCCAGCGCAGCAGCTCATCGGTGAGGCCTTTGAAGGTCTTGCCGACCATGACGAATCCACCGGGTTCACCGAACTCCCCCGAAGGGTCGCGAGCGCCGAGGTGCAGGTTCGACAGCCATCCGCGTCGCCGGCCCGAGCCCCATTCCGCGCCGAGTACGACCAGGTCGTAGGTGAGCACCGGTTTGACCTTGATCCAGGACTTGCCCCGTCGCCCGGCTGCATACGGCGCAGCGATCGCCTTGACCAGGATGCCTTCATGCCCGGCCGCGAGGGCCTCGCGGGACAACTGCTCCGCGGCATCCGCGTCGGCGGTGACGATGCCGGGCATCCGCCACTGTCCTGCGATCCTCTCGAGTTCCGCGAGCCGGGTCGAGAGCGGTTCGTCGATGAGGTCGCGGCCGTCGACGTGCAGTACGTCGAAGAACCACGGACGCAGCACCAGCTCGCGCGCCACGTCGGCACCGAACCGCGACATCGTCTGCTGGAACGGGCGCGGGCCGCCGTTCTCATCGAGCGCGAGGGTCTCGCCATCAAGGATGAGGTCGCGGGCCGGCAGGCTGCGCACGATCTCGACGATCTCGGGGATGCGGTGGGTGATGTCGGCGAGGCTGCGGGTGTAGACGCCGACGTCGTCGCCGTGCCGGTGCACCTGGATGCGGGCGCCGTCGAGCTTGTATTCGACGGATGCCCGGCCGGTGAGATCGAGCGCGGCCGTTGGTGTCGCGGCGGTGGCGGCGAGCATAGGGAGCACTGGTCGGCCGACGCGCAGACCGACGGATGCCAGCTGCTCGGCGCTCGCCGTCAGTGCGATCACCGCGGTCTCGCCGAGATCGCCGGAGAGCATGGCTGCGCGGCGGACGTCGGCGATCGGTCGAGCGGATGCCCGGGCGATGGCGTCGAGCAGCACGCCGCTGAGCGCGCCGGTGCGCAGCTCTCCGAGCATCGCGCGGGCCAGGAAGTCCCACTCGGTCGCGGTGGCGCGGGATGCCAGACCGGTGAGGATCTGGGTGCGCTGCGCGGCGGATCCGGTTCCCGAGGCATGCGCGAGTGCGTCGAGGGCGTCGTCGACATCGGTGATCGAGAGCGTGGGATCGGCGGCATGCGCGACCTCGAGTGCGGAGAGCCCGCGCCAGCCGACGCCCAGTCGCCCCTGCCGTGGGGCGGCGAGCAGCAGCCCGGTCAGTGCGGGGAGCTCATCGGGCTCGGCACGCTCGAGCAGCCGCGCGAGCGCGTCGATCTTCGCGAGCCGCGATGACGTGGCCGCGACCTCTTCGACGCTGGTGGTGAGCTCGGCGAGCCTCATGGAGAGAGTCTCGCACCCGCCACGGACATCCGGCAGGGGTCTGCCGGTGCTCAGTGCGGCAGTGGTGAGTACAGCACCATCCCGTTGCCCTGGCTGTCGTACGCGACGGCGCGGCGCTCGTGGGCATCGTTGTACGCGGCCTTGACGATTCCGCCGCCGTTCTCTTCGACGGCTGCGGCATCGCCGTCGACGTCGCCGGTCTTGATGCCGACGACGACCTGCCCTGGAATCGGGTGGTCGATCTCGGTCGCGAGGGCGATCGTGATCGTGCCGCCGTCGAGGGCCGCGAAGTGGTTGCCGTCGCGGAACTTCAGCGGGAACCCGAGGGTCTCGGTGTAGAAGCGGATCGACTCATCGAGGTCGTCGGTGGAGAGGACGATCATCTTGACTTCGCGGCTGGTCATCGGGGCTCCTCGTGGTTCGGCGTGTGAGGTCAGGGTACGCCGGAGTCGCCGACACGGGTGCGTCCGGCGGCCGGGGCTATTGACCAGTGTCGCGCCCACCCGCTACGGTCGACTGCATGTCCGTCATCTGCACCCGCACGTCTGCCCGTCGTGGCGACGCTCGGCGTGCGTGGAACGGCGCGTACCGGGCATCCGCCCTCCTGTCATTCGCTCGCGAGCTACCGAGACAAGAAGACCTGCAGTCCTGACTGCGGGGCCGCCGCGGCCCGTCTTCTTGTCATCGTTCACTCACGACAGGAGTCTCTGCCATGCCCGAAATCGACTGGACCAACGACGAGCTTCGCACCTTCCTCACCGCGCTGCGCTCCGGTGATGTCTTCACCCGCGGAGTCGACGCCGACGACGACTACCGCACGTGCTTCCTCGCGCAGGCGCGGCGCCGCATCGTGCCCGAGATCCGCACGCGCGTGCTCGCCGAGGTCGGCGCCACGCTCGACCCGAACGGCGTCGCTGCGATCGTGCTCGAGGTGCTCGAGGACAACACCTGGGGAGCCGAGCGCACCTGGCTGATGGTCACCGCGGATCCGTGGGGGTACCTCACCGGCTTCGTCGCGGCCGAGATCCGCAAGGCATATCGCAAGGCGCGGCACAGCAACGCGGATGACAAGGCGCTCAAGGGGATCGAGAAGGCGAGCTCGCGCCAGAGCATCGAGGCGGGAGGGGAAGCTGGGGAAGCGGCGTAAACCGGTGTCGGGCGGGAGGATCCGTAGGCTCGTCCTGTGACCATCCCCCACCCGACACCGACGATTCGTCGCGCCCGCGTGGGGGTTGCGCTGCTGTTCCTCACGAACGGCGCGCTGTTGGCGAACATCCTGCCGCGCTACCCCGAGATCAAGGCGTCGCTCGGGCTGGACGCCACTTTCTACGGACTCTCGATCGCCGCCTTCCCCGCCGGAGCGATTTTCGTGGGGCTCTCGGCAGCGGTGTTCATCCGCCGATTCGGCTCGGCGCGCGTGGCGATGATCGGCAGCATCCTCACGGCGCTCGCGCTGCTGTTTGCCGGGCTCGCGCCGACGGCGATCGTCTTCGCGCTGGGTCTGTTCCTGGCGGGGGCGGCGGATGCCATCACCGACGTCGCGCAGAACGCGCACAGCCTGCGCGTGCAGCGCGCGTATGACCGGTCGATCATCAACTCGTTCCACGCGATCTGGTCGATCGGCGCGGTGCTGGGCGGGTCGATGGCCGCCGTCGCGATCGCGCTGAGGGTGCCGGTCGGGGCGCACCTGGCCGTGTCGACGGTCGTGTTCGGTGTGGTCGTCGTGCTCGCCTACCGCATGTGCCTGCCGGGGCCCGACGCGGAGTCGGGGGCGGATGCTGGTGCCACCGCCTCTGGTGATGGCGCGCGCACTGGCTTCTCGCCGCGCCTGGCCGTGACGCTGGTCGCGCTGATCCTGATCGCGACCGCCGGGGCGGTGATCGAGGATGCCGGCATGTCGTGGGCCACGCTGTACCTGTCGGACTCGCTGGGCGCCGCGGCCGCGCTCGCCGCGACTGGATACATCGCCCTCGTTGGAGCGCAGTTCGTCGGTCGAATCTTCGGCGACCGACTGATCGACCGGTTCGGAGCTCGGGCGATGGTGATCTCTGGTGGCCTGTTCGCCGCGGCGGGGATGGGGCTCGCGCTGGCATTCCCGACAGTGCCCGGGACGATTCTCGGCTTCGCGTTGGCCGGACTCGGGTCAGCGACGCTGATTCCGACGGCGTTCCAGGAAGCGGATGACATGCCGGGGCTGAAGCACGGCAGCGGGATCACGATCGTTGCGTGGATGCTGCGATTCGGGTTCCTGCTCGCGCCGCCAGTCGTGGGGGTCATCGCGGACAACGTCGGGTTGCGGGCCGGACTGGTGATCGTGCCGATCGCGGGGCTGGTGGCGGTGGTGTGTGCTGGAGCGGTGAAGAGGCGGATGCCGACAGCCGACTAGCCCAGCGATAGACTCCAGCCCTTCTCGCAACTAGCTATTCGCTACGCCGGCCGGCCGCTGGACTTTGCCCCTACAGTGTGAGCATGTCGCCAACTCCCATTCGCCTTGGACTCGGTGACTACGTGACGCGTCGGGACCTCGCGCTCGAGTACGGCGGCGCAACCCAGGGCGGCATCATCGCCAGCAAGCGGTCCAACACGGTCTTCATTTTCACGGACCACAGTGAAGGAAACCAGTTCGGATACGTGTATGACGGATTCAGCCCTGACGGCACCGTTCTCCACTACACCGGTGCTGGACAGGGCGGCGATCAACTGGAGACGGGCTCAAACTCTCCGATCGTTACGCACGCCGAAAAGGGGCGATCGCTCCACGCTTTCGTCGCAGACGGGCTCATGCCGGGGACGCAGACGAAGCGGCAACGCTATCTCGGTGAGTTCATCTTGGATCCCGCTAGGCCGTACGAGCGGATGCCAGCGCCAGACGTGAACGGAGCGTCGCGGACCGTCATTGTGTTCCGGTTACTTCCTGTCGGGCTGGTCCCCGAGATATTGCAACAAATCGTCGGGTTTACGGGCATCCGCAACACGGCGAAGTCTCTGAAAGTGCCGATCGAGATCAACTCAAAGTACTTCTTCGAAACGTCGGGCCAACTCGGTGGCCCTGCAGTTCGGCGTGAGTCTCTTCTGGTGGATGAATTCGTCGCTAGCCAGTCCGGCCACGAGTTCTCCAGGTTTGCGATCAAGTTGCCGGAAGACCGTTCACCGTTGCTCACCGACATCTATGACGAGACCGATCGGGTGCTGTACGAGGCGAAGGCGCTGGCTGGACGGTCGGAGCTACGCATGGCAGTCGGCCAGCTCTACGACTATCGCCGGCACGTCGGAGTACGTGACCTAAGGTGCTCAGTCCTCCTCCCGGAGCGGCCGAGCGCAGATCTCCGTGACTACCTCGAGCAGGCGGATCTGGGCCTTGTGTTCAAGGACGGAGATGGATTCAACCTGGAGCAACATCATCCCAGAAGCACTGCGACCACTCGCTGAACGGCGGGAACATCGGCGGGCGCCCATTCGACGGAGCCCAGCTGCGCGGCGGGGATCCAGCGCAACTCGGCGTGTTCGGTGAGTTGCGGTTCGCCGGCCACGAGCGTCGCGAAGAATGTCGTCAGTGTGACGACGCCAAAGTCGTATTCGTGGCTCGTTGTCTCGACGTGTTCGCCCACGTCGACTTCGCAAAGCAGTTCTTCCCGCATCTCACGACGAAGAGCTTGTTGAGGCGTTTCACCAGGCTCGACCTTTCCGCCGGGAAACTCCCATACGCCCGGGAGTTGCATTGCTGTGCTTCGCCGTGCCGACAGCACGGCGTCGCCACGTACGACGACTGCGCCAACGACATTGATCTGCTTCTTCACATGAATCTCCGTGTACGTACCGGTTGCGGCAAGCCTATCGGCGGCCCTGCCCGCGCACCCGCCGCCGCGTGGCGTGAGACCAATCGTTCGGCTCCGCTATGGTCTGAAGTATCCAATGTCGGATGAATTGAGCGGAGTAACTGTGGAGTTTGCGGAGCGTGTCGGGGCCCTCGCTGGGAAGGTGCGGAGCCAAGCGGAATCCATCGGTACTGAGGAGGCGACAAAGAACGCGTTCGTAATGCCTTTCATCGCGACGATTCTCGGATACGACGTGTTTAACCCGCTTGAAGTCGTTCCCGAGTTCACCGCTGACGTCGGGACCAAGAAGGGTGAGAAGGTCGACTACGCCATCATGCGTGACGGCGAGGTGCAGATTCTCATCGAGTGCAAACCGTCGATGGGCGCGCTAAAGATCGAGCATGCTTCGCAACTGTTCCGATACTTCTCGGTGACCAACGCGCGCATCGCAGCTCTGACGAACGGTGTCATGTGGGAGTTTTACACGGACCTTGATGCACCCAATCGCATGGACGCAAAGCCATTCCTGGTGCTTGATTTGCTCGATATCGATGAGACCCTGATCGCAGAGCTTCGGAAGCTCAGCAAGGACAGCTTCGATCTCGATTCCATCATCAGTGCCGCTGAGGAGCTCAAGTACATCGGTGCACTCAAGCGCGAGATTGCATCGCAGTTCCGTGAGCCGTCTGACGAATGGATCAAGTTCTTTACGTCACGAGTGTACGAAGGGGCTTTCACCCAGCGAGTCCGGCAGCAGTTCACGGGACTCGTCGGAAAGGCTGCCCAGCAGTTCCTTACGGAACGAGTGAATGATCGCCTCAAGGCAGCGCTGGGGGCCAGTAGTTCGAGCACCGCCCTGACCGAAAGTCCGACGAGCTCGGAAATCGCCGAGGCGGACATCGACCGTGACCCTGAGCTTGAGACGACTCTCGAGGAGCTTGAGGGTTACCAGATTGTCAAAGCGATCGCCTGTGGAGAGGTCAAGCCGCAGCGCGTGACCCAACGTGATGCAAAGAGCTACTTCGCGGTGCTGCTTGACGACAACAACCGCAAGCCAATCGCTCGTCTGCACTTCAACGGCAAGCAGAAGTACCTCGGTCTGCTCGACGAGGAAAAGGTCGAGACCCGTCATCCGATCGAGGGGCTGGATGACATCTACGCGCACGCAGAGGACATTCGCGCGGCCGTCCTGCGGTACGTCTAGTCGCAGGCGATTCCATTGTTGTCGCGGTCGAGGTCATAGATATCTGAGCCCACAACGCGGGCTTGGCCATCGAGGTACGCCGGTCCGTTGCCGGAACCGCCAGCGCAGTCGACATCGCTCGCGATCGGTACGCAAGCGCCTGTGTAGTTGGAGTCACATTTGCCGCCTCCGTTCTGCACGAGCGGTACCGGTGCAGCGACCGGCTTGAGGGTTCCGCGAGTCGTGACCTCGGATATGGGGTTCAGGAACACCGCCTCCTCAATCAGTTCGCGGGAGGTCTCCTCGCCGTCAACGTACGTGACCTTGTAGGTCGCGCGCATGGTCCCGTCGACGCCTGTCGTCGTAACCGTCGTGGTTCCTTCAGCCAGGGACGCGTCGTCGAGGGTCGTGCGCTCGAAGGGTATCGGCGTGTCGACGTTCACCTGCTCGTACGTGGTGGGAATGGGAGTCGGCGTGGGAGTATCCACTTTCTTCGGGGTGTTCGGTTCGGGCGCGATCTCCATGAGCGCCGCCGGAGCCTGTGGATTATTGGACGGGGTTGCGTTGGCAGCGCCGCCACCCACAATCAGCAGAACGGCGGCTCCGAGGGCGACAAACCCTGACTTCCTTGATCGCATCCCCAGCCTCGGGGTGGCGCCCTTGATCACAGTGAACAGGCCAAGGCCGACGGCGAGCAATACAGAGATGACGAGTAGTGGCGTAGCAACCCGACCCAGCACGCCACCAATGATCAAAATGCCGACGATCACCGCGAACACGATCCATCCGCGAGGGCTCTTCTTCTGAGCGACAGCAACCGGACGTTTGCGGGCCATGCGAACACCTGCGTTCAGGTAGGGTCGGGCGTTCGCTAAACCGAGGTCATGCGCGCGCCGCGAGCGAGGTGGAATAAAGACACAGACAGCGCGGGCAACAAGATCCGGCTGATCCACACACTAGCGCTGCGCGTTACCGACGACAGCATTCCTGAGGTCGGGGCCTACTGAGCCACGTCACCCACGTACGCAGGCGTGATGCCCGGCCAACGCCCGTCCGTCACCGCTACCGAATCTCCACCACCCGCACCTGCGTGTTCCCCTTCGTCTCGACGTAGACCTCGTAGTCGCCGACTGTGTACGTGCCCGATGCGTTGTTGCGGATGGTGAACGTCTCCGAGACCTTCGAGGTGCTGCCGTCAACGTGGGTCTCGTCCACCGTGATCGTCAGCTCGTTCGTGTTGCCCTTGAGCTTCTTCACCACCGCCGACGGCTCGGCGTCGACGACCGCGTTGTCGACTGTCACGTAGACCGCGTCAGGTGACGAGAATTCCGCGTCCTTGGCGCCGTCGCCGAACACGAAGAAGCCGCGCTTCTCGACGGCGCCGCGCTCGGGGAACGGGTTCGAGTTCGACTCGAGGTAGTCGGGGTTGACGGTGTAGAGATCCGATTTGGAGTCCGCCAGCACCCCCTCGACGCCGGCATACGGGGCGTCAGTGACCGCCAGGTTCACCGACAGGTAGAGAGCGTCGGGGTTCGTCGCCGAGGTTCGCGACGAGAAGTACTCGTCGGCATCCTGGCCCGAAGGTGCTGCCAGCGGAACCACCTGATCGCCTGCGAGGATATTGAACGCGAAGTCACCGTAGCCGCCTTCGACGAAGGTCTGCCACGCAGCATCCGACATGTAGGCAGGACGCTCCACCTTGAACTCCAACCGCATCGGCGCCACGTATGTCGATGCCAGATAGTCCGCATCCGTCAATGGCAGATACACACCGCCCGGCTCGTGTCCGAGTGCGAACGATGCGGCGTTCCGCGTCGTATTGCCGCGCCCGTCCCACATCGGAATGGTGAACGACGTGGCGCCGAGCAGTGCCTGGTCGTCGAGCGCACTGGCATCCACCTCGCTCGACGCATCCTTGTACGTGCCGATCGTGACGTCGAGCAGATCGAGGTCGGCTCGGTCGGGGTTGAGCCCCGGAATGTCGGCCCACAGGAACTGCGCGCCGGCCGGCCCGGTGTATCGCGCCATCTCCAGCATCCCGTCGGCCATCATCTTCGTCATCTGCACGGCTGAGTCGACACCCATCCGCTCGTTGGCCGTGTGCCACCAGCGCTCGTTGCCAGGGATGATGGCGCCAAAGGCGGTCATCTTGTTGCGGAAGTTGCTGGCCAGCGTGCCACCGGTGGTGCCCTGCGGGTAGACCACGTCCTGCAGCGCGTACGGGTCGGCGAACTCCTCGGTGTCGCTCTCGACCGTGGCGCGATAGCTGCCGTACTGCAACGCCGTCAGCGGGTTGTCGTGGGTGACGTAGAGTCCGGCTCCGACCGGCGCTCCCAGCGCACTGATCGTGAAGCCCTTGCCTTGGAAAGCGGCTGTCACCGCGGTCGTCGCCTGGCTGGAATCGTCTGCCGTGACGTGCATGCTGCGCACGTACATCGGGATGCTGAGTGCGTCGTTCGCGAAGAAGCTCGTCGGCTCCTCCGAGCGGATGCCGCCCATCAGCGCGAACGTGAGGTTCGGCGTTCCGTTGTCGGGGTTGCGCAGGAGGCTTGCGGGGATGCCCATGTACTTGCCGATGTAGGCCTCGCCCTCGACGCCGTCCTGGAAGAACAGATCGCGGACGCCATCGGATGCCTTCTTCAGTTGCAGTTCATCGGCAGTCACTCCCACGGCGTCGAAGCCGTCGGAGAGCAAAGACATGCCCCAGACGACCGCGTTCTTGCCGTACTGCGGGCTGGGCATTTCCATCGCCACGTCGGTGTTGATCTCAAGGCTGAGCACGCCGTCCGCGATCGCGACCTGAACCTTCGGTGTGGCTCCGGCCTCCGTCGGCAGCCAGTCCTTGGCTGTAGCGGAGTCGGTGATCGCGTCGACGAACTCGTCGCGATCACCCATGCTCGCATCTGCCACGTCGAGCGTGAACGTTGCCCTTGACGCGATCTGTGTCGTGCTGCCGTACGCGATGTCCTTCAGTGTCGAATCGCCCTCGCGCAGCGTGACGCCGGCAGTCGCGCCGGTCAGATGGAACGCCTTCGTGCTGTCGCTCGACAGGTCCATCGACACGGTTGGCGTGACCGCGCCGGAGTTGCCGACGATTACCGGGAACCGCGAATCCGAGGTGTAGCCCGCGATCGGCATCTCCTCGCGATTGAGGCTCTTGTAGGCCCAGTTGTCGTAGAAGCTCGGGTTCGCGTTGTACGGGATGGATTGGAAGGCGGCGGTGTTCGCCGCGGTTGGCGTGCCCGGCCCGCCGTCCTCGTAGATGCCCATGACGATGCGGATACGCCGGTCGATCGGCAGGCCGGCCTCAAGCAGCGCCTTCGCGGCCAAGAGCGTTGCCAGCGTCGGGCCGCTGTCATCCTGGATGCCGGCGCCATAGATCCAGCCGTCCTGCACGTACGGCGAATGGTAGGCCCCTGGCGCGCCGAGGTTGCCGTCGGCGTCGCGCCAGCGTTCCAACTGCTCTGGTGACACAGCGGACCTCGACGAGTCGAGGTGGCTCAGCGCCATGACCATCTCGGGGGCGTCTGGGTCACCGATCTCGACGTAGACGTACTTATCGGGCTGCCGCTGCACAACCACGGGGAAGCCGAGGTCCTTCGCGAGTTTGACCACCCAGGCGAGCTTGGCGACTTTGCGGTCGTACTCGTTCTGGTTCGCCTCGGTGTTGCTGACCGGGAAGGGATACGTCGTCGCGGCCGTGCCGCCCCGCGAGATGGAGTCGTAACTGGAGCCATCGAGCATCGCTCCGACCAGCGTGAGTGGATCGTACGAACCGTCGCCGGCTCGTGCGCTGCTGACGACGCCGGCCAGAGCATCCACCTCTGCGTGGACCGTCTCGCGCTCGTCGCCGGTCACTGAAAGGTCGTACGCGACGTCCGGTTCGAACCGCTCTTCTGCGCTGCTCTTCGCCGAAGGAGTGGATGCCGCTCCCAGCGAGAGAACAACAGACGCGCCCAGCGCAATCGCGATCGACTTCTTCCTCATGGCCGTACTCCCTCGTTGGACAGGCTCCGGAATTCTGGAATATCTCGTCGTACGCGAGAGTCTTTCGGAGGGTCTGAGGGTTGTCAACGGTTCGAGGACACCTTGTTCACCCCCGACAACTGACCGCACCGGTTCCTGCAAGAGCAACTGCAAGGCGGCCGCGCCGATTCGGCGGCGGATCGAAATGACAAGTAATGTCGTGCGTGATGCTCGGTTTGGATAACTACGGAGCGTTTAGTGCTTGTCAATCTGCTCCGCAATTTGAATCAGCCACCCGCGCGGGCGGATACTCATGGCATCCACCCACCTCTCCATTGGGAAGCCTGATGCCCCTCTCCGCTGCAGCGCCGCACGAGACCACCATCGCCGTTGTCGGCGCCGGCCGCCTCGGCACGGTGCTCGCGCGCGCCCTGCGCGCGGCCGGATTCGATGTGCGAGGCCCGCTGGTCCGCGACGAGATCGCGAACACCTCGACCACCGAGAGCACCGAGAACACAGAGCGCATCGACATCGCCCTGCTCTGCGTCCCCGACTCCGCGATATCGGATGCTGCCGACGCAGCCCGCCCGCACGCGGATCTCATCGGACACGTCTCCGGTGCCACTTCATTGGATTCCGTGGATTTCAGCATCCACCCGCTGCAGACCTTCACCGGAACCGAGGCGCCCGACGTGTTCCACGGCATCGGCGCGGCCGTCGCCGGACGGACGCCCGAGGCGCTCGCAACAGCGGAGCAGCTCGCGCGCGCCCTCGGCGCACGTCCCGTCGTGCTCGACGACGCGCACCGCGCGGAGTATCACGCGGCCGCGTCCTTCGCCTCCAACTTCGTGCTCACTGTGCTCGACGCCGCCGAGCAGCTCGCTCACGCCGTCGGCATCCCGCGCGACGAAGCACGCGACCTGCTCGCACCCCTCGTGCGCCAGAGCGTCGACAACTGGGTGGCAGTCGGGGCGAAGGAAGCCCTCACCGGGCCGATCGCGCGCGGCGACCACACCACTGTCGCCCGCCAGCGCACGGCCACCGTTCCGCTCGACCTCGAGCACCTCTTCGACGCGCTCGCCGACAGCACGCGAGTGCTCGCAGAAAGGCCCGCCGCATGAAGATCCTCCGCACGATCGGTGACGTCCGCGACGCCGTGCGCGCTGCTCGCGCGCAGGGGCACCGAGTCGGACTCGTCCCCACGATGGGCGCCTTCCACGACGGACACCTCGCCCTCATGCGACACGCTCGCGCGCACAACGAACTCGTCGTCGTGTCGCTGTTCGTCAACCCGACCCAGTTCGGTCAGGGCGAAGACCTCAGCAGCTACCCGCGCGACGAGGCCCGCGACGCCGCGCTCGCCGAACAGCAGGGCGTCGACATCCTCTTCGCCCCGGAACCCGCAGAGATCTATCCAGACGGCTTCGCCACCAGCATCCACGTCTCAGGCCTGACCGACGTGCTCGACGGCGCCGCCCGCGGCCCGCACCACTTCGACGGCGTCGCCACCGTCGTCACCAAACTGCTCGGCATCGTGCGCCCCGACACCGCGTACTTCGGGCAGAAGGACGCCCAGCAGGTGCTCGTCGTGCGCCGGGTGGTTCGCGACCTGAACCTCGACGTGCGAATCGAAGCACTCCCCACGGTGCGCGAGGCCGACGGGCTCGCCATGAGCTCGCGCAACGTGTACCTCGACGCGGACGCCCGCCGGCAGGCCGCGGCATTGAACGGGGCGCTCAGCGCAGCATCCGACCTCTTCGCATCCGGCGAACGCGACGCGGAGGCGATCCTCGCCGCGGCCCGCCGCGTGCTCGCCGATGCCGACGTGACCCCCGAGTATCTCGAACTGCGCAGCGCCACTGATCTGCGCACCCTCGACCGCGTCGATGAGGATGCACTGCTCGCCGTCGCCGTCGCCGCCCGCGTCGGCGCTGCGCGCCTCATCGACAATCACCTCTTGAAAGGCGCCGGCTGATGCGACGCACCATGCTGAAATCGAAGATCCACCGCGCGATGATCACCGGAAGCGACCTGAACTACGTCGGGTCGATCACCATCGATCCCGACCTGCTCGAGGCGGCCGACATCCTCGCGCACGAGCAGGTGCACGTCGTCGACGTCGACAACGGCGCCCGTTTCGAGACCTACACGATCGCGGGTTCGCGCGGCAGCGGCGTCATGCAGGTCAACGGCGCCGCCGCCCGGCTGGTGCACGCCGGTGACACCATCATCGTCATCTCGTACGCCGAGTACTCCCGCGACGACCTGGCTGACTACGCGCCGACCGTGGTGCACGTCGACCGCAGCAACACGATCATCCAGGTCGACGCCGCCGTGGACCAGCTGCTGACCGGAGTCGCATCGTGAGCACGCACGCAGCCCCGAACAAGCGCATCACCGTTGGCGACCTCGCCGCCAAGAAGCAGGCCGGCGAGCCCATCGTCATGGTCACCGCCTATGACTACCCCGGCGCGCAGATCGCCGAGGCCGCCGGCGTCGACCTGGTGCTCGTCGGTGACAGCGGCGCGATGACCGTGCTCGGATACGACAGCACCGTGCCCGTCACCACCGACGAGATGCTCATGCTCACCAAGGCTGTGCGGCGCGGCCTCACCGCTCCGCTGCTCGTCGGTGACCTGCCCTTCGGATCGTACGAGGGCTCGGATGCCCTGGCGCTCGCGACCGCGCAGCGGTTCGTGAAAGAGGCCGGCGTCGACCTGGTGAAGATCGAACGCGGTGGCACCAGCGTCGACCGGGCGCGCGCGCTCGTCGGCTCTGGCATCCCCGTCGTCGGGCACGTCGGACTCACGCCGCAGACCGCGACCGCGCTCGGCGGCTACCGCGCGCAGGGCCGGACCGCCGAGGCGGCACTCGCCGTCATCGACGACGCGCTCGCCCTGCAGGACGCCGGATGCTCGCTTCTCGTCATCGAGGCCGTGCCGTCACAGGTGACAGCAGCCCTCATGCCGCTGCTCGAGATCCCGGTGATCGGGATCGGCGCCGGGGCGGATGCTGACGGGCAGGTGCTGGTGTTCCATGACCTGCTCGGGATCTACGGCGGGCCCGCCGCGAAGTTCGTCAAGCGGTACGCCTCGCTGCGCGAAGCGGCGATCGACGGCATCGCCGCGTACGCCGACGAGGTGCGCTCGGGCGCGTATCCAGGACCAGAGCACGGGTACGCGATGGCGGATGCTGAGGCCGAGCGCCTGCGGGAGATGCTCGCCGGGCGGTGAGGCAGGGGGCCGCCGACAGGGCGGGCTCAAGTTTTCGTGATGTTGTATTTACTTCTTTTCGCGACCCTCCGCGCTTTTCCGGGGAGGTTGTTTACCTAACGTTCCTTCCTTCGCCCCTCAGCGTCTGTGATCACTCCCTAACGTCGCTATCGTCACCGGTTCGGTGCGACATGGATATACACGTGGAAGTGGGACGAAGTGAACAGACAGATCGCAGGCGTTTGCACGCTGGCGGCCGTCGTGGCCGCTGCGGCGCTGCCGATGACAGCTGCGCAGGCGGCGGACGAGCTCGCAGCGCCCACGTTCAGCCAGGACGGCGGCCGCTACACCGAGTCGACTACCGTCGAACTCGCAGCGCCCGAGGGTGCGCAGATCCGCTACACGCTCGACGGCTCGATGCCCACGGCCGAGAGCCCGCTGTACGAGAAGCCCCTCGTCGTCGACGAGACCACCAACATCGCGGCGACCTCGGTGAAGGGCGATGCCGTATCCCCCGCCGAGATCGAAGGCTACATCGTCAAGTCCGACGAGAAGCCGCTGCTGTCGTTCTTCGTGATGAGCGACATCCACACGTCGCAGCTGAACGAGAAGAGCCGTGGCATCTGGAAGAGCCACTTCGACACGCTCGCATCGATCAACCCCGACCCCGACCTGATCATCTCCAACGGAGACCAGATCAACGACAACAACTGGAACACCGCACCCGATCACCAGGTCGTGAAGACCATTCTCGACGAGAACATGGCGCGGCTCGACATCGAGGACACTCCGATCCTCATGTCGCACGGCAACCACGACGTCGGCAACGCCGACATGGCGCAGTACTACGGCGACTGGTTCCCCAACGCCACGGGCGGCTACTACGAGAAGACCATCGGCGGCAGCACCTTCCTCGTCATCGACACCGAGCGCTACTCCGGCGCCCAGCGCAGCTGGCTGCAGCAGCGACTGGCCGCGCTGTCGGCGGAGGGCGAAGCCCTGGACACGCCGGTGTTCGTGGTGGGCCACCGTCCGGCATCCGGCACCGTGCACGACGGTGCGCAGTCTTCGAACGGCGACCTCACCGAGGATCTCGCCGCGCACCCCCAGGTCGTGTACTTCTCGGGCCACTCGCACCTGCACCTGAATGACGAGCGATCGATCTGGCAGGACGGCTTCACCGCCGTCAACGACGGTTCGATGTCGTACACCGAGACTCCGCACGACGTCTATCAGTCCGACGGCAACGCGCTCTGGGAGGAATTCACCATCCCGACCGCGCAGGCGTTGTACGTCGAGGTGTACGACGATCGCACCGAGATCGACCGCGTGAACTTCGCGGCCGAGAACGAGCGCACCTACGCGGATGGGCAGTGGGGCGCTTACCAGGACGACTATCCCTTTGCGAGTGCCGGAACGCTCGCCGGCCCCACCTGGACCGTGCGTCTCGAAGGAAGCACCCCGGACGAGGTCCGCGAGAACTTCGACTACACCTCAGCCGCCCGCGACACCGTCGCTCCATCGCTCGACGGCACGCCCGCGCACATCCTCGTTGACGGCAAAGACGTGCTGCGCGTGCCGGCAGCGACCGATGACGAGTCGGTGTACGGCTACGACGTCAAGGTGACGGATGCTGCGACCGGGGCGCTCGGACTGCCCATCCGCGCCGGAGCCAAGGTCCTGGCGGACTTCCAGATGGCGCCCCGCCCGAGCATCCTGAACATCCCACTGGCGATCGGCAACCGCAGCCAGAGCGATGCCGAGCCAGTCAGCCTGACTCGCGGCACCGAGTACGTCGCCGAGGTGGCGGCCGTCGACATGTACGGCAACCGATCCGAGCCCAAGAAGGTCGAGTTCGTGGCGGGTGAGGATGCTGCCGCATTGCCGAGCCGGCTGAAGCTGACGACCGCCGACGCCGATTTGATCCCCGGCGAGGCGACCACGGTCACCACGACCTTCACCAATCAGTCGGGCGCGACGATGACGGACGTCTCCGTCGCGTTGAACGTGCCCGAGGGCTGGAACGCTTTCGCCACGGGCGACTCGAACTTCAAGAAGCTGAAGAACGAAGAAGAGCGCGCGATCGAGTGGGTCGTGGTGCCCACGACGGATGTTGCCGCCGGGCGTCACACGCTGGCGGGCGAGGCAACCTACACATCTGCGGGCGAGACCGGCTCCATCACGCGCCGCACAGCTCTGACGACCCTCGCCGACGGCGAGGTGCCGAGCTCGCGTCTGTCGATCGCCGGCTTCTCCAGCCAGGGAGCCGGCGCCGATGAGGCCGCTGCGAACGCGATCGACGGCAACCCGGCGTCGCTGTGGCACACGCAGTACGCGGTCGCGCCGCCCGCGGATTTCCCGCACTGGATCACGCTCGACCTGGGATCCGAGCATGTGCTCGACGGTCTGCGGTACCTGCCCCGCCAGACCGGGACCAACGGAAACCTCAAGGGCTATGAGATCCACGTGTCGAACGACAACGAGCAGTGGGGCGACCCGGTCGCAGCCGGATCCTTCAGCACCGGAACCGGCTCCAAGCAGGTGGACTTCGCGGAGGTCCGCGGGCGCTACATCCGGCTCACCGGAATCAGCGCGCACAACGGACTCGCGTTCGGTGCAGCCGCCGAGCTCACGCCGCTCGGACACCTGGCGGCGCAGCGACCCGAGGCGACGGTGACTGCTGAGACCAGCACTGCCGGCGGCAAGGTCAAGCTGTCGGTCTCGGTCACCAACGACGACAGCGAGCCGGTCGATGCGAACGTGCTGACCGCGTTCGGCGCCCACGAGTTCACGGGCGTGCGGCCCGGCGAGACCGTCTCGCGGACGTTCCAGACCAAGCAGTCGACAATCGCCGCGGGTGTGGCGGTCGTGGAGCTCACCACGGAGATCGACGGTGAGGCCGTCACCCGCTTCGCGGTCGCCGACCATGCTGCAGGCGACGCGGTGCGACCGCAGGTGAGTCTCGTCAGCCCGACCACCGCCGGGCCGTCACCGGTTCTGGACATCCAGGTCGACGCGACCGACGAGGTCGGGCTCGAGCGGATCGTCGCGAACATGTATCAGAAGGGCAAGGTCGTCAAGAGCACCCAGTCCGCCGTGGAGGGAACCAGTGGTTCGCACAACGCGATGGTGACGCTTCCCGACGGGGAGTACACCGTGAAGTACAACGCGAAGGATGCTGCGGGCAACGTCTCGAAGACCTCGACGTTCGACGTCGTCATCGACGCCACGGCGCCGACCGTGACGGTGAAGACCGAGGTCTCGGCTACGGTCGGTGACGAGGCGGGCTACGAGACGGTCAGCTTCAAGCTGCACGACGCCCGGAAGATCGATCGCGTCGAGATCAACGGAGTCGTGAAGGATCTGAGCGACAATCCCTGGTCGGACGTGAACTTCGTCAGGCCGGGCGTCTTCGGCGCGGTGACCGGGGCGAACACCCTCGTCGCCTACGACGTGGCCGGAAACTCCACCACGGTGGAGTTCACGCTGCGCTGAGTCGACAGAGGGTCCCGCGGTCGAGAGGTCTTCGGCCGCGGGACCTTCTGCGAGCGTGGCTCGACGCGTCGCAGCGCGGGTCATCGGTCAGGGGAGATCCTTGACGTCGATCCGGTCGTCGGCATCGGGGATGGCGTCCTCGTCGCGATCGTCTCCGTCGCGCTCGTCGGGGCGCTCGCGCTCGTCGTCATCCTGACTGAGGTCGGGATCGACGCCCGAGGCGCGCGTCGGGTCATCGGCAAACGGCGTGGGATCTGACATCTTCGGCTCCGATCGTGTGACGAGGGCTCATCGGCGTCCCTCGGGAGAGCCCACACTGGCATCCGGAATTCTCCCGACGAACCCCGTTGACAGACCTGCGCGTCGGCGGCACAGGCGGGACTGCTCCTACGCGTCGTCGTCCGGCACCCAGCGCAGCAGGTCGCCCGGCTGGCAGTCGAGCGCCTCGCACAGGGCATCCAGCGTCGTGAAGCGCACCGCCTTCGCCCGCCCGTTCTTCAGCACGGCGAGGTTCGTCGGGGTGATGCCGATGCGCTCGGCGAGCTCGCCCACAGCCATCTTGCGGCGGGCGAGCATGACGTCGATGTCGACGATGACGGCCATCAGATCACCTCGCCGAGCTCGTCGCGCAGGTGGCGCGCCTCGTCCTCGCGGTCGATGGCCTGACGCAGCAGCGCGCGCATGACGACGACGAGCAGGGCGATCCCGGCGAGCACCAGAGCGGCGCCGCACACCAGCGCGACGATGCCGGGCGCGGCTTCGCTGGGCGCGAGGACGACCGCGAACGAGAACGCCAGCAGCGCGGCGGCGCCGAACGCGCCGATGATCACGTCGACGTAGCGGAACGACGACGGCTGGAAGATCGAACCCCGCCGCACCTTCGTCAGCAGCATCCACACGCACACCGCGAACACCTGCATCGTCACGATGCCGAGGATCGCGATGACGACGAAGCTCACCCGGAACCACTGCGGGGCGCCGTCGAGATCAGCCCACAGCAGCGGCACGATCACGGTCTGCACGACCAGCGAACCCAGCAGCGCCAGCGCGATCACGACGCGCAGCACCCAGATCGTCACTCTTCCCATGACAACATCCTCTCATCGAGCTACGGGGATAATCTATCGTTAATCGTTCGGTCGCGTGCTGCAGGTGCGTGCGTGCGTCGTGCGGCGAGGGTGCTGGGTGCGCGCGCGGTTCCCGGGTCCGGATGCGCGCGGTTCGCGGGCGGGCGGGACCGGGCGAGGGTGCGCCATTCCGGTCGCAATTTCTCCCGCTTCGATCGACGTGCAGCGGGAGAAATTGCGACCGGAATCGTCGTCCGGCCCCGCAGGCGGGAGAAATTGCGGCCGGAGCCCCCGCAGCAGCCGCCAGTCGACCCCAGACCACTTGCCGAACGACACCTAGCGACATATCGTTAACCATCGTTCAGATTCTGAGGAGGCATCATGAACAACGCATTCCCCTCTGGTGGGTTCGGCTTCGGCGCCAGCAACGGTGCGGGCAACCCCCTGGCCGGCGTCTGGGAGGCCATGGACCAGCTGCGCACCGGCTTCGAGCAGCGCTCCGGCGGCTCGCGCATGGCTCGCGGCGACGTGCGCGCGGCGGTCATCTCGCTGCTCGCCGAGAAGCCGATGCACGGCTACCAGATCATCAGCGAGATCGGCGAGCGCTCGGGCGGTGCGTGGAAGCCCAGTGCCGGATCGGTCTACCCGACCCTGCAGCTGCTCGCCGACGAAGGCCTGATCACCGCTGAAGAACAGGGCGGTCGCAAGACGTACTCGCTGACGGAGGCCGGCATCGCCGAGTCCGAAGAGGCAGCATCCAAGCCCGCACCGTGGGAGAACACCGGAGGGCGCTCGACGAGCCACCTCGCTGCCCTCCCCAAGGCCGGCATGGAGCTCGCCAGCGCCACAGCGCAGCTCGCCCGCACCGGCACACCGGAACAGGTCGAGCAGGGGGTCGCCATCCTCGAAGACGCGCGCCGTAAGCTGTACGCAATTCTCGCCGAAGGGTGACAGCGAACGAGGGGGCCTCGATGGGGGATGACCGCGCGCGCACGGCTGGTTCCCCTGGCTCGGCGCCTGTCTTGAGGTCGTCGAAGGGCCGCGCCAGATACCGGCGCATCCTGCGCTTCGCCGCACGCGCCTTCGCGCAGGTCTGGTGGTTCGAACTGATCCTGCCGCGGTTCGGCTTCGGCCGTGTCGCCGAGCGCACGCGCGACGCACGGATGCTGGCGCTCGCCCGCCGGTTCCGCGACCTGGCCGTCGACCTCGGCGGCCTCATGATCAAGGTCGGGCAGTTCATGTCGTCGCGCCTCGACGTGCTCCCACCCGAGATCACCAGCGAGCTCGCGGCGCTCCAGGACGAAGTGCCGGCCGTGCCGTTCGACGACATCCGCGCCGTCGCCGAGGCCGAGCTCGGCATGCCGCTCGAGCGCGCGTTCGCCTCCTTCGATCGGATGCCCGTCGCGGCAGCATCCCTCGGTCAGGCGCACCGCGCCACCCTCAACCCGACCGACGCCGCTGACACCGGACTCGACGGCGTCGTCGTCAAGGTGCAGCGACCAGGCATCGATCAGATCGTCGACGTCGACCTCGCAGCTCTCCGCCGCGTCGCGCGCTGGGCGCAGCGGGTACGCGTGGTGGCCGCCCGCGTCGATGCCCCCGCGCTCGTCGAGGAGTTCGCGCAGACCTGCCACGAGGAGATCGACTACCTGCACGAGGCGGCCAGCGGTGAGAGATTCGCCCAGGACTTCGCCGACGATGACCGCGTGGACTCGCCCGCGATCGTGTGGGAGCGCACCACCCGCAAGGTGCTGACGCTGCAAGACGTCACGGCCATCAAGATCAACGACACGGTCGCGCTGCGCGCTGCCGGCATCGACCCGACCGACGTCGCGAAGGTGTTCGCCGATGTCATGCTCGACCAGGTCTTCACGCACTCGTTCGTGCACGCCGACCCGCATCCCGGGAACATCTTCGTCACGCCGCTGCCAGAGGCCGGCGCCGGCGAGCGCACCTGGCGACTCACCTTCATCGACTTCGGGATGATGGCCGAGGTGCCGGACGAGCTGCGCAGCGGCCTGCGCACCCTCGTGATCGCCGTCGCCTCGCGCGACAGCCGCGGGCTCGTGAAAGCCGCTCAGGAGATCGGAGTCCTGCTGCCCTCGGCCGACACGATCGAGCTCGAGCGCGCACTCACCGTGCTGTTCGCGCGATTCGGCGGCATGGGCTTCAGTGAACTGCGCGACGTCGACCCGCACGAGTTGCGCGACTTCGCCGCCGAGTTCGGCGACTCCATGCGCAGCCTGCCGGTGCAGTTCCCCGAGAAGCTGCTGCTGCTCATGCGCGCGGTGTCGCTGACATCCGGAATGTGCAGCGCCCTCGACCCCTCCTTCAACATCTGGGAGCCCGTCGAGCCCTACGCCAGCAAGCTGCTGCGCGATCAGAGCGGACACCTTCTGCAGGATCTCGGCAAGCAGTCCCTCGCCAACGCCGGCGTGCTGTGGCGGATGCCGACACGCGTCGACACGCTCATCGACCGCTTCGAGGCCGGCACGCTCACCTTCGACGTCTCGCATCTCGAACAGCGCCTCGACCGGATCATCCGGGTCGCGTTCCGCGCGGTATCGGCCGTGTTGTTCGGGGGGATGCTGATCGGCGGCGCCCTGCTGCTCGGGCCGGTCCCGTGGCTGGGCGTGACGCTCATGAGCCTGTCGGCGCTCCCACTGCTGCACGCCCTGTTCGGCAGGCGATAGCAGGGGAAGGCAACGCGGAGCCCGTTTCTCGGTACTCACCTTGAAGCGGAATCGTCTCGATGAGGAAAGCAGTGCGATCGGAGTTCCGCTGCTCTGACACCGCAGCATCCTCCTACGCCATCGCGAGCGTCAGGAGATCCTCTCGACGACGAGGGTGAATGCCGTCTCCGGGATCCGGATGCCCGGGGTCGTCATGCTCTCCAGTCGCAAGGTGTCACCCGCCTGCGCGTTCACATAGCTCGTCGCAGAATACGAGCCGCCCTGCACGATCGTGCGCAGGGTGAGGATCAGGGCGATGTTGACATCGAAGATGGGCCGGCTGACCACCGAGCTGTCGATCGCGGAGCCGTTGTGGCTCAGCCAGTACTTCGACGAGTCGGATGCTCCTATCGAGATTGTCGATGTCGACCCGGCGTCCGGGGCAGCGACGTAGGTGACCCGATAGGTGCCTGAGGCGGGGATCTCGATGGTCCCGTCGGCATGGGTGACCGCTGGCGTCGAGCCTGAGTGCACGCCGGTGAAGTCGACGAATGACGAACCTTGCGCCAGAGTCTGTCGTGCAGACAGGAAGGTATAGGCGAGTACAGCGGATGCGCCGTCGGCCCCGGCGGGGCCCGCGGGTCCAGTGGGCCCTGCCGGACCCATTGGACCGGCAGGGCCGGCGACGCCCTGAGGACCGACGGAACCTACCTCCCCGGCGGGTCCGGCAGGGCCGATAGGCCCGGTAGGGCCGACGGATCCGGGAACACCTGGTTCACCGATGGGGCCGACGGGGCCTGGAGCACCTGGCTCACCGATGGGGCCCGGCTGCCCGGCGGGACCCACCGCGCCCGGTTCGCCGGATGTCCCTGCAGCGCCACTGGGGCCGACAGCACCGGGGTTTCCTTGCGCCCCGGACGCGCCTTGTTCTCCGGCCGCGCCTTTTGCTCCGGCCGTGCCTTGCGCTCCGGTGCCGCCGGTCTCTCCCTGGGCCCCGGGCGATCCCGGTGCACCTGGCTCTCCAGGTGCGCCCTGGTCTCCGGGTTCGCCGACCTCGCCCGCTACTCCCTGGGTGCCTGGTACGCCATCCGCGCCTTGCGCGCCGGCGACAGTGCTGGTGATCGCCGAGGTGGCGACGGCGCCTCCGACGCCACCGGCAAGTCCGAGTGCGAGTGCAAGAACGAGGACGACAGAAGTGCGCAGCGCAGGCGCGCCGTCAGGACGAGGCATCGGTGACTCCGGGGGATCGGCGGGACGACGCGCTACCGTTTCGAGCCGATACCGCGAGAGTACGACAACACTCTAGCGACCCGTCGCGTCCCGATTGCGCCGCCGGGCCCCGCCGCCGCGCGTGACGCTCACGAGCCGGTCGGTGCTGCTGCTGCACGCGCGGTCGGGAAGCGGACGCCCGGCTGTCAGTTCCGCCGCGCATCCGCCGCAGCGATGCCGCGGCGCATCTCCTCCCGCGACGCTGCATCCCACGGGCCCGAGGCGGCGAGCGGGATTTCGGTGAGGAAGCGCCGTTCCGGCTCCGGCATGCGCGAGACGAGCGCGTCGGGATCGCCGCCCGCCGTCGCATACAGCGCTGGCCCGTCGGCGTAGAACAGGTCGGTGACGACGAGCCGGCCGTCGCCGCCGCGCATCACGTTCGACGGATTCGTGTCGAGCGGCCCGCACCAGGGCAGCTCGCGTAGTGCGCGTGTATGAATGCCGTCGATGAGATCCACCAGCTCGGCCACGGTCTCATCGCGCTTGGTGATGAGACCGTGGAACGCGCGGGCGTCGGATTCGTCGACCGGCGTCAGCCATTCCATGAGCTGCAGGTCCCCGCCGCCCACCAGCCTCCGATGTGCGAACAGCTCGGGTACGAGCCGAGTGTGGGCCGCTGCACGATAGAGTTCCGCCGTGTACGGCCCTGTCGGATCGAACGGGCTGATCCGCACGGCCGCTGATCCGTCGGGCGCGCGCAGTGCGAGCGCCCAGTCCCCGGCACCGGCCCACGTCCATCCCGCATCCGTGAATGCGCGCTCGGCTGTGCGGTGGTCGGCGTCCGCGGGGAGCGCGGCGAGCGTGGCATCCATCTTCTCAGTCTGCCCGCAGGCGCCGAGCAGCTGCGATGTCCGCTGGATCATCGCCGGGTCTGCAGACACGATCCGCTGCCGTCCGCAGGTGCGCTTGCTGACCAGTCCGGCGCGTTCGAGCACCGCGACATGCTTCTGAACGGCTGCGAAGCTCATGTCGTATCGAGGTGCAAGCTCACTGACCGAGAGCTTCTCGCCCAGGACGCGCGTGAGGATGTCACGCCGGGTGACGTCGCCCAGGGCCCGAAAGATGAGATCCGCCTCGTCGGGGCCGAGCTCAGGGGAGTACACGCGGCAGTCCGCCGGCACGATCACGGATGTGCGGTGGTGAGAAAGGACCGAACCCAGGGGATCAGGGCTGCGGGCTTCATCATCGGCGTCGCGTGGTGCGCGCCGTTGATCGTCGAACAGTCGGCTCCGATGAGGGATGCGAGCTCTCGGGTTCCGCTCTGCAGGAACGGTTCGCTCTTGCTTCCGACGAGTACGAGAACGGGCGCACGGAGCGCCTTCCACCGGTCGGTGCTGAGAGGTTCGCCGTCTTGCAGCCCCATGCAGAGCCGCGTGTCATAGACCGTAGTCTGAGCCATCTTGACCATGGCTCGCCATGGCCCGATCATCGCCTGCATCGCCCAGATCATGAGCGCGGGGGCACCGAGTGCGACGCGGTTGAACTCGCGAACCGCCTCTGACGCGAGGCCGTCTCGTACGAGGGCATCCAGGCGTGCGGCGAGGTCGCGAGGAACGGGGGCGCGTTGATCGTCCACGATCACCGGAGGCTCGTAGGCGATGACGCCGACGACCTTCTCGGGCAGCCCTGCCGCGGCGTCCAGGGCGAGGACCGCGCCCGACGATGCGCCGAACAGCACTGCGGTGCCCCCGTGCGCATCGACGAGCGCCTCGATGTCTTCGACCTCGCGGGCGATCTCCCACGAGCCGGCGTCGCCGCTGTTCCCGCGACCTCGCCGGTCGTAGTTCACGACCCTGTACCCGTCTGCGAGCAGAGCCCCCAATCGGTGGTTGTCGCGAAGGTCGGACAGCGCTTGCGCCACGAGCACGACAGTCGGCCCGTGCCCGCTGCGTTCAAACGAAATCCTCGTCCCGTCCGCAGACGTGACCTGGTGCAGCGAGGTGGTGGGGGAAGTGTTGGTCTTGGTCATCTTGATCATGTCCGTTTCGAGAAGTCGGCAGTCTCAGCGGCGCGTCATCGTGGACGCGTAGCCGCCGTCCCCGGGGTACACCCAGGCGCCATCCAGCACCCGGTCGTCATCGCTGAAGGTGCCAGTGAAGTAGGCCGGGCTGCCCTTGGCGCCCGCCCAGATGGTGAGTGTGTCGCCCTGCAGCTCGTAGACGTAGTCGAGGGTGTTGCCCATCGAGTCGTAGAACCGCGACACGACGTCCGTCCCGGCCGGTTCGCCGAACGGGTGCAGCTGCCCGATGACTTCGAGGCCGGTGATCGTCTGGCCGAACTGCTCCAGTTCGACATGCTGCAGCAGGAAGAATCGTCCGGGCATCCACTCGTATCGGATGACGCCCTCGGCGCCCCCCGAAACCGTCCATTCGCCGATGAGCCGGTCCAGCGCGCTGACAGCGCTGCTGGGCACGGGCTGCTCATCGAGTCCGTACGCGTCGATCTGCTCGGAGGTGATGGTCTCCAACGGGTGCTCGTTCATGGGGTGTCCTTTCGCCGGCAGCCCGGCGGGCCGCCTTTTCAGATACCTCGGAGCCAGGTCGCGCGGATTGACATCGGCGCGGAAATTCGTCTTGCGAGCAGATGTCAATGCTCGGCATCCGGCTCCGACGTATCTGCGCATCGTCACTGAAATGACCAGAGGAGCACACCGTGACCACAAGAGACCCAGCCCTGCCGCGCACGACGCGGACCCTTCTGCTCGCCGGTGCACTCGCCGGACCGCTGTTCTATCTGTCCGCGATCGTGCAGATGCTGACACGCCCAGGATTCGACCTTCGCATCCACCCGCTCAGCCAGCTCTCCACCGGGGAACTGGGCTGGATCCAGATCCTCACCTTCATCGTGGTGGGGCTCGGATTGATCTGCCTGTCGATCGGGCACCGCAGAGTCGTGACGGCCGGCGTCGGTCGCACCGCCATTCCGGTGCTCATCGCGATCGGCGGGATGGGCTTCATCGCCGCCGGCGTCTTCCCGCAGGATCCCGCGAACGGATTCCCCATCGGCACGCCTGACGGACCGGCCGCAGAGCCGTCGCCGCACGCCGTTGTCCACATGGTGGTGGCGATCGTGGCGTTCACCGCGCTGGCGGTGGCAGCGATCGTCGCCCTTGTGCGCGCAATCCGCGAGCGCCGAGTGGTTGCTGCGGTCGCCAACGGCATCGTCGCACTCGCCCTTCTCGCCCCGGTGATCCCCGACATCGCCAGCGTGCAGGTGGCGATCACGGGGCTCTTCGCCTTCGGCTGGTGCACCGCCAGCGCAATCTCGTTGCTGACATCACCGAGATGGCTCGTTAGCCTGGACGCGCCCCGACTCAAGGAGATGACACCGTGAAGTTCCTCATCCTCGGCTACACGCCGAGCACCAGCTGGGATGCCGCAACCGCAGACGCCCCGACCGAGGATGCGCTCGCCGCATTCGCCGCCTACCAGGAGTTCGAGGCCGAACTGCGTGCGAGCGGAGAGTTCGTCAGCACGGAGGGACTCGGGCATCCGGCCATGTCGACGACCGTGCGCAAGACCGACGGCAGCATCGTCATCACCGATGGTCCGTTCGCGGAGCTGAAGGAAGTGCTCGCGTCGTTCGCTGTGATCGACGTGTCGGGATTGGAGCGTGCAAAGGACATCGTCGCGCGGATGGTCGAGATGCTCGGCGAACCGATGGAGATCCGGCCGATCATGGGTGACGACTTCGCGTGACAGCCCCTTCCGGAGCGATCGAGCACCTGCTGCGCACCGAGGCGCCGCAGGTGCTCGGCGCCCTGGTGCGCCGCTTCGGCCACTTCGACATCGCGGAGGAAGCCGTGCAGGACGCTCTCCTCGCCGCGAGTCGGCAGTGGCAGGAGGAAGAGCTCCCCGAGAACCCCAGGTCCTGGTTGATTCGCATCGCCTACCGCCGGATGATCGACACCCTCCGCGCCGAATCAGCGGATCGCCGCCGTGAAGAAGAGTACGCAGCATCCGAGCCGGTCGCCGGCCTCGCGCCCCCGAGCCCTGCCGACCACGACGACAGCCTGAACCTTCTCTTGCTGTGCTGCCACCCGGCCCTCTCTTCCGCCTCTCGCGTCGCCCTGACGCTGCGTGCGGTGGGCGGGTTGACGACCGCAGAGATCGCACACGCCTACGGGGTGACCGAGCAGACCATGGCCGTGCGAATCAGTCGCGCAAAGCAGCAGATCCGCAAGAGCGGTGCGCGATTCGAGTTCATGGCCGACGACGACTTCCCGGCCCGGCTGTCTGCCGTGATGCGCGTTCTGTATCTGATCTTCAACGAGGGCTACACGGCGACCACGGGGGCGCAGCTCACCCGAACCGACCTGACCGGCGAGGCCATTCGCCTCACGCGGCTCCTTCACGCCCTCGTCCCCGATGACCCAGAACCCGCAGGACTGCTCGCACTCATGCTGCTGACCGATTCGCGGCACTCCACGCGCGCCAGTGCGAACGGAGATCTCATTCCGCTGGCCGATCAGGACCGCACGCGGTGGGATCAAGCAGCCATCCGCGAAGGCTCAGAACTCATCCGCGCCGCGTGGTCGCAAGGTGACGTCGGGACGTACCGGCTTCAGGCCGCCATCGCAGCCGTGCACGCATCCGCCCCGGTCGCCGAGGAGACCGACTGGGAGCAGATCGCTGCGCTCTACCTCGCGCTCGAACAGGTCGAGCCCAGCGGGGTCGTCATGCTCGCACGAGTCGTCGCCGTCGCCCATGCATTCGGTCCCTCTCACGCCGACGCGCTACTGCAGCAATTGGACCGTGATCATGGACTTCTGCAGCACCCGCTGACCCGGCATCGGGCGCACGCGATCCGTGCGCACCTCCGCGACGCGAAAGGGGATGCTGCTGACGCGAGAGCCGACTTCCTTGCCGCCGCTGACATGACGGCGAACGAGCCGGAGGCTCGGTATCTGGTGCGAAAGGCGGATGCGGAGTTGGATCCGGAATCGGTGACAAGAGGGTCTTGACACCAGCATCCGCCCGTCGTAACGTACAACCAAATGGTTGCACAATATGAACTCAGCGAAGCGGAGGTCGACCGTGTGTTCCACGCACTGGCGACGTCGACCCGGCGTGACATCCTGCGCCGGACCATCGAACGTGAGCAATCAGTATCGGCCCTCGCGAGCGACTACGAGATGTCGTTCGCGGCGGTGCAGAAGCACGTCGCCGTCCTCGAAGAGGCCGGTCTCATCATCAAGCGCGCCGAGGGACGCGAGCGGCTCGTCCGCGCGAATCCTGAGATGATCGCGCGCGCTCGGGCGCTGCTCGCCCGCTATGAAGAGCTCTGGCGCGCACGCGTCGCACGGCTCGACGATCTGCTCGCCGGAGACTCGGCGCAGCATCCACCGAAGTCCACGCAAGAACCACCCACTCAAGGAGAGTGAAATGCCTGTCATCGACATCAACACCGACACCGAGAACCTGACGATGACCGTCACCGCCGAGTTCGCGGCCCCCATCGAGCGGGTTTGGCACGCCTACAGCGATCCCCGCCAGCTCGAGCGCTTCTGGGGTCCTCCCGGGTGGCCGGCGACGTTCCACACCTGGGACCACACGATCGGCGGACGAGCGGACTACTCCATGACCGGTCCGCGCGGCGAGTCCTCGCGCGCCTACTGGGAGTTCCTCACCATCAACGAGCCGCACGGCTTCACCGTGCTCGACGGCTTCAGCGATGACCAGGGCAAGCCCAACGCCGACATGCCCGCGATGCGCATGGAGTTCGCCTTCGAGCCCACGGGCGACGGCACCCGCATGGTCACCTCCAGCCACTTCGACTCGCTCGAAGCGCTGCAGCAGGTGGTCGACATGGGTGTCATCGAAGGCACCCGCGCCGCGATGTCTCAGATCGACGCCGTGCTGCACGACCTGCGCGAGTACGCGCAGGGCAAGGGCACCCGCGTCGAGTACCTCGACGACACCCATGTGAGCATCACGCGTCTGGTCGACGGGCCGCGCGATCTGGTGTGGCGTGCGTACACCGAGCCCGAGCTGATCAAGCAGTGGATGCTCGGCCCCGACGGCTGGGAGATGACGGAGTGCGAGGTCGCCCTCAAGGCCGGCGAGCGCTACCGCAACTCGTGGGCCCCGGTCGGCGACACCGAAGGCGAACCGTTCGGCTTCGAGGGCGAGACGCTGCTCGTCGACGCCCCGCGCCGTGCGGTGCAGCTCGAGCGGATGCAGGGCACCGACGGCCCCGACATCCTGAACGACATGAACCTGTACGAAGAGGACGGCGCGACCCTGGTCACGGTGCTCATGGAGTTCCCCGACAAAGACACCCGCGACATGATCCTCGCCACCGGCATGGCCGACGGCATGGAGTCCTCGTACCAGCGGCTCGAGCAGGCGGTGCTCACCGTCTGACCGCCGCAACTCCGGAAGAACCGGCCGGTTCGCGCGCGAATCGGCCGGTTCTTGCGTGCGTGGCGGCGGTTCTCCGGAGTTACGGCACCGAGCGCCGCAGGCATCCGCCGCCCCGATGGTCACCGCGCGCCCAGCAAGGCGCGTCCGCCCCGCCTAGGGTGGACGGATGATCGATTGGACCTCGTGGATCGGAACCATCGTCGCCATCGGGATTGCGGTCGCCATCGCACTGGCGGCCGTCCTGGGCCTGCGATTGCTCGCATCGCTGCTCAGCCGCAAGCTGAAGTGGATGCGCGAACTCGATCGCAGAGTGCGACGGGCCTGGTCGGCCTTCTGCCTCGTCATCGCCGTGTGGATCGCCGGAGCGGTTTCCCAACCCGGCCGCGAGGACTGGTGGCCGGCCGTATCCCACCTGCTGCTCATCGCCGCGATCCTTACCGCCGCCTGGCTGCTGGCAGCTCTCGTCTCGTTCGGCTTCGAAGGGCTGCTCACTCGTGAGACGGTGACGTTCACCGGCGCGAACCTGCGCCGCCGCCGCACCCAGCTGCTGGTCATCCAGCGCCTCACCCTCGTGCTGATCGGCGTGGTCGCCGTGGGCACCGTGCTGTTCTCGTTCCCGGCGCTGCGCATCGTGGGCACGAGCCTGCTGGCATCCGCCGGCATCGTCAGCGTCATCGCGGGCCTGGCGGCGCAGTCGATCTTCGGCAATCTCATCGCGGGCATCCAGATCGCGTTCACCGACGCCATCCGGGTCGGCGACGTCGTCGTCATCGAGGGCGAGTGGGGGCGCATCGGCGAGATCAACCTGTCGTACGTCGTCGTCTACATCTGGGACGAGCGTCGCCTGGTGATCCCGTGCAGCTACTTCACCACCAACCCGATCGAGACGTGGACGCGCAAGTCGGATGCCATCCTCGGCACGGTCTACATGGACCTCGACTGGCGCGTGCCGATGGACGAGGTGCGCGCGAAGTTCCAGGAGATCATCGAGGCGTCGGATGCCTGGGATCGCCGCTCATCGAGCGTGTACGTCACGGATTCGCAGGGCGGGCACGTGACCGTGCGCTTCGTGATGTCGTCCGAGGACTCCGACGCTCAGTGGGTGCTGCGTTGCGAGGTGCGCGAGAAGATGATGACCTGGCTGCAGCAGGAGCACCCCGAGGCGCTGCCGCGCACGCGGATCGCCGTCGACAGCTGAAAGAGGAAGCATGGAACTCGACGACCTTCTCGCCGAACTGAACTCCGGCCGCACGATCACGGGTGATTCGCCGCTGCACGCGACGATGCACCGCACCAGTCAGGAGGCCCTGCGGATCGCCGCCGAGCTCAACGGCACCTACCAGGAGCCCGAGCGCGTGCGCGAACTGCTCGCCGAGCTGACGGGCCAGCCCGTCCACGAGACCGTGACGCTGTTCCCGCCGTTCACCGCCGATTTCGGGCGCAACATCCACCTCGGCCGGCGCATCTTCATCAACTCCGGATGCCGGTTCCAGGATCAGGGCGGCATCACGATCGGTGATGACTCGCTGATCGGCCACAACGTCGTCATCGCGACGCTCAACCACGATCTCGCGCCCTCCCGGCGCGCCGACATGCACCCGGCACCGGTCGTCGTCGGACGCCGGGTGTGGGTCGGCGCGAACGCCACGATCCTGCCAGGCGTCACCATCGGCGACGATGCCGTGATCGGCGCGGCATCGGTCGTCACCAAGGACGTCCCGGCCGGAGCCATCGCCGTGGGATCGCCGGCGCGCGTGGTCCGCTCCGTTCCGGAGTGAGCGCCGGCCGTCAGGCTGACCCGGTTCAGGAACTGCGCGAGGTGCGCCGCCCGACCCGCGTCGACCACAGGGCCAGCCACACCAGGACAGGCTGCAGAAACAGCCGCCCGAACCGCTTCATCTCAGTGTCGAGCCCCGGAGTGCTGCGGTGATGCGTCCACTGCGTCACGTTGCCGGGGAAGACCGCGACGAAGAAGAGCGCGACGAGCGTGCCGATCGTCCGCCGCCGACGCCGGGCGAGGAGCATCGCGGCGCCCAGGCCGATCTCGATCACACCGGATGCCACGACCGTCGTGTCCGGATCGCCCGGCACCCAGTCGGGCACCACGGCCTGGAAACCGCGTCGACCGAACGTCAGATGCGCGATGCCTGCGAACACGAGAAGCCCGCCGAGGCCTACCCGTGCCACCGTTCGAGGAGCGGATGTCATGTGGCGAGTGTACGCGGACGTCAGCCGACGGGCGTCGATCCCGCGACCTCACGATTTTCAGTCGCTGACCGCGGTTTCCCGTCAGATCAGGCGGCGCAGCGCCTGCTCAAGCGAGATGTCCTGCGCCTGGGCGCGGTCGCGCAGGCGGGCATGTTCATCGCCGGTGAGTGACACCTTCAGCGTGACGGGCTGAGCGATCTCAGCATCCCCGAGGCCATCGAGCAGATCCGAGGCTTCAGCCCACAGCGACTGGGTCGCCGGTGTCGCAGGCGCGGGCGCGACAGCCGCGCGGGGACTTGAAGACGTGACGGCCATGGCGCCGGCGAGGGCGGCACCCCCGTCCACGGCTGACGCGAATCCCGGCCCGCGGCGGGGCTCCTGCTTCTGCTGATAGGCCTTCGCCGCGGCGTTCGCCCGCTCATCGGCGGCTTCGTTCAGCGGATGTCCGGCGTGCCCCTTCACCCAGGTGAACGAGACGTCGCGTCCGCGGATGGCCTCGTCGATGCCCTCCAGCAGGTCGCGGTTCAGCACCGGTCCGCCATCGGACTTGCGCCAGCCGCGGCGCTTCCATCCGGGCATCCACTTCGTCACGGAATCGATCACGTACCGACTGTCGCATTCGATGACGAGCTTCTCATCGGTGCCGGCGGTCGCGCGCAGCAGCTCCAGCACGGCCTGCAGCTCGCCCTGATTGTTCGTGCCGTGCGGTGAGCCGCCGGCGGCCCACCGGTCGTCGTCGATGTACCAGGCCCAGCCGTTCGGTCCGGGGTTGCCGAGGGCGGAGCCGTCTGCCGCGGCGGTGATCGTCATCCTTCAACCGTAAGCCGTCGGCGGGGTGCGCCCCGGACGGTAGCCTCAGAGGATGTCTGGATTGGGCCTGAAGGTCGTGGTGATCACGATCGTCATCGCGTTGCTCGTGGTGATCGTCGCGCGGGCCTTCCGACGCGTGCGCCCCGCGCCCGTGAAGCAGGCGCCGCTGCGACAGCGGATGCCCCTGCTGTTCGCCCTGGTCGGCGCTGCGCTGCTCGCCATCGGGTTCGTCATGGCGCTGGCCTCGTTCACCTCCCAGTACACGCACGAACTGCTGCCGATGCGGGTCACCTCGGTCGTGCTGTTCGTCGCCGGGCTGTGCGTGCTGCTCGCGTTTCGCAACTGGTACATCGAGGCGGGGTCGGATGCTGTCGGCTACCGCACGGTCTTCGGGCGCGAGAAGCGCATCGCCTACGCCGATATCGAGTCCTGCCGCACGGCCAAGGTGTTCGGGCGCGAACGCGTCATCGTGCGCTCGCGCGCCGGTGCGAAGCTCAGTGTCGACGCCAAGCGATACGACATGTCGCGCGTCATCGCCGCGAGCCGGTAGCGAGCCCGCGCAGTTCTCAGACGGCGCGGAAGGTGAAGAACGCCTCGACGCCGCCGTGGTTGACAACGCCCTCGCCGGTGCCCCACACGCGCGCCGAGGTGGTCGCGCCACTCTCGACGAACGCGTAGCCGGTGTGCTCCAGCCGCCAGCCGAGCTTCTCGACCTCGCTGAGGAAGTACCCGACGTGGTCGTCGCGCTGCATCCGATTCTCGGCCGATCCCCACGTCGACGCCTGCCCCGTCAGGTGGGCGATGTCGATCTGCAGGTGCAGCAGCGAATCTCCACGGGTGCGGGCGTCGACGGCGAGCTGCAGCAGGCGCGTGGCCTCATCAGATGCGGGCATGTCGCGAGTGTAGTGGCTACTCGCCGTCGTTCTCGGAGGTGTCCACGGCCTCGGGGGTCGGCGGCGTGACGGGCAGCACTACGGTCGTGTACTGCGCGCCGAGTCCGAAATCGTTCAGGCCCACGCCCGGCACGTCGTCGAGCCGCTTTGCCGGGTCGGTCTCATCGAGCGGCTCGCCGGGCAGCGCGGCCCACGCGCTCGGCTCCTGCGGCTTCTGTGTGAACAGTCCCATCTCTCCATTGTCCGCCCTGTGACGTGGATCGGGTCAGAAGTCGGCGATAGTTCAGAAGTCGGCGATCACCAGCTTCTTCATCTTCAGCATCCGACCGTAGGCACCTGGCCGTTCCATCAGCTCGCCCATGTTGTCGGGCACGATCTGCCAGCTCACGCCGTACCGGTCGGCCAGCCATCCGCACTGCTCAGCCTCGGGCACGGCCGACAGGGCATCCCACAGTCTGTCGATCTCGGCCTGACCGTGGCAGCGCACCTCGAGCGAGACACCGGGCGAGAAGGCGAACTCGTGCGCGACGTTCGAGTCCATCATCGAGAACCACTGGTCGCCGACGCGGAACTCGCCGAACATCACGCTTCCGGCCCCAGCGGCGCCGGTCGCCGCGGGGTACTCCGCCACCATGCCGATCTCAGCGTCGTCGAACAGCGAGGTGTACAGCTCCGCCGCTTCGCGCGCCTTGTCCTGCACAGCGCCGGCGAACATGATCTGCGGAATGACGAACGGCCGCGGGTCGCCCTCGGGGTCTGTGAGCATGAGCTGCCAGCTGACGCCGTAGCGGTCCTGCACCCAGCCGTAGTGCGGGCTGAACGGATATTCGGCCAGCTCCATCAGCACCATGCCGCCTTCCGCCAGCGCGGCCCAGGTTTCATCGAGTCGAGCGCGTGCGGTATCCGCATCGCCGCCGAACATCAGCGGATCGAAGTTCAGCATGAACGAGATCGACGGGTTGGGTCGGAAGTGCGCGTCGGAGTTGATCATGGTGATCTGGAATCCGTCGACCGACAGGTCGACGACGAGTGGCTTGCCGGCGAAGCCGGCCTGCGACTCCGGCACCTCGTCCGGGTAGCGCGCGGTGATCCGTGACGTGGTGTTCGGCAGGGCGGCGCTGTAGAACTCGCCGCCCTGCTCGGCATCGCCGTTGAACCACAGGTTGGGGATGATCTTCTGAGACATGCTCGTGACTCCTTATCGCGATTCTGGTGCGGGGTCGGCGTCGCGGACGGCATCCACCAGCTCTCGCCACGCGCCCTGCATGTGCGTGTCGGGGACGACCTGCTGTCGCTGCTCGTCCTGCACGCGGGCGTGGATGCTCCAGATGTAGCGGTCGGCGCTCGGGACGTCGTCTTCGTCGGCATCCATCGGCTCGTCCCACGGACACTGCTCGACGAGGGCGAGCCAGTGCGGCGTCTGCTCGGGGTCGGGCTCGGCGCGCCAGCGCCGCCGCATCCCCGCCAGCCCGCCCGTGCGCACCACGGCGACGACGATGTGGTTCAGCCCCGCATCGCTCCGGCTGTCCGTCCCGTCACCGGGGATCTCGCGTTCGTGCATCCTTGATCACTCCGACGGCGACCCACGCGTCGTGGATCGCTGACTCCACGTTAACCCCGATCTCGGCCGCCGCGGTGAGTGTCTTCTCTGCGAACTCTGAGAATCCAGCATCCGACGACAATCCGCCGGTCAGCGCGCGATACCAGGCCAGGCCCGCGCCTTCCCAGGCGTGTCCGCCGATCGCGCGCGCAGCGAGCGCGAAAGCGCGGTTCGGGATGCCCGAATTGATGTGCACGCCGCCGTTGTCCTCGGTGGTCTGCACGTAGTCGCGCATGTGCGCCGGCTGCGGATCCTTGCCCAGTTCGTCATCGTCGTACGCCGTGCCCGGCTCGAGCATCGATCGAAGCGCACGGCCCTGCACGGCCTCGGTGAAGATGCCCTCGCCGACCAGCCAGGTCGCGTCTTCGGCACTCTGCCCCTTCAGGTGCTGCTCGGTGAGCACGCCGAACACGTCCGCGATCGACTCGTTCAGTGCGCCGGACTGGCCCTGGTAGACGAGTCCAGCCGAGGTCTGGATCACCCCGTGCCCGAGTTCGTGCCCGATCACGGACACCGAGCCGGTGAAGCCTTGGAACACCTCGCCGTCGCCGTCGCCGAACACCATGCGCGAGCCGTCCCAGAACGCGTTGTCGTAGTCGACGCCGTAGTGCACCGTCGCATTCAGCGCAGCGCCCGCTCCGTCGAGCGAATCCCGCCCGAAGGCATCGAGCAGCATCTCGAACGTGGCGCCGAGGCCGTCGAAGGCGTCGTTCACCGTCACGTCGGCGACCGGCGGCTCGTCTTCGCCGCGCACGATCAGGCCGGGCAGCTTCTCGGTGTTCTGCGCGTCGAAGATCGTGCGCGTCGGCGCGGCCGTGACCTCGGCGACCAGCGCGCCGGACTCGTCGATCGACAGCTCGAGGGTGGAGTGGTACGTCGGCCGACCGGCGATCAGCGTCTGCCGCGCCGCTTGAGCTGCGTGGGTGTATTTGCCGGACACGGCCAGCCGTGCCAGCAGGTAGCCGGGGACGATGCCCTGCATGCCGATCATGTTCGTCATCGTCATCGCCGCCTCCGTTGGTCTTGATCAGGACGATACGCCGGGGCAGGGACAAAGTCACCGGCGGCATTCGTGTCGCCGCCGAATGGGTTGATAGCGTCGCCAAGTGGATCTCGCCGTAATTCTGAAGTACACCCTGATCGTCATAGCCGTCGTGCTGGTCGGACTTCTCGCGAAATGGGCGCGCAGCAGGCCGAACCGCGCGAAGCGGCTCCCCGAGCGGGTGCGGATGCCCAAGATCGTGCCGATCATCGGATGGATCCTCATCATCGTGGGCACGCTGATGGTGCTCGCCGCCTTCACCCGCCCGGCGGGAGAAGAAGAGATCGGCATGCAGATCGCGTCGGTGGCGATCGTCGCGTGCGGGGTTTTCTTCCTGGTCATGTACCGCAACTGGTACATCGCGCCCGGCGCTGACGAGATCGTGTTCCGGACGGTCTGGGGAGCTGAGAAGGCGATCCGCTACGCCGACATCGTCACCTACGAGGTGCGTCCGGTCAGCGCCCAGCCGACGCTGCTGATCTCGGCATCCGATGGCACCAGGTTCCGCGTCAACCTCGCGACCTACGACGTGGCACCACTGATCGCCCACCTGGAGTACCACCAGAAGAACGGCCGATGGCCGGTGCGCGGCGAACTGGGTCCGCTGCCTGGTTGACGCCCGGATCTAGCGGCGCACCACCATGGGGGTGCCGGTGACCGGACGACGACTCTGCCGTCGTAGTCGACGACGAGTCCGCTGGCTTCGACGGCCGGATGCTGCGTGGTCATGGGTTCCTCAGGGATGGCAGCGGTGCGGGCGGGCCCGCACCGCCGAAGGGATCTGGTTCTCCTCCGCCACCCGCGTCACGAGAAGGTCTCGAACCGTCAACACTCTTGACACATCTGAGTTCTGTATACAGAATACGGGTACGCCTTGCGGCGTTCCCGACACAGTCTTCCAATGATGAAAGAGGTAGCGAGATGGTTCGTGCGAAGGTGACGCGGTATCTGGCGTTGGGAGCCGCCGGCTCCCTGGTGCTGGGGCTCGCCGCGTGCAGCGGCAGCGGTGGTGACGGACCCGCTGCTGACGGATCTGCGACGGTCGTCTGGTCGACGTGGGGCAGCGCCGATGAACTCAAGCGCTATGACGCGTTCAACAAGGAGTTCATGGACCGTCACCCTGAGATCACCGTCAAGATGCAGCCCGTCGCCGGCTACGGCGACTACCACCCGAAGCTGCTCGCGCAGTTGGCGGCCAACAAGGCGCCGGACGTCTTCTACATCGGCGATGACCAGATCGGCCAGTTCATCGACTCGGGCCGGCTCCTGCCGGTGACCGATCTGATGGAGTCGGATGCCAGCCAGAGCACGCCCGATGACTTCTTCCCCGGCCTGTTCGGCGCAGCCGAGAAGGACGGAGACTACTACGGCGCACCGAACGACTCGAACCCCGATGTCCTCTGGTACGACAAGGCGACTCTGAAGTCGGCCGGAATCACCGAGGACCCGGCGACGCTGGCTGAGAACGGCGAGTGGACCACCGAGAAGTTCCTCGAGATGAACGACAAGCTCGCCGACGCCGGCATCGGCGGGACGATGTTCTGGAACTACTGGGCCACGCATTGGGGCTGGCTCGCCTCGCAGGGTGCCGCCGCGCCGTACGACGACTCCGGCGCCTTCGTCGCGAACAAGGATGAAGAGTCGGTCGAGCTGATCCAGGAGCTGGGTGACCGCGTCCAGGACGGGCAGTTCATCGTCGCAGACACACTGCCAGACGGCGCAGGCGCCGACAGCCTGTTCGTCACCGGCAAGGCGGGCTTCTTCATCCAGGGCCGCTACACGATCAGCACGGTCAAAGAGGCCGGCACGGCCGACAATGTCGACATCGTGCGCTGGCCCACCCCAGACGGTGCCGAGGAGCCGACCGGCGTCGCCGTGTCGTACCTCGCGATCAACAACGGGACGAAGGTGAAGGACGCCGCGTTCCTGTTCTGGACCGAGTTCCTGAGCGCGCAGGGTCAGATCTCGCGGCTGTCCGGTGACGGCAACGCCGTGCCGTCGATCAAGGGCGCCGACGAGGTCGTGCTCGAGGATGACTACCCGCCGCACGCGCAGACCATGCTCGACATGCGCGACATCGGCTTCGTCGACTATGCCGCCGAAGCGCGGGTGCCCAACCTGCCTACCGATATCGCCGAGATCTTCCTCAAGCTGTACGAGGGGAAGCAGGATGCCAAGGCCACGCTCGACGAGGTCGCAGATCTGGTTGCGGAGAAGACGGGCGAATGACGACGTCCGGAATCGAGGGGGCGGTCGAGGAAGCGACCGCCCCCTCGGGGACACTCCCCGATCCACCCCGGCGGACCGAATCGGCGTGGCGGCGCCGGGATCGTCGCTGGGGTTACCTGTTCGTCGGGCCCCAGCTCATCGGCATGGGCCTGTTCGTCGTCCTGCCGTTCTTCGCGAGCCTCGTGCTCGCCTTCGCCTCATGGAACGGGCTCACCGAACTGGAGTGGGTGGGCTTCGCCAACTTCACCGACCAGTTCCAGGACGAGCTGCTCTGGCGTTCGATCGCGAACACCCTCTTCATCGCCATCGTCACGGTGCCGATCGGGCTCGGGCTGGCCGTCGTCATCGCGATCGCCCTGGAGAAGCTCAAGACCCGCACCCTCTACCTCGTGCTGTTCTTCGCTCCCGTGATGACCTCGACGGTTGCCGTGGCGATGATCTGGCAGCAGATGTTCCGGGCCGACGGCATCATGTCGGCGACAATCTCGAGGATCTTCGGCATCGCGCCACCCGACTGGCTGGGTGACCCGAAACTCGCGCTCATCGCCGTGTGCATCGTCACGATCTGGGCATCCCTCGGACTCAACGTCGTCATCTTCCTCGCCGGACTCCAGAACATCTCCCCCGGCATCATCGAGGCGGCGCGCATCGACGGAGCCGGCGCGTGGCGGATCTTCTGGAGCATCCGCCTGCCGCTGCTGTCGCCGATCATCTTCTTCTCCAGCGTCGTAGCGTTCATCTCGTCGCTGCAGACCTTCGACACCGTCTACGTGCTCGTCTCCAACGCCGGACCCGACAACGCCACCCGCACGATCGTCTATCACATCTTCGATCTCGGCTTCCGGCGGTTCGAATTCGGACCCTCGAGCGCCGCATCGATCATTCTGCTCGTGATCACCCTGATCATCACGGCGATTCAGTTCGGTGCGCAGAAGAAGTTCGTGCACTACGAGGAGGACTCCGCGTGAGCATCCCCGCCGCCCGACTCACCGACGGCACTCAGCCGCCGGTCACCGATTCGACCGTGGCGATCATCGCCCCGGGTCGTCGCCAGCGCAGTGCACCGGTGCGAGATCGCGCCAAGCGGCGCATCAACTCCAGCGTGCTGCACGTGCTCCTGGTCATCGGGGGCATCGGCATGGTGTTCCCCTTCGTGTGGATGCTGCTGACGTCGTTCAAGACACTGCCTCAGCTGCTCAAGGATCCGCTGTCGTTCATCCCGAGCCCGTGGACCGTCGAGAACTACACCGAGGCGTGGACCGCTGTGCCGTTCGGCCAGGCGTACATCAACAGCATCTACATCGCCGTGCTGGTCGTGATCGGCACGCTCCTGACCGCATCGATGGCCGGATACGCCTTCGCCCGCATCCCGTTCCGGGGCAGCAAGGTGATCTTCATCGTGTTCCTGGCGACTCAGATGATCCCTGCACAGGTCACGCTGATCCCGTTCTATCTGCTGATGTCGCAGTTCGGCTGGGTGGACTCGCACCTCGCGCTGATCGTGCCTGGGCTGCTGGCGAACCCCTTCGCCGTGTTCCTCATGCGTCAGTTCGTGCTGTCACTGCCGAAGGAACTCGAGGAGGCGGCGATCATCGACGGCGCAGGCAGATGGCGAGTGTTCTGGAGCGTCATCCTGCCCAACCTGAAGCCCGGACTCGCCGCGCTCAGCATCATCGTGTCACTCGGAGTGTGGAACGCGTTCCTGTTCCCGCTCGTGCTGCTGAACTCGCCGGACCTCTTCACCGTGCCGCTGCTGCTGAACTCGTTCTCGGGCCAGTTCGGCTCGGTCAACTACGGACTGGTGACGGCAGCCTCGGCGATCTCGACCATTCCGATGCTGATCGTCTTCGTGATAGGTCAGCGCAAGATCCTGAACAGCATGGCCGCCTCGGGCCTCGGAGGACGATGAATCTCGCCGCGCTCGCCGGAAAGCACCTCGACCTGGTCTCGGCCCCATTCACGCTGCCGCGCTCGCGCGTGCTCGTGTTCCGCGCCCCCGATGGGGTCCGTGTGCACACCTCTGAGTACGAGAAGCGGCTCTCGGAGTGCCGCGTGCTCGACTCGCTGACGGTGACGGATGCCGAGGGGCAGGCGCTTCCGGTCGTCGATGTGCTGCCGGGGCGGGTGCGCTTCGGGGCATCCGGTGCGGAGGCGACGCTCACGTTCGCTGACCCGTCGACGCTGAGCCTCGGTCCTTCCACCGGATCAGCGGCCAATGCAGGCATGCGGTTGCGCTTCGAGCGCCCGGACGGCGGTGTCGAGGAGCATCCGCTCGTGGACGGCATCCGACTGCACGTCGCCGCCGATCGCCGCGTGAGCGTCGAGCCGGGCGACCACGCAAGCGCCCTTGCTGCGACCGGTGCGATCTGGGACGACTGGTTCGGCAAGTGCCCGATCGTGCGCGACGACCTCCAGGAGATGGCCGCGTTCTGCTGGTGGGTGCTCGGCGCGAACATCGTGGAGCTGCCGTCGCTGGGCGACGCCCGCGCGATCGTGCCGTCGAAGATCGGCTACGTCGGACTCTGGCAGTGGGACGCGTACTTCATCGCCGTCGGGGCCCGCCACGGCGATCCCGAGCTCGCCCGCGAGCAACTGTCGATCGCGTTCCGATTCCCTCGGCCCGACGGGCAGCTCCCCGACGTCGTGCACGAGCTCGGAGTGCTCGCGACGAGCGACGATCTGCCGGAGAGCGACCGCGTCAACCTCCGTCGCGCCGGCTCGCAGATCGCCGACCCGAGCACTCCGGTGCCGTTGACCAAGCCGCCGCTGGCTGCGTGGGCACTGCGCAAGGTGCTCGCGGTCGGTGATGACCCTGCGTTCGCTCGGGAGCAGCTGCCCAGGATCGTCGCCTCGCAGGACTGGTGGTTCGCGGGCTCCGACCTCGATCACGATGGAATGCCGGAGTACGGGCATCCGTACTCCTCCGGTCTCGACGACAGCCCCATCTTCGACGGGCCGCTGCCGACCGCGTCCCCAGACCTCGGCGCGTACCTCGTACGGCAGGATCGTGAGATCGCCGATCTGCTCGAACGCTATGAGCCGGATGTCGACCCGGCGAGGTTCCGCGAGCGGGCCGCGGCGACGCAGCAGCTGCTGCTGAAGATGTGGTCACCGGAGCATGGTCGATTCCTCGCCCATGGCGGGGGCGAGGTTCAGTTCAGCGACACCGTGGTCGGCCTCATGCCGCTGCTCACCGGAACGCTTCCGGGTGCCGTCGCGGATGCCCTTCGTCATGCCGTCGACGACCCGGAGCGGTTCGGACTGGAGTGGGGGCTGCCGACGGTGGCGGCATCCGACCCCGACTTCTCACCGGAGCGGATGTGGCGCGGCCCGATCTGGGTGAACACGAGCATGCTCGTCGCCGAGGGCCTCGAGGCCTCGGGCTGGCCAGAGCGGGCCCGAGAACTGCGGGAACACATTGTGGCGCTCGTGATCCACGGCGGGGGCCCGCACGAGTACTTCAACCCCCGCACGGGCCTCAAAGCCGACCGCGCGACGACCGCCTTCGGCTGGTCCGCGGCCCTGTTTATCGATCTGGCCGTCGGACTGTCGGTCTGACCCGTCGCTGAGCCTGTCGAAACGAGCGGATGCTGCTGTGCGGCCCTACGCCGTGAAGTAGCTGCTCGTGGCGTTGTCGAGGATGCGCTGCATGCCGTGCATCCAGTTCGTCTTCAATGCCTCGATCGCGCCGGCGACGTCGCCCGCTGCGAGGCGGGTGGCGATCTCGGCGTGCTCGGCGGCGACGCGCTCGACCTTGACGTCTTCAGGGACCAGCAGCGACTCGTACCGGTGGAACGAGCTGCGCACGCTCTCGATCACGGCGAGCAGGCGAGTGTTCGGGCAGGCCGAGAGCATGAGGGTGTGCCACTCATCGTCCTTCGTGATGACGAGCTGGTGTTCGACGAGCTCATCGGCGAAGGCATCCGCCATCTCCTTCAGGCGCGCGCCGATCGCGCGCAGCTCGTCGGGTGGGCTGAGCTCGAGGGCGAGGCTCTCGAGGTTCGCCATCACGGGGGCGAGGTCGCGGAACTCCGAGGCGCTCAGCGGCACGAAGCGGAAGCCCTTGCCGTTCTCGCTCTCGATCTGTCCCTCGGATTCGAGCGCGATCAGGGCTTCGCGCAGCGGGGTGCGGCTGACGCCGAGCTCAGCCGCGAGCTGGACCTCGTTGATGCCCTCTCCGGGTTGCACGAGTCCTGTCCGCATGCGGGCGAGGAGCTCCTCTCGCACTTGGGAGCGCAGATTCTTGCGTTCGATGGCCATCGGCCGGTTCCCCCTTCTGCGTCACGCCCTGCCTGTCAGCCTATGGCTTGACGGTCCCCGCACGACGACCTACTGTGGTGTATACAGAATACAGTGACGTCTCCGAATGCGCCAGCGCAGGACGGGATCCGTGAACAAGACTCAGAGAGGAGTCCTCGTGCCCGCATCCTCAGTGGACGGTGGTGACCAGCCGATCCGACGCGTCCGCATCGACGCACTCGCCTACGGCGGCGACTACAACCCCGACCAGTGGTCGGAGCAGACCTGGCATGAGGACATCCGTCTGATGCGCGAAGCCGGCGTGAACATGGTCAGCCTCCCGATCTTCAGCTGGCCGCAGCTCGAGCCGGAGCCCGGCGTCTACGACTGGGCATGGCTCGACCGCATCATCGAGCTGTTGCACGAGAACGGCATCCGCATCGATCTGGCGACGGCCACCGCGACCCCGCCATCATGGCTGCTGCGCGCACACCCCGAGATGGCCCCGTGGGACGTCGACGGCCACCGGCTCGAGTTCGGCTCCCGCCAGACCTACTGCCCGTCATCGCCGATCTGGCGCGAGAACGTCGCCCGGATGACGCGCGCCATGGCCGAGCGCTACGGAGAGCATCCTGGGCTGGCGATGTGGCACATCTCGAACGAGTACGGCGACCACACCTCGCGCTGCTGGTGCCCGGAGTCGGCACGGCACTTCCGTCGCTGGCTGCAGAACCGCTACGGCGACCTCGACGGACTCAACGAGGCCTGGGGCGTCAACGTCTGGGGGCAGCGGTACACCTCGTGGGAGCACATCGAGACGCCGAAGAAGGCGCCAGGGCCGACCAACCCCACCCAGCTTCTCGACTTCGAGCGATTCTCATCGGATGCCCTGCTCGAGCTGTTCCAGATCGAGATCGATGTGCTCCGCGAGATCACCCCCGACATCGCGGTGACGACGAACTTCATGAGCATGTTCCGCGACCTGAACTACTGGGACTTCGCCGCCGCCGAGGATGTCGTCACGGACGACGCCTACCCGGAGCCGGCCGATCCGACCGCCCACGTCGGCGCGGCATTGAACTACGGCCTGATGCGCTCGCTCAAGGGCGGACAGCCGTGGCTGCTGCTGGAGTCCTCGGCCAGTGCCACCAGCTGGCGCGACGTCAACGTCCCCAAGGCGCCGGGCAAGATCCGGGTCGAGAGCCTGCAGGCCGTCGCGCACGGTTCTGATGCCGTGATGTTCTTCCAGTGGCGTCAGGCGAAGTACGGGCAGGAGAAGTTCCACTCATCGATGCTCGGCCACCGCGGAGAGCGCTCGCGCAGCTTCCGGGAGACGAAGGCCCTGGGACTGGAGTTGAAGAAGCTCGAGCCGGTGCGCGGCACCAGGGTGCGCTCGCGGGTCGCGCTTGTCGTCGACTGGGACTCCTGGTGGGGATCCAGTGCCCTCGAGTCGCTGCCGTCGCAGCGTCTGCAGTGGTCCCGTCAGGCGCGGGAATGGCACCGGGCGCTGTACACGCTCGGCCAGCCGACGGATGCCGTGCGCGCCACCGGTCCCTTCGACGGGTACGACGTCGTTGTGGTGCCCAACCTGTACATCACCGAGCAGCCGCAGGCTGATGCGCTCCGCTCTTTCGTCGAACGAGGCGGGCATCTCGTGGTCGGTCCGTTCTCCGGCGCCGTGGACGCCACCGAGAAGGTGCACGATGGCGGCGCCCCCGGCCCACTGCGCGACCTGCTGGGCATCGAGGTCGACGAGCAGTGGCCGATCGCCGAAGAGCTGACCGAGACTATCGACTACGCCGGCGAGACGCTCATCGCGCCGAGCTGGAGCGAGTGGATCGAGGCGGATGCCGGCGTCGAGATCCGCGGCGCCTATGCGTCTGGCGAGCTGGCCGGACTGCCCGCGGTGACCCGTCGCGCCGTCGGATCCGGCTCTGCCTGGTACCTCAGCGCGATGCTCGAACGGGACAGCATGCTGCCGGTGTTCCGCGACGTCCTGCGCACGGCAGGTCTCCCGACGCGCGAGCACGTCGACGTCGACGCCGAGGTGATCACCCGCACCGACGGGAACACCGACTATACGTTCTACCTCAACCACGGCCGCAATCCCGTGGCGTTCGAGCTCGGCGCAGCCGCGACCGACCTGCTCACCGGCATACGCCATTCCGGCCGCCTCGACCTTGACCGCTACGGCGTCGCGGTACTGGCGGCGCCCCGATCCGAGACCGCCCCGTTCTCGACGATCATCCCGAACGAATCTCCCGACAACCACGTGAAGGAGCAAGCATGACGAATGACAACTTCGTGCATCCGTACATCCCCAACACCGCGCCCGAGTCACAGGCAGCGATGCTCGCGGTCGTCGGTGCAGCATCCGTCGACGAGTTCTACGCCGACGTGCCCGGGTCGCTGCGCCTGAATCGCCCGCTCGATCTGCCCGCACCTCTCGTCGCCGAGCAGGATCTGGCTCGGCACGTGCGCGGCATCCTGGCGAAGAACACGCCCACCGGCACGCGCCTCAGCTTCCTCGGCGCTGGCGTCTACAACCACTACGTGCCGGCTGTCGTCGACGAGGTGATCGGGCGCAGCGAGTTCCTCACCGCCTACGCCGGTGAGCCGTACGAGGACCACGGTCGCTTTCAGGCGCTGTTCGAATACCAGTCCCTGATGGCCGAACTGCTCGAGATGGATGTCGTCAACGTCCCCACCTATGACGGCTACCAGGCCACCGCCACTGGCCTCACGATGTCAGGGAGGATCACAGGCCGCACCCGCGTGATCGTCGCCAGCGACGTGCTGCCGGCCAAACTCGCCAAGGTGGCGGACTACGTGCGCGCCCACCTGACGCTGGAGCACGTCCCGACGACCGGCGGCACCGCCGACATCGCCGCCGTGACCGCGTCGCTCGGCGATGACGTCGCTGCCGTGTGGGTGGAGACGCCCAGCGCCACCGGAGCCGTCGAGGCCGCACTGCAGCAGATCGCCGACGCCGCGCACGCCGTCGGCGCGGTGCTCGTTGTCGGAACGGATCCGATCGGCTACGGCATCCTCACCCCGCCGTCGCTCAACGGCGCCGACATCGTCACCGGCGACATCCAGTCGCTCGGACTTCATCAGTGGTACGGCGGCGCACACGGTGGCTTCATCGCGGTGCACGACGACCCGAGGTTCGTCATGGAGTTGCCCTCTCGGCTGTTCGGCCTCGCGACCACCGACGTCCCCGGCGAGTACGGCTTCGGCGACGTCGCCTACGACCGGACTTCTTTCGCACACCGCGAAGAGGGGAAGGAATGGGTCGGCACGGCTGCAGCGCTCTGGGGCATCGCCGCTGGCGTCTATCTCTCTCTGATGGGACCGGACGGCATGGCCGAACTCGGCGAGACCCTGCTCACCCGCACGCGGTACGCGCAACGGGCGCTAGCCGCTGTCCCCGGTGTGACGCTCGACGATGATGCCGTGCACCTGCGCGAGTTCACCGTCACGTTCGACGTGCCCGCCGCCGACATCGTCGCAGCACTTCGCGCGAGGGGCATCGAGCCCGGCGTGATCGTGGATCCGCACCGCCTGCTCGTGTGCGTCACCGAACTCAACTCGCAGGCCGACATCGACACCCTGGCGAGCGCGCTCGCCTCCGTCATCACCCCCGAACTCGCTGAGGAGAACAAGCGATGAGCCTCCCCGTCGCCCCGAAGCCGGCGCTGCGCCGCTTCCAGCAGGCTCGCTGGGACGAGCCGATCATCTTCGAGCTGTCCACGCCCGGTGAGCGCGGCGTGCTCGTGTCGCAGGTCGAGCCGGGTGTGCGTGACGCGGTGGGTGACGTGGTCGGCGCCCTGCCGGCGTCCCTGCGCCGCCTGTCGAAGCCGAAGCTCCCCGAGATGGGGCAGATGCGCGTGCTCAAGCACTATCTGCGCCTGTCTCAGGAGAACCTCGGCGCCGACTTCAACGTCGATGTAGGGCAGGGCACCTGCACCATGAAGTACTCGCCGAAGATCAACGACCAGCTGATCGGCACCCCGCAGCTCACTGACATGCACCCGCACCAGGACCCGGCCGATGCGCAGGGCGTGCTCGAGATCGTCTGGAACCTCGAGCGGATGCTGGCGGAGATCTCCGGTATGGACGAGGTCTCGCTGCAGACTCAGGGCGGTTCGGCCGCGATCTGGTCGAACATCGCGATGATCCGCGCATATCACGAGGCGAACGGCGAGGGCGAGCAGCGCCGCGAGGTCATCACCACGATCTTCAGCCACCCCTCCAATGCGGCGGCGGCGAAGGCCGCCGGCTACGAGGTCATCACGGTGTTCCCTGATGCCGATGGCTATCCCGATCTGGCCGCGCTGAAGGCGGCGCTGTCGCCGCAGACAGCGGCGATCATGGTCACCAACCCCGAGGACACCGGCATCTACAACCCGGCGATCCGGGAATGGGTGGATGCCGCGCATGCCGTCGGCGCGCTGGCCTCGTACGACCAGGCGAACGCCAACGGCATCCTGGGCATCACGCGTGCCCGCGACGCCGGGTTCGATGTCTGCCACTTCAATCTGCACAAGACCTTCTCGACCCCGCACGCGTGCGGTGGACCAGGCGCGGGTGCGAATGCGGTGAGCGCAGCCCTCGCACCGTTCCTGCCGGGTCCGCGGGTGATTCGGGCGGACGACGGCACGTTCGACGTCGCCGAGGCCGGCGCCCAGTCGATCGGGGCAGTGGCGCCATTTCACGGCGTGATCCCCAATCTTGTGCGCGCCTATTCGTGGATCATGGCGCTCGGTGCCCCCGGACTGCTCGCGGCGGCCGAGATCGCGGTGCTGAACAACAACTATCTGATGGCTCGCGTGCTGGCGATTCCGGGGGCGTCCGCGCCCTATGCGGCGGGCAGGCGCCGCATCGAGCAGGTGCGCTACTCCTGGGAGGAGCTGTTCCAGGACACCGGCGTCTCCTCTGAGGAGATCGGCGTGCGGATGACCGACTTCGGCATGCACTACTGGACCAGCCACCACCCGTACGTGGTGCCGCAGCCGTTCACGCTCGAGCCGACCGAGTCGTACTCGATGGCCGAGCTCGACGAGTATGCAGCGACGCTGGCCGAGGTGGCGCGCGAGGCGCGGGAGACACCAGAAGTCGTGCGCACAGCTCCGCACAACCAGACCGTGCACCACACGCACCACGACGACCTCGACGACCCGGAGCGCTGGGCGATCACGTGGCGGGCCTACCAGCGCAAGTACTTCTCGTCGTGATCGGACTGGTCGTCAATCCTGTCGCCGGAGTGGGCGGGCCTGCTGGGCTCGCCGGCTCCGACGGCGCGGACGTGCAGCGCCTCGCCATCGCGCGCGGCGCCCGTTCGCGCGTGCAGGAGCGGACGGCCATCGCGCTGCGGGTGCTCGCTGAACAGCATCCGAGCCTCGTCGTGCTCACGGCGGCCGGTGAGATGGGGGCGGATGCCGTGCGCGCGGCCGGCCTGGCACCCCACGTCCTGTACGGGGCGGACGAGGAGTCAGAGTCCGATTCGTACAGTGGCGACCGGGCAGCGGGCACGGATGCCGTCGACACGTCGCGTGCCATCGCCGCGGTGGCCGCTGCCGGCGCCGAACTCGTGCTCGTCGTCGGCGGCGATGGGACGCTGCGGGATGCCGTCGCCGGGCTGGGTGCTGCGGCGTCCGCGGAGGCACGGATGCCCGCGGTGCTCGGTGTCCCGGCCGGAGTGAAGATGTACTCCCCGGTGTTCGCCGTCAGCCCCCGCGCGGCGGGGGCCATCGCTGCGGAATGGGTCGCACAGCACGGACTGCCGGTCCAAGAGCGAGAGGTGCTCGACATCGACGAGGCTGCGATGCGCCGCACCCGCGTTGACCCGGTCCTGCACGGGTTCCTTCGGGTGCCGTACCGCGGCGGCCGCACCCAGGCGCGCAAAGCCGCGACTCCCGCCACCGAGGCAGCCGCCGTCGCTGCGGCCGCGCGCGGTGTCATCGCGCAGATGCGGCCCGGCATCCGCTATCTCCTCGGACCAGGTGGCACGACCGCCGAGGTCGCCAGCCAACTGGGCGTGACAGGCTCCCCGCTCGGCGTCGACGTCGTCCTCGACGGCGCTCTCGTCAGGGCCGCCGCGAGTGAGCGGCAACTCCTCGCTGAGATCGCCGAAGGCCCGGCGCAGGCCGTGGTGACGGTCATCGGAGGGCAGGGGTTCCTGCTCGGCCGCGGCAATCAGCAGCTCTCGGCATCAGTCCTGCGCCGCCTCGGCGACGCCCCCCTTCTCATCGTCGCGCCTGAGCAGAAACTGCTCGACCTGCACGGCCGTCCACTCATCGTCGACACCGGTGATGCCGAGCTCGATGCGAAGCTGGCCGGACACATGCGCATCATCACGGGCGTCGGCATCAGCAGCCTGTACGCCGTCATCGCCCCCGAACTCGCCCCCACACAGTAAGGAACTCCATGCGTCTAGAGAACAAGAAGGCCATCGTCACCGGCGGAGCCGGCGGCATCGGCCGCGCCACGTCGATTGCGCTCGCCGCGGAGGGCGCATCCGTCGCCGTCGTCGACCTGAACGCCGAGGCCGCCGAAGCAGTGGCCGCCGAGATCCGCGAGGGCGGAGGTACCGCGATCGCGATCGCCGCCGACGTCGCCAGCGAGTCCGACATCGAGCGGGTCGTCGCCACCGCAGTCGCCGAACTCGGCGGTGTGAACATAGTCTTCAACAATGCCGGCATCATCCGCCGCACCACCGCGGTCGAGACGACGGTCGAGGAGTGGGACCGCGTGTTCGGTGTGAACGTGCGCTCCATCTTCCTGATGTGCAAGCACATAGTGCCGATCTTGGAGGCCGCGGGTGGCGGCTCGATCATCAACACCGGCTCCGGGTGGGGGCTCAAGGGCGGCGGGCAGGCGCTGTCCTACTGCGCCTCGAAGGGGGCGGTCGTGAACATGACCCGGGCGCTGGCGATCGATCACGGACCCGCCGGCATCCGCGTGAACTCGGTCAACCCTGGCGACGTGAACACTGGGATGCTCAGTGACGAGGCACGTCAGCTCGGGCAGGACCCGGCCACGTTTCTCGCCGAGGCCGCCGACCGCCCGCTGCGCCGGATGGGGCAGCCCAGCGAGATCGCACAGGCCGTGGTCTGGCTTGCGAGCGACGACTCCTCGTACGTGACCGGTTCGGCGCTCGTCGTGGACGGCGGTGGCATCGCCTGACGGCGTCCGCGCCGGGCGCGCGCCCAGCCGGCTCGCGTAGAATCGGCCCAATGACCAGCGGTCCCTCTGAGCCCTTCGCGGGCATCCCCTCCGGCATCGACCCCGATGACCTCGCGACCACGCTCCGGGTGCTCGCAGCCCTCGATCAGGTCGACCAGGAGCATCCCGACTACCTGGCAGTCCGCCGCGGCACCTCGAACATGTTCAAGGCCGTGAAGCGCGCGCGTCGCAAGGAGATCCGCGATGCCATCGCCGAGGCCGACAAGGCCGTCGTCGCTCGCACCGCGACCGGCGCCCCCGACCGCATCGACGACGAGACCCGCGGCAACGACCTGGCCACCAGCGTCACCGACGCCCCGATCGCCGGTGAGCTGCTCAAGCCGCGCAACTGCTACATCTGCAAGCAGCCGTACACGATCGTCGACGCGTTCTACCACCAGCTCTGCCCCGAGTGCGCGCGCTTCAGCCACGGCAAGCGCAACGCGCGCACCGACCTCACGGGCCGCCGCGCGCTGCTCACCGGCGGCCGCGCGAAGATAGGCATGCACATCGCGCTGCGGCTGCTGCGCGACGGCGCGCACCTGACGATCACCACTCGCTTCCCGCGCGACGCCGTGCGCCGGTTCTCATCGCTGCCGGACTCCGCCGACTGGCTGCACCGGCTGCGCGTGGTCGGCATCGACCTGCGCGACCCCGCCCAGGTGATCGGCCTGGCGGACTCGGTCGCGGCCCAGGGCCCGCTCGACATCCTGATCAACAACGCCGCGCAGACCGTGCGGCGCTCGCCGGGTTCGTACTCGCTGCTGGCGGATGCTGAGCTGCAGCCGCTCCCGGACGGACCGCTGCCCGAGATGGAGACGTTCGGGCACACCGCCGACCCGCACCCGCAGGCGCTGCAGGCATCCGTGGATGCGCACCCCCTGCTGTCGGTGGCAGCGCTCGGCGGCACGGTCGCCGAGCAGGGCGGGCAGGCGCTGACCGCCGAGGACCTGGCACGGTTGGCGATGGCACCTGGCTCGTCATCATTGGTCAAGCACGCCGATGGCACCGCGATCGACGCCGGCGGCCTCGTGCCTGACGTGAACACCGTGAACAGCTGGGTGCAGAACATCGAGCACGTCGACCCGCTCGAGATGCTCGAGGTGCAACTGGCCAACACCACGGCGCCGTTCCTGCTGATCAGCCGACTGCGGGCATCCATGGCCGCGTCGAGTGCACGCCGCACCTACGTCGTCAACGTCTCGGCTATGGAGGGGCAGTTCTCGCGCCGGTACAAGGGACCGGGGCATCCGCACACCAACATGGCCAAAGCCGCGCTGAACATGCTCACCCGCACCAGCGCCGGGGAGATGCTCGAGACCGACGGCATTCTGATGACCGCTGTCGACACGGGCTGGATCACCGATGAGCGTCCGCACTACACGAAGGTGCGCTTGGCAGAAGAGGGCTTCCACGCACCGCTCGACCTCGTCGACGGCGCCGCGCGCGTATACGACCCGATCGTGCAGGGCGAGGCCGGCGTAGACCTGCACGGCGTGTTCCTGAAGGACTACAAGCCGAACCCCTGGTGATGAGCATGCCCGCGAGCGAGATCATCGAACGCCTGCGCGGCGGGCTCATCGTGTCGTGCCAGGCCTACCCCGGCGAGGCCATGCGCGACCCGAACACGATGGCGCAGGTGGCGAAAGCCGCGCTGGTGGGCGGTGCCAGTGGCATCCGCGTGCAGGGCATCGGCGACATCCGCGCCACAGCCGACCTGCCGGTGCCGGTCGTGGGTCTGTGGAAGGACGGCGACTCCGACGTCTTCATCACCCCCACCCTGCAGCATGCGATCGCGGTCGCCGATGCGGGTGCCGACATCGTCGCGATCGACGGCACACGGCGGGCACGGCCAGACGGTCTGACGCTCGCGGAGACGATCGCGGGGCTGCGCGCGCGCAGCGACGCCCTGATCATGGCGGACTGCGGGTCGCTCGAAGATGCCATCGCGGCCGAAGCCGCAGGCGCTGACATCATCGGCACGACGCTTTCGGGCTACACCGGCGAGCGGCCGAAGACCGACGGGCCGGACCTCGAGCTGATCTCACTGGTGACCCAGGCCTGCTCCCTGCCAGTGGTGGCCGAGGGGCGCATCCATTCGCCTGCCCAGGCAGCCGCGGCGCTCGCGGCCGGTGCCTTCAGCGTCTGCGTCGGCACCGCGATCACGCATCCGTCCACCATCACCTCGTGGTTCGTGGACGCCATCGGCTGAGCGTCAGCGTCGGAGGGCGGGTCCGGGTCACTCCGCGCGAGGGAACCGGACGTCGACCATGAGCCCGCCCTCCGCCCGCGCGGTGAAGCGCAGCTGCGCATCATGCGCCCTGGCGATGCTCTGCGCGATGGCGAGGCCGAGCCCGAGACCGCCGTGGTCGACCGACGGATCCGCGTCAGCATCCTCCCTGCCCGTCTGACGCGTGCGTCCAGCGCCGCGCTGGAAGGGCTCGGCCAGCGTCGAGAGCAGCTCGGGCGAGATCGGATGCCCGGTGTTGCCGACCGTCAGCACGACGGCATCCGGTTCGGCCGCCACCCGCACCCCCACGTAGCCGCCGGGGCCGACGTTGTGCACGATCGCGTTGTGCATCAGGTTGGTCAGCAGCTGCAGCAACAGTGCGTCCGAGCCGATCACGCGCGTCGGGGTGCCCATCGATTCCAGGACGATGCCGCGCTTCTCGGCGAGCGGCAGCAGATTCTCGGTCGCCTCCTCGACCAGCAGTGAGAGGTCGACGGGTCGGCGCTCGAACGCCTGGCCATCTGCGCGCGCCAGCAGCAGCAGCGCCTCTGTCAGTTCGACCGCGCGAGCATTGACCTGGGTGAGGCGCGACAGCAGCGCGTCGACGTCGCGGTCGGGGTCGGCCTCTGCCACTTCGAGCAGGGTCTGGGTGATCGCCAGCGGCGTGCGCAGCTCGTGCGAGGCGTTCGCCGCGAAACGCTGCTGCTCGGCGATCTGCGCCTGGATGCGGTCCAGCATGGTGTCGAACACGTCGGCGAGGTCGCGGAACTCATCGCGGCGCCCCGGCATCGCCACGCGCCGATCGAGATTCCCCTGCGCGGTGAGCTGCGCGACCCGGCTGATGCGGTTCAGCGGCGCCAGCATGCGCCCTGCGAGGAACCAGCCGCCCAGCAGCCCCACCACCAGAAGGAACAGCATCGCCCAGCTGACCGCCGGCGTGAACGCGCGCACCAGGTCTGACTGATTGGGCACGAACCGATCGGCGGTGATGGCGCCGTCGGGCACGTAGCGCAGCAGGAACAGGAAGACCACCGTCAGCAACACGGTGCCGGCGACGATCAGGAATCCAGCGTACGTCAACGCGAGCTTGGTCCGCACGCTCAGCCCGGGGAGCCTACCGGTCGGCATCGACGTCTCCCTGCGGCGCGGTATCTATGCGATAGCCGACACCGGGCACCGTGGCGATCACCCATGGCTCGCCAAGACGCTTGCGCAGCGCCGAGACCGTGATGCGCACGGCATTCGTGAACGGATCCGCGTTCTCATCCCACGCCCGCTCCAGCAGCTCCTCCGCACTGACCACCCCGCCCTCAGCGGCGATGAGCACCTCGAGAACGGCGAACTGCTTCCTGGTCAGCGCGACATAGCGATCATCGCGATACACCTCGCGACGGAACGGATCCAGGCGCAGACCAGCGAGCTCTCGCACCGGTGGCCGCGCGTGAGCCCGACGGCGATCGAGCGCGCGCAGACGCATCACCAGCTCACGCAGCTCGAACGGCTTCGTGAGGTAATCGTCGGCGCCCAGCTCGAAACCCGAGACCTTGTCGTCGAGGCGGTCGGCGGCCGTCAGGATCATGATCGGGATGCCGCTGCCAGAGGCCACGATCCAGCGGGCGATGTCGTCCCCGGAGAGCCCAGGCAGGTCGCGGTCGAGCACAGCCAGGTCGTAGGCGTTGATCGTCAGCAGCTCGAGCGCGGTGTCGCCGTCGGCGGCGATGTCGGCGGCGATGGCCTCCAGCCGGAGCCCATCGCGGATGGCCTCGGCCATCAGGGGCTCGTCCTCGACGATCAGAACGCGCATGCCTGAAGCCTACGTGCGGGCGCATATCGCCCGCGTATCGAAAACCGCATACGGCCCTGCAACATCCGGCTTCGTTGACTGGGAGCATGAACAGCGTCAGAACGATGACCGCGGCCACCGAGCGCAGGCGTCGGCGTCGGCGTCGGACCCTCACGGGCATCACGGTGCTCATCGTCGTGCTCGCGGCCTTCGCCGTCACCCAGGCGGCACTCCAACTGCAGCACGCACCACGCGCAGCGGCGGACGGGCAGCCGGTGGTCGGGCAGCCTGCCGGCACGACCGCCGACCGAGAGGTCACGGGTGCGGACGGCGTGATCCGCGATGGCGAGCAGGTGAATGCCTGGAGCGACGTTCCGGCGGTGACGAATCTCGAGCCCGCACTGCTCGACGCGCTCCGCCGCGCAGCCGACGACGCGGCGGCGGACGGGGTGGAGATCCGTCTGAACAGCGGCTGGCGCACGCCCGCCTATCAGAACCTCCTGCTGCAGGATGCCACCGCAGAGCACGGCACGGCAGAAGAGGCCGCCCGCTGGGTGGCCACACCCGAGGAGTCGGAGCACGTGTCCGGCGAGGCGGTCGACATCGGCCCGTGGCGGGCCGCGGAGTGGCTCGCCGACCACGGCGCCGCGCACGGACTCTGCCAGGTGTACGCCAACGAGGCGTGGCACTTCGAGCTGCGTCCGGACGCCGTCGACGTCGGATGCCCGCGCATGTACGCCGACGCCTCCGAGCGGCGGTGAGGATCGACATGAGCTTCCCCCCACCCACTCTGCAGCTGATTCGATCCTCGGTCGCCGAGAACATCGCCAGGGTGCAGGCGCAGGTCCGCCCGCCGATCATGGCCGTCGTGAAGGCCGACGGATACGGCCACGGGGCCGTGCCCGTGGCATCCGCCGCCCTCGATGCCGGAGCCGAATGGCTCGGCATCACCGACGTCGCTCATGCGGCACCGCTGCGTGAGGCCGGGCTGCGCGCGCCGATCCTGGCGTGGTTGAACCCGGCGGGGATCGACGCCGAGCAGGCGAACCTGCTGCGCGTCGACGTCGCGATCGGCTCGGTCGACGAACTGCGAGCGCTGCTCGACCAGCGCCCCACGGCGCAGCGCGTGCACCTCAGTGTGGACACCGGCATGACCAGGGGCGGATGCCCCATCGAGGACTGGAACGCCCTGCTGCAGCTGGCCCGCCGGGGTCGCGATGCCGGACACATCACTGTGACCGGTCTGATGGGGCACCTGCCGAACGCCGACCGCGCTGATCCGCGCGCCAACGTGCCCGCCGTGCTGTTCATGCGCGCGGCCCGTGACACCGCGCTGCGCGCGGGCTTCGCCCCCGTCATCACCCACCTGTCTGCCACGTCAGGAGCTCTGACCGACACCGGCACCCATTTCGATCTGGTGCGGATCGGCGCCGGGCTGGTCGGCATCGATCCGTCTGCCACCACGACGCTCGCGGCAGCGGGACGATTCACCGCCCCGGTGGTGCACAGCATCAGCGCATCAGCGGGCACGCCGGTCGGCTACGGCGGTACGCACATCACGAGCTCCCCCACACGGCTTGCGGTCGTCGGGGTCGGCTATGCCGACGGCATCCCGAGGGAGCTGTCCGCCGACGCCTGCGTGTCGATCGATGGCCGGCGGCATCCCATCGTCGGTCGGGTGTCGATGGATCAGATCGTCGTCGACACCGGCGTCTTCGACTACCCGCGCGGCACCACGGTGACGATCTTCGGGCCCGACGCGGGGGCGCCGAGCGTGCAGGAGTGGGCCGCCTGGGCGGGCACGATCCCGCACACGATCGTCACAGGCATCGGACCACGAGTGAGAAGGAGCGCTGCATGAAGCGGATCGTCGTCATAGGAGGGGGCGAGAGCGCAGAGCACGCGGTCTCGCTGGCCGGCGCGGACGGCCTCGCCGCCGCGCTGGAACAGGCCGGCTTCGCTGTCGAGCGGCTGACCATCAGCGCAGATGGATGCTGGATGCACGACGGCGTGCCGCTGGCGCCGACACCGGCGCTGTCGCTGCAGCTCGCCGTCGGAGTTCTCGCGGGGGCCGACGCAGTGCTCCCTGTCGTGCACGGCCGCGGCGGGGAGGACGGCGCGCTCGCCGCGCTGTGCGCCCTCGCACACGTGCCCGTTGTGGGATCCGGTGTTGCCGCCGGCGCGATCGGCATGGACAAATGGGCGACCAAGCTCGTGGCCGAGGCCATCGGCATCCGCACAGCCCCGGCGCAGCTCGTCGACGCCTCCGACATCGGCGACATCGAGTTCGAGCAGGAAGTGGTCGTCAAACCCGTCAGCGCCGGGTCGAGTCACGGCGTGACGCTGGTGCGTCAGGCCGATCAGCTGCAGGCGGCGCTGCACGAGGCGGCGCACCATGACCGCCGCATCCTCATCGAGCAGGTCGTGCGCGGTCGAGAGATCGACGTCGCGGTGCTGCGTGATTCGGGCGGCGTGCGCTGGGCGACGCCGCCGTTGGAGATCCACGCGAACGGACTGTTCGACACGGCGAGCAAGTACGACGGCACGGCGCGCTTCGAGGTGCCCGCCGAGCTGTCGCGCCGCGACCGGACCGCGTTGACCGGTGCCGCACTGCGGATGTTCGATGCCCTCGGCTGCGCGGGCGTCGCACGCATCGACTTCTTCCTCACTGCAGAAGGGCCGGTGCTGAACGAGGTGAACACGACACCTGGAATGACCGCGCAGTCACAGGTGCCGCTGATGTTCGCGGCCGCCGGGGTGTCATACCCGGAGCTGGTGCGGCGGATGGTGGCCAGTGCACTCGAGGGGGTGCCGCGGTGAGTGGGAGGGTGGGCTCACCCGACGTCGTCAAGGGGGTGCGCTCGGCCGCGACTCCGGGCTGTTCACGCCGCCTCACCGCGGCAAGCGATCAGACCGCAGTCCCGCGAAGAACTCCCGCACGTCCGCCAGCAGCAGGTGCGGCTCCTCCAATGCGGCGAAGTGTCCGCCGCGACCTTCGACGTCGGTCCAGCGCACGATCGTGTTCGACTTCTCCTCCGCGAATCGCAGTCCGACGTCGTGCGCGAACACCATCACCGCGGTGGGAACACCCGAGTTCTCGGGCACGGCTCCCCATCCGGCATCCTGCGCGTATCCGACGTACGCGGCCGTCCCACCTGTGGCCGTGAACCAGTAGAGCGCCGCGTTCTCGAACAGGAATCGCTCTCCGATGAGGTCGGCGGCGGAGGTCTCCGCCGGATGCGTCCACGCCTGGATCTTGTCGTGGATCCACGCGAACTGCGCCACCGGGCTGTCGGCGAGCATCGCACCGATCAGGGCGGGTCGTGTCGACTGGATCGAGATGTAGCCGAACTCCCGCTGCATGAACTCGCTGACCCGCCGCAGCCGATCGCGCTCCAGGGGCGTGAGCGCCGCGGCTGTCTCGTCGTCGACCTGTCCGACGAATGATCCGAGCGAACCGTTCGCGTGGATGCCGATCACACGGTCCGGTGCGATGCGCCCCATCTCGGGCGCGACGCCCGCCCCCATGTCGCCGCCCTGGATCGCGAAGCGCTCGTAGCCTAGCCGCGTCATCAGCTCGAGCATCACGACCGCGATATCGCTGCGCTTCCAGTCCGCGCCGACCAGCGGCGTCGAGAAGCCGAAGCCGGGATGCGACGGAATCACGACATCGAAGGCGTCGGATGCCGCGCCGCCGTGGGCGAGTGGATCGGTGAGCGGCCCGATCAGCGCTTCGAACTCGAGGAACGACCCTGGCCAACCGTGCATGAGCAGCAGAGGCGTCGCATCGGGATGCGGCGACCGCACGTGCACGGCATGGATGTTCTGGCCGTCGATGTTCGTGATGATCTGCGGCAGGGCGTTGAGTCGTGCCTCTGTCGCGCGCCAGTCGTGCTGAGCCCACCGGGCCATCAGACGCTGCAGTTCCGCCGACGGGATGCCGGTGCTGCTGTCGTCGACTGGAAGGGGCTGCGGGAACCGCGCGTTCTCGAGCCGATGCTGCAGATCTGCAACGGCGGAGTCGGCGATCTCGATGCGGAAGGGCTGGACCCGGTTCGTGTTCATGACTTCAGCTTCTCGCCCTAATAGGTCACAATATGTCCTGATACGCAAACAGGCTGGATGCATGACTCGAACCACGGGACGGACACTTGCCCTGCTCGCACTGCTGCAGGTGCGCAGGGCATGGAGCAGCGCCGAACTGCGCGAGCGCCTCGAAGTGAGCGGTCGCACGCTGCGGCGCGACATCGACGACCTTCGTGAACTCGGGTACGGCGTCGAAGCGACCCGCGGGAGACACGGTGGATACCGGCTCGGCGCCGGCGCCGAGGTGCCGCCGCTCACGCTCGCCCCGGACGAATCCGTCGCGATCGCCGTGGGGTTGCGGGCCGCCGCGACGACCGTGGTGACGGGGATGGAGGATGCCGCGGCCCGCGCACTCGCGAAGCTGGAGCAGTCTCTGTCACCGGCGACCCGCCGGCAGATCGTCGAGGTCGAGCAGGCGATGGTGCCGCTCGCAGAGGGCAGGCAGGACATCGACTTCGAGGTCGTCACCGCGCTCGCCGCTGCCATCGCCGCCCATCGGAGACTGCGTGTCGACTACACCCGCCATGACGGTGTCGAGATTCAGCGGGTCATCGAGGCGCACCGCATCGTGCACACCGCAGAGCGCTGGTATCTGGTCGCCTGGGACCCCACACGCGAAGCCTGGCGCACGCTGCGCGTGGACCGGCTGCGACGCCCGGTCGAACTTCGTGAGGACTTTCCCCAGCGCGACATCCCCGACGATGCGCTGCGGCAGTTCACAGCGCACAGCATCACGACGGCGCCCTATCCGATCCGGGCGCGGCTGCGCATGCATGCGCCCGCGGCACAGGTATCTCAGCACTTCGACGCGTCGATCGCCCAGGTCGTCGACGACGTCGACGGCACCAGCATCCTCACCGCCGGCGCCCGCACACCGGAGGAGTTCGCGCTGTACATCGGCATGAGCGGCATCGAGTTCGAGGTGCTCGAGGGCGAGGAGGTGCGACGCGCGCTCTGTGAGATGGGGGAGCGGATGCTGCGCGGACGAGGGCCGGGGGAGGCTGACCCTCGACATTCATGATCCACCGGCCGGCTTTCTCGGCCGGCGACTGCCGAACGGCGGGTCGGTCTACAGCCGGTCGACGCCGGTCACCGTGACGACGGCTTCGCCGGCTTCATCGGATGCCGCCAGATCGATCGTCGCCGAGATGCCCCAGTCGTGGTCGCCGGCGGGATCGTCGAGGATCTGGCGTGCGGTCCACATCGTCTGGCCTTCGGTGAGTATCAGCAGCTTCGCGCTGCGGGCATCTGGCCCTGTGAGGATCTCATCGTGCTCGGCGAAGTACGCGTCGAGCGACGCGTCCCAGGCGTCGGCGCCGAAGTCGGCGTCGAGGGATGCCAGTGCATCGACGTCCTCGCGGGCGGCGAGCTGCACGCGACGGAACAGCTCGTTGCGCACCAGGGTGCGGAAGGCGCGCACGTTCGAGGTGAGGCGCTTGGGTGCCGGCGGCACGACCGGCTCGTCATCGTGACGCGGCACGTCGAACACCCCGTTGTCGATGCCAGCGCGCAGCTCTTCCCACTCGTCGAGCAGTGACGAGTCGACCTGGCGCACCAGCTCGCCGAGCCACTCGATGAGGTCGCGCAGGTCTTCGTTCTTCAGGTGCTCCGGGATCGTCTGCGATGCCGCGCGGTACGCGTCGGACAGGTATCGCAGCACGACCCCCTCTGAGCGGGCGATCTTGTAGTACGCGACATATTCCCCGAACGACATGGCTCGCTCGTACATGTCGCGCACGACCGACTTCGGGTGCAGTTCGAAGTCGCGGATCCACGGCTGCGCAGAGCTGTAGGTCTCGAAGGCCGCACCGAGCAGCTCTTCCAGCGGCTTCGGATAGGTGATCTGCTCGAGCAGCTCCATGCGCTCGTCGTATTCGATGCCCTCGCGCTTCATCTCGGCCACGGCTTCGCCCCGCGCGAGGAACTCCTGCTGTCCGAGCACGGCGCGCGGGTCGTCGAGCGTCGACTCGACGATCGAGATCATGTCGAGCGCGAACGTCGCAGCATCCGGATCCAGCAGCTCGAACGCCGCCAGCGCGAACGGCGACAGCGGCTGGTTCAACGCGAAGTTCGGCTGCAGGTCGACCGTGAGACGCACCTCGCCGTCAGCCGTCTGCTCGACGATGCCCGATTCCCGCAGCGTGCGGTAGATCCCCAACGCGCGAAGGGCGAGCAGACGCTGCTTCGCACGCGGTTCGTGATTGTCGTATACCAGCGCGCGCATATTGCCGAACACGTCGCCGCCGCGGGCGATCACGTTGAGCATCATGGCGCTGGTGATCTGCATGTGCGAGGTGAGCGTCTCGGGCTCGGCGTCGATCAGCTTGCGGAACGACGGCTCGCCCCACGACACGAAGCCGTCCGGTGCCTTCTTGCGGATCAGCTTGCGCTTCTTCTTCGGATCGTCGCCGGCCTTCTTGATCGCCGCGGCGTTCTCGGTCTCGTGCTCCGGTGCCTGGGCGACGACGGTTCCGGCCGTGTCGAATCCGGCGCGGCCGGCGCGGCCGGCGATCTGGTGGAACTCGCGGGCGTTCAGCTGTCGCATCCGCTGTCCGTCGAACTTCGTCAGCGCGGTCAGCAGCACCGTGCGGATCGGCACGTTGATGCCGACGCCGAGGGTGTCGGTGCCGCAGATCACCCGCAGCATGCCGCGCTGGGCGAGCTGCTCGACGAGGCGCCGGTACTTCGGAAGCATGCCCGCGTGGTGCACGCCGATACCGGCCCGCAGGAACTTCGACAGAGTCCTGCCGAACGCGGTCGTGAAGCGGAACTCGCCGATCAGCTCGGCGATGGCATCCCGCTGCTCTCGGGTGGCGATCTTGGTGCTCGACAGCGCCTGCGCGCGCTCCATCGCGGCCGCCTGCGAGAAGTGCACGACGTAGATCGGAGCCTGCCCGGTGGTCAGCAGTTCTTCGACGGTCTCGTGGATCGGCGTGAGCTCGTAGTAGAAGTGCAGCGGCACCGGCCGCTCGACGCCGGTCACGACGGCCGTCTCGCGCCCGGTGCGCCGGGTGAGATCGGATGCCAGCTCCGTCACATCCCCGAGGGTCGCCGACATCAGGATGAACTGCGCCTGCGGCAGCGTGAGCAGCGGCACCTGCCACGCCCAACCTCGATCGGGGTCGGCGTAGAAGTGGAACTCGTCCATCACGACCTGGCCGACATCAGCATCCGACCCCTCGCGCAGCGCGAGGTTCGCCAGGATCTCAGCCGTGCAGCAGATGATCGGGGCATCGGAGTTCACCGACGAGTCGCCGGTGATCATGCCCACGTTCTCGGGGCCGAACGTGTCGACCAGCGCGAAGAACTTCTCGCTCACCAGTGCTTTGATGGGCGCGGTGTAGTACGTGCGGCGGCCGTCGGCGAGGGCGGCGAAGTGGGCGCCGACGGCGACGAGCGACTTGCCAGTGCCGGTCGGGGTGCTCAGAATCAGGTTCTGTCCCGAGACGATCTCGATGACAGCTTCGTCCTGCGCGGGGTACAGGCTGATGCCGGTCGACTCCGCCCATTCGACGAATGCCATGTACACGGCATCCGGATCGGCGTCGCGGAGGGGAGTGGGATCGAGAAGCATGGTGTCTCGATCCTTTCACGGTCGCAGGCCACATCTCCTGCGCTCTGCGAGCTCGCTGCGCGCGGCGTGCCGCGCTCAGGCCTTCTTCACGAGGCTCGACTTGAGCAGCATGGCGCCGAAGCCGTCGACCTTGCAGTCGATGTCGTGGCCGTTGACCGGGTCGATGAGGCGGATGCCGCGCACCTTGGTGCCGGCCTTGATGCCCTGCGGTGATCCCTTCACCTTGATCGAGGTGGTCACCACGACCGTGTCGCCGTCGGCGAGGACGTTGCCGACGGCGTCCTTCACGACGCGTTCGGCGGACTCCTCGGTGGATGCTGAGGCGGATTCGGCCGGCGACCACTCGTGTCCGCACATCGGGCACACCAGCAGCGCGCCCATCTCGTAGGCGTGCTCGCTGGAGCATTCCGGGCACAGGGGAAGCGTGTCGGTCATGCCTCGAGCATATCTCGATATGATGAATTCATCAGATCAGCGATGCGAAGGGGAGAGATGCTGAGTGATCCGAACCGCCCGCTGTACGAGGTGAAGGCCGGACTCTTCAAGGGGCTCGCGCACCCGATCCGCATCCGCATCCTTGAAGTGCTCTCGAGTACTCCCGAGGCCACGGTCACCGACCTGCTGCGCGTCGTCGAGCTCGAGCCCTCGCACGTCTCTCAGCATCTCGCCGTGCTGCGCCGCAACCGCCTCGTGGTCTCCGAGCGTCGCGGCAGTCTGGTGTTCTACCGTCTCGCGTACCCCCAGGTCGCCGGCCTGCTGCGCGTCGCCCGCGCGCTGCTGGGTGAGATCCTCGAGACGACCCAGCAGCAGCTCGTCGAGCGCGATCACCTGCCGGCCATCCCCGCACGCGCATGAACCTCCGCTCCGCCCGGATGCTGCTGCCGTCAGCATCCGACTACCGCGCACTGCCGCGCACCTGGCGGGGTGACCTGCTTGCGGGCGTCACTGTCGGCATCGTCGCCCTGCCGCTCGCGCTCGCCTTCGGCGTCAGCTCTGGTGCCGGCGCCGAGAGCGGGCTGGTCACTGCCATCGTCGCCGGGGCGGTCGCGGCGATCTTCGGCGGATCGAACGTGCAGGTTTCCGGCCCCACCGGGGCGATGGTCGTCGTGCTCGCGCCGATCCTCGCCGTGCACGGCGCCGGCGCGCTGGCAGCGATCTGCCTGATGGCAGGGCTCATCGTGCTGATCGCCGGCGTGCTGCGGCTCGGCCGCACGGTGGGCTACATCCCGTGGCCGGTGATCGAGGGGTTCACCCTCGGGATCGCCGTGATCATCTTCCTTCAGCAGGTGCCGACGGCGACCGGCACCCCGGTGGGCGAGAGCACCAACGCCGTGATCGCGGCCGCACAATCACTGGCCGCCGTGGCGTGGCCGAAGCTCGGCTGGTCGCTGCTGCTGGTCGGCATCGTCGTGGTCATCATGCTCCTTTCGACCCGTCTGCATCCGCGCTTTCCCGGGTCACTGCTGGCGATCGTCGTCGCCTCGCTGATCGCTGCACTGGTCGGACTTCCGGTCGACACCATCGGCGAGCTGCCCACCGGGCTGCCGGCCCCGATGCTGCCCGCCGTCGACCTGACGACGCTGCTCTCTCTGGTCGGTCCTGCCGTGGCGGTCGCCGCGCTGGCCGCCATCGAATCCCTGCTGTCGATCCGAGTGGCTGCGACCCTTGCCGACACCGGCCAGTATGACGCCGATCGTGAGCTCGTCGGTCAAGGCCTCGCCTCGATCGCCTCTGGACTGTTCGGCGGCATGCCGGCCACCGGTGCGATCGCGCGCACAGCCGTGAACGTGCGCGCGGGAGCCCGCACGCGCGCGGCATCCACCGTGCATGCGCTGCTGCTGCTCGCCATCGCGCTCGTCGGCGCCTCGGTGGTCGCGCACATCCCGTTGGCGGCGCTGGCCGGTGTGCTGATGGTGACCGCCGTGCGGATGATCACACCGTCCACGGTGCGCACCGTGCTGCGCTCGACCCGCGCCGACGCCGCGGTCTTCATCGTCACGGCCGTGATCACGATCAGCGTCGACCTGATCTACGCGGTGCTGATCGGCCTGCTCGTCGCGGGCTTCTTCGCGCTCCGTCAGCTGGCGGGCACGAGCGGCGTGCATCGGGAGGAGCTGCCGGGGCTCGCGCAGCCCGGCGACGAGCGCATCGCGGTGTTCCGACTCGAGGGCGCCCTGTTCTTCGGAGCGGCGGAGCGGATGCTGGAGCGCGTCGCCGAGCTGCGCGACATCGAGGTCATCGTGATCCGCATGTCGCAGCTGCAGATCCTCGATGCCACCGGCGCGCAGGTGATCACCGAGCTGATCACCTCGCTGGAGCGTCGCGGCATCACCGTGCTGGTCAAGGGGATCCCACCGCAGCACCGTCCACTCGCCGAGCGGGTCGGCGTGCTGGCATCCCTGCGCCACCAGAATCACCTCTTCGATGAGCTCGGCGCCGCCGTCGCGCACGCGCGCAGCCATGTCGCGCGGGCCGCGGCTCCCTGACGCGCCTCCGGTTCAGGACAGGTCTCTCGGAAGGGTGGATGCCCGGACTCAGGCGTACCCGAACTGCTTGCGCGTCATGGCATCGAAGGTGCGATCGGGCAGGAAGGTCGCGAGCGCGACGGCGATGTTCGCGCCTGGGCCGATCCGGTAGCGGGTCTTCGGGCGCGCGGTGAGTGCGGCCTTGACGATGAGCTCGGCGACAGCATCCGCACTCGACATCTGCTTCGCCATGCCGGGGCTGGCGAAGTACGCGCGCATCGCGGCCGCCATTTTCGCGTACGGACCGCGCGCCGACGTCTGCTCGAGGCGATCCATCGCAGTGTTGTGCCAGTCCGTGGCGACATAGCTCGGCTGCACCAGCGTGACGTCGATGCCGAACTGGGCCACCTCTCCGCGCAGCGAGTCCGACAGGGCCTCGAGCGCGAACTTCGACGCGTGGTACCAGCCACCAAGGGGCGCTGCGAACTCGCCGGCGAGCGATGAGACGTTGACGATGCGGCCGCGGCCTGCAGCGCGCATGCCTGGCAGCGCGGCCTGGATCAGGCCGACGGCGCCGAGCACATTCACCTCGAGCTGGGCGCGGGCGTCTGCCAGCGAGGTCTCCTCGACGCTGCCGAACTCGCCGTAGCCGGCGCAGTTGATGAGCACGTCGATGGGGCCGTTCTCGGTCGCGGTGGCGACGGCGTGCTGGATCGACTGCTCGTCGGTGAGGTCGAGTGCGACTGGGGCCACACCGTCGATCGCGGCGATCGCCGTGGTGTTGCGCGCTGCGCCGTAGACCGTGAGGCCCTGGGCTGCGAGCAGGGCCGCGACGCGGGCGCCGATTCCGGAGGAGGCGCCGGTGATGAGGATGTTCGTCATGCGAGATTCCCTTACTGTGAATGCTGTTCACTGATTACCGGGTACGTTACAGTGAACGTCATGCACAGTCAAGACGATCGCGCGATTCGGCAGCTCTGGGGTCTCGAGGCGCCGACCGTCCGCGGACCGAAAGCGCGGTGGACGACTGCAGAGGTGTCCTCGGTCGCGGTCGACCTCGCCGACGAGATCGGCCTGGAGTCCCTCTCGCTCGCCCGCGTCGCTGCACGCCTCGAGATGACCACGACGGCGCTGTATCGATACGTCGGCTCGAAGGCCGAGCTGGTGGAATTGATGGTGGATGCTGCCATCGGCGATCCGCCCGAGATCACAGCATCCGACTGGCGGGAGCGCTGCCGCGTCTGGGTCCGGCACCTCGCGGGCGTCTATGCCGCGCACCCCTGGCTCTCGGATGTCGCGCCCACGCGGCTGCCAGTGCAGCCGCGTGCCTACGCGTGGATCGATGCCCTGGTCACCGCGATCACCGACGACGTGCAGGCCGACCCGCTGCGGATCGCCCTGCTGCTCGACAGCCTGACGCGCACGTACGCGGCCATGGAGCGGAGCCTGACGGCGGCTGCACCCGCTCCCTGGCTGTCGGATGCTGTCGCCAAGTCCTTCCCTCGACTGAGCGTTCAGCGCGAGGCGCCCGATGCCCGCACCGAACTCACCTTCGCCGTCGACACCGTCCTTCGGGGCCTCGACTGAGCACGAGTCCGCGGCCTCCGCAGCCTGTGGTCCCCGCCCGAATCCCCGAACGGATGGCGGGAGCCTGAACGGATGGCGGCCGACACGCCGCGAAATCGACCGCCATCCGTACCCGGCCGCGAGGAGTGAGCCGCGAGGAGTGGGCCGCGAGGCCGGAGCGGAGTCAGTCGCCGGCGAGCTCGCCGTGGATGCGACGGAGGTCCTCCATGAGCGAGCCGACGAGAATCCAATGATCGGATGCCGGTGGCCGCACCACCAGGGGAGCCGTCAACGCCGGCATGGCCGAGGTCATCGGGGCGGGCTCGCCCGCATCCGTTGCATTCGGGGCATCCGACGACTGCGCCAGCGTCTGCACCGCGAGCCGCACATCGTGCCCCGCGCGGTGCAGCTGCTCGGCGATCGCCCGCACGGCAGCGTCATCGGCGAGGGTGTCGTCGTAGTGGTCGAAGTACGCGCGAGTCATGCCGATCACCTGCGTGACGACAGGGGAGAGTCGCTCGTAAAGCGCCTGGATATCGGTCAGTTCGTCGCCGTGCCGCGAGCGACGCGGGTTCAATGACAGTGACTCCTTGGCGGCCTTGAGCGACGCTTCGGCGGCGTCCTTCATCGGACGCAGCAGCCGCACCTGCAGCATCAGCTCGTGCAGCTGCGCGCTGGTGTGGACCGAGGGCAGCGCCTCGCCGAGACGGTCGAGGGATGCTGCCACTTCGCGCCCCAGCAGAGTGACATCCCGACGCGCAGGGCCCGAGAGCACCGGCGGCACGATCGCGAAGTTCACGATCAGGCCGATCGCGGCTCCGATCAGGGTCTCGATGATGCGCTCGGCCGCGTACGCGGGGTTCGAGGCGCCGAGGGCGAGCACCAGCAGGGCCGAGATCGCGACCTGATTTCCCGTGCCGGTCGAGGCCCGAAGCGCCCACGCGACCAGCATGGCGACGAGAACGGCGGCCAGCACGACCCAGCTCTGCGAACCGAGCAGCAGCGTCAGCAGCACCGCGATCACGACGCCGATGATCACCCCGGCGCTGCGCTCGATCGCCTTCGACAGCGACTGATTCACGCTCGGCTGCACGACCAGCAGCGCGGCGATCGCCGCGAACACCGGCAGCGGCCCCGGCAGCAGCCATCCGGCGATCAGCCAGGCCGCGATGGTCGCTGCGGCCGACTTCAGCACCTGCAGCAGCGGGGCCCGCTGTGCGGCTCTGATCGCAGAGGGGAAGCGCATGGCCACCACGCTAGTCCGACCGGGAACCATTCCTGCCGGGTATACCGATATATCGCTGAGACACCCGATGAATGACTGAACACAACAGAGTTCCGGGCGCACTTTGCGGGGATCCCTTGTTCATACATCGGGTCTTTGATAGCGTCGGCCGGGTCCCCACTCTTGACGCAATGGAGCAGAGAGAATGTCTCATAGAACCCTCCGCATTGTCGCGGCGTTCACCGCAGCACTCGTGATCGGAGCAGCCGTGACACCAGCAGCATCCGCTGCCGAGACCGACGACCTCAACATCGCGTTCGGTGGGTCACTCGTCGGCACCACCGCCTACACCACGGTCGAAGGCGAGACCATGCGCGGTGTCGTGCACCGCATGAACGGCGCCGAAGAGCAGCTGCCCGGCGGCGGCGTCACGCTCGGCGGAGGCACCGCGGGCATCCGCTTCGACGCATCCGAATTCAGCCTCACCGGCGCCGACGCGACCACCGGCTTCGTGGCAGAGCTCTCGATCGACCCGCAGACCGCGCAGGCCGACATGGCGACCCTGTTCGGCGCCGGCGGCAACATGTTCGTGCGGCTCGAGGCAGGCGCCCTCACCTACGGGTTCGACTCGGTCACCGCCGGCACCTGGAGCAAGCACCGACTCTCTGCTCCCGCCCCGGCCGCAGGGCTCAGCCACGATCTCTCGGTGCAGTACATCCGCGTCGGCGCAGGCGCACAGATGCACGTGTCGCTCGACGGCGTCGAACTCGCGCCGATCAATGCGAACGCGCCGGCGGCGATCAACGCCGCGGCCGGCTCGTCGTTCGGCTTCGGCAACGACGTGCATCCGGCCGGCGGCGATCGCGGGTACAAGGGCACCCTGAGTCGCGTACGCGTGGCCTCGGGGCTGACCGCGTACGCGCCGGAGCAGAACACGTTCCAGAGCGCTCCCGTCACCAAGAACCTGTTGCGCGCCGGCTTCGACGGCACGCTCGACGGCACCGCCTACGCAGCGGGCGCGACCGAGACCCTCGACGGCTCGCTCTCGATGCGCGGCGGCGCCACCGTCGCGTCGGGCAAGCTCGTGCTCGCCTCCGCCGCGCAGGCGGCCGACTTCACAGCATCCGAATCGCCCTTCGCCGGCGCCACTCTCGACACCGGCTTCGTGACCGAGATCGAATTCGAGGCGGATGCTGCGCAGAAGGATCTGGCGACGCTGGTCGCCGTCGGCGGCAACTTCTCCGCCCGCTACCGCAACGACGGCCTGCAATACGGGTTCAGCTCGAACCAGTCCGGCGCGTGGGTCGACCACATGGGCTCCGCCGCGGTGCCCGCGACCGGCAAGACGCACACCCTGTCGCTGGCCTACCAGCCGATCGAAGGCGGCGGCGCCGAGGTGATCGCCTGGCTCGACGGGGTGGAGCTGCCCAAGGTGAGCGCCGCCGATCGCTCGGTGCGCAACACCGCCAACGCTGGAACCGTGACGCTCGGCAACGAGATCCCCTCCATCGGCGGACGAGGCTTCATCGGCTCCATCGACCGCGCGCGATTTGCGCTGCTCACCGAGCAGTTCAGCGCCAAGTCGTTCACGTTCCAGCAGCTGAAGCCCGTCATCCCCTGCGCCGACCTCGGCGAGATCGAGCCGGCGAACTACGTCAGCATCTCGGCCGACGACTGCGCCGAGAACCTCACCGCCAAGTCGGCCATGGTGCGCCCGACCGACCAGCAGCTGCGGTGGCAGGAGCTCGCCCTGACCGGATTCGTGCACTTCGGCATCAACACCTTCTACAACCAGGAGTGGGGCCACGGCACCGAGGACCCGGCGCGGTTCGACCCGACCGGCGACGTCGACGTCGATGGCTGGATGAAGACGCTGCGCGATTCAGGACACCGCATGGCGATCCTGACGCTGAAACACCACGACGGGTTCGTGCTGTACCCCTCGCGGTACACCGACTACGACGTCGCCTCGACGCCGTGGAAGGACGGCAAGGGCGACATCGTGCAGGAATTCACGGATGCTGCGAACAAGTACGGCATGAAGGTCGGCCTGTACATGTCGCCGGCCGACTCGCACGAGGAGATCGACGGGCGCTTCGGCAACGGCAGCGTGAAGTCTGCGCGCACGATCCCGACCCTGGTGGAAGGCGATGACCGAGCGGGCAAGGATCTGCCGACATTCACCTACGACGCCACCGACTACGGCGCGTACTTCCTCAACTCGCTGTACGAGATCCTCACCCAGTACGGCGAGATCGACGAGGTCTGGTTCGACGGCGCAGCAGGCAACACCGCCAAGCAGGAGCTGTTCGACTACCCGGCGTTCTACGACCTGATCGGAGAGCTGCAGCCGAACGCGGTCGTCGCCGTCGGCGGCAACGACGTCCGCTGGGTCGGCAACGAGCACGGCACTGCGCGTCTGAACGAGTGGGCGCCCATGGCGGTGAAGGTCCCTGAGGACGGCGGCAAGATCGGCGTCGTCGCCGGCGGTGCATTCGAGCAGGTCGGCTCCGCGGCCTCTCTGCTCGCCGGTGCCCAGAGCGGCGCGAACGCGCTGCACTGGTGGCCGACCGAGTCCGACATGAAGCTCACCCAGGGCTGGTTCGCGCACCCGAACGACGTTCCCAAGAGCGGACCGACGCTGCTGAACCACTACCTGAACACCGTGGGACGCAACTCGGTGATGCTGCTGAACACACCGCCGACCGTGAACGGCTCGTTCGCGCAGGCATCCACCGAGGCGCTGGAATCGTTCGCGGCAGAACGTCGCAAGGCCTTCGCCACGGACTTCGCACTCGGCACTCCCGTCGAAGCGCCTGACGGCAGCACCGCGGTGCTGACCGACGGCAACCGCCGCACGTCATGGCAGAGCGAGTCCACGACCGGCACGTTCACGATCGACCTCGGTGCGGCGCAGAAGGTCACCCGCATTGGGCTCGCCGAGGGCGTGGACGTCTCGGGGCAGACAGTGGACGCCTTCCACATCGAGGCTGAGGTCGACGGGGCGTGGAAGAGCGTCGGCGCGGCCGGCACCATCGGCGTCAGCCGGATCGTCACGCTCGATGCCCCGACGACCGCGCAGCGGTTCCGCGTGGTCATCGACTCGGCGCGTGCGCCGTTCGCCCTGGCGCAGCTGACCGTGCACCCGACGCTGGCCGACGACCCGGGGCGGCTGACCGAGGTGTGGGTCGACTGCACAGCCGAGGTCGCCGGCGGCGGATCGAAGGAGCGCCCGTTCGCCTCTCTCGAGCAGTTCCGCGACGTCGAGCTCGCCCCCGGTGCAGCCGTGCACCTGCGCGCAGGCACGTCGTGCGCCGACTCCGACAGCCCGTTCTGGGGCTACGGCACCGCCGAGGCCCCGATCGTCGTCGACCTCTACGACGGGAACGAGCCGCCGACCTTCGGCGACCGCACCGCTCGTGACGTGTTCGCGCCTCTTGAGACGCAGGGCTGGCAGATCGCGTTCTCGGACGTGGCACCGAGTGTCACGCTCGACGGTGGCTCGGTGAAGGTCGGCGCACTGGCATCCATCTCGGTCGCGGGGTTCCCGGCTGACGCCACGGTGACCATCGGCTTCGAGGGCACCAGCCGGCCGGGCGGTGAGATCACGACCGACGCCGATGGTGCCGGATCGCTCACCCTGCGCATGGCCGGCAACAAGCCGGGCACGTACACGCTGGTCGCCACAGGCCCGGACGGCACGCGCGCCGAGTCGGAGGTCGTGATCCGCGCCGGCGGCTGACGCCGGCATCCGCCGCTCCGGCCCCGGCATCCGCCCGCAGACACCCCCAGCTGCTGCCCGCACCTGGGGGTGTCGGCGCGAATTGGGGGTGTCGGCGACGCGTGGTTCGATAAGAGACGTGAACGACACTGATCGGATGCTGCGCGCGCAGGCCCGCGCCCTGTGGGCCACCCTGTGCTGCTTCGTCCTCGGTGTGGTCGCGGGGACGGCCGCGCTATGGGGGGCTGCGCGCCCGTTCAACGGGGACGACTCGGTGATCGTCCCCACGGCGCTCGTGACGGGAATCATCTCGGCCGGTGCCTTCGTCATCAGCACTCTGATGCACCGACGCACCGAGACGCGCCCGATGCCGCGGTGGCAGGCCATCGTGACCGAATTGTCGGCAGTGTCCGTGACGATCGCGGTGGCGGCCGTCAGCGGCATCGGCGTGCTGCTTGCCGGCCAGGTGCTTGCCACAGGCCTGCAGGGGCTCGAACTCTCGCCGATCAGCGGCGGGCTGCTCGTCGGCGTCGCCGCAGCGGTCGGCGGGAGGCTGTCCTTCGACATGGGCGTCGAACTGAGCACCAGCGACATCGCCGCCCTGCTTTTCGCCTTCCTTCTCATCGGCACGCTGTTCGCGATGATCACCGCGACCGATCCCACCTGGTGGCAGCGCAACTTCTCACAGCTGGGCTCCGGAAGCGGCGGGTGGGCGTTCAACGGCACGGTCATGATCGCCGGCATCCTCGTCGCCACGACCGGTCTGTACATCGGACGCGATCTGCACCGCCTGCGCGGGGATCGGATGCTGCGCCGCATCGCCGTGGTCGTGCTGGCCTGGGTGGTCGCGGGGCTCGCGCTCGCCGCCGTCGGGCTGCTGCCGATCAATCGCTTCGATCGCGTGCACGACGTCGTCGCCATCTCGACGATGGTGCTGATCGTCGTCGCCGTGGTGCTCTCGGCGCGTGCACTGCGCGGCGGTCGGATGCTGCGCATCATCACCCTCGGACTGGTCTCAGTGGTGGCCGTCGCGGTGGTGCTGACGGTGGTGTTCGCGCTGCTGTCGGTGACGGCGCTGGAGAGCATCGTCATCGGACTCGTGCTGCTGTGGATGTCGACGTTCGTGCGGGTGCTGGCGATCCTGGCACCGGCGCAGTCGCGCCCGTCGATGCAGCGCTCGCCGCTGCGCGCCACGGCGTCCTGACCGGCCCGCGCCGTTCCGGGGGCGTCACCCTGACGCACCGCTCCGCTATCTGTAGATGGACGTAATCGTCGTTCTTGTGCACCCGATGAGCGTGTTAGGTTAGGCGAGGCTTACCAAAGTAAAACACCGAGGTGGCCGTCCGGCGCTCGCTCGCCGACTCCCCGCAAACCAACCCGAAAGGGAAGCCTGTGCGCATCTCTCGTCTCCTTGGCATCGGCGCCGCCGCGGTTCTCGCCGTCGGTCTCGTCGCCTGCTCGCCGTCCACCGCGCCCGCGCCGGAATCCGGTGCCGGCGGCGCAGCATCCGACGCCTTCCCCGTCACGATCGAGCACGTCTACGGCGAGACGACGATCACGAAGAAGCCCGAGCGGGTGGCCACGGTCGCCTGGGCCAACCACGAGGTGCCGCTGGCGCTCGGCATCGTGCCGGTCGGCATGAGCAAGGCGACCTGGGGCGATGACAACGGCAACGGCGTGCTGCCCTGGGTCGAGGACAAGCTCACCGAACTGGGCGTCGACACCTCGCTGATCGGCGACAAGGACGCTGAGAAGGCCGGCGATGTGCCGGTGCTGTTCGATGAGACCGATGGCATCGACTACGAGGCCGTCGCCGACACCGCCCCCGACGTCATCCTCGCCGCCTACTCCGGCCTGACACAGGAGGAATACGACACCCTCTCGAAGATCGCCCCGGTCGTCGCCTACCCCGACACCGCGTGGGGAACCTCACTCGAGGACATGATCGAGATGAACTCCGAGGCGCTCGGCCTCGAAGCCGAAGGCGACGCCTTCATCGACGACCTGCACGCGCAGATCAGCGCGGCCCTCGACAAGCACAGCGCCCTGAAGGACGCCAAGGTGCTGTTCAGCTACCTCGACATGAACGACCTCAGCCAGATCGGGCTCTACACCAGCCACGACACCCGGCCCGGATTCCTGGAGAGCATCGGCCTGCCGGCACCCACCGTGGTCGCCGAAGCCACCAAGGGCACCGACGGGTTCTACGTGACCGTCAGCGCCGAGCAGGCTGAGCGCTTCGACGACGTCGACGTGTTCGTCAGCTACGGCGACGACTCGAGCATCCCGGCGCTGCAGGCCGACCCGCTGCTGTCGAAGATCCCCGCCATCGCCAAGGGCCAGATCGCCATCCTCGCCGACAACAGCCCGCTGGCAGCATCCGCCAACCCGTCTCCGCTGTCGATCGGCTGGGGCATCGACGAGTACTTCGCGGTGCTCGCGGGTGCGCTCGACGGCAACTGACCGATCGCAACGCTCACCTCATGACGACGACCGCCGCGCGCACCACCGTGTCGGGCACCGCAGACCTGCGGCGCCCGACACTGGTGCGCGCCGCGTGGCTGGTCGCCGGCGTCGGCATCCTGCTGCTGCTGTGCGTGCTGTCGGTGGCGTTCGGGTCGCGCGCCGTCTCGGTGGATGACATCCTCGCCGCGCTCTCCGGCCACAGCGACACCGTCTCGCAGGCGGCAGTGACGCAGCGCATCCCGCGCACGGTGCTCGCCATCCTCGTCGGCGCGGCCCTCGCGCTCAGCGGCGCCACCATGCAGGCGGTCACGCGCAACCCGATCGCCGACCCCGGCATCCTCGGGGTGACGAACGGCGCCTCGCTGGCCATCGTGCTCGGCATCGCATTCGTCGGCATCACGCATCCGCTGGCGTACATGGGCTTCGCCATCGTCGGTGCCGCGGTCGCCGCGGTGTTCGTCTACCTGGTCGGCTCCCTCGGACGCGGCGGCGCGACGCCGCTCAAGCTCGCGCTGGCAGGGGCTGCCACGTCGGCCGCGTTCGCCTCGCTCATCAGCGCGGTCATGCTGCCGCGGGTCGACATCCTCACCAGCTTCCAGGCGTGGCAGGTCGGCGGCGTGGGAGGGGCGGACTGGTCGCGCATGGCGATGGCCGCCCCGGTGCTCGCGGTGGGTGCCATCGTCTGCCTCGCCAGCGCGCGCGGCATGAACTCGCTCGCCCTCGGCGACGACATGGCGGCGGGGCTCGGCGAGAACGTCGCCAGAACTCGGATGCTGTCGGCGCTGGGCGCCGTGATCCTCGCCGGCGTCGCGACGGCGATCGCCGGCCCCATCGGCTTCGTCGGGCTGGTCGTGCCGCACATGTGTCGGATGCTGATCGGCACCGACCACCGGTGGCTGCTGCCGTTCTCGGCGCTGGCCGGCGCCGCGCTGCTGATCGCGAGCGACATCATCGGTCGCGTCCTCTCTCCCACTGAGGAGATCCAGGTCGGCATCATCACGGCCGTCATCGGGGCACCGCTGTTCATCTGGATCGTCCGCCGGCAGAAGGTGCGTGAACTGTGAGCGCCGTGCGCCCCACCACCGCATCTCCGGCCGCCGCCCCGATCATCGCCGGGCGTCGCCGTCGGCAGCGGCGGCACGCCGTCGCGAGCATCGTGCTGGCCGTGCTGGTTCTCGGCGTCTTCGCTCTCTCGCTGATGATCGGCAACACCTTCTACACGCCGGGGGAGGTGCTCGCGGTCCTCCTCGGCGAGCAGGTGCCAGGAGCGTCCTTCACCGTCGGTGAGCTGCGACTGCCGCGATCGATCACGGCGGTGCTGGCCGGCACTGCATTCGGCATCGCCGGCGTCACCTTCCAGACCATGCTGCGAAACCCCCTGGCATCCCCCGACATCATCGGCATCACCACCGGCGCCAGCGCCGCGGCGGTGCTGGGCATCATCGCCTTCTCGCTCTCTGGCATCGGCGTCTCGCTGTTCGCGCTGGCCGGTGCCCTGCTGACGGCGCTGACCATCTACCTGCTCTCCTACAAGGGCGGCTTCGCCGGGGTGCGGCTCATCCTGATCGGCATCGGCATCGCCGCCATGCTGCAATCGGTCATCTCGTACCAGCTCACTCGCGCCGCCGGCTGGGACATCCAGGCGGCCATGCAGTGGCTGACCGGCAGCCTGAACTCCGCCAGCTGGGATCGCCTCCTGCCGCTGCTGGTCGCGTGCGTGGTGGTCGTGCCGCTGCTGCTCGCCCAGCAGCGCAGCCTCAGCATGCTGCGCCTCGGCGATGACTCGGCCGCCGGCCTCGGCGTGCGGGTTTCTCTGACGCGGCTGCTGCTGATCATCGGCGCCGTCATCCTGCTGGCCTTCGCCACGGCCGCCACAGGACCGATCGCGTTCGTCGCCTTCATGGCAGGGCCCATCGCCGCGCGCATCACCGGACCCGGCGCGAACCTGCTGGTGCCCTCAGCGCTCGTCGGCGCACTGCTCGTGCTGGTGGCCGACCTGATCGGACAGTTCGCGTTCGAGGGCCGGTACCCCGTCGGCGTGATCACGGGCATCCTCGGTGCGCCGTATCTGATCTACCTGCTCATCCGCACCAATCGCTCGGGAGGATCCCTGTGACCGAGATCGACCCTGTGAACGAGACCAAACCTGCGATCGACCCTGTGAGCGACGCCCACACCCTGACCGCCGAGGGGCTCACCCTCGGCTACGGCGACCGCACCGTGATCGCAGACCTCAACCTCGCCATCGCGCCAGGACAGATCACCGCGATCGTCGGCGCGAACGGATGCGGCAAGTCCACCCTGCTTCGCGCGCTCGCCCGCCTGCTGCGGCCCACCGGTGGCGAGGTGCGTCTGGACGGCACGCCGCTGCGCGGCATGCACACCAAGGAGGTGGCGCGCATCGTCGGGCTGCTGCCGCAGTCGCCGGTCGCGCCAGAGGGCATCGCCGTCGCCGACCTGGTCGGGCGGGGGCGGCATCCGCATCAGAAGGTGCTCGCCCGGTGGACCGCACACGACTACGCCGTCGTCGCCGATGCGCTCGAGGCCACCGGCATCACTGATCTCGCCGACCGCAGCGTCGACGAGCTCTCGGGAGGTCAGCGCCAGCGCGTCTGGATCGCCATGGCTCTCGCACAGGAGACCGACATCCTGCTGCTCGACGAGCCGACGACGTTCCTCGACGTCGCGCACCAGGTCGAGGTGCTCGACCTGCTCACCGACCTCTGCCTGTCACGGGGCACCACGATCGTGATGGTGCTGCACGACCTCAACCTCGCCGCCCGTTACTCCGACCAGCTCGTCGCGATGAAGGCGGGCCGCGTGCACGCCGTCGGCGCGCCCGAGCAGGTGCTCACCAGCGAACTGGTCGAACAGGTCTTCGGCATGGCGAACGTCGTGAGCGAGGACCCCGCGTCGGGCAAGCCGATGGTCACACCGATGGGAAGGCATCATGTCCTCTAGCTCCACCACCCGCACCCGCCCGCCGTACGTGCTCGCGCGCGCCGAGGTACGCGCGGTCGAACGCGTCTCGCCGAGCTTCGTGCGCGTCACCTTCGGCGGCGACGAACTCGCCGACTTCGGGACGCCGGGTGACGTGTTCGACGCGCGGATCAAGCTCGTCTTCCCGCCGGCATCCGGCATCCTCCCTCCGGTCGATCGCGACACGGACGACTGGTGGGGCGCGTACCTCGCCGTTCCAGAGGCGGAGCGCGGGTCGATGCGCACGTACTCGGTGCGGGAGCTGCGTGCGAATGCTGCGACCGAGGTCGTGGTCGACTTCGTGCTGCACCTCGAGCCTGGCCTGACCGGGCCGGCATCCTCGTGGGCGAGTGCCGCGGAGGTCGGCGATGCGCTGCTGATGGTCGGCCCGCGTCGCGGACGCGAGGACCGCAGCGGCATCGAGTACGAGCCGGGTTCGGCATCGCAGGTGTGCCTGGTCGGCGATGAGACCGCCGCGCCCGCGATCGCGCGGATTCTCGAGGATGCCCCGCGCGATCTGCGCGGGATCGCCTTCATCGAGGTGCCGGATGCTGCCGATGAACTCGCGGTCGACGCCCCCGCCGGGGTGGATGTGCACTGGCTGCCGCGCGGAGATGTCGCGCACGGGCTGCGCCTGATCCCGACGGTGCTCGACTACTTGGGCGAGGCGGCGGGCACCGAGATCGTGGTGCAGGATGCCGAGGGCGAGGATCTCGTGTGGGAGACGCCGGTGTACTCCGGACTCGGCGAGGAGATCTCCAGCGTCGACGGCGGTGCCGACCGGTACTTCTGGATCGCCGGCGAGAGCGGAGTCGTCACGACCCTGCGCCGTCACCTGGTGAAGGGTCTCGGCATCGACCGCACGCAGGTCGCCTTCATGGGCTACTGGCGCCGCGGCGTCGCCATGCGGGGCTGAGGTTCGCGCGGCCGGGCGCGGGTGGTTCAGGCCCCGCGGCGCACCATCTCGGCGATCCACGCCGGAGCGAACGGCGAGGTGCAGTTCGGCGGGGTCGGGTAGTCGGCCAGCACCTGCAGGCGGTTGCCGATGTCGAGGGCGCGCTCGCGCAGCGCCGGATGCTGGATTCCGATGTTCGCGAGCGTCTCGTTCATGGCCCACTGCTCGCGGGCCGGCGCATCGACGAGCTCGCGCTCGATGCGGTCGAGCAGCCCGTCCAGATCGAGCCCGTCGGGCTTCTTCACGACCCGCACCGTGGTCAGCGACCATCCTGCTGCGCGGGCGTCGGCATCCGCATCTTCGAACCAGCGCAGTCGCAGCTCCTCAGCGTGCGGCGACTTCTTGGCGATGTAGTTGACCAGCCAGTCGTGTGCCTTCGCTGAGCGGGTGGAGCGCAGCATCCGATCCACCTCGTCGGCCGACAGATCGCGCGGCTTCGCGATCAGCAGCGCCAGCAGCTGGCCTGGTACGTCGTCGGTCGCCCAGAGTTCGCGGGCGAAGTCCGTGTCCATGCCGATCCGCTTCGCCACGGCGCGCATCTTCGATAGGTTGATCCCGTGCGCGTCGCCGTGCCGCTCGTTGACGGCTCGGGCCTTCGGGTCTTCGAGGGCGGCGAGCTCGGCGAGGGCATCCGCAGCAGTGATCGTGGCCATGCTGACAAGCGTAGGCGGCACGCGCCCTGGTGCGCGCCGGTGGCTCCTGGCATCATCGAGAGGAACCGCTAGCGGTGACCGCCACCGCGGGAGGGACGACGATGTCCGACCAGATCTTCACCTACATCGCGCTCGGGCTGTACTTCGCGGGCATGCTCGTCATCGGGTACATCGCCTTCAAGCGCACCGACGATCACGAGGACTACATGCTCGGCGGGCGCAACCTGCCGCCGTGGGTCGCAGCCCTCAGCGCCGGGGCATCCGACATGTCGGGCTGGCTCGTGATGGGACTGCCAGGGGCGATCTACCTGACCGGAATGATCGAGGCGTGGATTGCCGTCGGGCTGACGATCGGCGCCTATCTGAACTGGCTGCTGGTCGCCCCGCGCCTGCGCGCGTACACCGAGGTGTCACGCAACTCGATCACCGTGCCGAGCTTCTTCGAGAACCGGCTGCGCGACCGGACGCGCCTGCTGCGCATCCTGTCTGGCGTCGTGATTCTGGTGTTCTTCACGCTGTACATCTCGGCCGGCATGGTCGCCGCCGGAGTGTTCTTCGAGAGCTCGTTCAACGGCGACTACCTGTTCGGGATGCTGCTGATCGGCGCCGTCACGCTGCTGTACACCCTGTTCGGCGGGTTCCTCGGGGCCTCCTTCACCGACGTCGTGCAGGGGCTGATGATGGTCATCGCGCTGATCGTCGTTCCGGTCGCGGCCGTCATCGCCATCGGCGGCATCGACGAGACCACCACGCTCATCGCCGAGAACGCCGGCGCCGGGCACCTGTCGTGGTTCGGCGGAACGGCGATCACCGGGGCGACCGTGCTCGCGATCGTCTCGTCGCTCGCCTGGGGGCTGGGCTACTTCGGACAGCCGCACATCATCGTGCGTTTCATGGCGCTGCGCTCGCCGCAAGAGGCGAAGAGCGCCCGCCGCATCGGCATCACCTGGATGATCGTCTCGCTCGTCGGTGCCATCATCTCGGGCCTGGTCGGCATCGCCTACATGGCCGCCAACGGCATCGATCTGGCCGACCCCGAGACCGTCGTGCTGGTGATGGCGCAGACGCTGCTGCATCCGTTCGTGGCCGGTCTCGTGCTGGCGGCGGTGCTCGCGGCGATCATGAGCACGATCTCCAGCCAGCTCATCGTGTCGTCCTCGGCCTTGGTCGAAGACCTGTTCAAGGTGTTCCGCGCGGATGTTCCGAAGGCGAAGACCCTGGTGATGATGGGTCGGATGACGGTGCTGGTCGTCGCGGTGATCGCGATGGTGCTGGCGATCACGCCGAACGACAGCATCCTCGGTCTGGTGTCGTTCGCCTGGGCCGGCTTTGGCGCCGCGTTCGGGCCGATCATCCTATTGAGCCTGTTCTGGCGTCGCCTGACGAACTGGGGTGCGCTGGCCGGCATGCTCGTCGGTGCCGCGACCGTCTTCATCTGGAAGGCGATGGACACCGGCCTGTACGAGCTGCTGCCGGCCTTCGTGCTCGGCCTGGTCGTGGCCGTCGTCGTGAGCCTGCTCACCTACCGCCACAACGATGAGATCCAACAGGAGTTCACCGACACCGGCACCATGCTGACGCTGCCGCGTCCGCACGCGGTCGGCGACACGCCCTGAGTCGGGCGATCCGCCTACTTGCGAGGCGCGGCCGTCGAGGAGCGGACCATCAGCTCGGGGTGCACGTCATCGGCAGCATCCGGGATATCCTCGCCCTCGATCTCGGCGATGATCCGCAGTGCCGCGGCCCGGCCCATCTGCTCGAACGGCTGGCGCACGGTCGTGAGGGCGGGCGACGCAAATCCGGCCAGGGCGATGTCGTCGACGCTGACCACCGAGATGTCCTCCGGCACGCTGCGTCCGGCCTCATGCAGGGCGCGGATCAGACCGAAGGCCATCTCATCGCTGGAGACGAACACGGCCGTCGCCTCGGGGATCGCGGCGATCGTGCGGCCTGCGCGGTAGCCCGATTCGGGCGTCCAGTCGCCTGGAATCAGCGGCGGCGGGGTGATGCCGCGCTCGGTGAGCACCTGCTCCCACCCCTCGCGGCGCTGCACGGTCTCGAGCCAGTACGCGTCGCCGGGCACATGCCAAACCGTCTTGTGGCCGAGGTCGAGCAGATGCTCGACGGCCAGCCGTGCGATGGCGTGCTGGTCGACGATCAGAGGGGCGTCCGGTGCCATCGACAGGCGCTCATTGCGGGTCGACGGCGTGCGGTCGGTGCGCAGGCGCATGGCCGGGCTGTCGAGTTCGACCGGCACCCCGAGGATGATGCCCTCCGCGCCCTGGCGCTCTAGCCGGTCGAAGGCCTCGACGAACGCGTCGGTGGACGCATGGTCGGCCACGGCGGCGGTCGTGACGGTGTAGCGGTGCTCGGCCGCGGCCTGCTGGATGCCGACGCTGAGCGCCGCGGTGGAGTAGCGGTCGGTCGAGACGACGATCACGCCGAGGATGCGGGTGCGACCTGATGCCAGGGACGCCGCGGCCGCATGCACCCGGTAGCCCAGCTCTTCGACGGCGTTCAGCACCCGGCGGGCGGTGTCAGGGCGCACGTTCTGCTGACCGGACATCACGCGCGACACGGTCTGCGTCGAGACGCCGGCGAGGCGGGCGACGTCGACCTGGTTCGGAGCGCGGTCGTCAGAGGGATGGCGCGGAGACATGTGCCCATGTTAGCGACAGACGGCGATTAGCCCACAAGCCCAGTGGATGCCAGAATGAGAGCGCAAACATAAACATCAAGGGAGATCTGATGTCCACCTCTGCTTCCCCGTCGCTGACCTGGCGCGACGGTGAGATCCTGCGTGACGGCAAGCCGCACCGCATCCTGTCCGGCGCCGTGCATTACTTCCGCGTGCACCCGGATCAGTGGGAGGACCGGCTGCGCCGCCTCGCCGCCATGGGCGCGAACACCGTCGACACCTACGTCGCGTGGAACTTCCACGAGCGCGTCGAGGGGCAGTACGACTTCACCGGCTGGCGCGACCTGGCGCTCTTCATCCGCATCGCGGGCGAGGTGGGGCTCGACGTCTTCGTGCGCCCCAGCCCGTACATCTGCGCGGAGTGGTCGAACGGCGGCATCCCGTTCTGGCTGTCAGGACGCACCCGCGCGCTGCGCACGGTCGATCCCGTCTACCTCGCCGCGGTCGACGCGTGGTTCGATCAGCTGATCCCGCAGCTCGAACCGCTGCAGGCCGTGCACGGCGGCCCGATCCGGCTCATCCAGGTCGAGAACGAGTACGGCTCCTACGGCAGCGATGCCGGCTACGTGGCGCACATGCGCGATGCACTCACCACGCGCGGCATGGTCGAGATGCTCACGACGGCCGACGGCACGACCGCCGACATGGTGCGCAACGGCAGCACCCCCGGTGCCATGGGCACCTTCACGTTCGGCACCGGTGTGCCGGCCGCGGTCGCACTGCGCCGCGAGGGCGAGCACCTGATGTGCAGCGAGCTGTGGGGCGGCTGGTTCGACCACTGGGGCGAGCAGCACCACGTGCGCTCGGTCCCGAGCATGATCGGCACCGTCGACGAACTGCTCGCCGAGGGCGGGTCGGTCAGCCTGTACATGGCGCACGGCGGCACGAACTTCGGCTTCTGGGCCGGCGCCAACCACGACGGCGTCATCCAGCCGACGGTCACGTCGTACGACTCGAACGCGCCGATCGGCGAGGACGGCACGCTGAACGACAAGTTCCACGCGCTGCGCGCCGCGTTCGCCCCGTTCCACGACGGCGAGCTCCCGGCGATCCCCGATGCTCCGAAGCGCCAGCGCTCAGCATCCGCCCCTCTGGCGCCGCAGGCATCGCTGCTCGACGTCGTTCGGGCCGTGCCGGTCACCGCGCAGGCGCCGATGCCCCTGACATTCGAGGCCCTCGGTGCCGAGGACGGACTGGTCGCCTACGAGGCGGACATCTCGTTCGCCGCATCGTCGCCCATCAGCATCCTGGGGCTGCGCGATCGCGCCACCCTGTACGTGGACGACGTGCTTCTCGGCACGTTCGAGCACGACGGTGCGCACACCCTCGAGCTGCCGGCGAAGGGGGGCGAGGGGCGCCTGACGATCATCGTCGAGAGCCTCGGACGCATCAACTACGGGCCGTACACCGGCCAGGACAAGGGCATTCTGCAGGGTGTCGTGATCGGTCGCCGTTACGTGCACGGGTGGGAGCACCGCGTGCTCGGCGACGGCGTGCCCGCTGCTACTGGTGCTGTCGGTGTGGCCGGTGTGGCCGTGGCATCGCTCGAGGTCACCGAGGTGGCGGATGCCTGGCTGGCGTTCCCCGGCGGCGCGAAGGGCCTGGTCTGGCTGAACGGCTTCCTGCTCGGGCGCTACTGGGAGCGCGGACCGCAGGTGACCCTGTACGCGCCGGCGCCGCTGTGGCGCGAGGGGGCCAACGAGATCGTCGTGCTCGACACCGATCGCCTCGGCTCCGCGGTCGAGATCCGCGAGGAGCCGGACTTCGGCCCGGTCGAGGAGTTCATCGGCTTCTGACGCCGCGCCACTCGCGCCCATCTGGCTCCTCGGCACTGTGCCGGGGAGTCAGATGTCGTTTGTGGAGGCTTCTTACCCGGCATTTGGCTCCCTGCAGGGCCGGATGCTGGCACGTGTGCGTGTCCACAGACAGAGAGCACCTCCGGCTGATCAGCGAGAGGTGCTCTTCATGTGCGGCGCCGGAGCGCCGAGCCGGGCGTCAGCCCTTCACGGCGCCGGCGGAGAGGCCGCTGCGCCAGTAGCGCTGCAGCGTGAAGAACAGGATCACCAGCGGGATCACCCCGAGCAGGGCGCCGAGCATGACCGCGCCCTTGTCGGGCGAGAAGTAGCTCATCATGCCGTACAGGCCAAGGGTCACGGGCTTGAGCTCGGGACTGGAGACCATCATCAGCGGCAGCAGGAAGTTGTTCCACGTCGCGACGAAGATGAACAGGAAGATCGTCACCATCGCCGGGCTCAGCAGACGCAGCACAATCGTGAAGAAGATGCGCGCCTCACTGGCGCCGTCGATGCGGGCGGCTTCGAGCAGCTCGGTCGGCACCGACGACTGCGCGAACACCATGCCGAGGAACACGCCGAACGGCGAGACGGCCGAGGGGATGATGATCGACCAGATCGTGTTCGTCAGTCCGAGCGCGCTGAACTCGATGTACAGCGGCACCGTGAGCAGCGCCACCGGCAGCAGCAGTCCAGCCATGATCACGCCGACGGCGATCTTCTTGCCGGGGAACGAGAACTTCGCGATCGCGTAGCCCGCCATGACGGCGAACAGCGTGCCGATCACGCCGGCGCTCACCGAGTACAGGATCGAGTTGCCGACCCAGCGCCAGAACAGTCCCTGCGTCCAGCCCATCAGGCTGTCGTAGTTCGTGTCGAGGTTCCAGTCCGCGAACCAGAACCCGAACGACGAGACCAGGTCGGCGTTGTCCTTGGTGGATGCCACCAGCAGCCAGAACACCGGAACGAGGAAGTACAGCATCGCGACGATCAGCGCGATGATGCCGAATGTGCGGGCGAGCGCGCTCGGTGCGACCGAGCGGGGCGGCTCGTCGGCGCCCCGCGGCTTGCGCTCGCGGCGCGGCTTCGCGGCGGCGACGTTGTTCTCGACGGCGGATGCGGTCGAAGTGACGGTTGCGCTCGAAACGACAGGTGCGGATGCCATGGTCACGCGTCTCCCTTGCGGCGCTGCAGCAGCGCGTAGACGATCGCGAGCACACCCGCGATGACGGCCATGAGCAGCGAGTAGGCCGAGGCCGGGCCGCTGCCCGAGGGCGAGAGCTCACCCATCATGGAGTTGTACGTGAGCATCATGGGCGTGTAGTCCTTGCCCATCCACGAGTTCGCCCCCTGCATGATCACGGGCTCGTTGAACAGCTGGATCGTGCCGATGATCGACAGCAGCACGGCCAGCAGCGCGGCGCCGCGCACCATGGGCACCTTGATGCGCGTGGCGATCTGGAACCCGGTGGCGCCGTCGAGGCGGGCAGCCTCGTAGAGGTCGCGCGGGATCGCCTGCAGCGCCGACAGGAAGATCAGCATGTTGTACCCGGTGTAGGTCCAGGTGGTCATGTTCGCCATCGACAGCAGGATGGTCTGCGGTGCCATGAAGTCGGTGCCGGCTGGCAGGTACTCCATGAACGGCGAGACCTCGGGCGTGTAGAGGTACAGCCAGATCATCGCCGCGATCACGCCTGGCACGGCGTACGGCAGGAAGAACGCGAGGCGGAACAGCGCCGGACGGCGCACGATGTACGAGTCGAGCAGCAGCGCGAGGCCGAGCGCGACGAGGATCATCACCGGGATCTGGAAGGCGGCGTAGACGACCACCCGGCCCATGCCGATCCAGAACGCGCTGTTGCCGATCGCGAGGGCGAAGTTCTCGAAGCCGACGAACGTGTCGACCAGTTCACCGCCGCCGTACAGCCCGCCGCCGCCTGGCACCTGGTTGAAGAACGCCGAGCGGATCGAGACGATGATCGGCACGAGGAAGACCAGCGCGAACAGGATGGCGAAGGGCAGCAGGAACATCCAGCCCGTCAGACCCTCGCGTCGGATGCCCTTGCCGCGCCTTCTGCGCGTGTGACTGGACCCGGGCACTGTGTTTCCGGGCCCGCTGCTTCCGGGCCCGCTGGCGGGACTCGACTCGGGCTGCGCTCCTGCGCGGCGGGAGCCGCCGCGACTGTCGGTCACGGTGACCATGTGCGTCCTTCCTGCTCATGCAGACGGCGGAGAGCACTCGTGGTGCCCTCCGCCGTCGATGTCATACTCTGTCGCGATCAGCCGTCACTCGGCGACCGGCAGGCCGAGGTCCTTCAGTGAGGACACCGCCGTGTTCTGCGCGGTGGTGAAGATGTCGGCGACCTTCGCGCCGCCGGTCGTGGCAGCTGCTGCGGTCTCGTTCATCTTCGACAGCGTCGAGAAGCCGGGGGCGTACGGGAAGTCCGGGTTCATGTTCGCGGTCGCGGTGGCGAGCTCGCTCATGACATCCTGACCGCCGAACTGGCGGGCCATCTTCTCGGGGGTCTCGACAGCGCCGGTGGCGGCGACGACCAGACCCTGCGAGGCGAGGTCATCGATCTGGGTGTTGAACCAGTTGTTGAACTCCATGGCCTCGGCCGGGTTCTCGCAGCCCTTCAGAACCGAGACACCGGATCCGCCGTCGGGGCCGCTGAGGGCGCCGGCGCCGAAGTCGGGCAGCTGCGCCACGCGCCACTGGCCCTCGGCCGGGGTGCCGTCGAGCGAGTCGAGCAGGAAGCCTGCCTCCCATGCGGCGCCGATGTGGCCGATCAGGCTGCCGTTGTTCAGAGCGGCGGTGAAGCCCTCGCCCCAGCGCTCGGTGGAGAGCGTCTGCTTGTTGTCGAGCAGACCCTGCCAGAACGCGGCGACGCGCTCGGAGCCTTCGCCCTCAGCGTTCACGCTCCAGGCGTCGCCCTCGGTGCCGAACCAGGTGTCACCGGCGGCAGCCGACTGTGCGGCGAGCCAGTTGTGCGCCTCGTCGGGCGTGAAGGCGGTGACGTACTTGCCGGCGGCTGCGGCGGTGGCCGAGTCGGCCGTCAGGTCGGCAAGCGTGGCGGGCGCGTCGAGGCCGAGCTCGCCGAACGCGGTCTCGTTGTAGAAGTACACCAGCGGGCCGACGTCCTGCGGAAGGCCGACGACGGCGTCGCCGACGCGCATGCCGCTGAAGGCACCGGCCGAGTAGTTCTCCTCGTACTTCTTCGCCTCGCCGGCGACGTCCTCGAGCAGGCCCTTGACGAACAGCTGCGGAACCTCGGCGTAGCCGGTCTGCGCGAGGCAGGGCGCGTTGCCGGCCTTGACGTCGGTCTCGAGCTTGAGGATCATGTCGGGCGCGTTGCCGTCGAACTTCGTGGCCTTGACCTGGATGTTCGGGTTCTCGTCGTTCCAGCGCTTGACGATGTCGTTGACGGCGGTCATGCCCTCGCCGTCGGGCAGACGGTGCATGTACTCGATCGTGACGGGATCGCCGCTGGTGGGCGCGTCGCCTGCGTCGCTGCTGCAGGCAGCCAGGCCGAAGGCGGACAGGGCACCGACCGCGACGACGGCGGCGGTGCGAGTGATGCGTGACGTGGATGCCATTGCTGTGCTCTCCGATGAGTGCGAGGGGCTGGTGGTTTCGGATGCCCGCCCGCTTCGCGGGTGGGTGCTCCGTGGCCATTAAACATGAGAATGTTTGCGCTCACAAACCAGGGGTGGCCGTGATTATGCCCATAGCAGAGATTTCTAGGTAACGCTCACATCCAGCATCCGCCCCTCTCCCACCCCGCTCTCGTGCCCGCGCGAGAAACCACATGCCGCACGAAAAACCACTCCTCACGTGATTTCTCACGCGGGGAGTGGTTTCTCAGTGGATGGGCCCGGAGGGCCCGGGGATCAGCCCTTGGGGGCCGTCACCGTGATGAGCGCGGCAGTGTTGTTCTGCATCGACTTCTTCACCGTGACCACGGTGCCGTAGCCCACGCCGGAGTCGGCGGGGTTTCCGGTGCCGAGCACGGTGTTTCCGATGTCGAGACCATACAGATCCGTTGCCGGAGTGCCGTCCGAGTTGACCACACGCGTGGTGTACGGGGCGTTGCCGACCGACGGGACGACCACAGAGCCGTCAGCCAGTCGGTAGTACAGCCCGTCGTCGCGTGCCTCGATGCCAGGAGCCCAGCCCTTGTTGTCGGTGAACGTGCTCACCGCGGCCTGGGGCTTCAGGATCGTGCAGCCCTCGTTGAACGAGGCATCGACCACGCAGTCCTCGAACTGGTACGTCTTCTGCAGGCCGAAGGCCGCGTTCGACGACTGTGCACGGCTGGAGAGGTTCTTCAGCACGCTCGGGTCGATCTCAGCGCCCTCGCCGGTGCGACGCAGTGGATCGAAGTGGCTGTCCACCAGGAGCAGACCGCCCTTCGCGCCGTAACTGGGGAGTCCGGCCAGGTTGGAGGTGACGTGGTTGGTGTTGCCGTAGACCGCGTCGCGGTACCAGACCAGCGCGCCAGGCGCGTTGTAGGGAACCTTCTCGACCTTCCAGGCGTCGTCGCTGTACACCGTGGTGTAGCCGTACCTCAGGCCTTCGTCGAACCCGTCGAGGTTGCGCCATTCGACCATGTAGTACTGCGCCTTGACCTGCGTGCCGGTGTCCTGGATCCAGCCGCCACCGGTCGTGTCGGTGAACGACGACACGGTCGCCGTCCAGCCGTTGTCGCCGGATTCGACGTCGTCGCTCCAGACGGTCTCGGATCCGCTGGTCAGCGAGAAGTCATCCGAGAACCAGCCGCGCTCCTGGAAGGCGGCGTCAGTGGCCATGCGCAGACGCACCTGGACGTTCTGACCCGCGAATGCCGACAGGTCGACGTAGTCGTGACGCCATCCGTCGGTCGACCCGGTCAGACCGTACTTCTTGCCGCCGAAGTCGGCCATGCGGTTGTTCGGGTCGCCGTAGCCGTCGTCCGTGCTGACCAGACCGCCTGCTTCGTCGTAGACCTTCTGCTCGGTCCAGGTCGAACCGCCGTCGGTCGAGACCTCGACGAAGCCGAAGTCCCAGTCCTCTTCGATCACATAGTCGTTCCACATCCAGAACTTCGCATCGGCGGGGACGGAGTCGAACGAGCGGGTGAGCCGGATGTCGGCCCAGTCCTGGTCAGCGCCCGAGTACCACATCTCGGTTCCGCTGTGCGGTTCGGCCAGCACGATCTTCTTGTCGGGCAGGTTGATCTTGATCCCGTCCTCGGTGCCCTTCTTGGGACGCGAGGTCTGACCCACCTTGACGGTCTTGGTGCCATCACCCGGGTTGATCACCTCGGGGTCGGCCCAGCCGAGCACCCACTTGTCCCAGATGCCCATGTGCGTCGGCATCGACTGGAAGATCGGTCCGGAGTGCGACCCCGAGCTCATCAGATCCCAGAAGTCGATGTCGGAGTTCGCCGCGTTCGACGTGTCGTACAGGTCGGGCAGGCCGAGGTCGTGGCCGTACTCGTGTGCGAACACGCCGACGCCGGAGTCCTCGGGCTGCACGATGTAGTTCGAGATCTTCAGGTCGGTGCCGGGGATCGACGCACCACCCGCGACCGCGGACGAGTGCGCCCAGATCGCGTAGGTGCCCTGGGCTCCGCCGCCACCGGACTTGTCCTCACCGGCGTGCACGAGCACGACGTGGTCGATCACACCGTCCGGCTCGTTGACGTTGCCGTCGCCGTCGCGGTCGCCCTGGTCCTCGATGTCGTAGTCGGCCCACGGGAAGTCAGGCTGCGCGGCCGCGAGGGCGGCTGCGGCATCGATCGGCAGCTGTCCAGGACCGTTCGGGTTGTCGGGGTGGCCCTGCATGTCCTGCATGGGGCCGGCCTCCCACTCGCCTGCGTCGTTCTTGAAGCAGCGGGTGGCGCCGTAGTACGCCTCGGAGTGCGGCACGCTGACCCATTCGGTCGCCTCGCCCGTGAGGGTGTAGGCGCCGCGTGACATCTCCTCGTACATGTTCTTCATCGTGTAGCCGGAGATGTCGAAGCCGGGCTTGCCGTCGGGGCCGGTGAGGTCGGGACGCACGCGCTCGGTGATGCCATCGTCCGAGAAGAGCATCTTGTTGAAGTGCTCGCTCGAGAAGTCGGACACCCACATCGTGTTGTTGTCCTCGTGCGAAGCGTTCGCGGGGTTGGGGATGTTGTTGTGCAGCACGGGCCCCTGCACATCACCGGGCTTGCACGGCGTCGCGCCGAACTCGGTCGGCACGTACTGATCGCTGAAGTCCTCGGTGCCGTCGAACTCGACGAGGATCGTGAGCAGCTTGGCCTGCTGAGTCGTCTTCGACTTCTTCAGTGCCTTGGGGCTCTTGCCCGTCTTCATCGACTTCGCCTCGGTCTTGGCCAGCTGCTTCGCTGCCATCGGGTTGCCCTGCGCGAACTTGTGATCATGCTCGGTCGCGCGCTCCAGCGCCTTGCCGCCGGACGCACCCTTGCGGTTGCCGTTGGCGTCGGTGACGCGGATGTCACCGGTGGTGTCGAATGCGCTCTCCGCGCGCGGGGCGACGTAGTTCATGTAGTACTCGCCGGAGCCGATCGTCGCTGGGGGCGGTGGCGGATCGGCGGGCGGCGCCGCGATGGCGGGGATCGCACCGGCGGTGAGGCCGGCAGCGACGAGCGCGAACGCCGATGAAATCGCCGCGACACGCCTTCGTGTGCGGGCGGATTGTTCTGACATCACTTCTCCCTTCGCGCGCCGCGCGAGGGTGTCGCAACGGCGCGATGGTGTGCGCCGATCAGACGCACGACTACTGGAATACCGGACGGTGACGGCGTGGCGGTAGCTACTTTCGGAGAGGTTCTTGAGAACTTTCGTCTGATTCCTGAGGTGCGGTGCTTCGAAGATAGGGAACCTGTCGGATGCCCCGGTGCCGCCTCAGCGAGGAATGTGGATGCTGTCAGAAGGAGAGATCCATGTACGAGCACCCCTGCCTCATCCACCGAGTCGGCCAGATCGACCTCGAGCGTCAGGAGCAGCGCCTTGAGCGGGCGCGCATCGCGAAGGAGCACCCTGAACGTCTCGTCGCCCGTCGGAGCTGGATGGATCGGATGCTGCATCGCAGCCACCCCGTGGCGCTCCGCGCTCCGGCGGTCGATCCGGCGGCTGCCGTGGATGCACGAGGCGAGCGGGCCGCCTGCGCGGCGGTCAGCGGTCGGGTCGCGTCGGAGGTCGCGTGATCGGATCGCATTCGACCCGCAGTGTCGGTGGTCAGTGGCACGATGAATTCATGTCCGTCATTGCACCGACCGCTGACATGGTGGGACGCGACGTCGAGTCGGATCGGCTCGACGCGGCACTGCTGCGCGCCGGTGCCGGCGAGGCGGGCGCCGTTCTGGTCGCCGGCGAGGCCGGCATCGGCAAGAGCCGACTGCTGCGCGAATTCCGCGAGCGGGCGAGTGCAACGGCCGATGTCTTCACCGGCTGGTGCCTCGACTACGGGTTCGCGCCCTCGCCGTATGCGCCGCTGCCGGCGGTTCTGCGCGGCGTGCTCGAAGCCATGGGGGATCCGACGGCATCCGCTGCGGGTCCTGCGCGCGAAGCCCTCCGCCTGCTGCTGCCCGAGTTGCGCCCGCTGTCCGGGCGGGACGTCACCGGATCCGTCGAGGATCCAGCGGTGCATTCTCCTGAGGCGCTGCGCGAGGCGATCGTCACGCTGCTCGAAGCGGCGGCATCCGTCCGTCCGGTCGTCGTTCTCATCGAGGATCTGCACTGGGCCGACGACGCAACGCTCGCGATGCTCTCATTCCTGCTGCGGGCGCTCGACGGCTCTCGCATCCTCTTCGTCATCACCTGCCGCGTCGACGAGGTCCGGCGCGGAGCCGCGGTGCGCTCCTTCCTCGTCGAGACCGAGCGGGCGCGACTGATGGAGCGAGTCACCCTGCAGCGGCTCGACGACATCGAGGTGCGGGCGCTCATCGAAGCCCTCAGTGGTCCGGTCGACGATGCGGTCTTCGAGCGTGTGCAGGAGCGCGCCGAGGGCGTGCCGTTCTTCGTCGAGGAACTCTCGTGCAACGCGCTCGGCCCGATCCCCGAGACGCTGCGCGAAGTGCTGCTCGCCCGCTACGACGCACTCAGCGCCGATGCGCAGCGCGTGGTGCGCACAGCATCAGGATCCGACGCGCCCATCGATCACGACCTCCTCGCCCGGCTCGCCGATCTGCCCGATGATCGGCTCGACGATGGCATCCGAGAAGCGGCGAACGTGGCCATCCTGGCGGTCCGAGCCGATGACTCCTACGGCTTCCGCCACGCGCTGCTGCGCGAGGCCGTGCACGACGACCTGCTGCCCGGCGAGCGTGCCCGGCTGCATCGCGCCTATGCCGAGGCGCTCGAAGAGCGCGCAGCGCAGGGCGTCGGATGCCAGGAGTCGGCGCTCGCGTACCACTGGCACCAGGCGCACGACCCGCGACGAGCGCTGGTCGCGGCGATCGGCGCGCTGGACCGCTCGCGGCGCAGCTTCGCATTCTCGACGGCGGCGCGCTACGGCGAGCTCGCCCTCGAGCTGTGGGATCAGGTTCCAGACGCCGAGGCTGTGACCGGCACCGACCACGTCGCGCTGCTGGCGAGGCTCGGGTCGATCCTGCGCAACGCTGGCGACGGCGAGCGGGCGCTGATGGTCGTGAACATGGCGCTCGAGGAGGTCGACCGGACAACCGTCGAGCCGCGCGTGCTGGTGCGGCTGCTGCGCGACCGCGGGATGTACCTGACCAGTCTGGGCAAGCCGCAGCAGATCGAGACGTTCCAGCAGGCGCTCGCCGAGTACGACGCCAGCGATGTCGACGAGCCGCACCTGCATGCCGTGCTGCTCACGCTGCTGGCCGCGCGCTACATGATCGGCGGGCGGCTCGACGACGCGATCCGCATCGCCGAAGAGGCGTTCACGGTGGCAGAGCTGGCGGGCGACGATGCGCAGATGTCGGTCGCGGCGAACGTCCTGGGCAACAGTCGCGTGCACCTGGGTGAAGTCGACGCGGGGCTTGCCGATTTTCGCATCGCGTGGTCGCACGCGGCGAACATGGAGGCCCAGCTGAAGTACCGGGTCAACTTCTCGGACACGCTCTACAACCTCGGCCGCTATCGTGAGGCCGTGCGGCTGGCCGAGGGCGGGCTCGATGATGCTCGGCGCCTCGGCATCGAGCGCACCAGTGGATCCGTGCTCACGCAGAACCGCTCCGAACCGCTGCTGGAGCTGGGCGAGATCTCGCGTGTCGAACAGCTGCTCGCCAAGGACCTGACCTTCCGCACGCATCGTGTTTTCCGCGCGTACACGACGGCCACGCGCGTGCGCGCGCTCGCCTGGCGCGGGCGCATCGATGAGGCTCAAGCACTCTTGGACGAATGGCGCCCTCGCATGCATCAGATCGCCGAGGCCGAGCGGCAGGTGCGGTATTCGCTGTGGCGCACCGAGATCGTGTTGAGCCTGAGCCGTGGCGAGGCGTCGGCCGCGTCGGCGGTGCTGACACAGATGCTCGACGACACCGGGCCCGGCCTCGGGCAGCAGGCGCGGCTGCTGCTCGACGGCGGCTGGGTGGTCGCCATGCTGCGGGCGCAGGGCCGGGAGTCGGATGCTGACGCGCTGGGGGACCGGGTGCGGGCAGCGTGGCGGGACATGCCGTCAGACCTTCGCCCCGAGGGGTGGACGGCGCTGCTCGACGGGCTGCTCGATGCGACTCTCAGTGCCCTTCGGGCCGGTATCGCCGTCGCTGATCAGGACGACATGCCCGTGCTGTTCCGGGTGATCCTGCGCCAGGAGCTCGCCCGCACGCTGATGGTGGGCGGTGACCGCGCCGGGCGCGCTGAGGCGTCCGCGCGCCTGGCAGAGTCGGCCGGGCTGGCCGACGAATACGAGCACGCGGGTCTGCAGCGCTCGGTCGCGGGCCTCATCGACGCCGGGGGCCTGTCGGATCAGGGTCCCGCTGAGCACGCCACCGAGGGATTCGCTGCGCTGACGGCGCGCGAGACTCAGGTGTTCGCGCTGATGGCCGAAGGGCTGAGCAACCGGCAGATCGGTGAGCGACTGTTCATCAGCGTGAAAACCGTCAGCGTCCATGTCTCCGCTGTGCTGCGCAAGCTCGGTGTCGCCACTCGAAATGAGGCCGCTGCGCGGTATCGAGCCGTGCTGGTCTGATTTCTCCGGCCGAATAGGAATACCCTAGGGGGGTATGTTGTAGTACTCTGAAGAACGTACCCCCAGGGGGTACCCATTCGAAGGAGAGAACATGACCACCACCGAGTTCCAGGTCACCGGCATGACCTGCGGCCACTGCGAGATGTCCGTGCGCGAAGAGGTCACCAAGATCGCCGGTGTCGACAGTGTCGACGTCAGCCACCAGACCGGCCGCCTTCTCGTCACCTCAGACGTCCCCGTCGACACCTCGGCCGTCATCGCCGCCGTCGATGAGGCCGGCTACCAGGCAGTGTCGGCCTGATGAACGCCGCGGCACGTCTCGGGCTCTTCGCCGCGGGGCTGGTGGCGGTGTTCGGAGTTGCCGCAGCCGCAGCGGGCGCCATCGCGCCCGAGGGCATCGCCACCGGATGGAACACCTCCGACAGGGAGAGCACCATGCAGGACCACAATGCGCACGATTCCTCTTCGCCGGCCACCGACGCTGACGCGTCGCAGGCCGGCCACCTCGGCGGCCTCTCACTCGCCGAGGGCGGCTTTCGGCTCGCCACCGTCCACGCCCCAGGCGTGACAGGTGAGCAGGGCCCGCTCAGCTTCCGCATCCTCGATGCCGACGGCGACGCCGTCACCGAGTACGACGTCGAGCACGACAAGGAGCTGCACATGATCGTGGTGCGCACCGACGGAACACAGTTCCGCCACGTGCACCCCGAGCGCGACGCCGAGGGCGTCTGGTCGATCGACTGGTCCTGGGATCAGGGCGGCAGCTACCGCCTGTTCGCCGACTTCGCAGCATCCGGATCAGACGGGGTCACCCTCACCCGCACCGTCGACGTCGCAGGAGCCTTCGCCCCGGTCGACCCGCAGCCCACCGCGCATGCGCAGGTCGCCGGGTACGACGTGCACCTCACCGGAGACCTCGTCGCCGGCACAGCATCCGATCTCACCGTCTCGGTGACCAAGGATGGTGCAGCTGTCACCGATCTCGAACCGTACCTCGGTGCATTCGGGCATCTCGTCGCGCTGCGTCAGGGTGACCTCGGCTATGCGCATGTGCACCCCGAGGGCACGACGCCCGCGGCCGGTGACCTGTCCGGTCCGGACGTCCGCTTCGCGGCATCCGTCCCCACGCCGGGGCGCTACCTGCTGTACTTCGACTTCCAGGTGGATGACACCGTGCACTCCGTGCCGTTCGTCGTCGACACGGTCGGCGCGGCAGGCGAGTCGGATGCCCCGGCATCCGACGACCACCAGCACTGACGCAGAACTCAGCACTGACCCCGAACCCGAACCCGCATACTCGACTCAGGAGCATCATGACCACCGCAGCGCAGTCCAGCATCGATCTCGAGATCGGCGGAATGACCTGTGCCTCGTGCGCCATGCGCATCGAGAAGAAGCTGAACAAGCTCGACGGCGTCACGGCCACGGTCAACTACGCCACCGAGAAGGCGCAGGTGACCGTCGACGGCGACCTCGACGCAGCACTGCTGATCACCGAGGTCGAGAACGCCGGATACACCGCGAAGCTGCCCAAGGCGCCGGATGCGGCCGCCGACTCGGATGCCGATGAGGAAGACCCCGAGCTGCGCTCGCTGCGTCACCGGCTGATCGGGTCGATCGCGCTGTCGGTGCCGGTGATCCTGATGGCGATGGTCCCTGCCCTGCAGTTCCCGTACTGGCAGTGGCTGTCGCTCGTGCTCGCGTCGCCGGTGATCGTGTGGGCGGCCTGGCCGTTCCATCGGGCGGCATGGGTGAACCTGCGCCACGGTGCGGCCACCATGGACACCCTTGTCAGCCTCGGCACGACCGCGGCGTACCTGTGGTCGCTGTATGCGCTGTTCTTCGGCACCGCGGGGGAGGTGGGCATGACGCACGGCTTCACGTTCTCGATCGCCCCCTCCGATGGTGCGGCCAACATCTACCTCGAGGTCGCCGCCGGCGTCACGATGTTCATCCTCGCCGGCCGGTACTTCGAGAAGCGCGCCAAGCGCACCGCCGGAGCGGCGCTGCGCGCCCTGCTCGAACTCGGCGCGAAGGAGGTCGCGGTTCTGCGCGGCGGCGCCGAGGTGCTCATCCCGACCGCGGATCTGCGCGTCGGCGACGAGTTCATCGTGCGGCCGGGCGAGAAGATCGCGACCGACGGTGTGGTCGTCTCCGGCTCGTCGGCCATTGATGAGTCGATGATCACCGGGGAATCGGTGCCGGTCGAGGTCGGCGCGGGTGATGCCGTCACCGGCGCCACGGTCAACGCCGGCGGCAGGCTCATCGTGCGCGCCACCCGCGTGGGCGCCGACACGCAGCTCGCCCAGATGGCGAAGCTCGTCGAGCAGGCGCAGACCGGCAAGGCCGAGGTGCAGCGCCTGGCCGACAAGGTGTCCAGCATCTTCGTGCCGATCGTGATCGTCATCGCCGTAGCGACGCTCGGTGCGTGGCTGGGGGCCGGCTTCCCGGCATCCGCCGCCTTCACCGCCGCCGTCGCAGTGCTCATCATCGCCTGCCCGTGTGCACTGGGTCTTGCGACCCCGACGGCCCTGCTGGTCGGCACCGGTCGCGGCGCGCAGATGGGCATCCTGATCAAGGGACCCGAGATCCTGGAGTCCACCCGCCGGGTCGACACCATCGTGCTCGACAAGACCGGCACGGTCACCGAGGGGCGCATGAGCGTCGTCGAGGTCGTGCCGGAGACGGGGGTGGATGCTGGCGAGCTGCTGCGCCTGGCCGGCGCGATCGAGGATGCCAGTGAGCACCCCATCGCGCGCGCCATCGCCAAGGCCGCAGCTCTCGCGCCCGCAGGTACATCGGCCACGTTGGAAATCACAGACCAGACGGCCCCGGGTCGGAGTGCCAGGGCTGAACACGCCGATCAGGATGCGGATGGTCTGGGGTTCCCGGCGCCCGCGGTGGCCGACCTGCCGCCGGTGGAGTCGTTCCAGAACGTCGAGGGCCGAGGTGTCACCGGCGTCGTCGAGGGGCACGCCATGCTGGTCGGTCGGGTCTCGCTGCTCGCGGACTGGGCGATCCACCCGTCGGAGGCTCTGCTCGTTGCGAAGGCTGCTGCCGAGGCATCCGGTCAGACCGTCGTGCTCGTGGCCTGGGACGGCGAAGCCCGCGGCATGATCGTCGTCGCCGACGAGGTCAAACCGACCAGTGCCGAGGCCGTGGCGTCCCTGAAGGCGCTCGGACTCACGCCGATCCTGCTCACCGGCGACAACCGCGCCGCCGCCGATCACATCGCGGCGCAGGTCGGCATCGACCAGGTGATCGCAGAGGTGCTGCCGGCCGAGAAGGTCGACGTGGTCGCACGGCTGCAGGGCGAGGGCAAGGTCGTGGCGATGGTCGGCGACGGCGTGAACGACGCTCCGGCGCTCGCACAGGCCGATCTCGGCATGGCCATGGGCACGGGAACGGACGTGGCCATCGAGGCCTCGGACATCACGCTCGTCCGCGGTGACCTGCGCGCAGCATCCGACGCCATCCGGCTCTCGCGCCGCACCCTCGGAACGATCAAGGGCAACCTGTTCTGGGCGTTCGCGTACAACACGGCCGCGATCCCGCTGGCGGCCCTCGGGCTGCTGAACCCGATGCTCGCCGGCGCCGCCATGGCATTCTCGAGCGTCTTCGTGGTGGGCAACAGTCTGCGGCTGCGCCGCTTCAAGTAGCCAGCTCGTCGAAGGGTTGCGGAATACCCCAGGGGGGTATTAAGGTTGAGGATGCCAGAGAACGATCGATACGACGGAGGAGGCACCCATGACCTCGCACGACCCCCACGCCGAGCACGGACACGACGCGCACGCGGGCCACGCGGCAGCGCAGGTTCGGGAGGAGAACTCCCACTCGGGAGGACATCCACACGGAGAGGTTCCTCCCGAGGCCGAGAAGTCCTCCGGGCACGGGGCGCACGAGGTGCATGACGCGCACGCGACTCATGAGGGTCACGACCCGCACTCGGGTCACGACGAGCACGCGGGGCATGGCGGCCACGAGAACCACGCTGGTCACGGCGGTCACGGCGGTCACGGCGACCATGTCGGCCAGTTCCGCAGACTGTTCTGGATCAACCTGCTGATCGCCATCCCCGTGATCGCGTTCAGCGGCATGTTCGCCATGCTGATCGGCTATCAGGTGCCCGACTTCCCAGGGGCGAAGTGGATCGCGCCGGTGCTCGGCACCGTGATGTACGTGTGGGGTGGGCGCCCGTTCCTGACCGGCGCCGTCTCGGAGCTCAAGGCCGGCAAGCCAGGAATGATGCTGCTGATCGCCCTCGCGATCACGGTGGCGTTCTTCGCGTCCTGGGGCGCGACGCTCGGCCTGCTGCACCACGAACTCGAGTTCTGGTGGGAGCTCGCGCTGCTGATCGTGATCATGCTGCTCGGGCACTGGATCGAGATGCGCTCGCTCGCCCAGACCACCTCTGCGCTCGACTCGCTCGCAGCGCTCCTGCCCGATGAGGCCGAGCGCGTCGAGGGCGACGAAGTCGTCACGGTCAACCCTGCAGACCTCAAGGTCGGCGATGTCGTGATCGTCCGCCCCGGCGGCAGCGTTCCGGCCGATGGCGTGATCGTCGACGGCCGCGCCAGCATGGACGAATCCATGCTCACCGGCGAGTCCCGCACGGTCGGCCGCGGCACAGGCGACCGGGTCACCGCCGGCACCGTCGCCACAGACTCCGGGCTCCGCATCCAGGTCGATGCCATCGGCGATGACACGGCGATCGCGGGCATCCGCAAGCTCGTCGCCGACGCCCAGGCATCGAGTTCGCACGCGCAGCGCCTCGCCGACAAAGCCGCCGCCTGGCTGTTCTGGTTCGCACTCGGCGCCGCCGCGGTCACCGCGATCGTGTGGAGCATCGTCGGCAATCCTGATGCCGCGGTGATCCGCACCATCACCGTGCTCGTCATCGCGTGCCCGCACGCACTGGGTCTGGCGATCCCGCTGGTCGTCTCGATCGCGACCGAGCGCGCTGCCCGCGCCGGCGTGCTCGTGAAGGACCGTCTCGCGCTGGAGAGCATGCGGCAGGTCGACGCGGTGCTGTTCGACAAGACCGGAACCCTCACCAAGGGCGAGCCCACCGTCACCGGCATCGCGCCGGTCGCGGGCTGGGACGCGGATGCTGTGCTGGCGCTCGCGGCAGCCGCGGAGGCCGACAGCGAGCATCCGCTGGCCAAGGCGATCATGCGGGCGGCATCCGACCTCGCGATCGCTCCGGCTGTCGGCTTCAGCTCTTCGCCCGCCGTCGGCGTGACCGCCACGGTCGATGGCCACGAGATCCGCGTCGGCGGCCCGCACATGCTCACCGAGGTCGGTGCCGAAGAGGTGTCGGATGCTGACCACTGGCGCTCCGAAGGGGCAATCATCCTGCATGTCGTCCGCGACGGCGAGGTGATCGGCGGGCTGAAGCTCGCCGACGAGATCCGCGCCGAGTCGCGCGAGGCCGTCGACGCGCTGCACGCTCGCGGTGTCGAGGTGGTCATGATCACCGGCGATGCCGAGGCCGTAGCTAACGCAGTGGCGAAGGATCTGGGCATCGACCGCGTGTTCGCCGGCGTGCGTCCAGAGGACAAGGCCGCAAAGGTCGCGGCCCTCCAGCGAGAGGGCAAGAAGGTCGCGATGGTCGGCGACGGCGTGAACGATGCCCCGGCGCTCGCACAGGCCGATGTCGGCATCGCCATCGGCGCCGGCACGGACGTGGCCATCGCCTCGGCCGGGGTGATCCTGGCATCCGACGACCCTCGGGCGGTCATCTCGGTGATCGAGCTGTCGCACGCGAGCTACCGCAAGATGAAGCAGAACCTGTGGTGGGCGGCCGGATACAACCTGATCTCGGTGCCGCTCGCGGCCGGCGTTCTGGCGCCGATCGGGTTCGTGCTGCCGATGTCGGTGGGAGCTGTGCTGATGAGCCTGTCGACCATCGTCGTCGCGCTCAACGCGCAGGCATTGCGCCGCCTCGACCTGCGTCCGGAGTCGTTGATCCGGGGATGAGGCGGCCGAACGAGTCGACCTGGAGCGGAGCGGGGAAGAGCCTCAGCGCCCGGTCGGCCATTCCTCGGCGAGCAGGGCGTAGTTCAGGCCGTCCATCCACTCGCCTGAGCGGTGCAGACCGGTCTTGCGGCTGTCCTCCTCGCGGCGCATGCCGAGGCGCTCCATCAGGCGCCAGGACGGCTCGTTGGGCGTGAAGCAGCCGGCATGCACGCGACGCAGCCCCAGCGCACCGAAGCAGTTGTCGATGACCGCGCGGACGGCCTCAGTCGCGTAGCCCTGGCCGGCGTACGCCGGATCCAGCACCCAGCCGAGCTCTGCCTGCGTGCCGCGCGCCTCATCGACCATCTCGGCCTGCGCCCAGCCGTCCTCGATCTTCACCATCAGGTCGCCGATCACCTTCGGCGCCCCGGCCGCAGACGAAGGCAGCAGATCGATCACGAACGTCATCGCCAGTCGCTCCGGCTCCGAGTACGTCTCGTGGAACGCCTCGCGGGTCGCCGGCGCCCGACCCAGCCAGTTGTTGACCTCGGGGATCCGGCGGAACTCCCACACCGCGTCGAGATCTTCCACGGTGCAGCGTCGGATCTCGAGTCGCGGCGTGCGGATCGGCCAGGGGTCAGCAGGCAGGTCGGTCATCGCCCCAGACTATGTGCCAGCCGATGCGCACGAGAGCGAAGCGCCCCGCCGCTCAGTGCATGACGTCGGGGTCGGAGTCGCCCATGTGTCCGGGCAGCGCACTCGAGAGCACCCGCGCCACGAACGCCGAGTACTCCGACATGAAATGCCCGAGGAACTGCGCAGTGCTCTCGTCAGCGACCGATCCGTCGGCGCCGTAGATCGCCGGATCGAAGTGGATGTACGCCTCGGGGGCGTTCAACTGTGGAGCGTCGAGAAAGCTCAGCACGCCGCGCATCGACGACTGCATCACCGCCGTGCCGATCGCCCCCGCGGACGCGCCGATGATGCCGGTGGGCTTGCGCGCGAAGGAGTTGTGCCCCCACGGACGCGAGCCGATGTCGATCGCGTTCTTCAGCGCACCGGGGATCGAGCGGTTGTACTCCGGCGAGATGAACAGCAGCCCGTCCGCCCCTTCGACCGCCTGTTTGAACGCCGTCACCGCAGGACCAGGGCTGTTCTCATCGTCGCGGTTGTACAGCGGCAGATCGCCGATCGGGATCTCGACCATCTGCAGGTCCTCCGGCGCGAGTCTGACCAGCGCCTTCGAGAGGACGCGGTTGATCGAGTCGCTCGCGAGGCTTCCGATGAGGTATCCGATGCGGTAGGTCATGGCCTGCTCCAATCACGCGGTATTGGGATCAGGTCTACTCCGACGGTCCGACCGGAGCAAGCGGTGCGCGTCTCACGTGACCAGCCGGTAGCCCATGCCCTGCTCGGTGCGCAGATGAACGGGCTGTGCCGGATCGGCCTCGAGCTTCTTGCGCAGCTGCGACATGTACAGCCGCAGGTATCCGGTGTCGGTGACCTGCTCCGAACCCCACAGCTCGCGCAGCAGCTCCTGCCGCGTCACGAGGGCGCCGGGGTGCCTGGCGAGGTGCTCCAGCATCCGCCATTCGGTGGGCGTGAGGTGCACGTGCGCGTCGGCGCGGGTCACCGCTTTGGCTGCGAGATCGACGACGACATCGCCGAAGACGACGGTGGCGTCGCCCGGTGTCGGCACCGCCCGCCGCGACAGCGCCCGCAGCCGGGCCAGCAGCTCATCGATCTGGAACGGCTTGGTGACGTAGTCGTCGGCACCGGCATCCAGCGCATCGACCTTGTCCGCCGAACCCGTGCGTCCAGACACGACGAGGATCGGCACGGTCGTCCACCCGCGCAGCGCCTGGATCACCTGCACGCCGTCCAGCTTCGGCATGCCGAGATCGAGCAGCACGATGTCGGGATGCGCCTGCGCTGCGAGCTGGATCGCGGCCGCGCCGTCGGCGGCGGCGACCACGTCGTACCCGTGCGCGGCGAGCGTGATCCGCAGCGCTCGCACCAGCTGCGGATCGTCATCGGCGATGAGGAGCTTCATGCGTCGCCGCTCGCGTCGACAGCGTCGGATGCCGAATCGGATGCCACCGGCAGTGCGATCACCATCGTGAGCCCTCCTCCTGGCGTGTCCTCGGGGGTCAGGCTACCGCCCATGCCCTCCATGAACCCGCGGGACAGCGCAAGCCCGAGTCCGAGTCCCACGGTGTTGTCGTTGTCTCCCTCGCGCTGGAACGGCGTGAACATGGACTGCTGTCGCTCCGGTGGCACGCCTTCACCGCGGTCGACGATCCGGATCTCGGCTGTCGCGCCGAGCCGGCTGGTGGTGACCATCACGCGGGCATCCGACGGGGAATGCCGGTGGGCATTGGCGAGCACGTTCACCAGCACGCGCTGAAGCAGCACGCCGTCGGCGTGCAGCGGCGGGAGCTCGGCGTCCAACCCGAGTTCGACCTCGTCTGGTCCAAAGGCGAGTTCATCGAGCGCCGCCACGACGGCGTCTGCGGCATCGATCGGAGCGAGCGACACGGCCAGCACGCCGGCCTCGACCCTGCTCACGTCGAGCAGATCGGTGACGAGCTTCGACAATGTGCCCAGGCTCTCGTCGGCGGTCTCGAGCAGATCGGCGCGGTCCTGCGGTGACAGCCTGGTCGAGCCGCGCAGTCCGCCCACCGCGGCCATGGCGGCAGCCAGCGGTCGGCGCAGGTCATGGCTGATCGCCGAGAGCAGCGCGCTGCGCACCCGGTCGGTCTCGGCGAGAACATCGGCCCGCCGCGCCGTGGCGGCGAGGTCGGTGTGCTCCATCGCCGCCGCCAGCTGCGCCACGATCGCATCGAGCAGCCGTCGCGCCGGCGCATCGAGTTCGCTGCCGTGCAGTTCGAGGAAGGCGCGGGGTGCCTCGTGCGGTCCGACCGGGATGATCATCGGCGCCTGGTCGGGCAGCGGCTCGCCGTCGGTCGCGATCACGGTGCCGTCGAGGCCCAGCAGCCGCACCCCGCTGAACCCGAAGGTCTCGCGGGCGCGGCTCACCAGAGCGAGCGGTGCGCTGTCGCCGCGCAGCACGCTGCCGGCGACCGCCGCGAGCAGCTCCGCCTCGGCGGATGCCCGGCGCGCGGCCCTCGCCCGACGGGCGGCCTGGTCGACGACGATGCTCACGAGCACCGCGATCACGACGTACAGCACGAGCGCGAGTGCATGCAGGGGGTCGGAGATCGTCACGGTGAACAGCGGCTCGACGAAGAGATAGTCCAGCGTCAGTCCTGAGAGCACGGCCGCGAACAGGGCGGGTCGGATGCCGCCGATGAGCGCCACCACGACGACGAGCAGCTGGTACGCGAGCACGTCGGACGTGATCGAGGCGGGGCTGCGCAGCGAGTACAGCATCCACGACAGCAGCGGTCCGCCGACCAGGGCGACCGCGAGCCCGAGCAGCTGGCGGCGCCAGCCGAGCGCCCCACCGGTGATGCGCGGCAGCGCGACCCGTCCGCCGGCGGCGGCATGGCTGACGATGTGCACGTCGATGTCGCCGGAGCGGCGGATCACCTCGGCGCCGATGCCTGGTCCTGTGAGCGCGGCGGCGAGCCTGCCGCGGCGGCTCACGCCGATGACCAGCTGCGTGGCATCCGCCGACTGCGCGAAGTCCACCAGCGCCTCCGGCACGTCATCGCCGACGATCTGGTGGTAGCTGCCACCCAGCGCCGTGGCCAGACGCTGCTGGGCGGTCAGGGCACCGGGAGCGTCTGCACGCAGGCCGTCCTGAGCCAGCACATGCACGGCCATCAGCTCGCCACCTGCCGACCGTGCCGCGATCCGCGCGCCGCGGCGCAGCAGCGTCTCGCCCTCCGGCCCGCCGGTGAGCGCCACGACCACGCGCTCGCGGGTCTGCCAGGCGGCGTCGATGCCGTGTGTGGTGCGGTAGCTGCGCAGGGCGCTGTCGACCTCGTCGGCCAGCCACAGCAACGCGAGCTCGCGCAGCGCCGTGAGATTGCCGAGCCGGAAGTAGTTCGACAGTGCGGCATCCACCCGCTCGGCCGGATACACCGACCCTGCCGACAGCCGGTCGCGCAATGACTGCGGGGCGAGGTCGACCACCTCGACATCGTCGGCGGCACGCACCACCTCGTCTGGCACCGTCTCCTGCTGGGCGACGCCGGTGATCTTCTCGACCACCCCGTTCAGCGACTCGATGTGCTGCACGTTGACCGTCGTGATGACGTCGATCCCGGCATCCAGCATCGCCTCGACGTCCTGCCAGCGCTTCTCGTGCGGCGTGCCGGGGGCGTTCGTGTGCGCGAGCTCGTCGACCAGGGCGACCTGCGGGGCGCGGATCAGCACGGCCTCTAGATCGAGTTCGCGCAGTTCGACCTCCCGATGCCGCACGGTGCGCAGCGGCACCTGCTCGAGCCCGACCAGCTGCGCCGCAGTCGCCGTGCGGCCGTGCGTCTCGACGATCGCGACAACCATGTCCTGACCCTCAGCGGCCAGCCGGTGGCCCTCCGCGAGCATCTCGAACGTCTTGCCGACGCCGGGGGCGGCGCCGAGCAGCACCCGCAGACGCCCTCTGGTCATCCGCGGGTTCCGGTGGCCGCGTCGAGGGAGAGGTTCAGCTGCAGCACGTTCACCCGCTCCTCCCCGAGAAAGCCGAGGTCCGGCCCCTGGATGTGCGATTCGACGATCGCACGAACGTCATCTTCGCTCATCCCGCGCTCTGCGGCCACCCGCGGCACCTGCAGCAGGGCGTAGGCCGAGCTGATCTGCGGGTCAAGACCAGAGGCGGAGGCGGTGAGCGCGTCCGCCGGGATCACGGCCGGATCGACGCCTTCGAACTCTGCGATGTCGGTGCGGCGCTTCTCGATCGCGGCGATCAGGTCGGCGTTGGAGGGGCCGAGGTTGCTGCCACCGGACGCAGCTGCGTCGTAGGCCGAGGCCGAAGGGCGGGACTGGAAGTACTGCGGAAGAGGCTTGGCGTCCTTGTCGCTGAACGACTGCCCGAGAAGTGCGCTGCCGACGGGGCTGCCGTCCGAGCGGATCAGCGAGCCGTTCGCCTGTGTGGGGAAGGCGACCTGACCGATCCCGGTGATGGCGAGCGGAAAGGCGAGTCCGAGCAGCACGGTCATCACGAGCACGGCGCGGATCGCGACACCCGCGGTGCGGGCGGTGGTGCGGATGTTCGACATGGATGATCCTTTCGAGGATGCTGTCGTGGGTCAGAAGCCGGGGATGAGGCTGACGACGAGGTCGATGAGCTTGATGCCGATGAACGGGGCGATCACGCCGCCCAGGCCGTAGATCAGCAGGTTGCGCTGCAGCATCCGCGCCGCGCTCGCCGGTCGGTACTTCACGCCGCGCAGCGCGAGCGGGATGAGGAAGACGATCACGATCGCGTTGAAGATGATCGCGCTGAGCACGGCGGATGCCGGCGAGTGCAGCTGCATGATGTTCAGCACCGCGAGCCCGGGGAGCGCCGTCATGAACATCGCCGGGATGATCGCGAAGTACTTCGCGATGTCGTTCGCCAGCGAGAACGTCGTCAGTGCGCCGCGGGTGATCAGCAGCTGCTTGCCGATGCGCACGATCTCGATGAGCTTGGTCGGGTCGGAGTCGAGGTCGACCATGTTTCCGGCCTCCTTGGCCGCCGAAGTGCCGGTGTTCATCGCGACGCCGACGTCGGCCTGCGCGAGCGCGGGGGCGTCATTGGTGCCGTCACCGGTCATGGCCACCATCCGGCCGCCCTGCTGCTCGCGCCGGATGAGGGCGAGCTTGTCCTCCGGGGTCGCCTCCGCGAGGAAGTCGTCGACCCCGGCCTCCTGCGCGATCGCCGCGGCCGTCAGCGGATTGTCGCCCGTGATCATGACGGTGCGGATGCCCATCGCGCGCAGCTCGTCGAAGCGCTCGCGCAGGCCGTCCTTCACGATGTCCTTGAGATGCACGACGCCGAGGATGCGGGGCGCTGAGCTCGTCGACGGCGAGGTCGCGACGGCGACGACCAGCGGCGTGCCACCCGAGGCGGCGATCTCGTCAGCAGCGCGGGCCGCCTCGGCGCCGGCATCCCCGGCATCCCCGCCCAGCGATTCGAGCCACGAGCGGATCGCGGATCCTGCGCCCTTGCGGATCATGCGGCCGTCGGGCAGATCGAGCCCGCTCATCCGGGTCTGCGCGGTGAACGGCACGGTCACCGCATCCGCCGGCGCCGTGACGACGACCCCGCGCGCAGCGGCCAGGTCGACGATCGACGCGCCCTCCGGCGTCGGGTCGGCGAGCGACGACAGCGCGGCGGCCTGCAGCAGCTCGGCGGCATCCGTGCCCGCGACGGGACGGACGTCGTCGGCCCGGCGGTTGCCGTACGTGATGGTGCCGGTCTTGTCGAGCAGCAGGGTCGACACGTCGCCGGCCGCCTCGACGGCCCGCCCTGACATCGCGAGCACGTTGCGCTGCACGAGCCGGTCCATCCCGGCGATGCCGATCGCGCTGAGCAGCGCGCCGATCGTGGTCGGGATCAGGCACACGAGCAGCGCGATCAGGACGGGGATGCTGACCGGCGAGGCGACATAGGAGGCGATCGGATTCAATGCCAGCACGACGAACAGGAACACGATCGACAGGCTCGCGAGCAGGATGTTCAGAGCGATCTCGTTGGGCGTGCGCTGCCGGTTCGCGCCCTCGACGAGAGCGATCATCCGGTCGACGAACGTCTCGCCTGGTTTCGAGGTGATCCGCACGACGATGCGGTCGGAGAGCACCCTGGTGCCGCCGGTCACCGCGCTGCGGTCGCCGCCGGACTCGCGGATGACCGGTGCGCTCTCACCGGTGATCGCCGACTCGTCGACCGTCGCGATGCCTGCCACGATGTCGCCGTCGCCGGGGATCAGCTCGCCCGCCGTGACGATCACGGTGTCGCCGAGTCGCAGGTCGGACGAGGCGACTTCTGCCACGGCCGCCTGCGACGCGAGCGGGTCGGCCGGGTCGTAGGCATCCACCCGCCGCGCCGTGGTCGTCGTGCGGGTCTTCCGCAGGCTGGCCGCCTGCGCCTTGCCCCGGCCTTCGGCGACCGACTCGGCGAGGTTGGCGAACACCACTGTGAGCCACAGCCACGCGGCGATCGCCCAGGTGAAGCCGGCCGGGATCCCGGCATCCGGCTCGGCCAGGAACGGCTCGGCGATCGCGAGCACGGTCGTGAACGCGGCACCGGCCCAGACCAGCAGGATCACCGGGTTGCGCAGCAGCCTGGCGGGGTTCAGTCGGCCCAGCGCGCCGGGGATGGCGGCCGCGAGCTGCGCGGCGCCGAACGCGCGGGGTGGCTTTCCGGTCGTTGACGTGGATGCCGGGGCATCCGATCGAGTGTCGGTGAGGGTCATTTCAGACCAGTCCTTCTGCGAGCGGCCCGAGCGTGAGCACGGGGAAGTAGGTGAGTGCGGTGATGATGACGGCGACCGTCGCGAGCAGGCCCACGAACAGCGGCCGGTGCGTGGGCAGGGTTCCGACGGTCTCTGGCACGTGCTGCTGAGCGGCCAGGGACCCTGCCAGAGCCAGCACCAGCACGATCGGGATGAACCGACCGAGCAGCATTGCCACACCGAGGGCGGTGTTCAGCCACGCGGTGTTCGCGGTGAGTCCGGCGAAGGCCGAGCCGTTGTTGTTCGCGGCCGAGGTGAACGCGTAGAGCACCTCGCTGAGACCATGTGGGCCCGGATTGAGGATGCTGGTGCTCACCACCTCGTCTCGGATGCCTGGGATCGCGAAGCTCAGCGCGGTGCCGCCGAGGACGAGTGCCGGCACGACGAGGATGTACAGGCTGGAGAGGGTCATCTCTCGCGGCCCGATGCGCTTGCCGAGGTACTCGGGCGATCGCCCGACCAGCAGGCCGCCGACGAACACCGCGATGACGGCGAGCACCAGCATGCCGTACAGACCCGATCCGACGCCGCCAGGGGCGACCTCGCCGAGCATCATGTTCAGCATCGGCATCATGCCGCCGAGTGCCGTGTACGAGTCGTGCATCGAGTTGACGGCACCGGTCGAGGTCAGAGTCGACGCGCTGCCGAAGAGAGTCGAGCCGAGGATGCCGAAGCGCTGCTCCTTGCCCTCCATCGCCGCGCCGGCGAGCTGCGATGCGAGTCCGTGGCCGGAGTGCTCGAGCATCGAGAGGATCGTCGTCGACGCGAGGAACAGCGCCCCCATCACCGACACGATTGCGTAACCCTGGCGGTCATCGCCCACCATCCGGCCGAAAGCACGGGGGAGCGAGAACGGGATGGCCAGGATCAGCACCATCTCGAGCAGGTTCGTCCACGGCGTCGGGTTCTCGAACGGATGCGCCGAGTTGGCGTTGTAGAAGCCACCGCCGTTGGTGCCGAGCAGCTTGATCGCCTCCTGCGAGGCCACCGGACCGCCCGGGATCTGCTGCAGGCCGCCGGTCAGCGTGTGCACCTCGGTGAATCCCGAGAGGTTCTGCACCACGCCACCGGCGATGAGAGCGATGGCCGCGATCGCCGAGATCGGCAGCAGCAGGCGGATCACGCCGCGCGTGAGGTCGACCCAGAAGTTGCCGATCGTCGCCGAATCGCGGCGCGCGAAGCCACGAACGAGGGCGACCGCCACGGCGATGCCGACCGCAGCGGAGAGGAAGTTCTGCACCGCCAGGCCCGCGAACTGCACCAGGTGGCCCATCGTCTGCTCTGGGGAGTACGACTGCCAGTTCGTGTTCGCCACGAACGACGCCGCGGTGTTGAAGGCGAGCCCCTCCGGAACGGCGGGCAGGCCGAGTGAGAGCGGCAGCAGCTGCTGCGTCCGCTGCAGCAGGTAGACCAGCAGCATCCCGCCGGCCGAGAACAGCAGCAGCGCGCGGGCGTAGGCCCGCCAGGTCTGCTCGGAAGCCGAGTCGACGCCGATCAGCCGGTACAGCCCGCGCTCGACGCGCAGGTCACGCGCGCCGCTGTACACGCGGGCGATGTAGTCGCCGAGCGGGCGGTACAGCAGCGCCAGGATCAGCACGAGCGTCGCGGCCTGCAGCACTCCGAACCAGATGTCAGCGGCGCCCATCAGAACCTCGTAGGGGCGATGAGGGCCACCAGCAGGTAGCCGATCGCGAGCAGGCCGAGCACGACCCCCGCGATGTCGAAGGCGGTCATAGCCGCTCCACCCCCTTCGCGACGAGCGAGACGAGGGCGAAGATCAGCGCGGTCAGCGCGAGATAAATGAGATCGAGCACATGATCGATCTCACTCCGCTCAACGGCGGGAGAACCCGATCCTCACGGTTTCCCTACGCCCGTCGGGCGGATGCATGCGCTTCGCTCACGAGCGCGTCGAGTCACCGGCATCCGGGGGCCCAGCCGGTCGCTGCGCGCGACGGTCGGTGCGCGGCGGACGCGGGTACAGCTCGACAGGTCGGCCGGCCCGCTCCTGGCCGAGCATCGGGCGCGATCGGCGGCCGTAGATCAGCTCGGACGAGTCGAGCAGCCACGGCACCAGCGTGATCGTCACACCGTGGATCATCATCAGCTGGTTCGCCATGCGGCGGGCGCGGCGGTTGTGCAGCAGCTTCTCCCACCAGTGGCCCACGATGTACTGCGGCAGGTACACGGTCACCACCGACGGTCCGTGCTTCTCGCGGTATTCGCGGATGAAGTGCTCAACCGGCTGCGCATACGTGCGGAACGGCGATTCGACGATGACCAGCGGGATCGGGATGGCGTGCGCCAGCCACTGCTGCTGCAGCTCAGCACCGTCTTCGTGCGAGAGCGCCACATGCAGCGCGACGGTCTTCTCGTGCTTCGCCGCCAGCGCGTAGTCCAGGGCCTTGATGACGGGCTTCTGCATGCGGCTGACGAGCACGATCGCCACGTCGCCGGTGGAGCCGAAGTGCGTCGTGTCGTCGATCGCGATCTCGTGCTCGACATCGCGGTAGTACCGCTTCACGCCGAGCATGAGCAGGGCCAGCACGGGGATGGCGAGGAACACCAGCCACGCCCCGTGGGTGAACTTCGTGATCGTCACGATGATCAGCACCGAGATGGTCATGATCGCCCCGACCAGGTTCACCGACATGCCGGTGTACACGTCGCGCGGCACGGAACGACCCTCGGCGACGATCTCGCGGGCAAGGCGCTTCCAATGTCGCACCATGCCGATCTGCCCCAGCGAGAACGACACGAACACGCCGATGATGTACAGCTGGATGAGGTTGGTGAGGTTCGCCTGGAACACCACCAGCACCCCGATCGCGGCGATGCCGAGCAGGATCATGCCGTTCGAGAACACCAGCCGATCACCGCGGGTGTTCAGCGCCTTGGGGGCGTAGCCCTCGCGGGCGAGTACGGAACCCAACAGCGGGAAGCCGTTGAACGCGGTGTTCGCCGCGAGCAGCAGCACGCAGGCGGTCGCCGCCTGGATGATGAAGAATGGGATGCTGCCGGCACCGAACGTCGCTGCGGCGACCTGCGCCATCAGGCTCGGCTGCGGGCCGGAGCAGTCGAACCCGATCAGATCGCACGGGTTCTCGGCGTACCGCACGCCGGAGACCAGCGCCATGGTCGTCAGGCCGGCGAACAGCACCGCGGCGATCGATCCCATCAGCGCGAGAGTCGTCTTGGCGTTGCGCACCTTGGGTACCCGGAACGCCGGCACGCCGTTGGACACGGCCTCGACGCCGGTCAGAGCCGAGCATCCGCTCGAGAACGCGCGCAGGATCACCAGCACCATGGCTGCCTGGCTGAGGCTCTCGGCCTGCACCGTGTAGTCGGCGCTTGATGCCACCGGAGCATCGCCCAGCATCATCCGGACCAGGCCCGTGCCGATCATCAGGACCACCGACCCGATGAAGATGTACGTCGGGATCGCGAAGACGGTGGATGCCTCGCGCACGCCGCGCAGGTTGACGACGATGATCAGCACGACGAACCCGACCGCGAACTCCACCCGGAACGGGTCGAGGTCGGGCACCGCGGAGATGATGTTGTCGACGCCGGAGGCGATCGACACCGACACCGTGAGAACGTAGTCGACGAGCAGCGCCGCCGCGACGATGACCGAGGGGATCTCGCCCAGGTTCTTCTGCACGACTTCGAAATCACCGCCGCCAGAGGGGTACGCCTTGATGATCTGTCGATAGCTGAGCACCACCACGATCAGCAGCAGCACGACGGCCGCGGCGACCCATGGGCTGAGGGCGAGAAAAGCGGTGCCGCCGATCAGCATGATCATGAGCATCTCCTGCGGCCCGTAGGCCACCGAGCTCAGTGCGTCGGATGCGAAGATCGGCAGTGCCATGCGCTTCGGAAGCAGCTGATCGTTCACCTGTTCGCTGGTGAGCGGTTCGCCGAGGATGAGTCGTTTCGCGAGCTGCGGTGCGTCCGTGTTCTCGCGGCCTTCGTATGCCACGACGGGCGACACTACGCCTGCTGGTGCCCGCCGCGCAAGTGGCAGCGGGCGGTGTGTCCGCGGCACCTACTTCAGGGGCATCAGAACCGGCACCAGCAGCACACTCACGACGACCATCATCGCGAACGGGCACGGCGAAGACGCCGAGATGAAGGGCGGTCGAGATCGCGATGGGTGACATCAGCACGGCCGTGGCGGTGTTCGAGACGTTCGGCGACGACGGCGGCGTGCTGCAGATCGCGACGATGTCCGGCAGCGTCGCTGCCGGCTGCACGGCAGCGCTCTCGGTGGCGGTGTGAACGGGCGCACTGCCGAAAGAGCGCCGAGCGGATGTCGAAGTACCCAGCCGATTCCGAAACCTGGCGCGTAGCGTCGATGGCATGAGTACGCTTCCCGTCGACGACGCGGCGATCGCTGAGGCCAGGCAGTTGCGGGACGAGTTCCAGCGCTTCCTGCGCGAGTACGAGTTCGGCATGCGCGAGGTCGAGACGAAGATCTCGATCCTGCAGGACGAGTTCACGCACATGCATGCCTACAACCCGATCGAGCACGTCAAGAGCAGGCTGAAGTCACCGGACAGCATCGTCGAGAAGGTCGCCAGGCGTGACATCGACGCCGACTTCGCCAGCATCCGGCGGGAGATCACCGACATCGCCGGCGTGCGGATCACCTGCAGCTTCGTCAGCGACGTCTACCGCCTCTTCGACCTGTTCACCGCGCAGGACGACGTGACCGTCCGCATCGTCAAGGACTACATCTCGGTCCCCAAGCCGAACGGCTACCGCAGCCTGCACGCGATCGTCGAGGTGCCCGTCTTCCTGTCGACGGGCACGGTGGCCGTGCCCGTCGAGGTGCAGTTCCGCACCATCGCGATGGACTTCTGGGCGAGCCTTGAGCACAAGATCCACTACAAGTTCTCGGGTCGGGTGCCAGAGCACCTCGTGCAGAGCCTGACGGATGCGGCGGATGCTGCCGGCGAACTCGACGATCGCATGGAGCGCCTGCACCGCGAGGCCCACGAGGTGAACCAGCGCGTCATCGAGGCCTGATCCGCTCTCGCTGCGCGGGTGGGATGATATCTGGGATGCATGCGACTGAAACCGACGAGCAGATCGACGAGTCCGTCGACCTCAGTGAGCTCCCCTCGCTGGACGGCGACGGCAAACCGCGCTGCGAATGCGACCACGGCACCGAGGCCGAGTACATCGCCTGCGGGCGACGCGCTCGCTGGCGGGTGAGCGTCGACTGCACGTGCGGCGAACAGCACCCGCGCGTCGTCGAGATCCTCTGCTCACGCTGCCTGCGCACCCTGCGGCGCAACTACGAGCGCGAGGCGATCACCGCCCGCCCGCTCTGAGTTCTCGTTCTGAAGCTCAGTCGAGGAACTCCCGCGCCGCGGTCACGAGTGCCGTCACGCCCGCCTCGATGGTCGGGTGGATGACCGGCGCGTAGAACGGCGAGTGGTTGGTCGGGATGCTGCTGTCGACGGTTCCGTTCGCGATCGCCGCGGCATACTCGGCCGGATCCGCACCACCCCAGAACCAGAACACCAGTGGCACCTCGGCATCGCGCGCGAACCAGGACACGTCCTCGCTGCCGGTGAACAGGCCGGGATCGATGACGGCCTGCTCGCCGAAGACCGACGCGAACGCCGCCGTGACGCGCGCCGTGGCATCGGCGTCGTTGACGGTCGCCGGCAGCGTGTGCAGGGTCGAGATCTCGGGTTCGCGCTCGGCGCCGGACGCCATCGCCTCGGCCCTGATCACGCGTTCGACCTTCTCGAGAACCTTGTCGCGCAACTGATCGTCCGGGTAGCGCAGGCTGAGCTGCATCGTGGCATCCGCGGGAATGATGTTGTTCTTCGTGCCGGCATGGATCGCGCCCACCGTCACCACCGCGAGGTCGTGCGGGTCGACCTCGCGTGAGACGACGGTCTGCAGGCGCATGATCGTCGCCGCTGCCATCACGATCGGATCGATCGTGGAATGCGGACGTGAGCCGTGTCCGCCGCGTCCGTGCAGGACGACCTGCAGGCCGTCGGATGCTGACATCTGCGGCCCTGGACGCACGCCGAACATGCCGGCGGGGAACGGCGTGACGTGCTGGCCGAGCACGATGTCGGGGCGCGGGAAGCGGTCGAGCACGCCGTCGTCGAGCATCGCCCTGGCGCCGGCGCCGTACTCCTCGGCGGGCTGGATCACCACGACCACCGTGCCGCTCCACTGATCGCGCTCTGCGACCATGCGCTCGACGGCGCCGATCATCGCCGTCACGTGCATGTCGTGACCGCAGGCGTGCATGACGCCGACGGTCTCGCCGTCAGGGTCGACGCCGGTCGCGGTGGAGGCGTAGGGGAGTCCTGTCTCCTCGGTGACGGGCAGGGCGTCCATGTCGGCGCGCAGCCAGACGACCGGTCCCTCACCATTGCCGAGCACGCCGATCACACCGGTGATGCCGATGCCCTCGTGCACCTCCAGCCCCAGATCGCGCAGGTGCGCGGCGGCGACGCCGGCGGTGCGGGTCTCCTGGAACGACAGCTCAGGGTGCCGGTGCAGATCGATGTACAGCGCTTCCAGGTCGATGCTCATGACCAGAGCATAGCCACTGGCATCCGGCGTCCGGACGACTTCCCAGCCGAGCGCGGTATCCTTGAGTGAACCTCTGTTCAGAGGTTCACTCCCAGTCCGCCCGCTGGGCCCCGTCGAACGTGGCACCTTCCCGATCTTCTCCCCGCGTATGAGTGCCGCGGCCAGGATCCCAGCTCGCCGATCGAAGCGCTTCCGCGTCGATCGGCCGGCACCATCAACTAGAACTCGCCCGATCGGATGATCCGGCCAGGCACGGGCCGCTTGACGGCCACATCAACAGAAAGAGAAGCACATGGCCACTGGCACTGTGAAATGGTTCAACTCCGAAAAGGGCTTCGGCTTCATCGCCCCCGACGACGGGTCTGCCGACCTGTTCGCGCACTTCTCGGCGATAACCGGTTCGGGCTTCAAGGAGCTCACCGAGAACCAGAAGGTCGAGTTCGACCCGGAGCGCGGCCCCAAGGGCATGCAGGCTGCGAACATCCGCCCTCTCTGAGCGCGGCTCGCAACGAACCGAACCGGTCGGGAGCATCACGCTCCCGGCCGGTTCTGTCGTCAGTGGGGAAAGTCCGGCACCCGGTCTCACACACGGGTCGTTCAGGTCGATTCGATCCGCCCCAGGATGCGAACCGCCGTTCCGGTGCCGTCTTCGCCGCGGATCCGCTCGCCGAGTTCGCCCGCGTGTGCGGCGTACCGCGCGTCGGAGAGCAGATCCGTCAGCCTTTCGGTGAGCGATTCGATGCGGAGCTTCCTCATCGGCAGCGGGCGGGGGCCCGCGCCGAGTGCGTGGACGCGGTCGCCCCAGAACGGCTGATCGCCGAGAACCGGGCAGATCAGCGTCGGGCGGCCGGCACGGAGTCCTGCTGCGGTGGTGCCGGAGCCGCCGTGGTGGACGACGGCGCTGACGCGGGGGAACAGCAGTTCGTGCGGCACCTCGTCGACGACCAGGACGTCGTCGGACTGCGCCGCCTGGAGCCCACCCCACCCGCGCGCGACGATGGCGCGTGCCCCGGCCGATCTGACGGCATCGAGCACGATCCGCCCGCGTTCCTCGGCGTGCTTGCCGAAGCCCATGCTGCCGAAGCCCGCGTAGACGACCGGTGTGGTGCCGTCGATGAACGCCGACACCTCGTCGGGGAGGGGCGCCTCGACATCCGGTGAACGAAACCAGTACCCGGTCAGGTGGGCGGACTCCGGGTAGTCGCGCGGGCGCGGGACGACAGCGGGGCTGATCGGGTAGAGCACGGGAACGGGGATGCCGTCGTGATTCAGGAAGTCACTGAAGCGACTTGCCCGATCCAGCCCGAGCAGTTTCGTCCGAAACCGATTGATCATGCCGCCGTAGGCGATCGCCGTGAACCGGTTGAACTGGTAGGTCGCGCGGTTCCAGCCGGCCGAGTGGCGACCCGTGAGGAACGGGATCGGGAACTCGCCCGTCGGGGTGAGGAACGGCAGCGGCAAGGAGGCCACGAACGGAACGCCCAACCGCTCGGCGATGTGGAAACCGCCGAGGGCCTTCGGGTGCGCGAGGATGATCGTCGGATCGGTCCGCTGCGCGGCATCCCACTGCTCCACAAGGGATGCCCTCATCGCGGCGGTCATCCGGCGTGCCGCTCGAGCGACCTCGATCGGACCGGATGCCGTCGTCATCCCATTGCGGACCAGGTCATGCATCCACGTGCCGGCGGCCTCGAAGCCGACACCGCTGCGCACGGCGTCGGCACGGTACACCTCGGGAGCACACAGGATCGCGTCGTGGCCCTCCGACCGCAGACGCTGGGCGAGGGCGAGATACGGCTCGACATCGCCGCGGGTGCCGAAGGTGATGATGAGTGCGCGCATCAGGTGCTGATCACGTCACGACGCCGGAAGCCCCAGAACGCGGCGGCGAAGAGCGCCGCCGCGACCCCCGTCACTCCCAGCACGCCCCACATCTCGGCATCATCGCCGAATGCGTCGGGCGTCCAGTAGAAGGGCGAGACGCCCTGCAGCCACTCCGGCAGGTCGAACAGCGGGCCGAAGAAGTCGGCGATGAAGATGAACGCCAGCAGCGCCCAGCCGAGCCCTGTCGCGCGCGGGGCCCAGCCGTACAGCGCAGCGGTCAGTGCGAGCAGCACCAGCACACCCGCCGCGTACGAGACCCACACCACGGCGAAGTCGCCCAGGGTCGGATCCTCGATGCCGACCTGGGCGGCTCCGGCCCACATGCCGAACACCGAGACTGCGAGCACCACCAGAGTGCCGATCGCAGCCATCACCAGTTGCGCGGCCAACCACCGCGAGCGGCCGACCGGTGTCGACAGGGCCAGCTCCAGCCGCCCCGACGACTCCTCGGTCTTCGGCCGCTGCCCCATCACGATGGCGTACGCCCCGGCGGCGAGAGAGATGAACAACACCATCGCGGCGAGGAAGGACGTCGTGAACGCCGACGAGTCGTCTCCGAACAGCGCGGCCAGCACGGGGTTGTCCTCGACCAGATCGGCCACCATGTCGTTGAGCGTCGACATCATCGTGCCGGATCCGTACCAGAGGCCACCGGTCACGAGGGCGGTCCAGATCATCGCGGCTCGCTGCTGTGTCCAGGCCAGCGCGAACGGTGACCGCAATGCGGCACCGGCGTCGGCGGGCCCCGGCCGACCGGCCATGAGGCCGGCGCCGAAGTCGCGACGGCGGGCGAGCAGCGCTGCCGCGAACAGGAGCACGACGGTCGTGACGACCGGAAGGATCAACGGCCACCACCGCAGATCGACGAACGCGCGCATCTGCTGCGCCCAGGCGATCGGCGAGAACCAAGACAGGGCTGAGCCACCTGTCTGCTGCATGTCGCCCGCGGCACGCACCACGAATGCGACGGCGAACACCATCAGCGAGACACCGGTGGCGCCGCGGGAGTGAGCGGTGACCTGAGACGCCACCAGAGCGACGGCGCCGAACACGAGGGCGGCCAGCACACTGCCGAGCATCATCGCGAACGCATCCTCGACGGGCACATCCTCGCCGACCAGGATCATGCCGCCGGCGCACAGCACCGCGATGATCAACAGGTGCACCGTGAGCGTCAGCATGGCTGCGACCGCCGCGGTGTGGCGGCCGACGTTGCTCGCGCGGACCAGCTCGGACGTACCGTCCTCCTCACCGGCGCGGGTGTGGCGCACGACGTGCAGGATGCACATGATCGCCATCGACAGCACCAGCCAGGTGATGCCCTCGTTCGCCATCGCGACGGACGGCGTGTAATCGTCCAGGCCGTAGCCGGGGCCACCCATCACGATGCCGCTCGGCGTCGACATCACCGCGCCGCGCGCGGCCATCGCCTGCTCGTCGAACACGTTGGTGAGCGCGAACGTGAAATAGACCACGAACAGCGTCATGGACGCAGCCCACACGCTCATGCGCACGCGGTCGCGCCGCACGATGTGCCGGCACAGGTGCCCGAGCCCGGCGAGCGGCGGATCGGAACGCGGGTGGGCAGAACGACGGGTCTCCGCCACGGCGGTCATCGCACCGGCTCGCTCTCAGCGGCGATCTCGTCGCCGTAGTGCCGCATGAACAGGTCCTCCAGCGACGGCGGCATCGACACCAGTGAGATGAGGCCGGTGCGGGCGAGTGCGGTGAGCACCTCACCGGATGCCGCATCGTCGGTGTCGAAGCTCACACGGGTACCACCCTCGACGGTCTCGACCTCGAGGTCGTGGACGCCCTCATGCGCGTCGAGGCCGCCGGCATAGCTCGGCACGACCGCCACGACCCGCGACCGTGTGAGGCGGCGCAGGCTGCTCAGCGTTCCCGATTCCACGGCATGACCGGCGCGGATGATCGTGACCGTGTCGCACACCTTCTCCACCTCGCTGAGGATGTGGCTGCTCAGCAGGATCGACGTGCCCTGAGCCTTCAGCTCCCGCACCTGCTCGGTGAACACCGCCTCCATGAGCGGGTCGAGTCCGCTCGTCGGCTCATCCAGGATGAACAGCTCGGCGTCGCTCGCGAGGGCGGCGACCAGCGCCACCTTCTGGCGGTTCCCCTTGGAATACGTGCGCGCCTTCTTGGTGGGGTCGAGCTCGAATCGTTCGAGCAGTTCCGCCTTGCGCCGCTTGTCGGGTCTGCCGCGAAGGCGGGACAGGTAGTCGATCGCCTCTCCGCCGGTGAGATTCGGCCACAGCGCGACGTCGCCCGGCACATAGGCGAGCCTGCGGTGCAGCGTGGCCGGCGTCGCCCACGGGTCAGCGCCGAACAGCCGGGCCGTCCCGGCATCCGCGCGCAGCAGCCCGAGCAGCACGCGGATCGTGGTCGACTTGCCCGCGCCGTTGGGACCGAGGAAGCCGCGGACCTCGCCGGGGGCGACCGTGAGGTCGAGGGCGTCAAGCGCCTTCACAGACCCGAAAGACTTGTCGAGTCCCTGAATATCTATCGTGTTCATGGGAATGCAGCTCCTGTTTCGACGGACGACGACGCGTCGCCGACCAGACTTCCCGGCACTCCGTGGGACAACCTACTCCCGTGCGAGAGGAAGCACCAGGGGGTCGGTCGACCTCGGCGGAGCCGAGCCCCTCGAAGGTCAGCGCAGCTGCGCGAAGCGCTCGACCTGGTTCGTCGGACCGACGACGAGCACCACATCGCCGTCGTGCAGCACGGTGTCGGCCTGCGCGTTGCTCCACTGACCATCCGGTTCACGGTGGGCGGCGATCGTCACGTCGTGCGTGTGACGCACGGCGGCTGAGGCGAGCGTGACGCCATGCAGGAAGTGCGGCGCGATGGTCTTGACCACGGCGAAACCTTTGTCGATCTCGAGGTAGTCGGCGGCCGCGCCGCGGACGAGGTGCGCGACGCGGCGGCCCATGTCCTTCTCCGGGTACACCACCCGGTGCACGCCGAGCTGCTGGAGTACGGCGCCGTGCTGCTCGTCGACGGCCTTCGCCCAGATCACCGGCACGTTCAGCTGCAGCAACAGGGATGCCGTGAGGATCGACGCCGTGATGTCGCTGCCGATCGCGACGACGACCCGATCGAACTCGCCGATCGTGAGCTGCTGCAGCACGTCCATCCGCGTCGCGTCGGCGCGCACCACCTGCGTCAGGGCGCCGTTGAGTGCCTGGACGACCTCCTCGTCGTCGTCGATGCCGAGGACGTCGGTGCCGGAATCCATCAGCTCGAGGGCGAGTGAGGTGCCGAAGCGGCCGAGGCCGATGACGGCGACCGAATCGGCCTCGGCGATGCGCCGGGCATCCTGCCCGAACGAGAGGAATCTGTTCATCTTTGGTCCTTTCGATCACCGACACCGGATGATCATCCGATGGCAGGACGTTCTTTGGGGAGCTCGTAGGCGGTTGCGCGCTCGCGCAGGGCGAGCGCCGACCCGAGAGTCAGTGGGCCGAGACGGCCGAGGAACATCAGCAGCACGAGGATCAGCTGGCCGGCGGCGGGCAGATCAGCGGTGATGCCCGTCGACATCCCCACCGTGCCGAACGCCGAGACCACCTCGAAGAGCACACGGTCCAGGTCGAGATCGGTGATGGCGAGGATGGCGATCACCGCTGCCATGATCGCGCCGATCGCCATGATCACGACGGTGATCGCCTCACGGTGCACGGCCCGCGAGAGCCGCTTCCCGAACACGTTCACGGCAGTGCCGCCGCGCAGCTCGGTGAGCATGATGAAGAACAGCACGGCGAAGGTCGTGACCTTGATGCCTCCGGCGGTTCCGGCGGGGCCACCACCGATGAACATCAGCACGTCAGTGCCGAGCCAGGTCTCGTCATGCAGCTGCGAAGTGTCGACGGAGTTGAATCCAGCCGTACGCGACTGCACAGCGTGGAAGAACCCCGCGAGGATCCTCGATCCGGGGTCCAAGGCGCCGAGGGTGCGGGGATTGTCCCACTCGATGGCGACGACATACACCGTGCCGAGCAGCAGAAGCGCCATCGTCGCCCACAGCACGATGCGGGTGTTCATCGACCAGTGCAGCGGGCGACGGAACTCCTTGCGCAACTGACGAAGCACAGGGAACCCGAGCCCACCGAGGATGATGGCGGCGCAGATCGGCAGGCAGATCCACGGGTCGGACACGAATCCCATCAGGCTGTCGCTGTACAGGGCGAATCCGGCGTTGTTGAACGACGACACGGCGTGGAACACGGCATGCCAGGTCGCGCTGCCCACGTCGTAGCCGTAGCCGGTGAGGAAGCGCAGGAACAGCAGCGCGGCGACGACCGCCTCGATCGTCAGAGTGGTCAACAGGATGCCGGTGGCCACCCGCTTCATGTCGCCGCTGCCGGCCGTCTTCGTCTCTGTGCCGGTGATGATCCGCGTACGCACCGAGAGCTTGCGGGCCAGCGCCATGCCGATCAGCGACGCGAAGAGCATGATCCCGAGCCCGCCGAGCTGGATCAGCAGCAGGATCACGACTTTGCCGAAGGGGCTCCAGAACTGCGGGGTGTCGACGACGATGAGTCCCGTCACGCACACGGCCGACGTCGCCGTGAACAGGGCGTCGACGAAGCCCGTCCACGCGCCCTTCGCCGAGGAGATCGGCAGCATCAGCAGTACAGTGCCGATGGCGATCGTCGTGCCGAATCCCGTCGTGATGGCCTGCGCCGGTGCGAGGTGCCGTCGCCGCGGGCGCGGCCGGGTCGGGCTGCGCGGGCGCAGCCGCACAGCTGCAGGCGGATCGGTGGTCTCAGAAGGCACTTGCCGACGTTACTCGCGTCTCCGCATGGGGGCCGGCACCCTCACGTAAAACCCACGCCTTTCGCCCGGATCCTCACGGAATCCTCACGCCACGGCGCTTTCAGCGCCTGCGGCCCTGCACCGGGATCGGCCCGGTGACGCTGAGCTCGTCCTCCCAGCACTGGATGCCTGTGACATCGGGCATCCGCTCTCTGGTGAACACCGGGTCGAGTCCCGCTCGCCGCTGTTCGAGGTAGTCGCGCAGCAGCTTGAACGCGATCCCGGACAACAGGGCGATCGCGACGAGGTTCACCAGCGCCATCAGTCCCATGATGCCGTCGGCGGTGTTCCAGATCAGGTCGGCCGAGGCGACCGAGCCCACCAGGATCGCGACGACGGCCAGCACCCGGTACGAGGTCAGCACGCTGCGCTTGGTGGTGATGAACTCGATGTTCGATTCGCCGTAGTAGTAGTTGCCGAGGATCGAGCTGAACGCGAGCAGGAAGATGATGACGCTGAGCAGCACGTTCGACCACTCGCCGAGACTGCTCACGATCGCATTCTGGGTGAGTCCGATGCCGCGCTCGGCGCCGGCCAGGTCGGGTGTCGCGACGAGGATGATGAACGCCGTGATCGAGCACACCAGGAAGGTGTCGAAGTAGACGCCGAGCGTCTGCACGAGGCCCTGTTTGACGGGGTGGGTGACGGCGGCGCTCGCGCCGGCGTTGGGGGCAGAGCCGAGGCCGGCCTCGTTCGAGAACATGCCGCGCTTCACGCCGGTCATGATGATCGTGCCCAGCGCCGCGCCCACGACCTCGTTGAACCCGAACGCCTGGGTGTAGATCGAGGCGAACACCTCTGGCAGGCGCTCGATGTTCATCGCCACGATCACGAGGCCCACCAGCAGGTACAGCAGCGCCATCGCCGGGACGACGGCCTGGGTCACGCTCGCGATCCGGCGCACGCCGCCGAAGATCACCAGCGCCGTGAGCACCGCGAGTGCGATGCCGACCACCCACGGGATCCAGCCGACATCTCCGCCGAAGCTCGACGAGACGGTCGCGCTGATGGTGTTGGCCTGCAGCGAGCTGAACGCGAAGGGGAAGCAGACGATGAGGATGACGGCGAACAGCACGCCCATCCACCGGGCCTTCAGTCCGTGCTGCATGTAATACGCGGGACCGCCGCGGAAGCCGTCGGCGTCGCGCACCTTGAACATCTGGCCGAGCGTCGACTCGATGAAGCTCGAGGCGCCGCCGATGAACGCCATGGTCCACATCCAGAACACCGCGCCGGGTCCGCCGATCGCGATTGCGGTGCCGACGCCGGCGATGTTGCCGACGCCGACGCGGGATGCTGCCGAGATCGTGAACGCCTGGAACGCCGACACTGACTGGGGCTTGCCATCGGCATCCGTCGGCGTGCGATCGGTGAGCGTGCGGAACATCTCGGGGATGAGCCGGAACTGCACCACGCCGGATCGGAGCGTGAAGTACACGCCGAGGATGACCACGATGGGCAGCACCGCGAACGTCCACAGCCGGTCGCCGAGGAAGAGCACGATGTCGTTGAGTGCGTCCATGCGGAACAGTATTGCCGCCCTCGCGGCGCTGGCGACAGTGCCTGGCCGCATTCGCGCTGATCCCTACGTGTAACGACAAGCGCTCGGATGTCTGGTTGGATGGTTCGGTGAAGACGAGTGACGAAGCCCGCCCCGCCGGATTCGGTGCGCTGCTGTGGCTGGCCCTGGCGACGTTCTCGATGGGCATCGACGGGTACGTGCTCGCGGGGCTTCTGCCGCAGATCTCGGAGGACCTCGACGTCTCGAACGCGGCCGCAGGCCAACTGGTCGCCGTCTTCGCGCTCACCGCCGCCATCGCCGGTCCCGTGCTCAGCGCCTTCACCGGCAAGTGGGAGCGCAAGCTGGTCATCTCGGTGTCGCTGGCCGTGTTCGTCGTCGGCAACCTGGTGATCGCCGTGTCGGTGAACTACGCCATGGCCATGACCGGACGCATCGTGTCGGCCATCGGCGGGGCGCTGCTCAGCGCCGTGGTCAGTGCATACGTGCTGGCCAAGACCGCCCCGGAGCGTCGTGGTCGTGCGCTCTCCTTCGTGCTCGGCGGGTTCCTCGCGGCCACGGCACTCGGCGTGCCGGTCGGGCTCGTTCTCGGTCAGGATGACTGGCGGCTTCCGCTGTTCCTCGTCACCGGCGTCGGGGCGATCGCCCTCGTCGGGATCCTGGTGAACGTGCCCCGCCTTCATCTGCCGGCGCTGTCGCTGCGCGCGACACTGAAGCCGCTCACCCAGCCGGCATTGATCGGAGCGATTCTCGTCGCCACCGGCATCATGTGCGCCAGCTACCTGTGCTTCACGTACGCGACGCTGATCTTCGGGCCGCGGGTCGGCTCAGGGCTGCCGATCATCGCGGCGATGTTCGGCTACGGCGTCGTGAGCCTGATCGGCAACATCGTCTCGGGTCGGGCGACCGACAGGTTCAACCCGGTGCACGTGATCACGCTCATCGTCAGCATCCTCATCACAGTCGCCGTGCTCGGCACGTTCGGACTCATGCTGCCGGGCCTCACCGGCGCCATCGCGGCGTTCGTCTGGTTCTTCGCGTGCGCCTTCTTCAACGGCGGTTCGGGTGTCGCGCTGCAGTCGCGTCTCGGCGACCTCGCCCCCGACTCGATGTCGCTCGTGCTCGCCCTGAACGGCAGCGGCATGCAGCTGGGCTCGGCGCTCGGCGGAATCCTCGGTGGCGCGCTGCTGGCATCCGGCCTCGACCCAGATCGCCTCGTGCCGGCATCCGCCATCGTCCTCGCCCTGACGATGATCCTGCACCTGCTCGTCTCGCGTGCGACCGGGGGTCGCAGGACTGTCGCGGCCTGAGCGGCCGCGGGGCTAGGGTGACGCCATGGGCAGTCTGAACCTCATCCCCGCCGGACACACCTTCACCGAGGACGACATCGTCGTCTACGCCGACCGTGAGAATCGCACGCTCGATGACGCCATCCGCGACGCGGACATCCTGATCAGCTGCCCCCACGCGGGCGCTGCGATCCCAGAGGAGCTCGCCGAGTTCCTCTCTCCCGCACTGACCAGGCGGCTGCAGTACGACTTCACCGACGTCGCGACAGACGCGATCGTGCGGCGCTGGGCGTCACAGGACCCGCGTGTGGTTGCGGTGCTCAACCCGCACCCCCGGCTGGTCAGGGACCCCAACCGTGCGAAACCGCGCGACGTGGCCGCCGACCTCTCCGAGGCCATCGCGCGCACCGCGAAGGCCGGCCCCTGGCAGCGCGTCGACCTGACCGGGGTCGACGCGATCCGACCTGTCACGTTCTCGTTCTTCCCGATCCTCGAGGTGCCGAAGAGCGAAGGCGAACTGCACCGCCTTGTCGACACGTTCGTCGAGGTGGCCGAGCGCGGTCTCGGCGTGTACGAGCGGATCAGAGACGACCTCACCGAGCGGTTCATCACTCGCGGTCTCGCAGAAGGAGGGCGCTTCACCCGTCTCTCCTTCCACGACACCATGAACACCACCACCACGCGAGACGGCGCCGTCAACGTCGCGCGTGAGCCGAAGGATCGACTGCCGCAGGTGGTCGCGCTCTCGAACCGCGGCGACGCCCACGGCGAGGAGCGCACGGCGGAGGATCCGCCGACGATGAATCCGGCGCGGCTGCGCGCGCTCGCCGAAGCGCACCGTGACGGCTTCGGGGTCGCGGACCCGAGCGATGTGGCACTGAACCAGCCCTACCTCGGCAGTCAGGAGATCCTCGCCGCCGGATCGCGATTCCGCAGCATCCGCAGAGAGGCTGACGCGGCTGGACTCGCACTCGACGCCGTGCAGGCGGAGTTCCTGCGCGAGTACCTGCTCGGCGATGTGGCCGTCGCCGAGCTGCATCGGCCCGGCACCGACTGGATCGTCGAAGACGACGCGCACGTGGATGCTGTCGCGCAGTCGTGTCGACGCGCGTGGGATCTGTACCGCGCCCTCTGACCGGCGAGCACCGCACAGCGGCGGGGGTCAGCCGCCCCAGATCAGCCCGAACACGGAACCCGCCGCGATCGTCGTCGCGGCGAGGATCAGCGACGGCAGGAAGAACGAGTGGTCGACGAGCTTGGTGCCGAGCTTCGTCGTGCCTGAGGTGTCGAAGTTGGCCGCGGCGATCTGCGAGCCGTTGGTCGGCAGCACGTAGATGCCAGCGAAGGCTCCTGCCCACATGCCAGACAGCAGCCCCAGCGGGATGCCGGCGGCGAGGCCGATCGGGACGATCGTGCGCGTCGCGGTGGACTGACTCGTGGTCAGGACGCAGACCAGGAAGACACCGAGCGCGAACACCCAGGGGGCGGCGGAGACCAGGGCGCCGATGGTCTCGGCGATGACCTCAGAGTGGGCCGACAGGAAGGTGTCGGTGAGCCAGGCCAGACCGAACAGGGCGATGGCGGAGACCATGCCCGCCCGGAACACCGACGTGGTGGGAACCTCCGACACCTTGGGCCGCGACACCAGCAGGATCACGGTTCCGGTGAGGAACATCACGATCTCGATGATCGGGGTCATGCCGACCGGAGCGCCGTCGGCGTCCAGCGGACGGATCGACTTGAACAGGCCGAAGATGACGATCACGATGACCCCGACGAAGAAGATGATGGCCGCGTTGCGTCCGGCAGTCGTCACGGTCACCTCGGCCTTGATCGCGGCGGCGCCCTTCTGCGGCGGTGCGAGAGTGCCGGCCGCGATCTTCGCCTGAACATCGGGGTCGTCAGCGAGCTCCTTGCCGAGCCGGTTCACAACCAGCGACGAGAGCACGATTCCGACGATGGCCGCTGGGATCGTCACCTTGAGGATGTCGATGAGCTCGAAGTTCCACGGGGCGGTGTCGGTGAGCGTCACCATCGCGGCCATCGCCGCCGAGACGGGACTGCAGGCGAGGGCGACGCCGGTCGCCACGACCGAGAGCGAGAGCGGGCGGGACGGGCGGATGCCGTTGCGGTACGCGAGGTCCTGGATCACCGGCAGCAGCGGGTAGAGGATGTTCGAGGTGCCGGCGCCGACCGAGAAGAGGAACGACACCAGGGGCGCGACCAGCGTGATCTGCTTCGGGTTGCGGGCGATGAGCTTCGCAGCGACGGAGACCATCCAGTCGATGCCGCCGGCGACCTGCATCATGGACGCGGCGACCACGACGGCGAGCACGATCAGCAACGCATCGACCGGCGGAGCACCAGGCACCAGACGGAACCCGAACACGAGGATGGCGACACCAGCGCCGCCCCAGAGGCCAAGAGCCACGCCGCTGGAGCGGGTGCCCATCACGATGCATCCCAGAACGACCAGCAGCTGGGCGGTGAACAGAACGGCTTCCATCGCGAATCCCCCCCCCGGTTTCGCGCGGTTCGCGCGATTTCGGCGTCAGCCTAGCAGTGCGCCGCACGTGGCCGTGGGACGCGCTGGCACGTGGCCGTGGAGGGACGGATGCTAGGCGCGGGCGGTCGTGCCGCGGACGATCAGATCGAAGGGCAGCTCGCCTCCGACGGCGGACTGCGGTTCGCCCTCGAGCTGCGCGAGCACGGCGGCGGCGGCCCGCTCGCCCTGCCCGAGTGGGAACTGGTCCACGGTCGTGAGTTGGAAGAACTCGCCGAGCTCGTGGCCGTCGATGCCGACGATCGACAGGTCCTGCGGCACGCGGAACCCGAGGTCCCGCGCGGCGAGGATGGCGCCGATGGCCATCTCGTCTGATGCGGCGAAGATGGCCGTCGGCCGGGGACCAGGGCGCCCGAGCAGCTGCTTCGCAGCACGGAAGCCGCCGTCCACGGTGAAGTCCGCGGGTTCCAGGAATGCGGGTTTGGGGGTGATCCCCGCATCCGCCAGCGCCTGCTCGAAGCCGAGGCGACGTCTGGTCGGAATGTGGAAGTCGATGTCGAACTCCGGGTTCGCGCCGATGTGGGCGATGTCGCGGTGTCCGAGGCTGATGAGATGGTCGGTGGCGAGGCGCGCCACGGCCGTGTCGTCGACGGTCAGCGTCCGCAGACGCGGGTTCGGGCCGCCGATCGCGATCACCGGCAAGCCGAGGTCCAGCAGTCGGCCGGTCTCGTCGTCGTCGAGTTCGATGGAGACGGCGATGACAGCGTCCACCCTCTGCCTGCGCAGGAAGGTGGAGAACACCTCGTGGCGCACGTCGGCGTCGGCGGTGATGTTGTACAGCGTGACGTCGTAGCCGGCGCGCATGAGCGCACTCGTCGCACCGGAGAGCACGGTGCTGAAGAACCAGCGGTCGAGGTACGGCACGATCACGCCGATGTTCTGCGTGCGCCCCGACGCCAGGCTCGACGCCCGCGACGAGACGACGTAGCCCAGGCTGTCGGCGGCCGCCTGCACGCGCTCGCGGGCCGCAGCCGACACGTGCCCGCGGCCGCTGAGCGCCCGCGACACGGTGGCCGTCGAGACGCCGGCGAGCTTCGCCACCTCGTCAATGCTCGTCACGTCACACGCTCTCTGTCTGGTGGGAGTTACGGGCGGGTGAACCAGGCGGCGGTGTTCGGGGGGAGGGCCGTTCCGGGGAACGGCTGACTCTGGATCACGAACGACACATCCGCGCCGAGCTCGATCGGCTCGGTGCCGAGGTTCGCCACGACGTGCAGGTCACCGCGGTGGAACGCCACAGCATCCGACCCGGCGTCCTCCCACACCAGCGTGCCGGAGCCGAGCGCGCGCTCGCGGCGCTCCGCGAGCAGCGACTTGTACAGGTTCAGCGTCGAGTCGGCGTCACCCTCTTCGGCATCGCGGGCGAACTCCGCCCAGGACGCCGGCTGCGGCAGCCAGGACGCTCCGGTGTCGTTGAAACCGAAGGCCGGGGCATCCGCGTTCCACGGCAGCGGCACGCGGCATCCGTCGCGGCCGTACCGCTCGCCTTCGGTGCGGAACCACGTCGGGTCCTGACGGAACTCGTCGGGGATGTCCATCGCCTCTGGCAAGCCGAGCTCCTCGCCCTGGTAGATGTACGACGAGCCGGGCAGCGCGAGCATCAGCGTCGTCGCGGCGCGGCCGCGCGACAGGCCGATCGCCTGGTCGGGCTTGCCCTTCGACTTCGGGCCGATGCCGTCGCCCTGGGGGCTGTCGGCGGTCAGAGCCAGACGCGACGCGTGCCGGATGACGTCGTGGTTCGAGAGCACCCAGGTGCTCGGTGCGCCCACGGAGCCGAAGGCGTCGAGCGAGTCGTGGATGACGGCGCGCAGCGCCGCGGCATCCCACGGCGTCATCAGGTACGGGAAGTTGAAGGTCTGGTGCATCTCGCCGGGGCGCACCCACAGGGCAGTCTTCTCGAGGGTCGGCAGCCACGCCTCGCCGCACAGCGCGCGCTCGCCGTCGTACTCGGCCAGCACCTTGTGCCAGTCGCGGTAGATGTCGTGCACGCCGTCCTGGCCCCAGTACGGCACGTTCTCCTCGCCGCCGCCCATCGAGTCGGCGTCGGCTGCGGGGGTGTAGTCGGGCAGCCCGTCGGCCTTGATCATGCCGTGGGCGACGTCCACGCGGAAGCCGTCGACACCGCGGTCGAGCCAGAACCGCAGGATGCCGCGGAACTCCTCGCGCACCTCTTCGTTGGTCCAGTCGAAGTCGGGCTGGGTCGCGTCGAAGATGTGGAGGTACCACTGGCCGGGGGTGCCGTCGGCCTCGGTGACGCGCTCCCACTGGCCGCCGCCGAACACGCTCTCCCAGTTGTTCGGGGGCAGTTCGCCGTTCTCGCCGCGGCCGTCGCGGAAGATGTAGCGGGCGCGCTCGGGGCTGCCGGGCGCCGCCTTCAGCGCCTGCTGGAACCAGACGTGCTGATCGCTGGAGTGGTTGGGGACGAGATCGACGATGACGCGGATGCCGCGGGTGTGCGCCTCGTTCAGCATTGTGTCGAAGTCGGCGAGAGTGCCGAACAGCGGGTCGACGTCGCGGTAGTCGGTGACGTCGTAGCCGGCGTCCTTCTGCGGGCTGGTCATGAACGGGCTCAGCCAGATCGCGTCGACGCCGAGCGAGCGCAGGTCGTCGAGACGGCTCGTGATGCCGGGCAGGTCGCCGATGCCGTCGCCGGAGGCATCCGCGAACGACCGAGGGTAGATCTGGTAGATGACGGCGGTGCGCCACCATTCGGACCCGGGGGCTGCGGACTGTTCGACCTGCTCGTGCTGTGCCATGCGACCAGGGTACTGCAAGCGCTTACAGTTGCGAAAGGGTGCGGATCGAATCGGTTCGAAAGTGGTGCGCGACACGTGCGCCGCTCACGTTTACAGGACGACGGCAAGTCTGCAGGACGCGCAGCGCCAGAACGTCCTGTGAAAGTGGGATCGTCCTGTGGAAGTGACCCGGAGTGGGGTTCAGGATGCCGGGATGACCACGTTCAGCGGGGGCTCGCCTGCCAGCATCCGATCGATCTGTGCGCGGACGAGCCGCGCGATGCGCGGGTTCATCGCCGTCGACGCGCCGCCGACGTGCGGGCTGATCAGCAGGTTGGGTGCGCTCCACAGCGGATGCCCTGCCGGCAGCGGCTCTTCTTCGAAGACGTCGGATGCTGCGCGGATGCGGCCCTCGTGCAGTGCGGCCACCAGTGCCTCGGAGTCGATGAGCGGCCCGCGGCCGACGTTGACGAGCAGCGCGCTCTGCGCCATCCGGCCGATCATCTCGGCGTCGAACAGGTGGTGGGTCTCGTCGGTCGCCGGCAGGCTCAGGACGACGATCTCAGCATCCGAGAGCAGCGTCTCGAGCTCATCCATGCCGCGCACCGCGAGGTCTCCGACACCATCGACGTGCTCGGTGCGCGCGCTGCGCGCGACAGCCGTCATCTCCACCTCGAACGGTGCGAGCCGCTGCGCGATGGCCTTGCCGACCCCGCCGAAGCCGACCAGCAGCACCCGACGGTCGGCGAGACTGTCGGCGAACACCGGCGACCACTCGCCCTGCTCCTGCGCGCGGACGAACCGGGGCAGCTGCCGTTGCGCGGCGATCATCAGCCCGACGGCCAGCTCGGCCGTTGACGCCTCGTGCACGCTGGCGGCGTTGGCGTACGGCATTCCAGGCGGCAGCAGCTGCGCGACGCCGTCGTAGCCGATCGCCTGGCCCTGCACGAGTCCGACCTCGATGCCCTCGAGGGAGGACAGCCAGCGGCTGCTGCCCATGTACGGCGGCACGACGATGTCGATGCGGGATGCCGGGGTCGGCGTCTGCAGATCCCAGACCTTCAGCTCGACGCCGTCAGGCAGGGACTCGAGGTTCTGGGCGAGGCGGTCGGTGGGGACGGTGACGAGGAGGCTCACTCTTCGACTGTATCGGCATGGTCAGTCCGACGTGATCGCGGTGACCGTCGTGCGGATCCGCCCCGAGGCCGTGACCGTCTGATATCGCACCGGCATTCCCGGATGGGCGAGTGCGAACCAGAAGGTCGCGGCGGGGTCGGCATCGGTCGCGATCACGTCATAGCGCACGCATTCGAGCCGCCCGAGCGGCAGCTCGATCACCTCGGTCGACACGGTCGTGAGCTCGGTGGGGAAGGCGGCGTGGCTCTGCAGCTCCAGCCAGGTCACCCGTCGCGTGGTCGCGTCGTCAGGGGCATCCGACAGCCACTGCTCCAAGTTGGCGCCTTCGTCGTCCGCGTCGCGGAAGCGATTGATGCGCTCGACGACGGTGCCGTCGGCGGACTCGACCAGCAGGCGGATCAGCTTGCCGTCGCGGCTGGATGCCCGGATCTGCGCCGCGGTGAACGGCGTCGGCAGCAGGCCGGGGCCGAGCACGTGCTCATCGTCTTCGGGCGGCCGGCTCATGCGTACATTCTGCGCCTCGAGCCTGCCTGGCGGTGGCGCCACCCGGGAGTATCCTGGCGGCATCCGCGATGAGGAGGAGACATGGTTCCCGAGATCAACTACTGGGCAGTGCTGATCGCCACGGCGTCGAGCATGGTGGTGGGGTCGATCTGGTACGCGAAGGGCGTGTTCGGCAGGCGCTGGGCGAAGCTCGCGAACATCGACATCGACAACCCCAACGGCAATCCGGTGCTCGCGATCATCACGACCGTCATCGTCAGCTTCATCACCGCGTGGGTGCTGGCCGGTGCCTCATCGATCGCCTGGCACTTCTACGAGGGCTCGTACTTCTGGGCTGCCGTCGTGACGTCCGTTGCGCTGTGGGCCGGGTTCACGGCTGCGCGATTCATCACGCACGACGCGTTCGAGGGGCGCTCGACCAAGCTCACCACTCTGAACATCGCACACGAGCTCGTCACGATCCTGGTGATGGCCATCATCATCGGCGTCTGGCCGCCGGCCGGTATCTGACGCCAGGCGCGTCGTCGCGAGCGCTACGCGGCGAGGCGCGCGACTGCGGCGATGGCGCTCGTGAAGAACCCGAGTCCGTCGATGCCGGAGCGCATCGCGGCGCTCATGTCGGGACCGAAGCCCGGCTCGACGGCGTGCTCGGGGTGCGGCATGAGGCCGACGACGTTGCCCGCTGCGTTGGTGAGTCCGGCGATGTCGCGCAGCGACCCGTTCGGGTTGACGCCGGCGTAGCGGAAGGCCACAAGGCCCTCGCCCTCGAGGCGGTCGAGGGTCTCGTCCGAGGCGATGTAGCCGCCCTCGCCGTTCTTCAGCGGGATGACGATCTCCTGGCCCTCGGTGTAATCGCTGGTCCAGGCGGTGTCGGCGTTCGCGACCGTGAGCTTCTGGTCGCGGCGCACGAAGTGCTGGTGGTCGTTGCGGATCAGACCGCCCGGCAGCAGGTGCGCCTCGACGAGCATCTGGAATCCGTTGCAGATGCCGAGCACCGGCATACCCTTGGCGGCAGCATCCTTCACCTCGGCCATGATCGGCGACAGCGCCGCGATCGCACCGGAGCGCAGGTAGTCGCCGTAGCTGAATCCGCCAGGCAGCACCAGCGCGTCGACGCCTTCGAGGTCGTGCGACCCGTGCCAGAGGGCCACCGGTTCGGCGCCGGCGATGCGCACGGCGCGCTGAGCGTCGCGGTCATCCAGCGATCCGGGGAAGGTGATGACGCCGACGCGTACGGTCACGGTGCGACCTCGACGCCCACGACGTCCTCGATCACGGAGTTCGACAGCACGTCCTCGGCGAGGCGACGGGCTTCGGCGAGCACCTCATCGGTGACCTCGCCTTCCACGGTGAGTTCGAAGCGCTTGCCGATGCGCACCTGAGAGAAGTTCTCGACGCCCATGCGGGCGAAAGCGCCGGAGACGGCCTTTCCCTGCGGGTCGAGCAGTTCGGCCTTGGGCATGACGTCGACGACGATGGTGGGCATACTCGGCTCCAGAAAGTCGGGGCGGGATCATGTCGAGTCTACCGCGCCGCCGCAGCGGGGGAGGATGCCCGAAGCGGGCCGGGTCCGAGGCAAAAAGAGTGCCCGGACGGAGATCGCACCCCCTGGTGTCTCCATCCGGGCTAATCGAAAAGTCCCCACTCCTCGACACCCGCGCCGGATGCCCCCCATACGCGGGATTGGTCCCCTACACAGCAAGGATAGGGTCGACGCATAGGATGCGCATCGTGGAGAGTGGCCCTAGGCTCTACTCTCCAACCTGCGCATCTCCTCGGGGGGAGGAACAAGAGTGAAACTCAGTGAGCTCGCAGACCAGAGCGCCACCAGCACGACGACGCTGAAGCACTGGATCCGGGTCGGCATCCTGCCGCCGGGGGAGTTGAAGAACACGACGACGGCGATCTACGACCAAAGGCACGTCGACCGCGCCAAGCTCATTCTCGTGCTGCGTGACGTGTACGAGGCGTCGACAACGGCGATCCGGGCGCTCACCGACCTGATCGACACCGAGGGCACGACCACGCTCGATGTGATGAACGCGTGTCAGACCTTCGCACTCGGGACGCCGGAGGACCTGGCATCCGACCCTTCCTACGTCGAATTCAGCGAGCGCACCCACGAGCTGATGCGGCGCCGGGACTGGCGCGGTTACCCGGGGGCCGCCGAGCGCGGCCTGACGCACGCGCTCGCACAGGCGGCCGAGGTCGGGCTGGACTACGACGTCGAGACCCTCATGGAGTACGCGGATGCCCTCGAGCCGATGGCCGGGCGGAACGTGGCCGCCCTTGGTCCGACCGGATCACCCGATGAGGTGGCGCGGCGGATGCTGCTGGCGGTCAACGCCAGGGCACGCCAGCTCGTCGCCGTGAGCAGTCTGGCGCATGCGGCGGCTTCGGTCCGCTCAGCGATCGAACGCGGGGTGGCGCCGCCTGATCTGGCGATGCCGCCGGCCGCGCCGGGGTCGTAGCCGAACCCGATGCGCTGACGCCGAGGACGCCGCTGACGCCGGATTGCCGTCAGGCCGACCGGAAGACGGTGTGCAGATCGCCGATCAGGTCGCGCCCGCCGAGTCCGTCGATCTCGAACAGCACGCTGATACCCGCGACGGTGTATCCGAGGCGTTCGACGATCTGGCGCCCGGCGTCGAGGGTGCCGCCGGTGGCGAGCACGTCGTCGATGAGCAGCACGCGGGTGCCGGCGGGCAGGTCGTCGTGCATCTCGATCGTGGCGGTGCCGTACTCGAGCGCGTAGTCGACCGATGCGGCGGGCTGCGGCAGCTTGCCCGCCTTGCGGATCGGCACCAGGCCGACCCCGGCGGCGATCGCGGCAGCCCCGGCGAGGATGAACCCGCGCGCCTCGACCCCCGCGACGACATCGAACGTGCCGATGAACGGCTCGACGAGCGCCTCGGTGGTGACCCGAAGGGCCTCGGCGTCAGCCAGCAGCGGAGTGATGTCGCGGAACAGGATGCCGGGCGAGGGGTAGTCGGCGATCTCGCGGATCAGTGATTCAGCGCGTGCCAGTTCGGGATTCACCTGTCAAGGGTATCCGAGCCACGAGGATCGGCGATTCGTGGGAGCGCTCCCACGAATCGCCGCAACAGTGCGAGAATGGGGCGCATGACCCGTTCCTTCCCCGAGAACTTCCTCTTCGGCGCAGCCACGGCCGCCTACCAGATCGAGGGCGCCGCCTTCGAAGACGGACGCACGGCGTCCATCTGGGATGCCTTCGCACGCGTTCCCGGTGCGACTGTCGGCGCCGAGAACGGCGATGTCGCCTGCGATCACTACCACCGCTACGCCGACGACGTCGCCCTGATGAAGGACCTTGGTCTGCAGACGTACCGCTTCTCGACTTCGTGGTCGCGGGTGCGCCCCGACGCGGGGCCGGTGAACCCGAAGGGCATTGACTTCTACAGCCGCCTTGTCGACGAGCTGCTCGGGGCTGACATCGTGCCGTGGCTGACGCTGCACCACTGGGACATGCCGCAGGCACTGGAAGAGCGCGGAGGATGGGCGAGCCGCGAGGTGGTCGAGCGATTCACCGAGTACGCGCTCAGCGTGCACGACGCCCTCGGCGACCGCGTGCAGCACTGGACCACGCTGAACGAGCCGTGGTGCTCGTCGTTCCTCTCCTATACCGCCGGGGTGCACGCGCCGGGACGCACCAGTATCCGCGACGGGCTCCTCGCCTCGCATCATCTGCTGCTCGCGCACGGCAGCGCCGTGCAGGCGCTGCGCGCGCGTGACGCGAGTCTCGATCTCGGCATCACACTCAACCTCACCGTCGCGGACGCGGCCGACCCCGACGACCCGCGCGATGTCGATGCCGCACGGCGCATCGACGGGCAGTTCAACCGCTGGTTCCTCGACCCGCTGTTCCGCGGCAGCTACCCGGCCGACATCGTCCGCGACCTGCGCGAGGTGGATGCTGAGGCGGTCAGCGCCTGGCAGGACGCCGTCCGCGACGGCGACCTCGACACGATCTCCACGCCGCTGGACGCCTTCGGGGTGAACTACTACCACGGGGAGCTGCTGTCGGGGCATCCGCAACCCGATGCCGAGGGCGACCCCCACCAGACCGAGGGGCTCGACGAGCGCGAGACGGCGTCGCCGTTCCCCGCCGACGCCGGCATCCACTGGGTCGAGCGCGGGCTGCCGCGCACCGCGATGGGTTGGGAGGTGCAGCCAGAGGGCCTGACCCGGCTGCTGGTCCGCGTCGCCGAGGACTACGCGCCAGGCGTGACGCTGTACGTCACCGAGAACGGCGTCGCCTATGACGACGTGGCGGATGCTGACGGGCAGGTGCATGACGCCGACCGCGCCGCGTTCGTGCGTGCGCACCTCGGAGCGACCTTGGATGCCATCGAGCAGGGCGCCGACGTGCGGGGCTACTTCTACTGGTCGCTGATGGACAACTTCGAGTGGTCGTGGGGGTATGCCAAGCGCTTCGGCATCGTGCGCGTCGACTATCAGACGCAGCAGCGCACAGTGAAGGACAGCGGTCGCGACTACGCTCGGATCATCGCCGCCCGAGCGCTCTGAGTCCGCCCTCTGAGCCCACCACGCGACTTCGCTGAGAGAGACCAGATGCCCCGCTCCACGATCGAAGAGGTCGCCACCCTCGCCGGCGTATCGCGCTCGACCGTCTCGCGCGTCGTCAACGGGTCGACCGCCGTGAGCCCAGAGGCGCTCGCCGCCGTGCAGCACGCCATCGCCGAGCTGAACTACGCTCCGAACCGCGCCGCTCGCTCGCTTGCGAGTCGGCAGACGCACGCGATCGGACTCGTCGTCCCAGAGGACACCACGCGCTTCTTCGGCGACCCGTTCCTGGCATCCGTCGTCGCCGGGATCAGTGCGCGCCTCGCCGAGTCGGACTACATCCTCACGCTGCTGATCGCGAGCGAGGACCCGGGCGGCAAGATGACCCGATTCGTGCGCAACGGCGGAGTGGATGCTGCGATCATCGTCTCGCACCACGCCAGCGACTCGTTCGTCGATCGCATCGCCGAGACGGTGCCGGTCGTGTTCGGCGGACGGCCGACGCACGTGCGCGACAGCGACTACATCGTCGACGTAGACAACGTCGCTGCCGGCCGCGCGGCGACTGAGCACCTCATCGCGCTCGGGCGCACGCGTATCGCGACCATCACCGGATCGCTGTCGATGTCCGTCAGCGTCGATCGCCGCGACGGCTTCCTCGGCGCGCTGTCCGATGCCGGACTCACCTCAGCTGGGGTGATCGATGGCGACTTCAGCGAGCAGGGTGGGGCAGGGGCCGCGCAGCGGCTGCTGGCGCAGGACCCGCGCCCCGATGCGCTGTTCGTCGCCAGTGACCTCATGGCGCGGGGAGCTCTGGGCGTGCTGCGTTCGTCCGGACTGCGGGTGCCAGAGGACGTCGCAGTGATCGGCTTCGACGATGCCCCGCTCGCTGCGGCCGCGGAGCTGACCAGCATGAGTCAGCCCATGTTCGCGCAGGGTGAGCTGCTGGCGGGGCTCATCGTCGATGTGCTGGCCGGCCGCGATCCCGACCGACTGACGATCATGCCCACCGAGCTGGTCGTCCGCGCATCGGCGCCGTCGGTGTGAGCTGACCCTGCGCGGGTGCCGTGCGGTGCCGGCCGCTTTACACGTGCCGGCTCGCACGCCAACGCAGCAGGCGTGAGAACACCCGCTGCATCGGTCCGGTCAGCCACATCAGCAGCAGGGCGAAGTACGACACCTGCGGCACGGCGACGGCCACCGCCAGTGACGCCGCGAACAGCGTGATCATCGCCAGGTCGACGGCGATCCCGCGCAGTTCGCTCGCGGGGTCGATCGCGTGCAGTGCCGGATGCAGACGCAGGTACACGCGGGTGGTCAGGCTGAGTGTCGACGTCAGCAGCATGCTGCCGATGTAGACGGCGATCACGACAGGGTCATCCGATGGCATCTGGCCCGACATCGCGGTGGCCACCGGAAGCCAGACGATCGAGAACAGCCAGGCCACGGTGATCCACAGCAGGGCGGGCGACATCCGCTGCACCCGTGCGAACAGGCGGTGGTGGTTCATCCAGAACATCGCGATGATCGCGAAGCTCAGGGCGAACGCGATCAGTTGACCGGTGTGCTCGGCGAACCACTCGCCGGGGCCCTCGTCGTTCGCGGCCGCCTCGGAGACGCTCTCCATCAGGGGCAGGATCAGCAGTGTCATGGCGATCGCGACGACCGCGTCGATGAACGCCTTGGCGCGATCGGCTTCGAGCAGCGAACTCTTCGCGCCGGGCTCTGCCTCTGTCACTCGTCAGATGCTACAGAACAGGAGTAGCCGTGCGGCCCCGCGTTTCCCGCGCGCCGGGCAGACTGGTGCCATGGCATCCATCGATCTCAACTCCGACCTCGGCGAGAACACCGCTGAGCGCATGGTGAGCGACGACGCCGCCATGCTCGAGATCGTGACCAGTGCGAACGTGTCGTGCGGGCTGCATGCCGGCACGCCAGAGGGGATCCGCCAGACGCTGGCCGCCGCTGTCGCGCGCGGTGTGGTGATCGGCGCACACCCCTCGTACGACGACCGCGCGAACTTCGGACGCACCCCGACGGATCTGGATGCGGTGACGCTGCAGGCTCTGGTCGAAGAGCAGCTCGGTGCGCTCGCCGACATGGCTGTGGCCGTCGGCGCGGCCGTCGACTACGTCAAGCCGCATGGCGCGCTGTACAACACGATCGCGCGGGATGAACGGCAGGCTGCGGCAGTCGTCGCGGCGATCCGCGCTGTCGATCCGCGGCTGATGCTGCTCGGGCTGGCCGGCGGCGTCGTGCTGGAGGTCGGATCGCGGGCCGGCCTGCAAGTGGCGTCCGAGGCATTCGCCGATCGGGCGTATCTGCCGGACGGCACGCTGGTGCCGCGCACCGAGGGCGGCGCGGTGCTGCACGACGCGCACGAGGTCGCCGAGCGGATGCTGCGTTTCGCCGAGACCGGCATGATCCGCGCGATCGACGGCACCGACGTGCGCGTCGACGCGCAGTCGATCTGCGTGCACGGCGACAGCCCAGGCGCGGTCACGATGGCCGCCGGGATCCGGGGTCTGCTTTCGGATGCCGGCGTCGATCTGGCGCCGTTCGCCACTCGGAGCGCGTGATATGCCCGAAACCGCATATGCTCCCATATCGGTTTCTGTCGTCTGGAGGCTGTCCAGGCGACAGAAACTCTTACCGGAGCGAGAAGCGGGTGGCGTGTCATGAGGGTGCTGCGGGCATCGGATCGGGCGCTGCTGGTCGAGGCCGCCGATCTGGATGAGGCCATGCGGCTCAACGCCGCATGTGGCGCTGTGCGCGGCATCGTCGAGCGCGTCCCCGGCGCGCGCACGGTGCTGGTGCGGTTCGACCCCTTGCTGGTGTCGGCTGAGCGGCTGGCCGAGGCGCTGCGGACGACGACGTCAGATGCCAACACCCTCGCGCCCACGACCGAAGTGACCATCCCCGTGCGCTACGACGGAGAGGACCTCAATGAGGTCGCGCGAACGCTGGGCATCTCGATCGAGGAAGTCGTGAACCGGCACCTGACCGCGCACTGGCAGGTGGCGTTCTCGGGCTTCGCGCCGGGGTTCGGCTATCTGGTGGGCGATGATCCGCTCTTCGACGTGCCACGACGATCGTCGCCGCGCACCCGCGTCCCGGCGGGCTCGGTCGGCCTGGCGGGGAACTTCACAGGCGTGTACCCGCGAGAGAGCCCCGGTGGCTGGCAGCTGATCGGACGCACAGAGGCCGTGATGTGGGACGTCGAGCGGGATCCACCCGCGCTGCTTGCGCCAGGCACGCGGGTGAAGTTCGTGCACGCGGAGCGGGAGGCCGTCGCCGTGCTGGGAGTCTCAGGCGATTCGGCCGCCGGGCGGAGTGCCGGGATGCGACACGCGGGTGCTGGACCGGATGGTCGGGGACTTCCGACAGCTGTCGTCGAGGGGGCGGCGGTCGAAGTCGTGCAGCCTGCCCTGCAATTGCTCGTGCAGGACCTCGGACGGCCAAGGCGCGCGGCACTCGGGGTGTCAGCATCCGGTGCCGCCGACCGCACTGCCCTGCGTGATGCGAATCGCGCTGTCGGCAACCGCGCCGGCGAAGCCGCGCTTGAGAGCCTCGGTGCCGTGACGCTGCGCTTCCACGGCGACGGCGTCGCCGTGGTCACCGGCGCCGTGGGCGAGCTGGCGATGGTGGATACTGCCGGCGAGGAGCGCCTGATCGCGCACGGCATCCCGTTCGCGACGTATGACGGCGATGTGCTGAGCCTCGGCGCTGCGGCGCGGGGGCTGCGCTACGTGATCGGCGTGCGCGGGGGCATCCGCGTGCCCGAAGCGCTCGGCAGCCGCTCCTCCGACACCTTGGGCGGGCTCGGACCCGCACCGCTCGCATCGGGTGACGTCGTGCCGATCGGGTCGGATGCCATCGACGCGGTCGACCCGTATCCCTGGCCGCGCGCGCTGCCGGCATCCGGAGAACGGATCGAACTCGACATCACGCTCGGCCCGCGCGACGACTGGTTCACGCCAGCCGCCCTGCATGTGCTCGAGACCCAGCAGTGGCTCGTCACCCAGCGGGCGGATCGTGTCGGCATCCGACTTCATGGTGCGGCGCCCCTGGAGCGCGCGATCGCGGGTGAGCTGCCCAGCGAGGGTGCAGTGACGGGCGCGATCCAGGTGCCGCCCGACGGGCAGCCGGTGCTGTTCCTGCCCGACCATCCCGTCACCGGCGGGTACCCGATCATCGGCGCCCTGACCGACCGGTGTCTCGACCTGGCAGGGCAGCTGCCGCCAGGGGCGCTGGTGCGGTTCCGCATCATCGCGCCGGCGTCAACCTCTCGCGTCTGAGAAGAGTTCCGGGAGGGAGGAGCGAATCCTCTCTCCCTCCCGGTGCTGCGGACGGTTCCCCCCGGTGCCGCAGCCACTGCTCGCGGATGACGCCGAAAGGCCGCGAGAAGTTTGATTGATGAAGCAATCAATACAAAAAGATATCATCTGGTCGGCGACATATCATCAGATCGCCACAAGATCGACGCCAGGGCGGCCGATGCACATCTTGATCGGTCACAATGGGACTCGGGCGAACTGGGTCAGGTGACCCACTGAAGCGTTCAGGTGTGAGGAGGGGTGCGATGTCACGCTCAGCGGAGCAGAACCGCGACGCGCGCGAACGATCGCAGACCGCCATCATCGAAGCCGCTTTCGCCGTGTTCGGGGAGAAGGGCTATCACGAGGCGAGCCTCGCTGAGATCGCGCGTCGAGCCGGTGTCGCACAGGGCCTGGTGAGCTACTACTTCGACGGCAAAGAGCACCTTGTAGGTGCGGTGCTCGACGCCTACTTTGCGAAGATGACGGGTGTCGCGTTCGGCGATGAGAGCGCCGATGACCGGCTGCGTCTGATCATCGACATGTCGCTGATCACCGCTGATCAGGCGATGCCGCAGCAGCGGATCACCCTCGGCCTGTCGATCCTGCCGGCCACGCACCGCCTCTACGCGGATGCCGAGCAGCGTGGGCTGGACGGCGTGCTTGCCGCCGGGGCGATGATGCAAGACCTGTTCCGTGAGCGCGGCGCCGCCGACCCGGCGCTGGAGGAGATCATGCTGCGCAGCGTGCTCGAAGGCGTGATCGTGAAGCGTGCCGTGTACGGGCAGACGTATCCGCTGCAGGCCGCTCGTCGCTGGCTGCACGACATGTACGGCCTCGGCGAGCCCGCGCATCCGCTGCCGCTCGTGGCATCCGATGCTGCGGAGGTCGCACTGCGCGCGGTTGACGCCTATCCCGAGGACTGACGCGGCCTGCGCGAAGCGCGCACTGTCGGATGCTGAAGGGCGGCGTTCCCGTGGGAAGCGCCGCCCTTCAGCGTGAGTCGGGAGGTCCGTTCAGTCGACGGTGTCGCCGCCGATGGGGCCGACCGGCTCGAGGGGCTTCGGGTCGTCCGCTCCGGTCTTGCGCAGGCGGGCGATCAGGTTGCCGAGGTGGTAGATCAGGATCGCAGCGACCGTGGCGAGCACGATGCCGCCGAGCTGGAAGCCCGAGTCCGGATCGATGATCTGGAACCCGCCGACCGCGACGATCAGCGCGACCGCAGCCGTGTACTGGTTGACCGGACGCGAGAAGTCGACCTTGTTGTCGACCCAGATCTTGATGCCGATGACGCCGATCAGGCCGTACAGCGCCGTCGTGACGCCGCCGAGCACACCAGGGGGAACCGAGTTGATCATGGCGCCGAATTTCGGCGACATGCTCAACAGGATCGCCGTGATGCCCGCGACCCAGTAGGCGGCGGTGGAGTAGACGCGGGTGGATGCCATGACGCCGATGTTCTCGCCGTAGGTGGTCGTACCCGAACCGCCGAAGAACCCGGCGAGCGACGTCGAGAGGCCGTCAGCGATCAGCGCCTTGCCGGTCTGCTTGTTGATCGCAGGGTCCTCGACCATGGTCGCGACACCGCGCACGTGGCCGACGTTCTCGGCGATCAGCACGAGCACGACGGGCAGGAACATCGCCATCGCCGACCAGGTGCCAGACGACGCGAAGTCCGGGAAGTGGAAAGTGGGCAGTCCCACCCACGCCGCCTCGTCGACCTTGGTGAAGTCGAGCTCGCCGCGGAAGCCCGCGAAGATGTATCCCGCGATCACACCGAGGAAGATCGAGATGCGTCCGAGGAATCCGCGGAACACCACCGCGAACAGGATCGTGATCGCCAGCGTGAACGTCGCGGTGATCGGCGCCTGCTCGTAGTTGCCGCGGGCAGCGCCGGCCAGGTTGAATCCGATCAGAGCGACGATGGTTCCGGCGAGCACCGGCGGCAGGAAGCGGTCGACCCACTTCACGCCGACCGTGTTCACGACGACGCCGATGATCGCCAGCAGCACGCCGACGGCGACGATGCCGGCCAGCGCCGCACCCATGCCGTTGCTCGCGCCAGAAGCGTTGGCGGCGGTCGCCGCCGTCACCGGTGCGATGAAGGCGAACGACGAGCCGAGGTAACTGGGCAGCTTGTTGCGGGTGACGAGCAGGAACAGGATCGTGCCGATACCGCTGAACAGCAGCGTGGTCGGCACGGGGAATCCGGTCAGGATCGGCACCAGGAAGGTGGCGCCGAACATGGCGATGACGTGCTGCACGCCGATCGCGATGGTGGCTGGCCAGTTCAGGCGTTCTTCAGGGCGGACGACGGCACCAGGCGCGACAGTGCGACCATTGCCGTGCACTTTCCACAGTGGCATTTCGGCTCCTCGGAGTCGGGGTCAGGGTTGACGAAACACTATCGGTAGCCCGCGCCGGAACACAGGGGTGGTACCGACTCGCTCGTTCGACGAGACCCGGTGAAGCGTGCGGACGCTCAGCCCTGCAGGCGCGTGATCAGTTCGCGGTAGCGGTCGGCCGTCTGCGTGACGATCTCCTCCGGCAGTGCCGGCGGCTCGCCCTGCTTGTCCCAGTTCGCCGCCAGCCAATCGCGGACGATCTGCTTGTCGAAGCTCGCCATCCGGGCATCCGGAGTCGTGCCGGTGCGCCAGGCTTCGGCGTCCCAGTATCGCGACGAATCGCTGGTGAGCGCCTCATCGGCCAGGCGGAGAGTGCCCTCGGCATCCACACCGAATTCGAACTTGGTATCGGCGAGGATCAGGCCCTTCGCCTCGGCGATCGCTGCGGCGCGCGAGTAGATCTGCAGCGAGGTGTCGCGCAGTTCGGCGGCGCGCTCGGCGCCCACCAGCGCGACCACCTTCTCGAAGGTGATGTTCTCGTCGTGCTCGCCCATCGGCGCCTTGTAAGCAGGGGTGAACAGCGGCTCGGGCAGTCTGTCGCCGTTCTTGAGTCCGGCGGGAAGGGGGATGCCGCACACGGTGCCGCTCTCGACGTACTCGGCCCATCCCGAACCGGTGAGGTATCCGCGCACGACGCACTCGATGGGCAGCATCTCGAGAGCCATCGCCATCATCGAACGCCCGGCGACAGCATCCGGGATCTCGCCTTCGGCGATGTGGTTCGGAACGTCGCTGAGCTCGTCGAACCACCACATGCTCAGGGTCGTGAGCAGCTCTCCCTTGGACGGGATACCGGGGGAGAGCACGAAGTCGAAGGCGCTGACGCGGTCGGATGCGACCACCAGGATGCGGGTGTCGCCCGGGTCCTCCGACGCATACAGGTCACGGACCTTGCCCGAGTAGATGTGCCGCCAGCCGGGGACGCTCTGTGCTTCGCTCACCGGTACATCATCCCATCTTCGAATTCTCACATCGAAATTGGGTATTCCCTTAACTGTAAGCACTGGGTACTGTCGGCTATTACGAAACCTCACTTTTGTTTGGTTGCGGGCGCAACGCTGCGTCTTGGCGTGGGCTCGTCGCTGAGCAGAGACCGTCGACGCACTTGCGTCAGTTAGGAGCACGCTGTGTCCCCCACACGCAGACGACTGTTCAGATCGATCGTCGCCGCGGCTGCGGCCGCCGTCCTCGTAGGGGCGGCCGCTCCGGTCGCCGCCGCTGAGGACAATCCACCCAGTGAGACCTTCCATGGCATGACCTTCGGTGCCGAGCAGCAGGTCGGCATCCCGGTGCAGGTGCCCAGCATCATCGACATGGCGTTCGGCGAGTTGGATGGGCGCACGGTCGGATACACCGCCACCTCCTCCGATGGCTCCCTGCTGAACGTCATCGACATCGCCTCGAACACCTTCGTGCAGGCGGCCGAGATGCCGAGCGTCATCCAGGTCTGGAAGCTCGAGATCGCGCCGAACGGCAAGGTGTACGTCGCTGCGATCGGCAAGGATGCCGCCGGAGCACAGCGCGGTGAGCTCTGGGTGTACGACCCGGTGGCCAACGAGGCCGTGTTCGCCGGTGTCGTCCCCGGATCCAGCTCGAATTGGTCGATGGTGATCGATGACCAGTCCAACGCGTATGTCGGCACCTACAAGACAGGCGAGGTCGTGAAATACGACGCGGCGGCCAAGACCTTCACCCGCTGGACTCAGGTCGAGGGCGAGGAGTACGTGCGGTCGATCGAGTACCACGACGGGTACATCTATGCCGGAACCGGCGCCACCGGAGCGGTGGTGAAGATCGACGCGAGCGACCCCACTGTCCGCGAGCGCGTCTCGGACCCGCTGCTCGCGATCTTCGATGTCGATGTCCTTCCCTGGGCGTACGACATGCAGAAGGTCGGCGACTGGCTGGTGGTCAACTTCTCGGGTGATCTCGCCGCGACGTCGTTCTACAACCTCGAGACGGGGCAGTGGAGCACGAAGACGCTCAACAAGGCGGCGCTGACCGGCACGCCGACCCTGAACGGAAATCCGGGGTTCACACAACTCGCGTCGCGTGACGGCAAGATCTACCTGACGTACAACGGAACCATCGCAGAGGTTGACCTCAGTGGTGCCGAGCCGGTGTTCTCGAACGCCGGCATCCCGTTCGGTCTTGGTATGCGCGGTCAGGCATGGGTCGACCTCACCGAGGCCGGCCACCCCGGTGAGTGGCTCGTCACCGCCTCGCGCCAGGGGCCGCTGCGTGCTCTCGACATCACCGGCAAGCGCCAGATCACGCTGCCGAACGTCGTCCAGACGAGCACAGGCACCCCGTTGCACAACATGGCTCTGAACGCCGATGGCGGTATCTACCTGGTGACCTATCCGGCCGGAACTGGTGCCGTATACGACACCGGGGCCGGCACGTTCGCGAACTTCCCCGCCGAGCAGGCGGAGTCGATGCTCACCGTAGGGGACGCCACCTACTTCGGCCTCTACCCCGGTGGGCACATCGACCGAGTGGTGACGGGAACGGACGGCAGGCCGAAGTCCTCGCGCGTGTTCACGATCGGCAGCGAACAGGACCGTCCGTACTACATGGTCGAGGACGGCGGAAAGCTGTTCATCGGATCGATCCCGGGCTACGGACTGCACCAGGGCGCCCTCACGATCCATGACATCGCGACCGGCGAGACGACCGTCGAGAAGGGGATCGTCGAGAATCAGAGCGTCATCGGCCTCGCCGTCAAGGACGGCATCGTCTACGGCTCGACCACCGTCGTCGGCGGGCTCGGCGCCGATCCGATCGCAACCGAGGCGAAGCTGTTCACCTACGACGTCGCCAGCGGTGAGAAGACCGGCGAGTACTCGCTCGACCTGCCGACCGGCCAGAAGCCGAAGCACATCAGCGCGCTCTCGTTCGGCCCGGACGGAAATCTGTGGGGGACGACGGACGGCTGGGTGTTCGCGGTCGACCCAGCGACCATGACCGTCATCGAGTCCAAGTCGAAGAACATCTTCCCCGAGGTCACCCGCTACGGAATGTGGCGTCCGATGAGCTTCGCATGGCACGACGGCAACCTGCTGCTCAACGTCGCCTCCAAGCTCACCGTGCTCGACCCTGAGACGATGGAGCACCGCACCCTGACTGCAGACGGCGAGGAGAACGCTCGGTTCATCATCGCGCCGCTCGCCCCGCAGCTGCGTGCCGACGCGGATGTCGCGCAGGACGGCATCTACCTCTTCGGCAGCTCTGCGCCGGCGGCGCTTCGCGTCATCCCGCTGGGTTCGGAGGAAACTCAGACTGAGAAGTGCCGACCAGGCAAGGGCAACGGCAATGCCTACGGGCACGACAAGGGCAACGGTCCCAACCCGAACGCCTGCAAGAAGAAGTGAATGAACGCACCGCGTCCGTCGGTCGTCGTCTCGGCGACGCCGACGGGCGCGGTGCCCATCCCACGCCGTCGTTCCATCCCGCACCGTCGTCCCATCCCAGGTGTAACGTTGCCGGGTGAGTTCTGAAGTGACGCCGTCGACCGGCACCTACGCCCACGGGCACAAGCCCCGCAGCCCGTGGCCCGCACTGTGGGCACTGGTCATCGGGTTCTTCATGATCCTCGTCGACACGACGATCGTCTCGGTCGCGAACCCCGCCATCAAGGCGGCGCTCGACCCCGACACGAACAACCTCGACAACGTCGTGTGGGTCACCAGCGCGTACCTGCTCGCCTATGCAGTGCCGCTGCTGATCACCGGCCGTCTCGGCGACCGATTCGGGCCGAAGAACATCTACCTCATCGGCCTGGCGGTCTTCACCCTGGCATCCCTGTGGTGCGGCCTGTCGACCACGCTGGAAGGGCTGATCGTCGCGCGCGCCGCGCAGGGTCTCGGTGCCGCGTTCATGACGCCGCAGACCATGGCAGTGATCACCCGCACCTTCCCGCCCGCTCGGCGCGGCGCGGCGATGGGGCTGTGGGGCGCCACCGCCGGAGTCGCGACACTCGTCGGACCGCTGCTCGGCGGGGTGCTCGTCGACGCGTTCGGCTGGGAGGCGATCTTCTTCATCAACCTGCCGGTCGGCGTGATCGGCTTCGTGCTCGCCTGGATCCTCGTGCCGAAGCTCGAGACCCACGAACACCGCTTCGATATCTTCGGCGTCGTGCTCAGCGCGGTGGCGCTGTTCCTCATCGTCTTCGGCCTGCAAGAGGGTGAGAAATACGACTGGGGCGTCATCGCCGGCCCCATCTCAGTGTGGGGCCTCATCATCTCCGGCCTCGTCGTGCTCGCGCTGTTCATCGTGCAGCAGGCGTTCACGAAGAGCGAGGCGCTCGTGCCGCTCTCGCTGTTCCGCGACCGCAACTTCTCCGGCGCGAACGTCGCCATCGCCGTGGTCGGCTTCGCGGTGACGTCGATGTCGCTGCCGTTCATGTTCTTCCTGCAGCTGGCCCGCGGCCTGACGCCGACCGAGTCCGCGCTGCTGATGATCCCGATGGCCGTGCTCTCGGGAGTGCTGGCGCCGGCTGCCGGCAAGCTGATCGACCGCATCGACCCGCGCTGGATCCTGATCCCGGGCCTGCTGTTCGTCGCCGGCGGTCAGCTGTGGAACGCCTCGATGGTGAACATGGAGACCCCGATCTGGATGTTCCTGCTGCCCTCGGCTCTGATCGGCATCGGCAACGCCGGCATGTGGGGCCCGCTCGCGACGACCGCCACCCGCAACCTGCCCCCGCGGCAGGCCGGCGCGGGGGCGGGCATCTACAACACCACCCGCACGATCGGGTCGGTCGTCGGCTCAGCATCCATCGCGGCGTTCATGCAGTCGCGACTCGAGGCCAACCTGCCCGGCCTGTCCGAGGCTCCCTCCGGCGTCGCGGGTGGGACGATGCCTCCGCAGATCGCCGAGGGATTCTCGGCAGGCATGGCCCAGGCGATGCTGCTGCCGGCATCCGTGCTCGTGGTCGCGCTTGTGGCGGCGCTGTTCCTCGGCCGGTACAACAGCGAGAATGCTGACACTCAGCGCAGCAGGGCCACGCCGGCCTGACCGATCATGGCGAAGATGATCGCCCAGACGATGATCGAGATGACCTGCCAGAAGATCACGGCGTTGCGGCTCGCGCCGAAGGACACCATCATTCCCGACGTGATCTGACTCGGTAGCACGGTCTGACCGAGCAGGCTGACGCCGGGCACGCCGAACCTGTCGAACATGCGCTTGACCTTCTCGCGGCGCGGCGAGGGCTCAGGGATTTCCTCGCCGCCGGCCCGTCGTGCGAGCACCTTCTGCCGCGCTTTCGAGGCGACGAACACGAACGCGAGCATGGATGCCACGTTGCCGACGATCGCGGCGGCGACGGCGAGCGGCGTCGGCACTCCGGCGAGGATGCCGATGAGCGTGCCGAAGTAGGACTCGATGAACGGGATCGCCGCGGCGAGCATCACCCCGGCCCACTGCAGCCAGATGGGAAGGGACTGGGTGAAATCAACGAGCGCTTCGCTCATGTGGGGCCTCCGGACGTGTAAAGCGGACTTGACGTGACAAGCATGCTTTACATTTCGTCGCGTTGTCAAGTCGGCTTTACATGTCGCGCGCAGTTGCCCTACCGTTGAGTCGTGCGCAGCAGAGTCAAGGAACTCCGAGGTGAGCAGGGGCTCTCCCAACAGGCGCTGGCGACGGCGGTCGGCGTTTCACGACAGACGATCAACGCCATCGAGACCGGCCGCTACGACCCCTCGCTGACCCTCGCCGTGCACCTCGCCCGCCATTTCGGCTCAACCGTGGAGGAGCTCTTCGATGTCGACGGATGATGCGGATCACGTGTCGAGTGATCCTGAGCGTGACGAAGCAGGGACCCGCCGCATGCGCTGGCCGATGTCGCGGGTGAACACCGTGCTGATCGCGATCTGCGTCATTGCGGCGATCGTGTGCTTCGTCATGGGGCAGCCCTACGCGGGCACGGTGGTGCTGCTCGGCGGGATCGTCGCCGCCGCCGGTGCGATCTTCGCCCGCCGTTCGCGCTCCGGCGATCTGGAGCGCGTCAACGCCCTCGAATACGCCGATGAGCGCGATCGCGTCGCGGCGACGAAGGGCCTCGCGGCGGTGGGGGTGCTCGCTCTCGTCCTGAGCGCGGTTCAGCTCGTCGTGCACGTCATCGTCGACACCGACAGCCTGTCTCGCACGATGAGCGTGGTGACGTTCTTGACCCTCATCGTCGGATGGATGCTGGCCAACTGGTTCTTCGTCCGCCGGGGTTGAGGCCGCAGCAGGCGCTCGTGATTGACTGATCGGATGCCGATCGCACTCGCCACCCCGTCCATCGACCTCTTCGACTCGTGGGCCGCTACCGTGGCCGAGTTCGGTGACGTGCACATCGACGGAGCCGGACTCGAGTTCGGCACGGCGCCCGATCGTGCCGCGTGCGAGGAGTTCGTCGCCAAGGCCGAGTTGTACGGTCGCCCTGGCGCGGCCCTGCCCGATGGTCACGTCGCCTGCGACTACTTCTGGATCGTCGACGCAGATGAGGTCGTCGGATTCATCGCGTTCCGGCGGGAGCTGAACGACTGGCTGCGCAGCTTCGGCGGGCACATCGGGTACTCCGTGCGGCCCTCGCGCCGCCGCGAGGGCATCGCCCGCACCGCGCTGGACCTCGTGCTCGATCGCGCCCGCGCACAGGGCTACGACCGGGTCATGATCACCTGCGACGACGACAACGCCGGCTCGTACCGCACGATCGAGGGTGCCGGCGGCGAGCTGGTCGACACGATCGACGGACCGGACGACGCGGCCTCCGGCTCCATCGCACGGCTGCGCCAGTACTGGATCGCCCTGTAGCCGGCGATCCTCAGCATCCGCCACCCTTCTCTGCAGAGCACCCGGACTTCGGGCAGAGTTGAACCATGAGGCTGCTCCGACTCGCTCGGCACTACCCGATCCTCACCGGCGGGCTGATCGCGACGCTCGTCGTGATCGTGCTCTCCCTCGCGGGACTGCACGAACCCGCCCGCTGGATCGCGACCATCGCGGTCGGCATCGTGATCGCCATCACGGCGTGGGGCATGCTGAAGGACATCATCCGCGGGCACTTCGGCCTCGACATCCTCGCGCTCATCGCCATGGTCGCGACGCTCGCAGTAGGCGAGTACATCGCCTCGCTCGTGATCGTGCTGATGCTCTCGGGTGGCGAGGCGCTCGAGGACTACGCCCAACGCCGCGCGGCACGAGACCTCACTGCACTGCTGGACCGCTCGCCGCAGATCGCGCATGTGCTCGACGGCGAAGACGCCCGCCCGCGTGACATCCCGGTCGACGAGGTCGTCCCCGGCATGGAACTGCTCGTGCGTCCGTCCGAGATCGTGCCGGTCGACGGCGTGCTCCTCAGCGCCGAGGCCAGCTTCGACGAGTCCTCTCTCACCGGTGAGAGCGTGCCGGTCGGGCGCAGCGCCGGTGACGAGGTGCTCTCGGGAGCCGTCAACGGGTCGAACGCCGTGCGCATTCGCGCCCTGCGCCTCAGCAGCGACAGTCAATACCAGCAGATCATCGCGCTCGTGCACGAGGCGCAGCAGAGCAAGGCCCCCACCGTGAGGCTGGCCGACCGCTTCGCCATTCCGTTCACCCTCGTCTCCTTGGCCATCGCCGGTGTCGCCTGGGCGATCGCGGGCGACCCGCTGCGCTTCGCGCAGGTGCTCGTGCTCGCCACCCCCTGCCCTCTGCTGATCGCTGCTCCCGTCGCCTTCCTCGGCGGGCTGTCGCGCACGGCGAAGGAGGGCGTGATCGTCAAGGGCGGTGCGGTCATCGAGCAGCTCGCGCGGGTGCGCTCGGCGGCGTTCGACAAGACCGGCACCCTCACCCAGGGGCGGCCTGAACTGGTCGAAGTGCGTGCCGCCGAAGGGATGGATGCTGATGAGCTGCTGCGTCTATCAGCATCCGCCGAGCAGTACTCCAGCCACGTCCTCGCCGAGGGCGTGCGCCGGGCTGCCGCCGTCCGCGGACTGCCCCTCGCCACCGCCACACACGCGGAAGAGGTCGCGACGAACGGCGTCTCCGCCGTCATCGAAGGGCGCACCGTCGTGGTCGGCAAGCCCGCGTACGTGGCCTCGCTCGCACCCGAGACCGTGCGCACGCCGCTGGCTTCCGGCCAGCTCGCCGCGTACGTCGCTGTCGACGGTCGGTTCGCTGGGGCGCTCGTCCTCGCGGATGCGGTGCGTCCTGAGGCCGCCGAGGTCGTCGACGGCCTGCGCGCGCACGGCGTCGAGCGCATCGCCATGCTCACCGGGGATGCCGAGGCGACAGCATCCGCCATCGCCGCGCCCCTGGGCGTGACCGAGGTGCACGCCGAGCTGCTGCCGGCGCAGAAGGTGGCGCTCGCCGCAGAGATGACGCCGCGGCCGATGCTCATGGTCGGCGACGGCGTCAACGACGCCCCGGTGCTGGCCGCGGCTGACGTCGGCGTCGCGATGGGCGCGCGCGGATCGACGGCGGCGGGCGAGGCGGCGGATGCTGTCGTGCTGAAGGATTCGCTGCTGCCGGTGCTGCGCGCCGCCGAGGTCGGCAGGCACACGCTGAAGGTGGCGTACACCGCGATCTGGATCGGCATCGTGCTGAGCGTCGGCCTCATGCTGATCGCGACGACGGGCGTGATCCCGGCTGTGGCCGGCGCGTTCATCCAGGAGCTGGTCGACCTGGCGACGATCCTCTACGCGCTGCGCGCACTGACCGGCCCGAAGCGCCGGGCATCCGCCCCCGCGCGGGCGCCGCGGGCGGTCGCGCGCAGCTGAGATCAGGCGATCAGCTCGAGATTCGGCCAGAAACGCGCGGATCGACCTTCTGCGGGCAGATCGCCTTTTCTGGGGGCGCGGCGCAGGGTGCGGGGCGCGGGGTGCGGGGCGCGGGGCGCGGTGACTGCGGACGCGTCCGCGTCGCCGACGCCTGGTGGCCGCGGACTACTCCGCGACGCGGGCCGCGATGTCGTGGCGGTAGTGGGCGCCGTCCAGTGCGATGCGGCCGATGGCCTCGTAGGCGCGGGCACGGGCATCCGAGAAATCCGACCCTGTTGCGACCACGTTCAGCACGCGACCACCGGTCGCGATGAGTGAGCCGCCCGGGGCGTCAGGGGCGCCGGTCGCGGCGTGCACGATCGCGACGCCGTCGACGGATGCCGCCTCGGCGAGCCCCTCGATCATGCGGCCGGTCTGCGGTGCCTCCGGGTAGCCCTCGCTCGCGAGCACGACCGTGATCGCGACGTCGTCCGAGAACTCCGGCAGCGGCTCGTCCTCGAGGTGCCCGGATGCCGCCGACAGCAGCAGCCGCGACAGCGGGGTGCGAAGGCGCGGCAGCACGACCTGGGTCTCTGGATCGCCGAACCGGGCGTTGAACTCGATCACGCGCACGCCGGCGGGGGTGAGGATCAGCCCCGCGTAGAGCAGCCCGATGAACGGGGTGCCCTCGGCATCGAGCTGGCGGACCACCGGCATCGCGACGGTCTCGGTCACCTCGGCCACGAAGTTCTCGATGCTGCCGAAGTCATCGGCCAGCCACGGCAGCGGGGAGTACGCGCCCATGCCGCCGGTGTTCGGTCCGCCGTCGCCGTCGAGCGCGCGCTTGAAGTCCTGGGCCGGAGCGAGCGGGCGCACGGTGTCGCCGTCGCTGAGGAAGAACAGTGAGACCTCGGGGCCGGTGAGGAACTCCTCGACCAGCACTGGGCCCGCTGGCAGGTAGTGCTCGGCGTGGGCGAGCGCCTCGCCGCGGTCGGCCGTCACGATCACGCCCTTGCCTGCGGCGAGGCCGTCGGCCTTCACGACGTAGGGGGCGCCGAAATCGTCGAATGCGGCCTCTGCCTCGGCGGCGGATGCTGCGCGCACAGCGCGTCCGGTCGGCACGCCGGCAGCATCCATGATCCGCTTAGCGAACGCCTTCGATCCCTCGAGCTGAGCCGCGGCCTTGCCCGGGCCGAAGACGGGGATGCCGCGCTCACGCAGCACGTCCGCGACGCCGACGACCAGCGGCGCCTCAGGGCCGACGACGACCAAGTCGATGCCATGCTCATTGGCGAAGCCCGCGACCGCGGCACCATTGAGCATGTCGAGGTCGACGATCGTGGCATCCTGCGCGATTCCGGCGTTGCCGGGGGCCGCGAAGATCTCATGCTCGGCCTCTTCCGACCGCAGCGAGAGGATGATCGCGTGCTCGCGCGCGCCGGAACCGAGGACCAGGATCTTCATGCCGCAAGCCTACCGGCGGTGCCGGGGAGGGCTTCGATGTGTTCCGGTCGCCGGTCGCCGCGGGTCAGTCGATGCCGACGTCGGACGGGGCCACAGGGCGCTCGACCGTCCGGTCCCAGGGCAGCGCCCAGCCTGTTGCATCGAAGAGCGCGTCGAGGATGCCGGCGGTGAACCCCCACACGACCGTGCCGTCGATGTCGAACGCCGGCCCGCGGTAGCTCAGCCCACCGCGGCTCAGCACCGAGGTGTACCGGTTCGCCGGATCCAGCAGCTGGGCCACCGGCACGCGGAAGACATCCACGGTCTCGGCGTGATCGACCGCGGCCACCCGCGACGGCTTGCGCCACCAGCCGAGCACCGGGATCACCAGGTAGTTGCTCACCGCCAGAGGAATCTCCGGCAGCGCACCGAGCACCTCGACGCCATCAGGGTCGAGGCCGGTCTCCTCTTCGGCCTCGCGCAGCGCGGTCGCGATGGCGTCAGCATCCTCTTCGTCCTGCCGGCCGCCGGGGAACGACACCTGCCCCGGATGCGAAGACAACGTCGCGGCCCGCCGCTGCAGCAGCACGTCGAGATCGGCCGCGACGGTCAGCTCGTCACTGCGCGCCGGGATGCTGTCGAGCCGCCCGAACAGTACGAGCACCGACGCGGGCAGTGGGTCGGCCGTCTCGAGAGGGAACGCCGGCAGCCAGTCGCCCGCGCGCTGCGTGATGGCGATCAGGTCATCCCTGGCGCTGTGGATCGTCTCGGCTGAAGCAGTCATCTGCATCGACCTTATGCCCGGTCGCCCACCCCAGGGCCCGCCGAACGCACGGGTTGCTGTCGAGCGCCCGGGACGTTCACGCGAATTGACTGTGCACTCGGCGAGGTGTCGTGCTCTCGACGGAAGGGCGGCGGCAGGGGGGAGGAGGCGGCGGCGTAGCCTGGAGGCATGGCCAGCCGCAGGATCGACATCGGGGACGGACGAGCGGCGCTCGCCGCCGTCGCCGCGGGAGACGCTGCGCGCCCGGCCACCGCGACTGCGGTGCGGTATCTGCTGCAGCTGCTCGATGAGAAGGCGCCGGGCAACAGCGTCGAGGTGCGGGTGCCGCCGTTCGGCGCTGTGCAGGTCGTGCAGGGTCCGCGGCACACCCGGGGCACCCCGCCCAACGTCGTCGAGATGGACGCGGCGACGTGGATCGCGGTCGCCACCGGCGCCGAGCAGTGGTCGGATGCCGTCGTCGCCGGCCGCATCGTGGCATCAGGCACCCGCGCCGATATCGCTGAACTCCTGCCGCTGCGCCCCTGACAGGCGCGACTTCGTCGCACCTGATGTCGCCGAACGCACGAGATCCTGGCGAGTGCACGACCTGTTGGCGTGAACGTCTCGTGCATTCGTCGAGATCCCGTGCTCTCGACCAGAGGTGCGCGGGGGCAGAGCACGCATAGCCGCACCGTGGGACAATAGGTGCATGTCCCGCAGCTCCACCCACCAGACCGTCGAGGCCACGGTGCGCCCCGTTCCGCGCTATGGCGTGTTCATCGGGCTCGGGGTCGTGCTCGGAGTGATCGTCGCCGGCATCCTCATCGCGATCGGCAACTACGAGCCCTCGAAGGTGCTCGACGTCGTCTACCCTCCCGGGCAGGTCTTCGGATTCGCTCTGCTGTGGACGATTCCGATCGGCATCGCGCTCGGCGCGGGCGTCGCGCTGATCCTCGACCGCGTCGCGCGCAAGCACGCGCGCGTCGTGACGGTCGAGCACGAGCGCGTCGTCGCCTCGGATGCTGACGCCGAGGCATCCGCCTAAGCGAGCTCCCCTATTACCGGCCGCATGGCCGCGTCGAAGGCGACCACGTCGCGCCGCAGCCCGTCGGTGACCGCGACGCTGAGCGTGCCGATCCACCAGATGCCGCGCTGACTGAACGGCAGCACCTGCACGTTCAGTTCGAACGAGTGCGCCCGCCTGCCCACGTCGCGCTCGAACTCGGCGATCGCGCTGGCGTACGCCCGGTACGCCCCGCCGGAGGAGCTCACCGAATCGACGTAGCGGTTGTGCGCGTTCTGCGCGTACCGCAGGGCGGCGGCGGCGTGCGGCACCATGGCATCGCGCAGCTCTTCGGCGCCGCTGGTCGGCAGCGCCACGAGCGTGTCGAAGCCGTCGACGAGATCGAGCGGCACCTCCGAGCGGTGCGCGCGCGGCTCGACCGTCATATCCCAGTACTCGCGCCACTGGTTCTCGAGGGCGTCGTCGACGTCGGTCGCGTCCGGAGGGCGCACGTCGAGTCCGCGCAGGCTCGGCAGGTCGGATGGCTCTCGGATGCCGATCAGCTGGCGCACCGCCAAGGCCACCAGCACTGATGTGCCGGCGTCCTCGCGGATCAGCCATTGCGGCTTATCGACCATGGCCCCATCGTAGGCAAGTGACACGCGGGATGGAACGATGTGGTGTTGTCGGCGTGGGATGGATTCTGCCGGGGTCGCTGTCAGCGGCGACGGGAGAGGATGCGACGGCGCAGCCGCTCGCGACCACGGGACGGCGGACGCGTGGCATCCACCAGCGCCTGGCGAGCTGCGGCGAGCGTCGGGTAGCTGCCGATCCGGCGGCTGTGGCGGTCGTGCACCACGTGGGTGCTGTTGTCGACGGTCACGAAGCCGGCGAACTCGCCCTGGCTCGTCGCGACGAAGACGTCGTCATCGGCCTGCTGCCAGGCCAGCTCTGCGGGGGTGAGGTTCGTTTCGCTTTCAATGGGCGCGTCAGAGCGCGCGGAGATTTCGGTACTGCTCATGATTTCTTGATTCGTGTGCGGGCGGCACGCTGCCGCCTTCTTTCAGCTGGGCGGCGGATCCGCATCGGTGCGATTCCGGCTTTTACGGCCCGTGCTGGGATGTGCGCTGCGCCGGTGAGATTCGGCGAACGATCGCGCAACCGTTCACTTTAGCAGATCGGAGCGGTCAGTATCGAATCGGGTGTGATCCGCGGCCCGACTTGCAGGCCAGACCCACCCCCACGGGCCGGTAGGCTGTAGGCGTGGCAGAATCCTCCACCAACCCCTATGCCCAGGCCGGTGTCGACACCGCCGCCGGTGACCTCGCCGTCGAACTCATGAAGGCCTCCGTGCGCGCGACGCACGGGCCGGAAGTGCTCGGCGGAGTAGGCGGCTTCGCCGGCATGTTCGACGCCAGCGCACTGCTCGGCTACAAGCGTCCGCTGCTGGCCAGCAGTACCGACGGCGTCGGCACGAAGGTCGCCATCGCGCAGGCCATCGACAAGCACGACACGATCGGGCAGGACCTGGTCGGCATGGTCGTCGATGACATCGTCGTGGTGGGGGCGAAGCCCCTGTTCATGACCGACTACATCGCGTGCGGCAAGGTCGTGCCGCAGCGCATCGCCGACATCGTGCGCGGCATCGCCGAGGCGTGCTCCGCCACCGGCACCGCGCTCGTCGGCGGCGAGACCGCAGAGCACCCCGGCCTGCTCGGCCCGCGTGACTACGACGTGGCCGGAGCTGCGACGGGTGTCGTCGAAGCGGATGCCCTGCTCGGGGCCGACCTGGTGCGTGACGGCGACGCGGTGATCGCGCTCGCCTCCAGCGGTCTGCACTCCAACGGCTACTCGCTCGTGCGCCACATCGTCGCGAACGCCGGCATCGGCTACGGCGACAATGCCGCCGATTTCGGAACCACGTGGGGCGAGACGCTGCTCGAGCCGACCCGGCTGTACACGACTCCGCTGCTGACGCTGATCGACCAGCTGCCTGCGGGCAGCATCCACTCGCTCAGTCACGTCACGGGCGGCGGCATCGCCGCCAACCTCGCCCGGGTGCTGCCGCAGGGCAGCTGGGCAGAGGTCGACCGCGCGACCTGGTCGCCGAGTCCGGTCTTCCGGGTGCTCGCCGACATCGCAGGCACCCCGATCGTCGACACCGAGGGCACCTGGAACCTGGGCATCGGCTTCCTCGCGGTGGTCGCGGCAGACCAGAAGGATGCTGCCATCGCGAAGATCGAGGCGCAGGGCATCCCGGCATGGCAGGTCGCGACCGTGCACACCGGCGCACGTCCGGCCGGACATTTCGAAGAGGGCGCCAAGGGCGTCGACGGCGGGGCAGTGCGCCTGGTCGGATCCTACGCAGACGGAGCAAAGTAACACCCATGTGCGGCATCGTCGGAATGGTCGGAAGCGGCCCCGTCAACCAAGACATCTACGACGCCCTGCTGCTGCTGCAGCACCGCGGCCAGGACGCCACCGGCATCGCCACGGTCGAGCCGAGCGGCGTCATGCACATGGCCAAGGCCGAGGGCATGGTGCGCGAAGCGTTCCGCACCCGCGACATGCGCGCGCTGCTCGGCAACGTCGGTCTCGGACACGTCCGCTACGCCACGAAGGGCACCGCCTCCAACGAGGAGGAGATGCAGCCGTTCTACGTGAACGCGCCCTATGGCATCGTGCTGATCCACAACGGCAACCTCACCAACACGCGTGAGCTGACCGCCGACATGGCGCACCGCGACCGCCGGCACCTGAACTCGTCCAGCGACACCGAGCTGCTGCTGAACGTGCTCGCCGGCGAGCTGCAGGCATCCACCTCGACCGTCGACCTCGATGCCGAGCGCATCTTCGACGCCGTCGAGCGCACGCAGAACCGCATCGAGGGCGCCTACGCGGTGATCGCCATCATCGCCGGCTACGGCCTGCTCGCCTTCCGCGACCCGTTCGGCATCCGCCCCCTCATCCTCGGGCGCCGCAAGGCCGCCAGCGTCGCCGACGACGGCACGGTGACCCGCCAGAGCGACGGCCGTGACGAGTGGGTCGTCACGAGCGAGTCGCTGGTGCTCGAGAACGCCGACTACGAGGTCGTGCGCGAGGTCGAGCCGGGCGAAGCCGTGTTCATCACGAACGACGGCGAGCTCTTCACCCGTCAGTGCGCCGACAACCCGCAGCTGACCCCCTGCGCCTTCGAGTACGTCTACCTCGCGCGTCCCGACTCGGTGATGAACGGCGTCTCGGTGTACGAGTCGCGCCTGCGCATGGGCGACAAGCTGGCCGACACGATCGCCAAGCACGTGCCGCTGGACGAGATCGACGTGGTCATGCCGATCCCCGACTCGTCGCGCCCGTCGGCGATGGAGGTCGCCCGCAAGCTCGGCAAGGAGTACCGCGAGGGCTTCTACAAGAACCGCTACGTCGGACGCACGTTCATCATGCCGGGGCAGGCGGTGCGCAAGAAGAGTGTGCGGCAGAAGCTGAACGCCATGTCGACGGAGTTCCGCGGCAAGAACGTGCTGCTCATCGATGACTCGATCGTCCGCGGCACGACGAGCAAGCAGATCATCCAGATGGCGCGTGACGCCGGTGCCAAGTCGGTCATCTTCGCGTCGGCGGCGCCCCCGGTGCGCTACCCGCACGTGTACGGCATCAACATGCCCTCCAAGCACGAGCTGGTCGCTCACGGCCGCACGATTCCCGAGATCGCCGAAGAGCTCGGATGCGATCGCATCGTCTACCAGGAGGTCGACGACCTCAAGGCAGCGATCATCGAAGGCTCCGAGCTGACCGATCTCGACATGAGCTGCTTCGACGGCCGGTACATCACCGGCACCGTCACGCCCGAGTACCTCGACTGGGTCGAGAAGTCGCAGACGTCATGACGGCCTCGAGCGCGCGGCCGCTCTGGAAGGGCCGCACGCTCGCTGTGCTCGGCATCGTGCTGTGCGCGTTCTCCCTGCGCTCAGCGGTCGCGTCTCTGTCTCCGGTCGTCGATCTGATCGGTGCGGACTTCCCCGTCTCGTCGGCCGTGCTCGGCGTGATCGGCACGCTGCCGCCGGTGTGCTTCGCCGTCTTCGGGCTGCTTACGCCTCTGCTGGAGCGGCGGCTGGGGATCGAGCGGCTCACCGTCATCGCTCTGGTCGCGATCACGATCGGGCTGGTGTGTCGCGGGCTGGTCGGTGGGTCGGTCGGGCTGCTGCTGACGACGATGGTGATCTTCGCCGGGGTCGGGATGGGCAACATCCTGCTGCCGCCGCTGGTGAAGAAGTACTTCCCCGATCGCATCGGGCTGATGATGACGCTGTACACGACCGCGATGGCGTTCTCGACGTTCGTTCCGCCGCTGGTCGCCGTCCCGGTGGCTGAGGCCACGGACTGGCGCTTCTCGTTGGCGATGTGGGGCGCGTTCGCCCTCGCCGGCGCGATCCCGTGGCTGCTGATCCTGATGCGACCAGGGCCTCCGGTTCCTGAGCGGGCGAAGCGAGACTCAGGGCCTGAGGTCACCAAAGGGGCCGGGTCGGCAGCATCCGACTCCCCCACCCTCACCGGCCCGATCGCGACATCTCCCACCACGCGCCGACTGTTCGGGCGCCTCGCACGCATCCCGCTGGTGTGGGCGCTGGCCTTCACGTTCGGCACCTCCTCGACCATGGCGTACGTGTCGTTCGCGTGGCTGCCGGCGATCCTGACCGACATCGCAGGAGCGAGCGCCGCGAGTGCCGGCTTCCTGCTGTCGCTGTGGGCGTTCATCGGCCTGCCGGCATCGCTGCTGGTGCCGGTGCTGGTCGTGCGATATCAGGCGACGCGTCCGCTGTTCATCTTCGGATCGGTCGGCGGACTCGTCGGCATCGCGGGGCTGCTGCTCGCGCCGGTGCCGGCGCTGCTGCCGCTGTGGATGGTGCTGTTCGGTCTGGTGGGGTTCCTGTTCCCGCTGTCGCTGGTGCTGATCAGCATCCGATCCCGCACGCCCGAGAGCGCGGTGCTGCTCTCGAGCTTCGTGCAGAGCGTCGGGTACACGTTCGCGGCCGTCTTCCCGCTGCTGGTCGGCGTGCTGCACGGGGTGACCGATGGCTGGACGGTGCCGCTGCTGATCGTCGCGGGTGTGCTGGTCGTGACCTTCCCTGCCGGGATGATCGCCGGGCGCCGCCGCACGATCGAAGACGAGTGGGAGCGCCGGCACGGCACCTGGTGATCCGCAGTGCGGCTCAGGTCGAGCTGCGGATGACCCGCGGCACCACCTTCACCATCACCACCATGATCACCAGTTCCACCAGCGTCTGAGTGACCACGGCGAGAGGTGCGAGGTCGAACGCGGCGGGCAAGGCGAGCACCAAGGGCAGCACGACCAGTGAGTTGCGGGTCACTCCGCTGAAGACGATGGCGCGCTGCGCTCTGGCATCCGACCGCCCAGCGCGGCCCATCCGCACGCCGAGGCCGAACATCACCACGGCGAACAGCACGTACACCGGCACGGCCAGCGCAAGCGCGCCGAGCCGTGCGCCGACCCCGGAGACCTGTGACGCGACCACCACAGCCAGCGTGAGCATCATCAGCGGCACCATCGTCTGCAGCGCCCATCGCCGCAGACGCTCTGCCCAGGGCATCCGCCGTGCGAGCATCTGCGTGAGCGCCGCCGCCGCGAGAGGTGCGGCGATCAGCAGCAGGAACGCCTCGACGAACGGTCGCGCATCGACGACAGCGACGAATTCCGCGCCGACGAACAGCCACAGATACACGGGCAGCAGCAGGATCTGCGCGAGCATGAGCAGGGGAGTGGATGCCAGCAGCCGATCCTTCGCTCCGCCGGCGAGTCCGGTGAAGACGATCACATAGTCGACGCACGGGGTCAGCAGCACGAACAGCACGCCCACCAGCAGCGCCTGATCGTGCGCGACGATGCGCGACAGCATCCACACCACCACCGGTGCGACGACGAAGTTCAGCACCAGAACCGTCGTGAGAAAGCGGCCATCGCGCGCCGCGCGGCCGATCTGCGCGAACGGGACCCCGAGAAACGTGACGTACAGCAGCAGCGCGAGCACGGGGGTGATGGATTGCCCCGCCGGAACAGCGACCGACGGCGCGAGCAGTCCGACGGCCGCGCCGACAGCAAGGGCGAGCAGGTAAAGCGCGACCTGGTGGCGCTCCATCCAGTCCATCGGGTGCTCCCGCTCTGATCCGGGGGTGTTCACCGCGCCGCCGGCGCCGCCGTGCTGTCGCGCACCACCAGGCTGGTCGGGATGAGCGGGTTCTCGGGGATGGGATCCCCGTCGATCATCGCGAGCAGGATCGCCGTCGCCCGCTGGCCGACGGCGGCGAAGTTCTGGTGCACGCTCGTCAGCGAAGGCCAGAATCCGGCACCGTCCGGGCTGTCATCGAACCCGACCACGCTCAACTGCGCGGGAACGCTCAGCCCGCGCCGGTGCGCTGCGCTGAGCAGACCCAGCGCCATCTCATCGTTGGCGACGAACACCGCTGTGGGCGGGTGGTCGCCGCCCAGCAGAGACTCGCCAGCGGCGCGACCGGATGCTGCCGACCAGTCGCCGCGCAGGATCTCGGGCGCTTCGAGATCGTGCTCGCGCATGAACCGGCTGTACGCCTCGGCGCGGTGCCGGGCCGAGAAGGAATCGTCTGGGCCGGCGACATGCGCGATGCGGCGATGCCCGAGATCGAACAGGTGCTGCATCGCCAGGCGCGCGCCCTGCTCCTGGTCGGTGTCGACGAGCGTGTACTGGGACGTGGGATCGGAGTCGACGACCACCAGCGGCACGCCATCGGTGAGGGCGAGGTCATGAGGGGAGTTGATCTTCGCCGACATCAGCAGGATGATCCCGTCGACGGCCTGCTCCTGCAGTCGCCCGAATGCGCCGGCCAGGTTGCCGCCGGTCGGGTCTGACACCGGGATGAGCGTCGTCGTGTACCCGGCGCGCGTGGCCGCCTCGGCGACGGCGCCGAGGGTGCGCTGGTTGCCGAGCGCGGTGATGTTGAAGGTGACCAGGCCGATGCTGTGGAACCTGCCCGACTTCAGGTTGCGGGCAGCGGAGTTCGGTCGATAGCCCAGCTCTTGCATCGATGCGAGCACCCGCTCTCGCAGGGCGTCGCTCACGTGCACGTAGCCATTCGCGACGCGTGACACGGTCTGTGCCGAGACGCCGGCGAGCCGCGCGACGTCCTTGATCGACGCGCGTGAGGGGTGCTCCGGTGCGGCGGTCATCGTGTCGCTGACATTAGTCGATCGGGTGCCGCGGAGCGGGGAGCCGGCAGCATCCGACTCAGCCGAAAGTCACCTCGTCGCCGACGCGGATCACGCCGCCGAGGCCCGCCGCGTCGCCGACCGCGCCGTTGACGCCGTCAAGCAGCAGCAGGTGCCCCAGGGTCGGCTCCGGCAGGCCGACGCCGCGAGTGAGAGTGGTGAGCACTTTGGCGTCTCGGATGCCCGTATCGGGGTTCGCGTGGGTCGCGAGGCACCGCACGATCGGTCCCTCGGCGCTGAAGCGCACATCGCCGATGCGCACCTCGCCCTGCCAGGACAGCTCGTCCCAGGCATCCACCCCGTCGATCACCACGTTGGAGCGGAACCGACGGTCATCGACCTGCTGTCCGAGCGCGTCACTCAGCGCGTCGATGCTGGCGTGGCTGTGCACGCTGACGAACCCGCGCGAGCGGTCTTGAAAGCGCGAGCTCTCGCCGTCGCCGACCAGCACCAGCGGCAGGCGCCCCTCGCGCTGCAGCAGCTTCCACTCGGGGGAGTCGAGCACGAAGGCCGTCATGATCTCGGTGAGCTCAGCGCGACCCTCGGCATCGAGCACCACTTCGATCAGCAGCTCGTCGTCGTACGCGACGCGCACCCGGCGCGCGTCGTGGTCGTATGACACCTGCAGCGCGGCGAGCGTCGGGAACGACTCGAGCGCGAGGCCCTTCGACTTCGGCCAGTAGTCCAGCCCATCCCGGTCCTCGGGCTCGACGGCGTTGCCGAAGCGGAACGCCAGCACTCGGTCGCCGGCAATGCGGCCATCGGGCTGCACCACGAGCTCATCGAGGCGCTCGGGCGTGAACCCCTTGATCGGGTGACGGTACAGCGCGACGACACGGGGCATCACCCCATCCTGCCAGTCGCTCGACGCGCGCGGTCGCGCAACCGGGTGCGTTGAGCTCGATCAGAGGGCACGACGAAGCCCCGGAGGGACAGTAGCCCTTCCGGGGCTCACATCATTGGAAGACGAGGAGCTCAGGCTCGCTCGAGTTCGTCCTCATCTTCGTCGGCATACTCATCGGCCCACTTATCGACGTATTCGTTGCCGTCGGTGTCCGGATGCCCGAGCTCACGCTCGAGTGCCGAATAGTTCACCTCAGGACTGTACGACTTGAGTTCGCGGGCGATTTTGGTGTGCTTCGCCTTCTGACGGCCACGGCCCATGCGCGAGACCCCCTTTTACGAGTTCAGCAGCGGGCTGGTGAAACGCCCGATGATATTCACGGCACCGGCTTGAGGCCGGTAAGAGTAGCATTCAGGATAGCACGCACGCCAGAGTATCCGGCCGTCCTGCGGCCGCCCCGCGGAAGGATCGACATGACCGATTCCACTCCTCCAGCATCCGACGAAGCGGCACAGAATGCCGCCCTCCAGAAGGCCGTCATCGTCGGGTTGCAACCCGGTCAACCCGAGCACGTGCTCGAAGAGGCATTGCGCTATGCGAAGCTGCTCGGTGCGCCGCTCGTCGTCGTGCACGTCGACGTCACCCGCTTCGTCACCTTCGAGGATCCGGACGGGTACGTGCACTCCGCTCCCATCGATCTGAACCTCGATGCCGGAGTCGCCGAGTTCGAGGATGTGCAGAAGACCGCCGAGCAGATGCTCGAGAAGGCCGACATCGTCTGGACCGCTCGGCAGCTGGTCGGTGACCCTGCGCTGGCGATCAAGCACCTCGCTGAGAAGCTCGACGCGCAGCTGATCGTCGTCGGCACCCGCAAGCGCGGGTTCGGCGAGTCGATTCGCGAGTTCTTCACCGGCTCGGTCGCTGCGCGTCTGGCGCACCGCCAGCACCGCTCGGTGCTCGTCGTGCCTCAGGAGGAGCCGGTTCCAGACGACCAGGAGGACGTCTGGAACGAGTAAGTCGCCAGGCGGCTCAGTCGCCGTCGTTGTACAGCGCCGACATCGCCTCGAGGTTGGCGCGGGCGCTCTCCGCGGCGGCAGCTCCGTCACGGCGCCGGATGGCGTCCAAGAGGTCTTCGTGGCCGCGAGGGTCGTCACGGCGGAACCCGTCGCGTTCGGCCCCGAGGCGCACGTATTCACGCAGCTGGGGGAGCAGCGCGCTGTAGACCTCGAAGAGGATCGGATTGCCGGCCGCAGCCGCGATCGCCTCGTGCACAGCGACATCCGCATCGAGCCATTCATCACCCTCGGCGCCTGAGCGGAGCGCGAGCAGTTCTTCGATCCGGGTGATGTCCGCCTCGGTCGCGCGCGCCGCAGCCAGGCGGGCCAATGGCGGCTCCAGTGCTGCGCGCGCCTCGAGCACGTGTTCGAGGGCGGCGCCTGAGCGTGCGAGGGCTCCTGGCACTTCGCTGCGCGCCCGCACGAAGGTGCCATCGCCGCGACGGATCTCGAGCATGCCGCTGTACTGCAATGCCCGCAGCGCCTCGCGCAGGGTGCCGCGGGCGACGCCCAGCTGGGCCATCAGCTCGGTTTCGGGTGGGATGCGCTCGCCGACGGGCCAGTTGCCCTCGGCGATCTCATCGCGCAGCTTCTCGACGACGTGGTCACTGAGGGAGGCGCGGGGCACGGGCTGCAGAGGCACTCGCCCAGTCTAGAGCAGTTACAATGGCTAGACGTTAGACCTCTGGATGGTTAGATGAATTTCCCCTCGCGCCGCTCGTTCGTGCGCATGCTCGTGGCCCTTCTGCTGCTCGCAGTCAATCTGCGGCTCGCTGTGACCAGCGCCGCGGCGCTGCTCACGCTGCTCATCGGCGACGGAGCGCTCACCCCGCAAGCGGCGGTGCTGGTGCCGGCGCTGCCGACGGCGATGTTCGCCATCGCGGGAGTGTTCACGCCATGGCTGAGTCGACGGCTGGGCGCGGGGTCCGCGGTGTCCTGGGCGATGGTCATCCTCATCGCCGGGCTGCTGCTGCGCAGCATCCCGCATCCGATCGCCATCGTCGCCGGCACCGCATTCGCCACCGCCGGCATCGCGGTCGTCAACGTGCTCATGCCCGCGCTGGTGCGCGCGGCAGCAGGCACGCGGATCCGTGCCGTGACGACGGCCTACACGACACTGATGTCGCTCGCTGCGGCTCTCGGCGCCGCCGCGGCAGTGCCGAGCGCGCTTCTGCTCGGCTCGTCGTCGCTGGGTCTCGGCATGTGGGCGCTGCCCGCCATGCTCGCGCTGGTGGTGTGGATGCTCGTCGCGCGCAGCGCCGACGTGAACGGAGCGATGGCGTCACGGGCATCCGACTCCGGCCGCCCACTGCCCGCCGGCACCTGGGCGCTGACCGGCTTCTTCGCGCTGCAGGCGCTGTCGAGCTATGTGCTCATGGGATGGCTGCCGACCATCGCCATCGACGCCGGCATCGACCCGACCCGCGCGGGGATGCTGCTCGCGATCGTCATGCTGCTCAGCATCCCGGCCGCCATCGCCGCGGTGAGCGTGTCGCACAGCGTGGTCGGCGTGCGCGTCGGGGTGGTCGTCGTCGGCATCACGAGCATCGCGGGGATGCTGGGTTTCTGGCTGGCGCCGACCCTCGCCCCCGAGGTCTGGGCGGGCCTGCTCGGCATCGGCTCCGCGGCATTCCCCTTGGCGCTCGCGCTCATCGCCCGGGCCGGCAGCAGCGCCGCCGACACGGCCAGGGTCTCTGGTGTCGCCCAGGGCGTCGGCTATGCGATCGCGACGCTCGGGCCGCTGGGCGCCGGTGCCTGGCACGGCCTTGGCGGTGACTGGGGCGCGGTGCTCGCCGTGCTCGTCGTCGGCGCCGCGCTGCAGGCGGCCATCGGACTTGCGCTGGCTGCTCCGGGGCGCCGCCGCTCAGATGCCTTCCCGACGCCGCCTTCAACCACAACTGTTCCCGTATGAGTTCGTGTCGCCTGAATTGCGATCAAGCGACACGAACTCATACGGGAACGAGGTGTGGGTGGGTGCCCGGCGGGAGCGGGGTTACTCCGACCGGGCGGCCAGGGCGCGGGTGACCTCGTGGGCGGCGTCGTCCATTGCGCGCTCGAGATCCTTGACGACGGATTCCGACAGAACGCCGCCGCGGGCCACGTGCGTGCGCAGGTCGGTGCGCACCTGTGCCCGGAATGAGTTGATCGCAGCATCAGCCCGCTGAAGGTGCTCGCGGCTGGTGACGCGCTCGTCGCTCATCCCCTCGGCCCGTGTGCGCTCCTTCGCCGAGCGCTTCTCGTCCTGTGCGGCGGTGGCGAGGTCGGCCCGAAGGCTGCGCATGGCCTCCTGCACGCTCTGGCGCACCTCGCTGGCGATCAGGCGCACCGAGTCGGAGAGTCCCTCCTCGATGCCGACGAGGTCCTCCTCGCGGGATGCGAGCTCGGCGCGACCGGCATCGGTGATGGCGTAGATCGTGGTGCGGCCATCGACGGTCTTGGTGACCAGGCCCTCTTCCTCGAGCTTCGCCAGTCGTGGATAGATCGTGCCGGCGCTGGGCGTGTAGGTTCCGCCGGTGCGGTCGGTGAGCGCCTGGATGATGCCATAGCCGTGCTGCGGTGCCTCGGCCAGCAGTGCGAGCAGGTACAGGCGCAGGTCGCCGTGCGAGAAGACGGCGGGGCTCATGATTCCCACTCCGCGTCGTCGGCGACCGAGACCTGCGGCCGGCGCAGCACTGCGACGCCACCCGAGACCGAGTTGGCGCGCACGTCGACGAAGCTGCCGGCGAGTTCGCCCATCTGGCCGTTGTAGCTGCCGAGGCCCCCGCTGGAGCGCTGGACGCCGTCGACCATGAGCTTGCCACTCAGGCTGCGCAGCGCGTAGTTGGCGGGCAGGGTCTCGTCGAGGCGGATCTTCATGCCACCCGAGACGGTGTTGAGGTTGATCGTGTTCATGTCGCCGATGGCGTCGACGAGCACGTCGCCCGAGACCGTGTCGACGGTCGCCTTGCGCATCGTGCCCGTGACGGCCACGTCGCCCGAGACGCTGTTCGCGTTGATGGAGCCCACCAGGCCGCGCACCTGCACGTCGCCGGAGACGGAGTTGACGGTGAGGTCGCCGGTGATGCTGTCGGCGATGATGTCGCCCGAGACGGTGTTCAGCTTGGCGTCGTTGCGGATGCCGGAGACGAGCGCACCGGCGCTGACGACGCCGAGCGTGAGGGCGATGCCGCGGGGGACCGCGATGCTGACCTCGGCCTTCGGGCCGCCGGCGCCGAAGTTGCGGAAGACATCGAGGAAGTTGTCCCAGCCGATCTGGGGGTGATCGATCTCGATCTGGCCGCCATCGGATTCGATGCGCAGTTCCTTCGTGGTGACGCCGTGCACCTCGATGCGGATGCCGGGTTCGTCGTGTGCGATGACATCGACCTGTCCGCCCACGAGCCCGACCTTGAGCTTGGATGCGGAGGCGATGTCGATGACGCGTTCTTCGCCGGGGGCGATGAGCCACTTCTCGGTCATGTCGTTCTCTCCTTGTTGGGGGCGATATCGAGATATATCGCGTTGAAAGAACGGTAACACGATATATCTCGAGTTTGGGTGGGAGTTCTCTGAGAGGCGCTTGACCTTGACGTAACGTCAAGTTTTAGCGTGGGGTATCGACAGAGAGGGGCGGATGCCATGGACTGGTCGATCCAGGAGATCGCACGACTTGCCGGCACCACCAGCAGGACGCTGCGTCACTACGACGACATCGGGCTGCTGGCCCCTGCGCGCATCGCGGGCAACGGCTACCGGCACTACGACCAGGCGGCGCTCGTGCGCCTGCAGCGCATCCTGCTGCTGCGCGAGCTCGGCCTTGGCCTGCCGCAGATCGCCGAGGTGCTCGATCGCGGGTCATCCGAGGCGTCCGCCCTCGAGACCCACCTCGCCTGGCTTCGCCAGGAGCAGGATCGGATGCTACGCCAGATCGCCTCTGTCGAATCCACCATCACCGCACTTCGAGAAGGAGAAGCCATCATGGCAGAGAACATGTTCGACGGGTTCGACCACACCCAGTACAAGGAAGAGGTCGAGAACCGCTGGGGCAAGAAGGCCTACGCCGACAGCGACCGCTGGTGGCGCGGCATGAGCGCCGATGAGCGCAGCGCATGGCAGCAGCGGGTCGCCGCCCTCAGCGGCGACTGGGCATCCGCCGCCGAGAGCGGCATCGATCCGGCATCCGATGAGGCGCAGGCACTCGCCCGCCGCCACGTGGAGTGGCTCACCGGTGTGCCTGGCACCCCGGCATCCACCCCAGGCGGCGACCTCAAGGGCTACGTGCTCGGCCTCGCCGAGATGTACGCCGCAGACGAGCGCTTCGCCGCCAACTACGCGACTTCGGCCGGCGGCACCGTCGGAGCGGAATTCGTCCGCGATGCGCTGCGGGTGTACGCGGAGGGGAACCTGTAGGTCGAGCCTGGCAACAAGGGCCCACCCGATCCGGAGGAGATCTCATGATCGGGAGGAGGGATCTCAGCATCCGATCCTCCCGAACGCGAGATCTCCTCCGCTGCGCGTGCGGCCGACTCCCCGAGCCCCGCGGGTAGTCTGGCAACACGATGAGCATCACTCGCCGCACTCTGCTCGTCGGTGCCGGCACCGGCGCCGTCGCGGTTCTTCTCGCGGCATGCACGCCGGAGCCGGAGCCGAAGCCGACCAAGACGGCCACGCCGGCGCCGAAGCCCACAGCGCCCGCCAATGTGCCCGCCCCGGCAGGCTGGGCGCGGTCGACCTGGTCGACCGACCCCTACTCCTTCGGTGCGGTCAGCTACGTTCCCGCAGGCTCCGACCCCAAACGTCGCGAGACCCTCGGGACGCCGGTCATGGAGCGGGTCTTCTTCGCAGGAGAGGCGACGGACTCGGTCCACCCGGGCACGGTGCTCGGCTCCATCGACTCGGGCCGCCGAGCGGGCATGGGCGTGCTCGCGGCAGCATCCGATTCCGAGCGCATCGCCGTGATCGGCGCCGGCGCCGCCGGTGTCGCCGCCGCACGCACCATCGGTGACGCAGGCCTCTCCGTGACCCTCTTCGAAGCCCGAGAGCGCACCGGCGGCCGCCTCCTCAGCACCGTGGACGACGACTGGCCCGTCCCCGTGCAGCTGGGCGCCTGGCTGATCAGCGAAGAGGATGTCGCGGCGCTCGATGACCGGCTCATCACGATCAGCGACAAGCGGATCCGTCTCGACTCGGCCGTCGGCTGGTCGGCCGAAGGGGCGACCGACACCGTCGACGGCACGCCCATCATCCAAGCGGTCGAGCGCGCCAGTGGCCTGCCGGCAGACCTGCCCATCACCGACGCGCTCGAGCAGAACGGCGCCGACCCGGCGGATCCTACCCTCGCCGCAGCACTGGCCTGGCTGGCCGCGACCAGCGGGGCCGACCCGACCCTGGCATCCAGCTGGTATCCGCCGGCCTTCGCGCCGGATGCCCTCAATGGGCTGACCGGCGACCTGAGCGCCTTCATCGAGGAGCTCCTCACCGAGATCGACGTGACGCTGGCCTCACCCGTCGTGCGCGTCGCGTACGACGAGCGCGGCGTCAGCCTGCGGATGGGTACGGGCGAGTCGCTGTCATTCGACCGCGTCATCGTCACCGCCCCGCTCGGCGTGCTGCAGCAGCAGGGCATCGAGTTCGCACCTGCCCTGCCGTTCGAGCATCGCGGCGCCATCGCCGACCTCGCCCCCGGGTACCTCGAGACCGTGTGGATGCGCTTCGACGAGCCGTTCTGGGAGGCAGGCGAGACCATCTGGCACGTCGTCGGAGGTGACGGTCTCATCCGCACATGGCTCAACCTGCAGCCCGTCACCGGCGAGCCTGTGCTCGTCGGTCTGGTCGGCGGCGGCGCCGCTGCGCAGTTCGCCGCACTCAGCTCACGGGATGCGAAGGTCGCCGCACTGGCGTCACTGACGTTCTTCGCACCGCCGCTCGAGCCGGACCAGGGCTGACCCGCGCGACCCCCGCTGTCGGGTGGGCGCGGCTGAGCAGCACCAGTGCTGCCGCGACGAGCGCGAAGATCGACAGCGCGACAGCGCAGCTGACGATCATCTCCGGCAGCCCTGACACCTGCCGCGAGTCGAGGAAGTAATAGGGGTACCAGCCGATCACCGCTCCGCGCCAGATCGTGAAGATCCCCCACGCGATCGGATACAGCAGCACCGCCGGCACCACCCACCACGACGCCCCACGTCGCCCAGGGCCGAGCACCCAGGCGACGATCGACCAGGCGGGGAGCACGAAATGCAGCACCACATCAGACCACGGCACCGTGATCGGGATGCCCCGCACGCCCGCCTGCCAGACGATCAACGCGAACGCCAGACCCGCGGTGATCGTCCAGCTCAGTACCAGTGCTCGCGCGGTGGTCAGCCATCGCGGATCCTCGTCAGTGCGCAGCGCGACGATGCCGGCGACGATCGCGAGTGCCGCGAAGGCAGCGTTGGACTGAATGGTCAGGTAGGCGAAGAAGTTGTCGCCGGCGATCGTCTGACCGCCCATGCCCCACAGCATCCGATGCACGAGCGCGACGATGCACACGACCGCAGCGAGCAGACGCGACCATCCGAAGATCCTTCTCGTCAGCACTCGGGCGTCTTCCTCCTGGCACCGCGGACTCATATGGAGCAGAGCCCTCAGCGGTCTCCCGAGTCTACGTAACGCCCCCGATAGAGTGATCCAGGTGACCACGCCCACGCCGCCGCGCACCGTGCTGCGCCGGGTCGCGCTCGCCGCGGCGGGTGGCATGATCGGCACTGCTGCGCGGCTCGGCCTCGGGATGCTCATCCCCGACGCCGCACTCGGCGTGCTGGTGGCCAACGTGGTCGGCTCGCTGCTGCTGGGGATGCTGGTCGCGCGCCTGCCCGCAGCAGACCTGCGCATCTTCGTCGGCACCGGCATCCTCGGCGGCTTCACGACCTACAGCGCGTTCACCGTCGATGCCGTGGGGCTGTGGTCGGATGCCCCGCTGATCGCCGCCGGCTACGTCGTCGGGAGCATCGTGCTCGGGCTCGCTGCGGCGGCCCTCGGCCTGTGGTTCGGACGGCGCCGCGGCGGCCGGGCAAGGGCAGCCGCATGAGTCCGCTGGTCTTCCTCCTCGCCGCCGCGTGCGGCGGACTCGGCGCCGGTGTGCGCTACCTCGTCGACCTTGGCGTCGCGCGGCTCACCGGAACGCGCTTCCCCTGGGGAGTGATGCTCATCAACATCACCGGCTCCCTTGCGCTGGGTCTCGTCGTCGGGGCGCTGCCCGGTGCGGCGTTCGTCGTCGGCGCCGGCTTCCTGGGCGGGTACACCACGTTCTCGACGGCGATGGTCGACACGGTCGCGCTGTGGCGGGACGGCGAGCGTCCGGCATCCATCGTCAATGCGGTGGGGATGCTGGTCGCCGGCCTTCTCGCGGCGACGGTCGGGCTGGTGCTCGGTGCGGCCCTGTGACGCTGTCGGCCTGACACTTCGCGTTCGGTGCCGGCTCGCTGACGGTTCTCAGCCGCCTCCAAGCCCCGAAATGTACAAATGTACAGAAGGGGAGTGGGGATGACCGACGCTGTGCCGCGCCGCAAGCGCGATCCGGAGAGCCGACGACGCGCGATCGTCGAGGCCGCCGCTGAGCTGATCGTCGAGATCGGCGTCGGCGCACTCACACACCGCCTCATCGCCGCCCGCGCCGGCGTGCCTCTCGGCGCCACCACACAGTACTTCGCGACCCTCGACGACCTGCGCGCCGAGGCGCTGCACTTTCTGGTCGCAGAGGTCGATCTGCGCGTCGACAGCATCCGCGCAGCTCTCGACGAGCGCGGCGCGACACCGGCCGTCCTCGCCGAACTGCTCGCGCAGGGACTCGCCGACGCGCACGCGATCGAGGCCGATCGCGCCGTCGTCACAGCCGCGGTGAACGACCCGCAGCTGCGTGAACTCGCCCGTCGCTGGTCGCAGCAGATGGCCGGCTTCCTCGTCGCCGACTACGGTCAGCAGCGCGCAGCTGCCGCAGCGATCTTCATCGACGGGGTGCTCTGGCACTCCCGCATCAATGACGAGCCGCTCTCCGAATCCTTCCTCGAAACCGCCCTCGCCGCTCTTCTCGGCGCGCCCACCCCCTGATCAAGAGAACCGCATATGTCGAACCTCTCCGTCCTGAGCCTGCGCAACCGCGCACTCATCGCGCTCATCACGATCGTGGCCGCCGTCTTCGGCGGGCTCGCCCTCACCAACCTCAAGCAGGAGCTCATCCCCTCGCTCGAGCTGCCGGCGCTCGTGGTCATGACCAGTTACCCCGGCGCTTCGCCCGAGGTGGTCGAGAACGACGTCTCGACGCCGATCGAGCAGGCCGTGCAGGGTGTGCCCGGGCTGGAGTCGACGACCGCGACGAGCACGACCAACGCGTCGATCGTGCAGGCGATGTTCACCTACGGCACCAACCTCGCCACGGCCGAGCAGAAGATGCAGCAGGCGATCAACCGCATCGCCCAGCAGCTGCCGGACGACGTCAGCCCGCAGGTGCTGTCGGTGTCGATCGACGACTTCCCGGTGATCCAGATCGCGGTCACCGGATTCGACGACCTCGAGACCGCGCAGACCGATCTCGAGAACGTGGTCATCCCCAAGCTCGAGGACGTCAAGGGCGTCAACGCCGCCGAGATCGTCGGCGGCACCGGTCAGCGCGTCACCGTCACGCCCGACGACGCGAAGCTCGCTCAGCACCAGGCGACGCCGCAGATGATCACCCAGGCGCTGCAGCAGAACGGCGTGCTGTTCCCAGGCGGATCGCTCACCGAGGGCGATGACACGTTCACCGTGCAGACCGGCGCCAAGCTCGAATCCGCCGACGAGATCGCGCAGCTGCCGCTGGTCGGCGCCGGCACCCCAGGGGCAGATCCGGTCACGGTCGGCGACGTCGCATCGGTGAAGCAGGAGGCCGACCCGATCACCTCGATCTCGCGCGTGGACGGCAAGGACGCCCTCTCGATCGCCGTGACGAAGCTGCCGGCCGCCAACACCGTCGAGGTCTCCACCGGCGTGCTGTCGGCGCTCGACGACATGCGGGAATCCTTCCCTGATGCCACCTTCACGGTGGTCTTCGACCAGGCGCCGTTCATCCAGCAGTCCATCGACACGATGGCGGAGGAGGGCCTGCTCGGCCTTCTGTTCGCCGTGATCGTGATCCTGGTGTTCCTGATGTCGATCCGCTCGACCTTGGTCACCGCGATCTCGATCCCGACCTCGGTGCTCATCACCTTCATCGGACTGCAGGCGTTCGGCTACTCGCTGAACGTGCTGACGCTCGGTGCTCTCACCATCGCCATCGGACGCGTCGTCGACGACTCGATCGTCGTCATCGAGAACATCAAGCGACATTACGTCGAGGGCGCCGACAAGGGGGATGCGATCCGTCTGGCCGTGCGCGAAGTGGCATCCGCCATCACCGCGTCGACGATCACGACGGTCGCGGTGTTCCTTCCCATCGTGTTCGTCGGCGACATGGTCGGCGAGCTGTTCCGGCCCTTCGCGATGACCGTCACGATCGCGATGGCGGCGTCACTGCTGGTCGCGCTGACCATCGTTCCGGTGCTGGCGTACTGGTTCCTCAGGCCGGGCAAGCCGCTGCTCGACGAGAACGGCAACCGGGTCGACCCCGAGGCGCCGGAAGCACCGCCGACGCGGTTGCAGCGGGCGTACCGCCCGATCCTGAGCTGGACGCTCAAGCACTCGCTGACCACTGTCGCGCTCGCCGTCGTCGTGCTGGCAGGCACCCTGGCGCTCGCGCCGCTGATGAAGGTGAACTTCCTCAGCGACTCGGGACAGAACACCATGACCGTCACGCAGGACCTCGGCCCGACCGCCAGCCTGCAGGCCGAGTCCGACTCCGCCGCGAAGGTGGAGGATGCCCTCAGCGGCGTCGACGGCATCGAGCACGTGCAGGTGTCGATCGGCTCCAGCGGATCGGCTCTGCGCGATGCATTCTCGGGTGGAGCGGGCATCACCTACTCGATCCAGACCGATCCCGACGTGGACCAGGAGCAGCTCCGCGCTGACGTGCAGGACGCCGTCGACGGTCTCGAGGACGTGGGCGACATCTCGGTGGCCGGCGCCACGGGCTTCGGATCGACTGACATCGCGATCACAGTCACCGCCGCGAACGGCGCCGACCTGCAGACCGCGACGGACGCCATGGTCAAGGAGCTCGACGGGCGCGACGGCATCGGCCAGGTCAGCGACAACCTCGCCGCATCGCTGCCGTACATCGCCGTGGTCGTCGACCGCGACAAGGCCGCGCAGCACGGGCTGTCCGAGGTCGCGGTCGGGTCGATGGTCTCGGATGCCATGCGTCCGCAGCAGATCGGCTCGGTCGAGATCGACGACACCGCGCTGACGGTGTACCTCGCCGATCCTGAGCCGCCGACCACGGTCGCCGCGCTGCAGGAGCTGATGATCCAGACTCCGCTCGGACCTGTGCAGCTGCAGGACATCGCGACGATCGAGAAGCGCGAGGGTCCGACCTCGATCACCACGCAGAAGGGCACTCGCACCGCCACGGTGACCGTGCCACCGGCATCCGACGATCTCGCTGTGGCGACCGCGTCGGTCACGGCGGCGATGGATGCCGTCAAGCTGCCGGCCGGCGCCGGCGTCGAGATCGGCGGCGTCGCCACCCAGCAGGCCGACGCTTTCTCGCAGCTCGGCCTGGCGATGCTCGCGGCGATCCTGATCGTGTACGTCGTGATGGTGGCGACGTTCAAGTCGCTGCGTCAGCCGCTGCTGCTGCTGGTGTCGGTGCCGTTCGCGGCGACCGGCGCGATCCTGCTGCAGATCATCACGGGTGTGCCGCTCGGCGTCGCCTCGCTCATCGGCGTGCTGATGCTGATCGGCATCGTGGTGACGAACGCGATCGTGCTCGTCGACCTGGTGAACCAGTATCGCGAGAAGGGGCTCTCGGCGCATGACGCGGTCATGGCCGGTGGCGAGAAGCGTCTGCGACCGATCCTGATGACGGCTCTCGCGACGATCTTCGCGCTGACGCCGATGGCGCTGGGCATCACCGGTCACACCGGATTCATCTCGCAGCCGCTCGCGATCGTCGTGATCGGCGGCCTGGTGTCATCGACCGTGCTGACGCTGATCGTGCTGCCGACGCTGTACAACCTCGTCGAGGGCGCGCGCGAGCGTCGCCGAGCACGTCGCGCCGGTGGCGAGGACGGGTCGGATGCTGTCGATGCGGGCCCAGACTCGGGCCCGGATTCGGATGCTGACGCGATCGAAGCCGCCGACGAGGGCGCGACAGAGGAGCACGCACTCACCCGTCGGGACCTCCGCTCGCGCGGCATCCCGCCCTTGGCATCCCACTAGCGCTCCGCGCGGAACGACAGGCGCAGCACCGGATCAGTGTGTGAAGTGGATGCCCCAGTGCAGCGTCCACGTCTCGCCGGGCGCGAGACGGCGCAGGCCGCGGCCGGAGTTGAACGACTCGGCGGGGCCGGTCATCGGCTCGACTGCCACCGCGCGTGCCTGCCCTGGGTAGTCCGATGCCGTGTACGACTGGATGTAGTCGAACCCCTCGCCCTGGTGCAGGGTGACGACGCGCCCGTCGGGGGCGGTGAGGGTGGTGCGGACCAGCCCATCAGCATCGCGGCGCAGGTTCGCGAAGGCGGTGTCGAGCTCGATGTCGCCGAGGCGGCGACCTTCACGCAGGTCGGTTCCGATCGCCACCGGGGACTCGCCGATCGGCAGCAGACGGTCATCGGTCTCGAAGTAGGTCTCTGCCGGGATGCGCAGCACGAGATCATGCGGATCGACATCGCCGATCGTGATGAACGGGTGCGTGCCGAGCGCCACCGGGGCGGGCGTCTGTGAGCGGTTCGTCAGCGTGTGCGTGACGTCGATGCCGGCATCCGACAGCGCGTACGTGACGCTCGTCTCGACGAGGTAGGGGTACCCGGTCTGCGGCACGACCACCGCGGCCAGCGTGACGGATTCCTCCGTCCGGGCGGCCACCTCGTAGGCGGTGAAGCGCAGCAGCCCGTGGCTGGCGTTGCGCAGGTTGGGCTCGGTGATCGCGAGTGCGCGGGTGGTGCCGCCGTCTTGCCAGATGCCATCGCGGATGCGGTTCGGCCACGGCGCGAGCACCACACCGGAGCATGCCGGCGTGGGCTGGTCGTTCGGGTACGGCGGCACGATGTCCACTCCGTCGACGGCGAGGTGCCGCAGCGAGGCGCCGACCTGTGCGATCTGTGCGGCGACGGTGCCGCGGCTCAGGTGGATCTGGATGCCGGTGGGAGAGGTCATCCTGTCATCGTACGGCTGGGGACTCTCCCAGGTGAGCCCGATAACATAGGGCGTCGGCTTCGGGCACCCGCGTATCGCGGGACGTTTCAAAGTGTGAGCCCAGGGGCCGATGGTTCATAAACCATCACATGAATGGCCCCGGCCGACGAATGCCCGGGTATGTCCGCCGTGCGCTGATCTCTGTGCGCCGCCCGCGGGCGCTGTTCTCGTGTCAGAGACAGTCAGGAAACACCCATGCCCAAGAATGGCAAGCCCAAGGGCGGACGCCCGTCCCGCAACTTCGAGCCGCGTTTCGCCAAGAAGACGTCGTTCCACGATCGTCATGCCGGCGGTCGCGACGGGGGTCGCCCCTCAGGTCGACCCACGGGTCGCGATGAGCGGTCGGATGCCGGTGAGCGCCGCTCCTACTCGAGCGACGGCCGCAGCGCTGACCGTCGCCCGGGCAGCGTCAGCCCCAAGCACCGCGGTTACCGCGCTGCCGAGGCAGGCGGAGCCGCTCCGAAGCGTCGCTGGACCGACTCCGAGCGTGCCGGCCGTGACGAGGCGCGCGGCATCCGCAACCGTGCCGAGTCCGGGCGCCGCGAGGCCCCGCACCACCGCAATGACCGTGACGACCGCGGCTTCGGTGGGCGTCGCTTCGAAGAGCGCGGCGAGCGCCGCTTCGACGACCGCCCGCGTCGCGACGAGCGCGCCGGTGCGCGTGGCGGCTTCGACCGCAGCGAGCGTCCGCGGTTCGACCGCAATGACCGCGGTGGCAACGCCCGTCCGCAGCCCGACCGCAACGACCGCCCGCGTTACGACCGCAGCGACCGTCCGGCGCGCGATGACCGCGGTGGCTACGGCCGCACTTCTGAGCGCCCGCGGTACGACCGCGATGACCGTCAGAACCGCGACGACCGCGGTGGTCGTGGTGGCTACGAGCGTCGTGATGAGCGTCCGCGCTCCGACCGTCCGTCGTACGGCGACCGTCCGGCCCGTGACGACCGCCAGCGCAGCGAGCGTCCGCGCTTCGAGCGCAATGATCGCCCGTCGTACGGCGACCGTCCGACCCGTGACGACCGCGCTGGCCGTGACGACCGTCAGAACCGTGACGACCGCGCCGGCTACCAGCGCCGCGATGACCGTCCCCGTCGCGACGACCGCGACTTCTCGCGTCAGGGGCGTGACGAGAAGCCGCGCTACGACCGTGCGGACCGCAGCGACCGTCCGGCGCGCCAGAACCGCGAGGACCGTCCGAGCCGCAGCGACTGGAACCGCACCGAGACCGTCAAGAAGCACGAGCAGCAGGACGACGTCGTGCACGAGCGTCTCGAGGCCAAGGCCGTGCAGGCGACCGAGGTCGCAGATGTGACCTTCGCCGACCTCGGGCTCGGCTCGAACATCGTCGAGGTGCTGCGCAACATGGGCGCAGAGACGCCGTTCCCGATTCAGGCGGCGTCCATCCCCGCTGTGCTCGAAGGGCGCGATGTGCTCGGCCGCGGCCGCACCGGCTCTGGCAAGACCATCGCCTTCGGCGCGCCGCTCGTCGAGCGCATCCTGAAGTCACAGGCGGGTACCCGTCGCGAGATCGGCCGCAAGCCGCGCGCCATCATCCTTGCCCCGACCCGCGAGCTGGCTCTGCAGATCGACCGCACGATCCAGCCCATCGCGCGCAGCGTCGGCCTGTTCACCACGCAGATCTACGGCGGTGTGCCGCAGGCCCGCCAGGTCGGTGCGCTGAAGAAGGGCGTCGACATCATCATCGGCACCCCTGGTCGCATCGAGGACCTCATCGAGCAGCGCAAGCTCGACCTCTCCGACGTGCGGGTCGCCGTGCTCGACGAGGCCGACCACATGACCGAGCTCGGCTTCGTCGAGCCGGTGCAGCGCATCCTGCGCAAGACGGCCGATGGCAGCCAGAAGCTGCTGTTCTCGGCGACGCTCGACCGCGAGGTCGCAGCGCTCGTGGACGAGTTCCTGGTGGATCCTGCTGTGTACGAGGTCGCCGGTGAGGATCAGAACTCCGGCACGATCGAGCACCGTGTGCTCGTCATCGAGCACCGCGACAAGGCCGAGGTGCTCACGTCGCTGGTCGACCGCGAGGGGCAGACCCTCGTCTTCGCGCGCACTCGCGCCTATGCCGAGATGCTCGCTGAGCAGTTCGAGGACGCCGGTATCGCCGCCGTCTCGCTGCACGGTGATCTGAACCAGGCCAAGCGCACCCGCAACCTGCAGAAGCTCACCGCGGGCAAGGTGCAGGTGCTCGTCGCCACGGATGTCGCCGCCCGCGGCATCCACGTCGACGACATCGACCTGGTCGTGCAGGCCGACGCTCCCGACGAGTACAAGACGTACCTGCACCGCTCGGGCCGCACCGGCCGTGCCGGTCGTTCGGGCCGCGTGGTCACGCTGATCACCCGTCAGCGTCGGCGCCGCATGGAGGATCTGCTGAACCGCGCCGAGATCGACGCGCCGTTCGAGCAGGCCGCACCCGGCGACGACGTGATCGATGAGATCACCGGTCGCGTGCTGACCGCCGCAGAGCTCACCGCCTGAGCCCTGCCGCAACTCCGGAGAAGCCGCCGGATTCGAGTCCGATCGGGCTCGAATCCGGCGGCTTTGTCGTTGCTCTCCGGAGTTGCGGCGTGGCTGGACCCTTGTCTTCGATCAAATGAACCTGTACGTTGTCGGTCGTATGATGTTTACTTCCGACAATGGAGTTGTATCGATGAAGATTCCCCATCGCTATCCAGCGATCTTCGCTGCGATAGCACTGACAGCAACCGGAGTCATTGCGGCCTCGCCTGCGCTGGCCTCGGCAGATGAACTGACCGTTGTGGTCGCCCCCGACGGCAAAGCCTCTGCGCCCAGCGGCGACAAGGTGGTGAAGAGCATCGCGGCCGCCAAGAAGTTCGTGAAGAACAAGGGGGCGAAGCAGGACGTCCGTGTCATCCTGGCCGGCGGCACGTATGAATTGGATGAGCCACTGCGGTTCGATTCGAAGGACGGCGGGCGTGACGGCCACACGGTGACGTGGGCGGCCGCAGCCGGTGAGAAGGTCGTCCTCTCAGGAGGAGACGAGGTCTCCGGCTGGCGGCTGCATGATGCCGCTGCGAACATCTGGGTTGCTGACGTGGCCCCTGGTACGCAGTCGCGTCAGCTGTACGTGGATGGCAAGTCCGCGAAACGCACCCAGATGCTGCTCGCGCAGGACAAGAAGGATCGGGCGCACCTGGAGTGGACTGACCAGGGCATCAACTTGCTCGATGACCGGTTCGGCGACCTCAGCGCCTTGCAGAATCAAGGTTCTCTTGAGATCGTCAGCATGGGCTCGTTCACAGACCGGGTATCGCCGGTCGCCTCGATCGAGGGCGACACCATCAACATGGTGCAGCCGGCGTGGGAGAACAACAACGTCGGCTACGACACCCTCAAGTCTCCGTACAACCGCGGGGCGCTCTACCTCGCGAATGCCTACGAGTTCTTCGAGAGCGCTGGCGAGTGGTTCCTCGATTCTGATGACGGTCAGGTCTACTACAAGACGGCGCCGGGACAGGACATGGCAGAGCTCGACGTGCGCCTGCCGCACCTGGAGACTCTGATCGAGGTCGGTGGAACCTACGCGAAGCCCGTGACAGGGCTCCGATTCGAGGGGCTCGCGTTCGCCGACACCACGTGGAATCGGCCGAGCTCGAAGTGGGGATACGCCGATCAGCAGAGTGGTGCCCACATCGTGAAGGACTACGACGTGCCGGATGACTACCTGACCGAGTGCCAGGACGGCTGTCCTGAGTTCGAGGAGACCCGGAACGAATGGTGGCAGATCCCGGCCGCTGTGCAGGTCTCGGCAGCATCTCGGATCGGCTTCGCTGGCAACACGTTCGAGAGCCTCGGCTCCGTCGGACTCGGCGTCGGCATGGACCCCAACGCACACGCGACCGGCGTGGGCTATGGAGCTGCGGACATCGACATCACTGGAAACACGTTCCAGGAGATCGCCGGTTCGGGGATCGTCGTCGGCGGAATCCAGCCGGACGCGCACCACCCGACTGACGCACGCATGATCGTCAGCGACGTCACCATCGAGGACAACCTGATCACGCGGATCGGTCAGGGCTATCGCGACAGCGCCGGAATCCTGTCCACATACGTCACGCGTGCCGAGATCAGTCACAACACTCTGACGGACCTGCCGTACGACGGCATCGACATCGGCTGGGGCTGGGGCATCAACGACCCAGGCGGCAATCAGTACTACAAGGATGCGGGGCTCTACGAGTACCAGCCGGTGTACGACACCCCGACCACGTTCCGTGACAACCACGTCGCGTACAACCTGATCTACGACACCAAGAACGAGATGCACGATGGCGGCAGCATCTACACGCTGTCAGCGAGCCAGGGAACAGTGATCGAGCGCAACTACATCTACGACAGTCGCGAGACGTTCGGGATACTCATCGACCAGGGGTCGCGCTACATCGAGACGCGTGAGAACGTCATCCTCGGCAGCAGCCGCTACATCTACGTCAACGCCGACACCGAGGGGCCAGAGATCTTCAACACGCTTGACCTGAACTTCGTCAGCAACTGGTGGGACGGTGGACGCGAGCGGTACGTGCGCGAGCCCGAGTACCGCACCTACTGGACCGACAACGTCGACCTCAATGAGGTGGAGCGAGAGGACTGGCCGGGCGAGGCGAAGATCGTCATGGCTGAAGCCGGCGCGCGGACCGAGAACGGCGAGCGCCCTGTGTCGGTGTTGGTGTCGCCGACATCGGCCGGACCTCACTCCGGCGTCGAGTTGAGGGTGGATGCCGCTGACCGTGGCGGACTGGATCGCATCGTCGCCAATGTCTACAAGGGCGGTGCGCTCGTCAAGAGCACGCAGGCGAAGATCGACGGCGCCACCTCGGCCAGTCACAAGGCAGCGCTTGATCTCCCCGACGGGGACTACACCGTCAAGTACAACTCGAGGGACGTGGCCGGCAACACCTCGGCGACCGGTGTCTACGAATTCACCATCGACACCACGGCCCCGACGGCGACTGTGAAGGATGGTGCTGAGTTCACGGAGGGTGACGACAGCGGCTATGACGTCGTCAGCTTCAAGTTGCACGACCAGGGCAAGATCGACCGCGTCGATATCAACGGCGTCGAGAAGGATCTCACGGACGCCGTGTGGTCGGACGTCAACGCCGTCAAGGCAGGCACGCTGGGTGCTGTCAGCGGCGAGAACACCCTGACCGTGCACGATGTCGCGGGCAACACCGCACAGGTCAAGTTCGTACTGAAGTGAATCGCTGCCGTCGGATTCGAGTCCAATCGGGCTCGGATCCGACGGCTTCGTCGTGTCGTCGCCGGGGTTCGGACTAGGGGCGCAGCCCACGGCCAATAGGCTGTCGGCATGGAATGGCAGCAGGTGGCCTCGATGGCCGGTACGGCATGGTTCTCGATCGCCTTGCTCGGCGGTGGACTGGCGGGGCTTCAAGGTCGTGGCAAGTTCTGGTGGTTCCTGATGACGCTGATATTCGGCCCGCTGGCGCTGTTCTTCCTGGTGATCTGGACCGAGCCGCTGAAGCAGCAGCGACACTGAGTCGCGTCGTCAGAACAGCATCTCGGCCGGTGCGGCGGCAGCTGGCGCGGTGACTGGGCGCGGCGCCATCCGTCGCGCGGGCCGGGCGTTCGCCGAATCGCGCGCCTCCAGGCCGTGCATTCGGATCATCGGCCGCATCCGCTTCGCCAGCCACTGCCCGTACGCCTTCGGGGCTTCGGCTGAGATGCCCGGATACAGTCCCCGATACGACGACAGCAGCTCCGGATGCTCTCGCTGCAGCCACTGGAAGAACCAGGGCTTGACCCCGGGGCGCAGATGAAGAGAGCCGTAGATGACGTGGTCGGCGCCGGTCGCCTTGATCCGCTTCAGCGCCTCGTCGATCGCGGCGACCGAGTCGGTGAGGTGCGGCAGCACCGGCATGAGGAAGACGCCGACGCGGAACCCGGCATCCGACAGCGCACTCACGGTGTCGAGCCGTGCCTGCGTCGAGGGCGTGCCCGGCTCGATCGAGTGCTGCAGGTCGTCGTCGTACATCGCGATCGACATCTGCACGTCGATCGGCACCTGTCTCGCCGCCTCGACGAGCAGCGGGATGTCGCGCCGCACCAGCGTGCCCTTGGTGAGGATCGAGAACGGCGTGCCGGAGTCGGCCAGTGCGCGGATGATCCCCGGCATGAGCTTGTAGCGCCCCTCCGCCCGCTGGTACGGGTCGGTGTTGGTGCCCAGCGCGACCGTCTCGTGCTGCCACGACCCTCGACGCAGCTCACGCCCCAGCACCTCGACGATGTTGGTCTTCACGACGATCTGCGAGTCGAAGTCTGCGCCGCCGTCGAGATCCAGATACTCGTGGGTTCCGCGGGCGAAGCAGTTGTGGCTGATCACGCCATTGGCGATGAAGTCGCCGGTTCCCGTGGTGATGTCGATGAGCTCGCGTTCACCCACGAGCGGTTCGATCGATTCGACGCGCAGGTCGGATGCCGTCTTCACGGCCGTACCTTCGAGATCGAGCTTGCGGGTGATCGCGGGAGCTGCGGCAGTGAAAAACTTCTGGCGCATGGCCAGCCCCCCACGCACCCGCACGTCTGACACGCCGTTTTGACGCGGACCTTCCAGAACATACGAAATTTCGAGAACGTCGCAGCTTGAGCAGATCAGGTCAAGGATCTCTGGGTCCTTGTTGCTGATCCTGAGGATGCCGCGCGAGCAGCTTCCCTCGGCGTCGAAGATTCCACCGAGGAATCCCCTCCGCCAATCTCGGGAAGGCTGTTCCGGCGTGAGTGTCAGTGCCTCAATGTGCGCGACATTCATTGCAGACGCGGTGTGGATCGCGTCCATCGCGCTGCGAGTAGCTGTCTGCTGCGCGAAGGGGCGAGTGTGCGTCGTGATCCCTTCCTCTGCAAGGTAAGCCCGTGTGCGGTCGAGTGCTTCTTCATCGATGAGTGCCAGACGAAATGAATTGATTCGCCTCGTCAGGTTCCTGACTCGGTGATCGCCGTGAAACGATGCCTCGTCTCCTCGGATCATGCCGGCGAGGTATCCGCGGCGATAGTCGATGTCGCGTTCGGAGGCCCCAAGGGTCGACCCGCCGATGCCGAATCCCATCAACCGGTTGTTGGTGGTCAGGTGGGGACGCTGGCCGCCCTCGACATCTTGCACGTACTTCCAGCCGCGGTCCGTCAGGAAGCGATGGTCTCCACTCGCGATGAGTGAGGTGCCATCTGCGAGCATCACCCGGTAGGCGGGCTTGGACGTATGCCACTTCGCTTCGACGCGTGTCCTGACGTAGCGGCGGTACGCTCCCTGCTTCTTCGTGCCGATGATCTCGTCACCGATGTCGAGGTCACGCAGAGATCGCTGCCTCCCGTCGGCGCACAAGATCAGCGTGCTTGGGTCCAGGCAGTAAACGCACGCATGACTGCATCCACGGTACGGATTGATGGTCCAGCTGAACGGCATCTTCGACGGGCCGGGTACCGAGTTCAGCGCCGACTTCGCCAGGATCTCGTGGAAGGTCATCCCGGCGAACTCCGGCGTGGTCACCGACCGCACGATGCCGGTGCGATTCTCTAGACCGGGCAGCGCGTCAGCATCCACATCTTCGAGAGTCTGTCCCTGCCACCGCATCCCATCATTCGAACAAATGAGCGACGCAATGTCAAGTGGTGTGCGAACGGAGTTTCGAGGTCAGTCCAGGTGCCAGATCTCTTCGAGCATCTCCCAATTGGGAGCCGTCGATTCCTCGTGGAAAGGCAGCTGGCACGGCCCCGTCCGTGCCCACCACAGCTGCGTGGCCTCATCTGCGGCCATGATCGCCTGATCGGCCGCGTAATCCGAGCCGACGTACTCGAAGTATCCGACGATCACGTCGCCGGTGAGGAAGATCGAGAAGTTGCGGATGCCCGTCGCGGTGATCGTCGCCTCGACCTGCGGCCAGGCGGCCGCATGCAGGTCGATGTACTCCTGACGCTTCTCCGGTCGGAGGCGCGCGATCATCCCGAATCGGCGGCTCATGTCGTCAGCCCTTCGTCGCGCCGGCGGTGACGCCGGAGGTGATCTGCCGCTGGAAGACGAGGTACACGATGATCAGCGGCACCACCGTCAGCAGCACACCGGCGACGTACGTGGGCACGTTGTCCGGGTACTGGCCGCGAAGACCGCTCACGCCAACCATCACCGTGCGATTCTGCGGTGACTGCATGATCATCAGGGCGATGAGGATGTCATTCCACACGAACAGCGCGTTGAGGATGCCCATGGACACCAGTGCCGGCTTGCCGATCGGCACCATGATGCGCCACCACGCCCCGAACAGCCCGTTGCCGTCCACCCGGGCGGCCTCGGTGAGCTCCTTCGGGATCCCGGAGTAGTACGCGGTCATGAAGTAGACCGTGAACGGCAGGAACTGTGCGACGTACACCAGGATGAGGCCCGGGAAGGTGTTGACCAGTCCCATGTCGCTGAGCATCTTGATCGTCGGGACCATGATCACCTGGAACGGGATCATCATCATCGCGAGGATCACCAGGAAGGCGACGCGGCTGCCGCGGAAGGTCAGATGGCTGAGCGCGTACCCGCACATCGAGGCGAGCACCAGCAGGAGTGTGACCGAGCACACAGTGACGATGATCGTGTTCAGGAAGTATCGCCCCATGTCGGCCTGGGTCCAGGCGTCGATGAAGTTCTGAATATGGAACGTCTGGGTCAGTCCGAGGCGATCAAGCACGTAGTCCTTGCGCGTCTTCAGAGCGATGTTCAGCGAGAAGAGCATCGGGTAGATCGTCGCGATGGCCAGCAGCATCATCGGGATGGCGATGATCCATTTCACTGTGCGTTCTCTGCGCATCATGACTCCTTGGTCGCGCGGCGGAGCACGCGGATCTGGATCAGGCCGATCACGAGAACGATCAGCAGCAGGAAGACAGAAGCGGCGGATGCCAGGGCGGGGCGCGCTTCGCCGGTGAGCTTCCAGATGAGGAACTCGGGCAGGTAGCTCGCGGCTCCGGGGCCGCCCGCCGTCATCGTGTACAGCAGGCCGAACAGGCCGGTCAGCATGCCGATCGTGGTCGTGACGAAGACGAACTGGATGGTCTGGCTGAGGCTGGGGATGATCACGTGCACGACCTGCTGGCGCATGTTGGCGCCGTCGATCTTCGCGGCGTCGAGCAGCTCAGCATCCAAGGTGGCGAAGCCGGCGAGGAAGATCGTGAACGCCATGCCGAAGGTGGCCCAGATGTGCACCACGAGAACCGTGGGCAGAGCCGTCGCGCGCAGGCCGAGCCAGTCGACGCCAGGCAGGTTGATGACGCCGAGCGCGGCGTTGAGCGGTCCGTTCGCGGCGAGGATGATGTTGAAGATCGCGCCGATGATGATCGGGGAGAGCACCACGGGCAGGAAGTAGACGCTGCGGAAGAAGCTGTGGCCAGGCACCTTGAGGAACACGAAGGTGGCCAGGATGCCCGCGACGAACACCTGGAGCGGCACGAACAGCAGCACGACGAGCACGTTGACCGCCGAGGCGCGGAACCGCGCATCGCCGAGGAGCGTGACGTAGTTGTCGAGTCCGACGAACTGACCGTTGAGCTCCTTGTCGCCCGTGAAGGAGAAGTTCACGCCGAGGATCAGCGGGTACAGCCGGAAGATGACGAGGATGAGGATGACCGGCAGCACCATCAGATAGGGCGCGAGGCGATCCAGGGTCCAGGGCCTGCGACGGCGCGGGGCGTCGGGGAGACTGCGGCGTGGGCCCGGAGCCCTGCCCTCCTTGAGGACAAGACTCCGGGTCGAGGTGGTGTCGATCGACAACGCGATCAGCCCTCCGACGCTGCCAGCTGCTCGGCGGCCTCGTCGACCGTGACCTCGCCGCCGATCAGCTGCTGGCCGAGGCGGTGCAGCAGGTCGAGCGTCTCGGCGTCGAGTGCCGTGTGCAGCAGCGGCTTGCTGCCACCGAGTTCAGCGACGATGTCATTGGCGGCAGCGATGTCGGTGTCGAGCTCGACCGTGGTGTCCGAAGCGATCTGGCCACCGGCGAGGGAGTAGTTCGAGAGCGCATCCTTGTCGACTGTCGCCTTGATCCAGTCGACTGCCAGATCCTTCTTCTTCTCGTTGAGCACGCCGTAGCCGATGCCGCCTTCGGCGGGGAGTGCCACGGTCGCGCCGTCGTTCACGGCAACGGGCATCATGAACCCGAGGTCCGCCCCGAGGAACTCGTCGAACTGCTTCCAGTGCGCGGTGTCGCTCATCAGGCCGATGACCATGGCGGCCTTGCCGGCCGAGAAGAGGTCGAATGAATCGTTGAACATGGCCGTGGAGTTCGCGCCGTCGTTGTACCAGCCGTCGGCAGCGGAATCCGCCCAGAGCTGCAGCACCTGCTTGGCGTGCGCACTGGTCCAGTCGTGCTTCCCGTCGATCCAGGCGTCGTACTCGTCAGGGGTGAAGATGCCCGAGCCGAAGCCCGAGAGGAAGAACTCGATGCCGAGGCCCTCCTTGTTGCCCAGTGCGAAGCACGAGGCGTCGGTCTTGTCCAGCACAGCGCTGCACGCCGCTGTCAGCTCGTCCCAGCTGGCGGGCGGGGTGTCAGCATCGAGTCCGGCGGAGTCGAACAGGGCCTTGTTGTAGTAGATCGGGAAGCCCTGCAGGAACATCGGGGCGGAGTAGGTCTCGCCGTCTGCCTGGAAGGCCGGCCAGCCGGCCAGGGTGTCCTCGAGGTCGGCCATCTCGCTCGTGATGGGCACCAGCATGTCGGTGCGGCTCTTCAGCTGCGTGCCGCCGTTGAACAGCGCGACATCGGGGCCGGTGCCGGCCTCCACTGCGCTGCCGAGCAGGGTGTAGTACTGGTCGAACGGCTGGTGCACGATCTCGACTTCGACATCCGGCCGCACCTTCTTGAATGCGGCGGTGATGTCGTCGTAGTAGGCCGTTGCGGCAGCATCCGCCTCGCCCCAGTTCCACACGACGAGCTTGTCGCTCTTCGTATCGCCGCCGGAGGTGCCGGCGGGTGCGGCTCCGCCGCAGGCGGTCAAGGTCAGTGCGACGGTGCCGACGATGGCGACGGCAGCGATCTTTCGCTTCATTGCGATCCCTCTCAGAGATATTCGGGTCCCGGGTGCAGGGCAATGCTTGAAATGTACTACGTCTGACAACCTACGTCAACAAACATCACATGACCGATGTTCCGAACGCGTGAAACGGCCGGCGCACAACAGAAGAGGGACCCGATCGCTCGGGTCCCTCTCTGCGTTCAGCTCTACTTGCGCCGCTCGGATGGCAGGCGCCTGCGCTCCCACGAGCCGAGGATGTGCGCGCTCATCGCCGATCGAGCGGCCTCCACATCGCCGGTCTCGATCGCCTCGATGATCCGCTCGTGCTCGCCGAGGGTGATCTCGAATGCGTGCTCCGGGTCGACGCCGGTGTACCGGTTGCTCCCCACAGCGTGCGCGATCAGCACGCGCGCGATGTTCTCGGCGAGGGTGTTGTCCGACAGCTCCATCACGGCGATGTGGAACCGGACGTCGGCCTCACGGAATCCCGCGGAGTCGTCGATCCGCTCCGACATCGCCGCGAGCGAATCGCGCAGGCGCGCGTGATCGTCGGGACCTGCGGCGGATGCTGCTGATGCGGCCATCTCGGCCTCGAGCGCTCCACGGACGATGCTGAGGTCATCCAGCACCCCGAGGGTGGAGTCGTTGCCGATCATCGTCGAGAGCACCAGCGGGTCGAGCACGTTCCAGCTCGTCGAAGGGTTCACGTGCGTGCCGCGTCCCTGCGCGACGGTGACCATGCCCTTCTCCTGGAGCCGCTTCATCGATTCACGGATGACCGTCCGGCTCACGCCGAACTGCGTGCTGAGCACGCTCTCCGGCGGCATCACGTCGCCCGAGGACAGCTCGCCGGCGACGATCGACTGCACGAGGTCGTTCAGGACCGTCGCGCCGATGCGCTCGATCGGCGCACGGGTGCGTCCCTCAGTGGTCTGGAATGGGGCACTCATGATTCACACTCTATTGTTCGGGTCCGGTTGTGGACGGTGACGCGGCGCCTAGCCCTTGACGGCGCCACTGGCGAGTCCGCCCATGATGAAGCGCTGCATCGCGATGAAGATCACCAGGATCGGCGCCACGGCGAGCAGCAGCGTGGGGAAGACGATCTCGTAGTTCGTGCTGTACGACGAGACCGCGGCGTACACGCCGGTGGTGATCGTCTTCGCGGTGGACCCTGGCCCGAGGATGAGCTGCGGACTGACGAAGTCGTTCCAGGCGCTCAGGGCGTTGAGGATGAACGCGGTGGCGACGATCGGCTTCATCAGCGGGAACACGATGGTCCAGATGATGCGAAGCCTGCCTGCCCCGTCGATCGCCGCTGCCTCATCGAGCGACCGAGGCAGCATGCGGATGTATCCGCTGAAGATGAACAGCGTGAACGGGATCATCGTGGCCGACATGAACAGCACCAGGCCTGGCACCGTGCCCATCAGGCCCAGGGCCTTGAGCACGAAGATGGTCGGCACGAGGATGATCTGCGAGGGGATGAACATTCCGGCGACGAAGAACATCAGCATGGCTGCGAACACGAAGCCCGGAGTGCGCGCGATCACGTAGGCGGCGGGGATGGACACGCCGATCGAGACGAGGTTGCACGCGATCACGAGGAAGATCGTGAAGATGTAACCCTCCACGACCGGGAACTGCGTGCTGTTCCACGCCGCGGCGAGAAACTCGGTCGTGGCGGTCTCGGGGTTGATCGTCAGGGGCGACAGCAGGATGTCCTGCTGCGGCTTGAAGGCGTTGATGACGAGGATGTACATCGGCACGAGCATCGCGGCGGACAGCAGCCCGAGGAACGTGATGCGCAGGGCGGTGGACATGCGGCGCGAGCGCTTCATCCGACGGCCTCCGATCCGGATTCGGCCTTGCGACGCATGGCGATGATGGAGAAGGAGAGGATGCCGGCCGCGATGATCAGCAGCACTGCCTGTGCAGACGCGAGGCCGACCTTGTTGTTCGGGAAGGACACGGCGAGGATCTCGTACGCCCAGGTCTGCGTGGCGCCGCCAGGGCCACCGTTGGTCAGGCCGAGCACGACGTCATACGCCTTGAGCAGCGAGAGCACCGAGGTGATGATCGTCACGGTCACCGTCGACGCGAGGGCCGGCCACGTCACGTGCCGGAACACCTGGAATCGGCTGGCGCCGTCGATCCGGGCGGCCTCCAGCAGGTCGACCGAGACCGCCTGCAGGCCGGCGATGTACAACACCAGCTGGACGCCGAACTGCGCCCACACGATCACGCCGATGAGCGTCCACAGCGCCCACGTCGGATCGGAGAGGAACGGCAGGCGCGAGCCCATCATCGTCTCCATGAGCGCATTGATAGCACCCTGCGGGCCGAGCAGCGCCTGCCAGAGGAAGCCCACGATGAGCGCCGAGAGCACGTGCGGGTAGAACATCACCGCGCGGCCGAAGCTGTTGAAGCGGCTCTTGCGCTGCAGCAGAAGTGCGAGGCCGAGTGCGATCGCGTTCACCAGGAGCGAGCCGACGATGGCGATCGTCGCGGTGACCATGACCGAGGAGTGCATCTCGTTGGCAGGGTCCTCGAAGATCCTGCGGTAGTTGTCCAGGCCGACCCACGTCGGGCTCTGGGAGGGGATGCCGTTATACGTGGTGAACGAGTAGTAGACCGCGTATCCGACCGGCACGACCATCAGCACGATGTAGATCGCCAGTGCGGGCAGCGTCAGCGCGCCGTCGAGCAGGCGCGCCGAGATGGGGCGTCTGCGGGCGGGCACCCGACCGCGGGCCGGCGAGAATCCTCGCCGACCCGCGGTGCGGGCGATGCCGGTGACCGTGTCGTTGGTCACGCTCACTCAGTCCTCTCGGCCTCGAACCATGCGTCGAGGTTCGCTGCGACGTCTGCAGCCGACGTGCCCTGCCAGAGGGTCTGCGCCAGCTCGGTGAACTTCGGGTTGAAGCCCGCCACGGGCAGCGCGTCGTCGCCGACGGTCTGGTTGCCGGGGACGGCGAGCGACGGCGCGTCGTCGATCAGCTGCTGCACGAGACCGGCGTACTCGTTGGTCGAGACGTCGAGGCCGGGACGGCTGAAGTCATCCATGGTCGCGGCGGTGGCGATGGCATCCTCGTCCGTGACCAGGTACTCGACCAGCGCGGCAGCCGAGGAGAGGTTCTTCGAACCCTTCCAGATCATGTACGGAGAGGCCATCGTGGCGCCCATCGGCCCGGGGTAGGCAGTGGCGTCGTCGACAGGCGGCGAGAACACGCCCACCTCGAACTCCGGCGGAGTGCCGGCCAGCGTGGTGCTGAACCACGAGCCCATCGGGTAGATGCCCACGTTGCCGGCGATGAAGTTCGCCTCGTGCGTTCCTGAGTCGGTGGCGACGTCGTCTGCCGTGGTGTAGCCGGCATCGATCCAATCGGAAAGGTGCTCGAACAGCGGCTCGAACTGCTCGGAGAGGCTGCTGTCACCGTCGGCGACGGCACTCTGCCAGTGCGGAGTGGTGACATTCTGCTGCGGGTGCCAGATCTGCTGCGTCTGCACGCCGGTGGCCCAGTCGCCCGCGAAGGCGATGGGCGTCTTGACACCTGAGGCGGCCAGTGCCTCGAGCGCCGCGTCGAACTCATCCCAGGTCTTCGGCGTCTCAGTGATGCCCGCTGCGGCGAAGAGGTCCTTGTTGTAGTAGAGCACCGACTGCGCCTGCATGCCGACGCCGACGACGTTGATCTTGCCGTCCGTGGCGTACGTGTCGGCCATCGGCGTCTCGGCCGCCCAGTCGAAGTCGGTCAGGTCGAGGATCTCGGGAGCGGTGTCCGTCGTCGGGAAGACCGACTGGATCACGTCGGGGGCGGTGCCCGCCGCCAGCAGGGTGGGGAACGACTCGGCGACCGACTGGCCGGTGGGGCCCTCGATCTTGACCTTCACGCCGGTCTCCTCCTCGAACGGGGCGACCAGGGCCTCCCACTTGTCCTGGGTGAGGTTGTCGGTGATGTTGACGAGCATGCGAATCTCGCCGCCCACCTCGCCGTCAGTGCTCGGCTGCTCGTCGCTTGCGGTGGGTGCGCAGGCGGTGAGCGCCAGGGCGGACGCAGTCGCGATCGTGATCCATCCAATGCGACGTCGCATGTTTGCGGACATCTTCGTCTCCTTGAGTGCAGGTGGCACCCCGCGGGTAAATCGGGATACCTTGATTGGTAACTCATCATACATATGATCGCTTAGGATGGAAAGCGCTATCCCGTCGCTTCGACCGAGGGTCCCGCCACGTTCAGCGCCGAGCAGAAGGAGAACATGATGATCAAGGCCGTGTTCGCCATGAACCCGGTGAGCTTGCCCCGGCAGATCTTCACCGCCGACATGCTCGCCGAGCTCGATGATCTCGTGCGCCTTGACGTTGCGACGGTCATCACCGAGCTCGACGATCGCAGCCGTGTCGCACTCGCCGATGCCGAACTGCTGATCGCAGGATGGGGTGCGCCGCTCGTCGCTCCAGATGACGCTCCGAGGCTGCGCGGGATCGTCTACGCCGGTGGCGTCGCCGCGACCTGTCTGCGCGACGTCGATGGCTGGGTCGCACGCGACCTCGCCGCCGCCAACGCGAGGGCCGCCAATGCTGTGCCGGTCGCGGAGTACGCGCTGGCGATGATCCTGCTCTCCGGCAAGGACACATTCGGCGCTGCGCGTCGCTTCGCCGCCGCGAAGTCCGTGCCGGAGCGCTCTCAGGACGACCCCTCGCTCGGCAACGTCGGACGCACCGTCGGCCTCGTCGGGTTCTCGCAGGTCGCGCGTGCCCTGATCGATCTGCTGAAGCCGTTCGCATTCGACGTCGTGATCCACAGTCCCGAGATGACCGATGAACTGGCCGCCGCCCACGGCATCCGGCAGGGCACTCTGAACGAGGTGTTCGCGCAGAGCGACGTCGTCTCGCTGCACCAGCCGCTGCTCCCGCAGACACGAGGGCAGATCGATGCGGCGCTGCTGGCCATGCTGCGAGACGGAGCCACTCTGATCAACACCGCGCGCGGCGGCGTGGTCGACCCAGCGGCGCTCTCGCGAGAGCTGCGCTCGGGTCGCATCCGCGCTGTGCTCGACGTGACCGATCCAGAGCCCCTCCCGGCCGACGACCCGCTGTGGGACCTCCCCAACGTGGTGCTCACGCCGCACGTGGCCGGGTCCATAGGCACCGAAATGCACCGGATCGGTGCCGCCTGCCTGGCTGAGGTGCGACGATTCGTCGCAGGTGAGCCGTTCGCACATGCCGAGAGCCTGCGATGACTTCTGACAGAACGATCCGTGCCGCCCCGATGAAAGGTGCTGAAGTGAGAGAACAAGACGTGCTGAAGGATGCACCAGACGTGGCATCGCTCGCGCGCTGGATGCGCAGCTGGGTCGGCGATCGCGGGCAGATCCGCGGTTTCCACAACCACAGCGTCTGGGGCACCAACCCCTTCACGTTCCTCGACTTCACCAGCGGTCACCAGGCGTTCTCGGCGCCTGCTACCGCCGCCTTCGGCGAGGCGCTCGGCCGCCGGTTCGACGAGCGGGGTCTCGAGCTGTGGCGTCGCATGATGCTCTTCCAGGCGCTCACCGTGCAGGACGACGGGCAGTATGCGCACATCGGATTCCAGGTGGGGGAGTCGGCGACGTCGGGGCTGATCCACAACATGGCCGGGAGCATCGGCTTGCTCGAGGGGCTCGCCGCCGCCGGCGGTCACCTCGCCGAGGCGGAGCGCGCGCAGATCCTGGATGCTGTCCGCGCGAACCTCGACGCCTGCACCGTCTACGGCGGCGGCCGCCCCACGGCGGAGGGCACGTGCAACCAGGAGTACGCGCGCGTCTGGGTGAAGCTGCGTTACACCGAGCTCTCCGGCGACGATCGCTATGACTCGGAGATCGCCGACGACCTGGATGATCTCATCCGGCTGTGCTCGGTGCGGGGCATTCCCGACGCCGACAGCGCTGGAACCTTCCGCGTCGGTGCGGATCGCGAGACCGGCGGCATCCTCGAGCCGGCCGAGTACTACGGTCTGATGGTCGTGCCGCTGATGCTCGCATCGCGCAGATACGATCGCCCCGACTTCGCCGAGGAGGCACGCGCGATCTGCCGCCACGTCGCTCGCTCGGCGTGGACCGACGAACGCGGGCTGACCCGCTACCACCGCTACTGGTACGTCGACGGCGACACGCAGCGCATCTCGACGACGCCGATGCTCATCGCCGGGATGGGCCTGACCCTGCGCGGGATCGATGAGGTGCTCGCTGACGGGCCGGACGACGAGCTGGCGGACTTCCGGGCGCGGTGCCTGCGCACCTACGCCGAATACCAGACGCCGGCCGGCTACTTCGCCTCGGCCACCGGCTGGCACAACGAAGCCGACGTCGCCCCCAGCACCGCGTGGCACGCGCACGACCTGATGGCGCTCGTGCACGGCACCGAGCTGCCAGATGACTTCTGGGATCGCGTCTTCGGCGCACACGACCGCCGCTCCGTGCTGCTGTCGGATCGTGCCTACTGGATCGAAGATGATGTGCACTGGGCGATCATGAGTCCGTGGACAGCCGGTGATCTCAGCATCCGCGGTCGCAAGGATCGCGACACCTTCACTCGCGAGTTCTTCGCATGGACCGACAAGCCGGCGCTGCCGGAGGAGTTCGCCATGCCGGACGTCCCGATCTTCTTCGCGGCCGACGACGGTCTGTACCTGATCGGCGATGAGCAGCAGATGGACGTCACCACGATCGGTCCGCTGTCGTACCGCGGCCCCGTCGGCGCGGCCTGACCACCAAGGAGCAAAGCGCATACATGTGATGTATGCTGTTTCCAGATTCTCCGATCTCACACACTCAAGGGCGACATGAAGATCACCGGGTACCGCACCCTGCACACCGTGCACGACTGGCGTCGGCCGGTCGGCGATGTCAACGGCTACATCGCCTCGGGCGTCACGAACGTCCCCCTGGTCATCCTCGAGACCGATGAGGGCGTCGAAGGCGTCGGCATGGGTTCGCATGCGGACCTCGACCGACTCTTCCCTGCGCTCGAGGGCCAGGACCCGCGGGCCGTATCCACGCTGTACGACGCCATGATCGCTCGCGTGTTCAAGTCGTCGCACGGCGGCGCGACCTTCGGCGGCGTTGGGGCATTCGACACCGCGCTCTGGGATCTCAAGGCCAAGATCGCAGGAGAGCCGCTCTGGCGTCTTCTCGGGGCAGGGGACCGCTTCGTCCCCGGCTACGCCTCGGGGCTGGATGCCGCGCTGACTGATGATCAGCTCGCCGAGCTCTACGCCGCCTACGCCGATCGCGGCTTCACCTCGGCCAAGCTCAAGGGCGGCCGGAACCTCGATGCCGACCTGCGCCGCTTCGGCATCGTCGGCGACCTGCTCTCGGCCAACACGGCGGCGCCCGCGCTCATGCTCGATGTCAACGAGTCGTGGAACCTCAAGCAGGCGGTGCGTTACATCTCGGCGCTCGAGCAGCACATCGACCTCACCTGGATCGAAGAGCCGCTGCGCCGATGGGATGCCGTCGGGCATGCACGACTGAGCGCGGCGATCCGGGCATCCGTCGCCACCGGCGAGAACCTGACGGGCCTCGAGCAGTTCCGCCCTCTGCTCGACGCCGGCGGTGCCGACATCGTGCAGGCCGGAGCGGTCTGGGGCATCACGCACTTCCTGCGCGTGGCGGTCACCGCACACGGCCGCGACCTGCCCGTCAGCCCCGTCGGACTCACGGCCAATCACACCGTGACAGCGGCGGCCGCGGCCGTGCCCAACCACCTCTCGGCGGAGGTGCAGGACTTCGGGGCGCCCTTCGGCCTCTCGCTCGACCAGGAGTTCGCCGACGGCGGCATCGTGCTCGGCGACCGACCGGGCGCGGGCATCGAGGTCGACGAGGCAGCCATCAGGACGGCCTGCGAGGCAGATGACTGGCAGCAGCCCGCAGGGCCGCACGTGCGCTCGCCGCGCGCCGGTCTTCGGCTCGTCGACAACGGCACGTGGGCGGAATGATGACCGAGATCCGACGCGGCATCCACCGCATCCAGGCCCCGCTGGGCGAGCGCTTCATCGCCATGTACCTGCTCACAGGTCCTGAGGGCGCGCTGCTGTTCGACACCGGCGTCACCGACTCGGTCACCGGCACGCTGCTGCCCTACCTCGACGAGATCGGGTTCGATCCGGCACGGCTGCGGTGGGTCATCAGCTCGCACTGCGACTTCGACCACACCGGCGGCAACGCGGCGCTCAAATCCGTGGCGCCGCAGGCGGAGTTCCTCGCCGGGCGTGCCGATGTGCCGATGACCGAGGACGTCGAGCTGCTGATCTCGGGTCGCTACGGCGAATTCGCCGCCCGCGATCACTTCGATGATCCTGCCGAGACCACCGCCGAGGTGCGGGCGTCGACCGGGCTCGTCGGCGTCGACAGGGCCCTCGACGGGGGTGAGATCTTCGATCTCGGAGACCGCACCATCGAAGTGCTGTCGGTGCCAGGCCATTCCCCCGGGCATCTCGCGCTGTGGGACTCCGGCAATCGCACTCTGCTCATCTCTGATGCCGTTCTCGGGGAGACCGTTCCGACGGCCGACGGCCGAGCGGCCTTCCCGCCGACCTACCGCGACACCGCGGCCTATGTGGACAGCATCCGACGTCTGCGCGCGCATGACGCCGACCTGCTGCTCACGGCTCACTACCCCGTTTACGAGCGCGACGGCGTGAACGACTTCCTCGATGTCTCACTCGCCTACACAGAGCGCATCGACCAGGTCATCGCCGCGGTGCTCACCGCCGACGGGGAAGAGCTCACCTCGCTGGAGCTCATCCACCGTGCCGCGAAGGATCTCGGGCCATGGCCGGAGGCCGCCGCCGAGTACCTCATCTTCCCGATGACCGGCAACCTCGAGCGACTTGCCGCGCAGGGGCGCGTGGCCGAGGGCGATCGCGACGGAATCCGCACCTGGAGATGGACCGCATGAGCACGATCACCGACCGTCCCGTCCGGCTCGGCGCCATCGGCGCGGGCTGGTGGGCCACCAGTAACCACTTCCCGCTGTTCGCCGCGCGCGACGACGTCGAACTCGTCGGCGTCTGCGGCAAGGGGCCTGGGCTCGAAGCGGTGCGCGAGAAGTTCGGCTTCGGATTCGCGACAGAGGACGCCACCGAGCTGCTGGATGCCGACATCGACGCCGTCGTGATCTCCACGCCGCACGACCTGCACCACCCGCTGGCAGCTCAGGCGCTCGAGCGCGGGCTGCACGTGCTGTGCGAGAAGCCCATGACGCTGCATGCCGACGAGGCGTGGGACCTCGCTGCGAGGGCGGAGCAGGCCGGAACCGTGTTCCTCGTGCCGTACGGCTGGAACTACAAGCCGTTCACCGTCACTGCGAAGCGGATGCTGGAAGCCGGCGACATCGGCGACATCCAGTACGCCCTGTGCCACATGGCCTCTCCCACGCGCGGCCTCTTCGGCACCGACCCGACGCACATGCTCGAGCGGTGGAACTCCGACACGGCCCCCGATCCCACGACGTGGTCGAGCCCCGAGCACGGCGGCGGCTATGCGCACGGGCAGATCACCCATTCCTCGGCCCTGCTGTTCTGGCTGACCGGACTGCGCGCCACCTCGGTGGCCGGCCGCGTCATCACCGCCGGAGCGCCCGTCGACCTCTTCGACGCAGGTGTCATCCGCTTCGAGAACGGGGCGCTCGGAGCACTGTCGGGCGCAGCGACCCTCGCAGACGGCGACAAGTATCAGGTGGATATCCGCCTGTTCGGCACCGAGGGCGTGCTGATGATCGACGTCGAGCGGGAGCGCGTGTCGCTGAGCCGCTACGACGGTCGACGCGAAGAAGTGCGCATCGCCGCCGATGAGGGCGACTACGAGTGCCTGGTGCCTCCGGCTCGCTTCATCGACCTCATCACCGGCGCGAGCGTTGAGAACAACTCCGATGTGACGGTCGCCGCGCGCTCCGTCGAACTCATCGATGCGCTGCTGCGCTCATCCGCAGCGGGCGGCGCCGACACCTCCGTCTGAAAGGCAGATCATGTCCGACTCATCCACCCGGGGCATCCTCGAGGGCTACCGCGTCATCGACTGCTCGATCGCGATGGCAGGACCCTTCGCCGCGCAGCGCCTCGGTGACCTGGGCGCCGACGTCATCAAGGTCGAGCCGACGGCCGGCGAATGGCAGCGATTCGCCTCGGCAGGCGGCGCGGCCGCCGCCGGCAACGAGATCAACGTCTCGTTCCTCTCCCTGAACCGCAACAAGCGCTCGCTGGCGGTCGACCTGAAGTCGGATGCCGGGCGCGAGGTCGTGCGCGAGCTGATCGCCGGGGCGGATGTCTTCCTGCAGAACTACCGGCCCGGTGTCGCCGCGCGCCTCGGTCTCGACTACGAGACGCTGTCGGCGCTGAACCCGTCGCTGGTCTACGTCTCGATGTCCGGCTACGGCGAGGACGGACCCTACAAGGACCGCCCTGGTCAGGACCTCATCCTGCAGGCGATGAGCGGTGCGATGCTGTCGGCCGGTCGCGAGGGCGAACCGCCGACGCCGGCCGGTCAGTACCTCGCGGACGCCGTGACAGCGTCGACCGCTTTCGAGGGCGTGCTCGCGGCGCTGCTGCACCGTGAGCGCACCGGCGAAGGCCAGCTCGTGACGGTGAACATGCTCGATGCGCTCACCACCCTGCAGATGCAGGAGCTCAGCGTCTACACGGTCGGCGGCGTGCCTCAGCGCCGCGGCACCGAGCCCAATGCGCACGTCTACATCCGTGCGCCGTACGGCGTCTTCGCCACCACCGACGGCTATCTCGCACTCGGGTTCGCCGACCTCGAGAAGCTCGGCGAGGTGCTCGACGAGCCGACCTTCATCGGCATGGACGCCGAGGTGCACGGCTGGACGCACCGCGACGAGCTGTACGCGACGGTCGCGCGGCACCTGCGCGAGGACAGCACGCAGCACTGGCTCGACACGCTGCTGCCGGCCGGAATGTGGGTCGGTCCTGTCTACGGCTACGAAGACCTCGTCAACGACCCGCAGATCATCCACAACGGCACCTTCGTCGAGTACGACCACCCCACCGAGGGACGGGTCAAGACACCCGGCTTCCCATACCGCTTCGCGAAGACGCCGGCCCGCATCGACCGCGGAGCGCCGCTCGTCGGCGAGCACACCGGCGAGATCCTCGCGGAGCTCGGTGTCGACTCGGAGCGGATCCAGCAGCTTCTCAACTCGGGCGCGGTGGCGCAGACCGGCGCAGCGGTGCCGGCGTGACGGAGTTCCTCGGCCTCACGTGGGACCACCCTCGAGGGCGAAACGCCCTGCAGGCGGCATCCGGTGACATCGGTCATGGCGACACCCTGCGCTGGGAGGTGCAGTCACTGGAGGGCTTCGAATCCGCTCCGATCGATGAACTCGCCACGCAGTACGACCTGCTCGTGCTCGATCACCCGCACCTCGGCGATGCACTGGCGACCGACAGCATCCGCCCTCTTGACACCCTCTTCGACGCCGCGCAGATCGACGATTGGTCCACCGCTGCTGTCGGCCCCAGCATCGCGTCGTACCGCATGGACGATCGGCTGTGGGCGCTGCCGCTCGACGCCGCGACCCAGGTCTGTGCGCGCCGCCGCGACCTCGTGGCCGAAGCTCCGGCCACGTGGGATCACGCCCTGGCGCTGGCCGAGCGCGGCCTGGTCGCGACCAGCCTCGCCGGCCCGCACGCCTTTGTCTCGCTGTGCGCGATCGCCGTCTCCTTCGGCGACGATCCCGGTGGGAGTGACGGACTGTTCGCTGCCGACATCGCGCTGCACGCGCTCGACATGCTCACGCGACTGTCGGCCAACGCCCCTGCAGGCGCGGCCGATCTGAACCCGATCGGACTGCTCGATCGCATGCGCGATCGAGGCGACATCGGCTGCATCCCGCTCATCTACGGCTATGTGAACTACAGCTCGCCCGTGCTCGCGTTCGCGGACGCCCCCTCGCACGACGGGGTGATCGGCTCGACGGTCGGCGGCACCGGCATCGCAGTGACCCGTCGCAGTGAGCCATCGCCTGCGCTGTTGGCGCACATCCGCGGGCTGATGTCGGACGAGGCGCAGCGCGGCTTCATCCCACAGCACGACGGCCAGCCCGGCCTGCGCTCGGCCTGGACGGAATCCGCGGTGGATGCTGCGGCCCACGGCTTCTACTCCGGCACCCTCGCCACGATGGAGTCCGCCTGGGTGCGGCCACGGGTGGCCGGCTACATCCCGTTCCAATCCGTCGCCTCATCGATCGTCCGAGCCGCCGTCGCCGGCGCACGCACCCCCGAGAGCGCCCTCAGCGAGATCGAGGACCGGTTCGCCGCGCTGGCCGAACGCCCTTTCCCGTCCGCATCCGCCCGTGAGGAATCCGCATGACCATCGCATCCGACACCGAGCTCATCGTCGTCGAGACCGAGGGGCACGTCGCCACCGTGCGCCTCAATCGTCCGGACAAGCTCAACGCCGTCACCCAGGAGATGAGTGATGCGCTGGTGCGCATCGTGCGCGCGCTGAACGACGACCAGGGCATCCGTGCGGTGGTCTACACCGGCACCGGCCGAGCATTCAGCGCCGGCAGTGACATCTCCACACTCGATCAGTACGAGACGCCGTGGCAGTTCCGCAACCGCCGGGATTACTGCGATGCGCTGCGCGAACTGCGCAAGCCCGTGATCGCCGCGATCAACGGGTACGCCTTCGGCGGTGGCCTCGAGGCGTCGCTGACCTGCGACATCCGTCTTGCCGCCGACACCGCGAGCTTCGCGGCCCCCGAGGTCAAGCTGGGCTGGATCGGCGGAGGAGGGATGTCGGTGCTGCTGGCCAACTCCATCGGTGCGAGCAACGCCGCGCTGATGCTCATGACCGGCGATCCCATCGACGCCGCGAAGGCGCAGGCCTGGGGCCTGGTCAGCGAAGTCGTCGCAGCCGATCAGCTGCTCGCCCGAGCACAGGAACTGGCGGCGATCATCGCATCGCGGCCGCCGATCGCCGCCGAGACCGCCAAGGCGAACCTTCGTGCCGCATGGAATCTGCCGCAGGATCAGGCCATCGCGTACGAGCGAGAGATGCAGGGCATCACCTTCGCCACCGACGACGCCGCCGAAGGGCGCGCGGCTTTCGCAGAGAAGCGGCCGGCGACCTTCCGCGGCCGCTGACCCGCACTCGAACGCACGACCCGCAGACTGCCATTGAACGCGCAGAACTGCGACTGACCACAAAAGACCTGCACTGACCACAAGAGGAGAACCATGACCGAGAACTGGACCGGCGCCGCAACGGGCATCCTTCCCGCCGATGCCGCTGAGGCGCTCCTGGTCGGGCGTGTGCAGCTGCCACAGGGCCCGGCGGTCGTCGCGCTCCGCGACGGCATCCTGCACGACATCTCCGCAGCCTTCGCGACCATGCGCGACCTCACCGAGTCCGCGGACCCGGCGGCCGCCGTGCGTGCAGCCGGAGGTGCGCCGATCGGTGCGCTCGAGGACGTCTGGGCGAACACGGCACCCGACGGTCGCGACCCGCGACAGCCGTGGCTGCTCTCGCCCATCGACCTGCAGGTCGTGAAGGCATCAGGTGTGACGTTCCCGGTCTCCATGCTCGAGCGCATCATCGAGGAGCGTGCCCGCGGCGAGGCGGAGAACGCCGACGGCATCCGCGCCACCATCCTCGACGCACTCGGTGGCGATGTGCGCGACCTCGTCCCTGGATCGAGCGAGGCTGCCAGGCTCAAGCAGGTGCTCATCGAAGCAGGCCTGTGGAGTCAGTACCTCGAGGTCGGCATCGGCCCGGACGCCGAGATCTTCACCAAGGCCCCGGTGCTGGCGACCATCGGCGGCGGCAGCGATGTCGGCGTGCTGTCCGAGTCGAAGTGGAACAACCCCGAGCCCGAGATCGTGCTGGTCGTCACCTCGACCGGAGCGATCGTCGGCGCCACCCTCGGCAACGACGTGAACCTGCGTGACATCGAGGGTCGCTCAGCGCTGCTTCTCGGCCGGGCGAAGGACAACAACGCCTCGGCCGCGGTCGGGCCCTTCATCCGCCTCTTCGACGACGGCTTCTCGCTCGAGGACGTGCGCGGCGAGACCGTCGAGCTGCAGGTCACCGGCGAGGACGGTTTCGTGATGGCCGCGCGCTCGCACATGGAGCAGATCAGCCGGGACCCCGCTGACCTGGCCGAACAGGCTGCCGGTGCCCACCACGCCTACCCGGACGGCTTCGTGCTGTATCTCGGCACGATGTTCGCCCCGATCGACGACCGTGACGAAGCCGGACGCGGATTCACTCACCACCTCGGCGATGTCGTGCGCATCTCCTCTCCCCACCTCGGCGCCCTGGTCAACCGGGTGCGTCACAGCGAGGAGCTGCCGGCATGGGACTTCGGGATCGCCGCGCTCATGCGCAACCTCGCCGTCCGCGGCCTGCTCGGAAAGGACAGCGAATGACCGCCCTGCTCACCACCGACCCCCGCACCGGCGCGCAGACCGACACCGGCATCAGCGCCACGACGCCCGAAGAGGTCGCCGCGATCGCCGGTCGCGCCGCAGAGGCCTTCGCCGCGCTGCGCGCCCATCCCCGTGCGTGGCGGGCAGGACTGCTGCGCGCCCTGGCCGATGGCCTTGAGGCCGATCGCGATGAACTCGTCGCGGCCGCGCTCGCCGAGACGGGGCTGGCCGAAGCACGTCTGAACGGCGAGCTGAGCCGCAGTGCGTTCCAGTTCCGTCTCTTCGCGGATGCTGTCGATGAGGGCGGCTACCTCGAGGCGATCATCGATCACGCCGGTGACACCCCGCTGGGGCCTGGTCCCGACGTGCGGCGGATGTTGGTGCCGATCGGCCCGATCGCCGTGTTCGGCTCGAGCAACTTCCCGTTCGCGTTCTCGGTCGTCGGCGGCGACACAGCATCCGCTCTCGCCGCGGGCAACCCCGTCGTCATCAAGGCGCACAGCTCTCACCTGCTCACCTCGCAGCGCTCGTTCGCAGCGCTCACCCGTGCGGCGGCGTCCTACGGCGCCCCGGGCGGGACATTCGGGATGGTCTTCGGCCAGAAGGCAGGGGCAGTGCTCGTCGCGGACGCGCAGATCGCGGCAGTGGGATTCACCGGGTCGCTGCACACCGGCCGCATCCTGCAGCGGATCATCGACGAGCGCCCTTCGCCGATTCCGTTCTACGGCGAACTGGCCAGCCTGAATCCGCTGGTGATCACTGCAGGCGCTGCGGATGCCAGGACTCTGGCGATCGGGGAAGGGCTGTTCGCCTCGGTCAGCGGCTCGGCCGGTCAGCTGTGCACGAAGCCGGGCCTGGCGTTCGTGCCGAACGGCGATGCCGGGGATGCTCTGGTCGCGGATATCGTCTCCCGAGCAGAGGGGGCAGCGGCGCAGACCCTGCTGAACGCCCGCATCCGCACCTCGTTCGATGAGATCCGGGCGCGGCTGATCGCGCACGGCGGCGCGCGGAGCCTGGTCGAGCCCGCCGCGGGTGAAGCGGGCTACGCGCTCACACCCGCCGTCCTGGAGATCGCGGCACGCGACGTCACGGCTGAGGTGACTGAGGAGGCCTTCGGTCCGCTGGTCGTGCTCGTGCGATACGACACGGTCGACGACGTGCGACAGGCGCTGGATGCGGTGCCCGATTCGCTGACTGCGACAATCCACGCGGAGCCCCATGAAGACGGCGTGCGTGCTGCGCTGACCGCGGCGGTCGTCGACCGCGTGGGTCGCATCGTCTACAACGGCTATCCGACCGGTGTCCGCGTCTCGTGGGGCATGCACCACGGCGGCCCGTGGCCGGCGACGAACACGCAGCACACCTCGGTCGGGGTCACGGCGATCCGCCGGTTCCTGCGCCCGCTGGCTTGGCAGGATGCGCCGGAATCGCTGCTGCCGGCCGAGCTCCGCGACGGGCCGTGCGACGCACCGCGCCGAGTGGACGGCGTGCTGCAGCTCGCGCAGCACTGACGCTCCCCAGAGGTGGAGGCGGCCGCATGGCCTCCTCCACCTCTTGCATTGGTAAACGTTTTCCTCTAACTTGTATGACGTCAGAGTAGTTATGATGCACCCCGACGGAGGGGTGCTGAAGATACGGAGGCTCAACGATGAGAAGTACCCCGACCAGGCGGGTGGCGCGCAGCGCCGTGCTCGCAGGCAGTGCGCTCACCGCGCTGACCATGATCGCGGCAGGTGGCATCGCGCTTCCCGCGGCGGCCGCGCCGTCTGCTCCGGCGGAACTCACGGTCTACGTCTCGCCGGACGGCGACGATGCGGCCAGCGGCACGAAGAGCGAGCCGCTGGCGACGATCGCCGCTGCGAGGGATGCCCTTGCCGGCCGCACCAATGCGAAGCAGCGCGGCACGGTGTGGATCCGCGGTGGTGAGTATGTGCTCGACGAGGCCGTGACGCTCGAGGGTGACGAGGACTCCTGGGTGACCTACGCGGCGTACCGAGGCGAAGACGTCCGCGTCACCGGTGCCCACGCGCTGCCGGCTGATGGCTGGCAGAAGCTCGCAGACCTCACGACCGAGCAGCTCGCTGATCCGTCGTACTCCTCGCACTCGCGCCTGCCCGATCAGGTGAGCGGTGACGTCTGGGTGTTCGACCTGGGGGCGGCCGGCATCCAGGCCGGCACGCTCTACAAGAACGGCTTCAATTGGCAGCAGCAGCCATTCGCGCCCGAACTCACCGTGGCGGGCTCGGTGCAGACGCTGGCCGAGTACCCGAACGGCGAGGACTGCACGACGATCGAGACGGAGTGCCACCTGTGGGGCTCGGGTGCCAAGTGGAAGGTCGACGCACCGGACGACCTGCTCCAGCCCGACGTCAATGAGCGCTTCGGCCTGCAGGACCACTGGGAGCGCAGCGGCACCACCCCGCGTGCGCAGTTCGAGGACAAGAAGCAGACCCGAGACGACGTCGACACGTGGCCTCAGGAGAAGCTGACCACGATGACGCCGTCGAACTTCCAGGTCGGCGGACGACTCACCGAGGACAACCGCTACCGCAGCTGGGCGCCCGAAGGCGTGCCGGCGGTCAGCGACAGCGGAGAGCGCGGCTTCGACGAGTACACCGACGTGCCAGTGCACGCCGACCCCGACTGGATCGCCGACATCGACAACACCCGTTACGAGACCGAGGGCTGGCTCTCGGGTTATCTCGGCAACAACTACGCGGCCGACATGGTGCGCATCCTGTCGTGGCAGGACACCACGATGTACACGAAGTACGCATCGATGTACATCCCGCAGGACGCCTGGACCAAGGTCAAGGCGAAGAACATCCTCTCGGAGCTCGACGCACCGGGGGAGTACTACATCGACCGCTACAACGGCAACGACGTGATGTACTACCTGCCGACCAGCGATGCCGACCTGGCGCAGGGCGCGAAGCTGTCGGCGTTCGACGACAACTTCTTCCGCCTCGAAGGCACGACGGGCGTGACTCTTCGCGACCTGAAGATGTCGGAGTCGCTGGTGAGCGGTGTGCAGCTGCTCGACGCGCACGACTCGCTCATCGACGGTGTGGAGATCTCGAACGTCAGCATGGATGCCGTGCGCATCGGCGAGAACACTGAGACGCTCACCGCGCTGCCCGACTACGAGACCCTGCGCGGAGGTGCGCGCAACGTCGTGCAGAACTCCTACCTGCACGATCTCGGCGGTGGCGGTGTGCTGCTCGGCGGCGGTGACCGAAGCACGCTCAGGCGTGGAGACAACGTCGCCCGTCACAACGAGATCGCGCGCTTCTCGAAGCTGGCGACCTACACGCCCGCCGGCTACCTCTACGGCTTCGGCAACGTGTTCGAGAACAACGAGGTCTACGACGCGCCGCACATGGCCGTGCAGATCATGGGCAATGACATGCGGATCACGCACAACGTGTTCCGCGACCTCGTGAAGAACGCCGGCGACCAGGGTGTCATCTACACCGGCCGTGACTACACGTACCTCGGCAACGAGATCGCGTACAACCTGTTCGACGGCATCGGCGGAAGCAACGACGCGTTCTACATGGATGACGGCGCATCGGGCATGCGGTTCCATCACAACGTGATCAAGGACGCGCACTCCGGCGTGTACTTCCAGTCCGGTCACAGCAACAAGGCCCAGGACAACGTCTTCATCGACGTCGGCCGCACGGGCCACGACCAGCTGTACCCGCGCAAGGGCGAGAACAAGCTGCCGGTGTCGAACTCCTGGGTGGTCGAGAGTCGATTCAACTCGTTCCTCGACGTGCGCGCCGGCGAGAAGTACACCGCCACCGCCGAGAACGTGGCGGCGTGGAAGCAGTACTACACCGACGGCAAGACGAAGTACACAGATGGTGTGCCCGTCGTGTTCCCCGAGATCGACGCCTGGCACTTCCCTCGTGCGACCACCGGAGAGCTGTGCGATGCAGGCAATTACGCGACCGACGCGACCAACGGCTGCAGCCGCGCTGAGGTGTGGGGCGACCCCGGTTCGCTCTACGTGCCGGCCAACATCGAGCTCGATCGGTCGGTGGTCATCGGAGGAGACCGCTACGTCGGCTCGGTGGCGAACTTCACGAACCCGGAAGAGCAGTTCTCGATCGCACGCTTCAACGACAAGCTCGACACCAACGTCGTCGAGCCGTCGTCCACGCAGGACGCCGGTTTCGACCTCGAGCGCATGACCTTCTCCCAGGACGGACTGGTCGCGGCCACGTTCGGCGCGGAGTGGGTCGATCGCTGGAACGAGCTCGTCCCTGCCGAGGCCGGTCGCACTGCACGAGGTGACACAGCCGAGCTGTGGACCGTGGTCGCTCAGGCCGAGCGCGCCGTACCCGCAGCGTCGGGGGCAGTGGCCAAGGCACTTGCGAAGGCCCTGGGTGAAGCCGTCGAGATCGGCGAGAGCACCGCGTCGACGCAACAGCAGATCGACGCGATCACCGCCACGCTGCGTGCGGCCGCGGACAAGGCGTCGCCGAAGCCGAAGTCGCCGACGCTGACGGATGACCGCAAGAAGAAGGACGCCGGTGGCACCTTCACGCTGCAGGTGACGCAGAAGTCGTCGCACGGCGGTGACACGCTGCGTGTGTACGAGAACGGCGACCTCATCGCCGAGCGGTCGATCGACCCGAAGAAGAAGTCCTGGAAGCAGAACTTCGACGTCGACGGCAAGGTCCCTGGCAACTACACCTACACCTGCGAGCTCGAAGGCGCCGGGGGCATGGCGCCGTGCGAACCACACACGGTGAAGGTCGAGGAGGGGAAGCGAGGCTGACGCACTGAGCGTCGCGTTCGCGCATCAGGTGGGCGGGGCTGTGAAAGCCCCGCCCACCTCGGTCTGCAGTCCCTGCCTATAGAGTCGTGGCCATGGCATCCGACGTCGTCCACCCACCGTCCGCCCGACGCGAGCCGATCGAGCGGATCGGCGCGACCGTGCTGCGCGAGCTCGTCGAGCTGATCGTGAGCGGTGAGGTGCGCCCCGGTGAGCAGCTGCCGCCTGAGGGCATGCTCAGCCAGCAGTTCGGCGTCAGCCGAACCGTTGTGCGCGAGGCCATCAAGCGCATTCAGGAGAAGGGTCTGCTCTCGGTCTCGCAGGGACGAGGAACCAAGGTGAACGCCCGCACCGACTGGAACATGCTCGATCCTCTGGTGCTGGCCATCTCGATCCAGCGCGACGACGATCTGCGCGTGCTCGATGAGCTCAGCGCCGTGCGGTCCGCCCTCGAATCGGTGATGGCCGCGGCGACTGCGGCGGCCGCCACCGACGAAGAGGTCGCGGAGCTGCGGGCGATCGCCGGGCGGATGCACGACAGCATTGATGATCCGGAGGTGTTCCGCGCCGCCGACGTGCAGTTCCACGCCGCCGTCATGCGCATGTCGGGCAACGCCCTCGCCGAGAACATCGCGGGGACGCTGCTCGACCGAGCGCTGGACAGCGCCCGCTTTCACGGTCGCGATCCCGAGCACGCGTTCGAGCTGACCGTCGCCGAGCATGATCGTGTGCTCGACGCCATCGCCGAGCATGACGCGGACACCGCGAAGTCGGCGATGAAGGCGCACATCGACGACTCCTGGCGTCGGCGTCGTCCAGCAGCCGGTCAGGCGGAGTGAGCGCGCTGCGGGCTGGGCACCGGCTCAGTTAGAGCGAAACTCCGGGATCAGGCCCTGGCTGACGAGGGCATCCCAGAGCTCGGGCGGGATGATCGCCTCATCGCGGTCGATGTTCTGCGTGACCTGTGCGGCGTCGCGGCACCCGACGACGACCGAGACGACGGCAGGGTGCAGGTGCGAGAACTGCATCGCTGCGGTCGGCAGGTCGGTGCCGAACTGCTCGCAGACCGCCGCGATCGCGCTCGCGCGCTCGATCAGTGCGCGGGGCGCCGGCAGGTAGTCGTAGGTGGCGTCTGATGCCACCTGTGGGCGGGAGAGCAGACCCGAGTTGTACACACCGACGTTCACGATGCCGACGCTGCGCTCCACGGCAGCCGGGAGAAGATCATCGAGCGCCGGCTGCTCCAGCAGCGTGAACCGCCCCGCGAGCATGACGACGTCGATGTCCGTCTCACGCACGAACCGTGCGGGCAGCGCCGACTGGTTCATGCCGACGCCGATCGCCCCGACGACGCCCTGCTCGCGGAGCTCGATCAGGGCGGGGACACCCGCTGTGGAGGCCTGCTCCCAGTGTCCGTCGGGGTCGTGCAGGTAGACGATGTCGAGCCGGTCGACCGCCAGCCGACGCATGCTCTCCTCGATCCCGCGCAGAACACCATCGCGCGAGAAGTCCCACTCGCGCCGATGCGCTGCCGGCACCGCGAATCCTCCGTCGTCGAGCTGACCGGGGCGGTGATCCTGGGGAACCAGCGTCCGTCCGGCCTTCGTGGAGAGCACCAGCTCGTCGCGGGGGAACTCCGCGAGCAGTGCGCCGAGGCGCTGCTCCGACAGGCCGAGTCCGTAGTGGGGCGCGGTGTCGAACAGTCGCACTCCCCGCTCCCATGCGGTGTGCACGGCCCCGTGGGCCTGTTCTTCGGTGGTCACCCGACCGAGATTGCCCAGCTGTGCGCCGCCAAGGCCCACCCGCGTGATGGGCAGTCCAGTGCGCAGGCTGCGCTTGCGCATCGTCAGCGTCCCAGCCAGCCGCCGTCGACAGGGAGAACGATCCCGTCGATGTAGTCGGATGCTGCCGATGACAGGAACACGGTGGCTCCGCCGATGTCGGATGCCTGGCCCCACCGGCCCGCGGGAATGCGGCCGAGGATCGCGGAGCTGCGCTCCGGATCATCCTGCAGCGCCTGGGTGTTGTCGGTCGCGATGTAGCCAGGGGCGATCGCGTTGACGTTGACCCCGTGTGCAGCCCATTCGTTCGAGAGCGCCTTGACGAGTCCGGCGACGCCCGACTTGGCCGCGGTGTACCCGGGGACGTTGATGCCGCCCTGGAAGCTCAGCAGCGACGCGGTGAAGATGATCTTGCCGTGGCCACGCTGCAGCATCCCTGACCCGACAGCCTGCGCCAGCGCGAACTGACTCGTGAGGTTCACCTGCACGACGCGCTCGAACCACTCCATCGGGTGCTCGGCAGCCGGTGCGCGCAGGATCGTGCCGGCGTTGTTGACCAGGATGTCTGGCTGCGCCTCGTTCAGCTTGTGTCCCAGTTCGGCCACTGCTTCGGCATCCGACAGGTCGCAGGCCATCGCGCGGAATCGTCGCCCGCGCTCTCGGACGGCGCTCTCGATGGCACTTCCCGTAGCGGGCAGCGTGGTGCTGACGCCGATGATGTCCGCACCGGCGTCGGCGAGAGCGGTTGCCATCGCGAAGCCGATGCCGCGGCTGGCTCCGGTGACGACGGCGGTGCGGCCGGACAGATCGAATAGCGCGTTCATCGCTGTCCTGCCTGCACGTCGACGAGAACCTTCATGGCGCGGCCGCTCTCGAGCGTCGCGAAAGCCTGCGCCGTCTCAGCAAGCGGCACGACGCCGGTGATGACCAGATCAGTGGGGATGATTCCGTCTGCGATCAGTGCGACGGCAGCCTCGAAGTCGGTCCGCTGGTAGACGCGCGCGCCGAGCAGACGCAGCTCCCGCCAGAACACCCGCTGCAGATCCACCTCGCGCGGCGCGGCGTGGATCGCGACGACCACGATCGTTCCGCGCACCTTCGCGAGTGCGGTCATTCCGCGCACGGCTGCTGCCGCTCCGGAGACCTCGAACACGACATCCGCCCCGGCGCCGTTCGTCCACTCCTCGACCCAGGCGACCTGATCGACCGCGGCAGGATCGACGGTGGAGAACCCCAGTGCCGATGCCTGAGCGCGGCGCTCCGGATCGATCTCGATGACGACCACCTCCGCCCCGGTGTGGCGGGCGACGACGGCGATCAGCGTGCCGATCGGCCCGCCGCCGATCACCACTGCCTTGTCGCCGGCGGCCAAGTCCGATCGGCGCACGTCGTGGACGGCGACAGCGACAGGCTCGACGAGCGCCGCGTGCGCGAGTGGAACCTCGGCGGGTACCGTCACCAGCACGTCGGCCGGCACGTTCCACAGCGGCTGCAGTGCGCCGGGGGAGTCGATTCCGATGAAGTTCAGGTTCTGGCAGATGTGCTGATTGCCCGCGACGCAGGCGGGGCAGGTGTCGTCCCAGTCCAGCGGCATCACGGTGACTTTGTCGCCGACCTGTCGACCGGTCACGCCGTCACCCAGGGCGGCGATCGTGCCGCTCATCTCATGCCCGAAGACCAGCGGTGTCTGCACCCTGGCATCCATGTTGCCGTGCAGGATGTGCAGGTCGGTGCCGCACAGCCCGGCGTACGCCACCGCGATCTGCACCTCGCCGGCCTTCGGCGGCTCGGACGCAGCCTCGCGGATCTCGATCGTGCGGTCGCCCGCGTAGGTGGCCGTCAACATGGTTGCTCCTCATCGTCGCTGATCGCTTAAGTATATGACGTATGACGAATGACTATTGCAAATGGAGGTCTGCTCCACCTGGAAGCATCCAGTCGCATGCGCGAGAATGGCCGGGTGAGCGCTGTGCTGTCCCGACATGCCGCGCGTGAGTCGCTCGCCGTGCGGATCGCTGTGCCCGCCGGCGTGCTCTTCACCGCGATGGCATCGTTGGCGACCCTGCTCGGCATACCGCCGTCCGAAGCATCCGAACGCGCTGCCCTGCCCGCGCCTGCGGCTGCCATGGCACTGCCGACGGTCGAGGTGGTCGCCGAGCCCGCGATGGACCCGTGCGTGGACGATGCGGTCGTGACCGCGCTCGCCGCGGGGGACGACGCGGCGACCGTGCAGGCTTTCGGCGGAGGCGCCGAGTTCCAGGCGGCCGTCGTCAGCGGCAACGCTCCCTGCATCTCGCTGGATGACCCGCACCGCACCTGGGTCGTCGTGAACAAGCAGCGCCCTCTGCAGCCCGAGCACTACGCGCCGGCATCCCTCGCCGCCATCGGCCTGCAGGCGACGTCCCGCTCGAACGAACTCCGCCCCGAGGCGACCGCCGCCCTCGAGGTGATGGCAGCGGCAGCAGCCGAGGCGGGGGCCGGAACGATCGGCATCAACAACGGCTACCGCTCCTTCGACGTGCAGACGCGCACATATGGCTCGCACGTGCGCAACAAGGGACAGGAGGGGGCGGATGCCGTCTCTGCGCGTCCCGGCTTCAGCGAGCACCAGAGCGGGCTCGCGTTCGACCTCATCGCCTGCTCGTCGCGGTGCGGCAGTCATGAGGTCTTCGGCGACACCAGTCAAGGGTCCTGGGTGGCGGAGAACGCCTGGCGGCACGGTTTCATCGTGCGATACGAGAGTGGTAAGACGGGCACAACCGGCTACGCGCCGGAGCCCTGGCACATCCGCTACATCGGCGAGCAGCTGGCCGCGGCGTATCACGAAGGCGGCTTCCACTCGCTGGAGGAGTTCTTCGGGCTGCCGGCTGCGCCCGATTACGTGCACTGATCCTGGCATCCGAACGCCGCGCTTGCGGCATCCCACAAACGCGAGACGCAGTGTCACGGTTGGTGAGACGCATTCCCACAATTGACTGTCTCGCGACCTTCGCGACCCGTAGACTCGCCGTGCGACGACGCACCATTACCACGACGTTCAGGAGGACGACATGGAACGCGACATCTACGAAGAGGACCACGACGCCTTCCGCGATCTGGTCAAGGACTTCGTCAAGCGACACGTCTCGAACGAGTCGATCGAGCAGTGGGAAGCTGCCGGCGAGATCGACCGCGCGACCATGCTCGCCGCGGGCGAGGCCGGCATCATCGGACTCTCGGTCCCCGAGGAGTTCGGCGGCGCCGGAATGCTGCAGGACTACCGCTTCCGCACCATCGTGATGGAAGAGGTCATCGCCTCGGGTGCAGGCTCGCTCGCTGGCGCCTTCGGCATCCAGGACGACCTGGCGGTGCCGTACCTCGTGCACATGGGAACCCCTGAGCAGAAGGCGAAGTGGCTGCCCCGCATGGCCACCGGCGAGGTGCTCGGTGCGCTCGCGATGACCGACCCGGGCGCCGGATCCGATCTGCGCGGCATCAAGACCAATGCCAAGAACGTCGACGGCGGCTACATCGTCAACGGCGCCAAGACGTTCATCTCGTCCGGCACGACCGCCGACATCGTGGTCACCTTCGTCAAGACGGGCGAGGGCACCCGCCCCGACGCGTTCAGCCTGCTGATCCTCGAGAAGGGCATGGCGGGGTTCGACCAGGGCAAGAAGCTCAAGAAGATGGGCTTCCACGGCTGGGACACCGCCGAGCTCAGCTTCACCGACGTGTTCGTCCCCGACGAGAACCTGATCAGTGGCAAGGAGGGCATGGGCTTCATCCAGCTGATGATGAACCTGCCGCTCGAGCGCCTGTCGATCGGTGTCGCCGCGGCCGCTGCCGCCGAGGCTGCGACCAACTGGACCATCGAGTACACCAAGGACCGCGAGGCGTTCGGCGAGCGGATCGCCGACTTCCAGAACACCCGCTTCCAGCTCGCCGACATGGTCACGACCACAGAGGTGATGTGGGCGTACGTCGACCGCGCGCTGCTCGCGTACAAGGACGGCAAGCTGTCGGCTGAGGACGCGGCGAAGGTCAAGTACTGGGCGACCGAGCGTGAGTGGGAGCTTCTCGACATCGGCGTGCAGCTGCACGGCGGCTACGGCTACATCATGGAGTACCCGATCGCCCGCGCCTTCACCGACGCCCGCGTGCACCGCATCTACGGCGGCACCAACGAGATCATGCGCGACCTCGTCGGTCGCCAGATCGTCGGCAAGCGCTGACTCGCAGGGTTCAAACGCCGGTCCCGGATGCCCGGGGCCGGCGTTCTGCATCTACGGCGTCGTAGGACCCAGCGCCGCACCAGCGTCGAGAGCACGGGACCTCGCCGAGCGCACGGGCTAATCGCGTGACCGACTCGTGCGCTCGACAGCAAGCCGTGCACTCGGTGGCAGTGGCCCCGCTCAGGCCGCAGGACGTGCAGCCGCGTCACGCGCGGCGTGGGATGCCGGCGACGCGGCCCCGATCCGCCAGTAGCCCGCGAAGCTCACCCGATCGCGGTCGACGCCGCGCTCGTTCACTAGCAGCTTTCGCGCACCGGATGCCAGGGCCTGCTCGCCGCTGATCCATGCATGGAACGGCTCTGCCGGAAGCTCGAGCGCGCGCAGCGCCGAAAGAGCGAGGACGCCAGGAGCATCAGCATCCGACCTCACGATCCACCGCACCTCAAGGCCGGGCGGATGTGGGAAGTCGAGCGCATCCGCCGCGCTCGGCGACTCGACGATCACGGCCCCGACCGCAGTAGCCGGCAGCGACGCGCTGATCGACGCGATCGCCGGCAGTGCCGTCTCGTCGCCCACCAGCACCACTCGCTGCACGCCACGCGCCGGATTGAAGCCCAGCCCCTCATCGATCACGAGCACGTGCTCGCCTGGCGAGCAGGTCTCAGCCCAGCGCGCCGCCGGACCAGAAGTGCCCTCTGCGGCCGAGCCGTGCAGCACGAAGTCCACGTCGATCTCAGCGCCCGCACCCGCGGTGGCCGCGCGGTGCGCGCGCACCGAGTAGTTGCGCATGACCGGGCGCTCGCCGTCGGGGATGCGCAGGAACCGCAGGTATCCGAACACCTTGTTCGCCTTCGCCGGCACGCGGTCGAGTGCGGCCTCGCCGCCGATCGGCAGGAACAGTCGCATCCACTGGTCGTAGCCCATCGGCGCGAACCGATCGACATCGCCGCCGCCGAGAGTCACCCGCATCCATCCGGGCGACAGCCGCGCGGTGCGCAGCACCGTCAGGTGGAGCAGGTCGGCCGAGGCGGGCTTCACGATCTTGCCGATGGACATGCGATTCCTCTCAGGCCGGCTGCCAGGGCCAGGTGGCGATGAACAGGGTGGCGGATGCTGCGAGCATGAGCACCAGGAACACCGTGTCGCGGACGCGCCACGGCACCAGGTGCCGCTCAGTGCGGGTCGAGTGGGCGCCGAAGGCGCGGGCATCCATCGACAGCGCGACGCGCTCGGCATGTCGGATGCCGGACGCCAGCAGCGGCACGATGTACCCCCAGCCGCGCACCAGGCTGGCGATCGGTCCACGTCCGCCCCAGCGTCCGCTGGCACCGTGGCCGCGCACCCGGTGCGCGGCGCGGATGATCGACAGCTCGTAGCCGAAGCGGGGGACGAAGCGGTACGCGGCCAGCGCGGTGTATCCGATGCGGTACGGCACGCGCAGCTGCTGCACGCTGGCGCGCACGAGATCAGGACCGCTGGTGGTCAGGCCGCCGATCAGCGCCAAAGCGAGGATCGCGCACAGCCGCAGCGCCGTCGCCAGCCCGATCGCCACGGCCCCCTGGTAGAGCACCCAGTCGCCGATCTGCAGTACCGGCGGTGTGCCTGCGACGAGTGCGTCGTCGATCCAGATGGAGAAGCCGAAAGTGAGCAGTGCGATGCCGGCCGGCACGGCGAGGAACAGCAGCGCGGCGACACCACGGGTCAGGCGAGCGCCCACGAGCAGCAGCACGTACGACAGGGCGATGAACGCCAGCGGAGTGGCGAAGTCGCGCACGGCCACCAGCAGCACCATCGCCGGAACAACCGCGGCGATCTTCGTCAACGGGTTGAGATGGTGCAGAAAGTGCGATGGCGCAGCGACCGGGGCGGCGAACGGGTCGATCGGCGTGGGGACGGTGTTGGTCGACACCGGCCCCGTGGGGACCGGTCCTGTTGGGACGGGGCCGGGAGTCGTGGCGGGGAAGCCGGTCATGCGACGCTCCCGCCGGCAAGTATTCGCAGCATCGGCGGCAGGCGGAGCCCAGCCGACACGAACACCGCCTCATCAGCGAGCAGGGCGCTCGTCGCACCCACGGCGTGCAGCGCCCCGTCGCGGAGGATCACCGTGTGCGTGCTGTACTCGGCGACCAGCTGCAGGTCGTGCGTGACGATGAGGATCGTGGTGCCGTCGTGCTGCAGGTCCTTCAGCAGCGACAGCAGCTCAGCAGCGCGAGCGCGGTCCTGCCCGAATGTCGGCTCATCGAGAGCGAGCACCTGCGGGCGCGAGATCAGCGCGGTGCCGACGGACAGGCGACGCTTCTCGCCGCCCGACAGCAGGAACGGGTGCACGTCGGCCTTGTGTGACAGGCCGAACCGCGACAGCATCTCATCGACCCGCTGCTCGATCTCGGCGGCGGGTACCCGCTGCATGCGCAGACCGTGCGCGAGTTCGTCGCGCACGGTGCCCGCGATGAACTGGTGCTCCGGGTTCTGGAATACGAAGCCGACGCGGGCGGCGAGCTGCCTCGGGGCCGCGCGGCCGGCATCCAGGTCTCCGATCATGACCGTACGACGCGGCGGGGGAACGACGCCGGCCAGGGCCTGGATGAGCGTCGTCTTGCCAGCCCCGTTCGCGCCGACGATCGCCGTGAACGACCCCTGCGGGATCTCGAGCGACGGAACGGCGAGCACCGGCTCGCGGCGCTTGAGCACGGCCAGGTCGCGGACCGTGATGGCGCTGGGGGCGTCGGCCATTGGCATCCGATGCGGCGTCGGACGCACGATGTCTGGCAGTGCGGCGAACTCCTCCGGCGTGATGGGGAGTGTCTCGATCTCGAGGCCGGCCGCGCGCAGTCGGAGGGCTGCCAGTGTGCTCGACGGCAGCCACACGCCGAGCGCGAGCAGCTCGTCGGCGTGCTGGCGGATCGTGTCGCCGGCGGGGCCATCGAAGACGATCCGGCCATCGTGGTCCAGCACGATGGCCCTCGTCGCGAAGCGCATGGCGGCGTCGAGGTTGTGCTCGACCAGCACGATTGCACGGTCGGCGTCCTGCACGAGCTCGGTGAGGGCGTCGTAGACGTCATCGATGCCCTGCGGATCGAGGTTCGCGGTGGGCTCGTCGAGCACGATCACGCGCGACCGCATGGCCAGCGCGCACGCGATCGCCAGGCGTTGCCTGCCTCCGCCGGAGAGCAGATCGGGGTTCCAGGCGCGTTTGTGCCACAGGTCCACCCGGCGCAGCGCCTGCTCGGATCGGGTGAGGATCTCGGGCACCGGCAGCAGCAGGTTCTCGAGCGCGAAGGCGACTTCGTCGAGCACGGTGCCGGTGACCAGCTGCGAGTCGGGGTCCTGGAACACCATGGACACCTGTCGGCTCAGCTCGGCGACGGGTGTCGTACGGGCATCCATCTCGCCGACGTGCACCGTGCCCGCGATCTCGGCGGCGACGGACTGCGGGATGAGCCCGTTGAGGGCGAGGGTGAGCGTCGACTTGCCGGAGCCGCTGGGGCCTAGCACGAGCACGACTTCGCCCGCGCTGACGTCGAAGGACGCGGCGTGCGGAGAGGGGTGCGTCGCACCCGCGTGGGTGACGCTGAGGTCGCGCACGCGGAGGAGGGGCGCGGATGCTGGCAAGCGGGTCTCTCTCGGCTCTCGGTACCCCTCTAACTTAGCTGAGCCTTACCTGATTTGCCCCCGATTGTACTGAATGCTTGCCGACTAGAGTTCTTGTATGCAAGTATCGGTGGATCGCTTCGGCGATGACCCGAGAATCACAGAGAGGTGATCGACATGGCAGGACTCAGCAAAGTTTCAGGCCGCAGGATTCTGACGGCCGCGGTCGCAGCGCTCGTCGCAACAGGCGCGCTCGCAGGCTGCTCGAGCGGCGCAGGGGGTGATGAGGGCGACTCCGGTGAGAAGAACCTCATCATGTACAACGACAACCCGCAATGGACCAAGGGGTTCGAGGCCGCGGGCGAGACCATTCGCAAGGAGACCGGCTACGGCATCAAGACGCAGTCGCTGCCGACCACTGAGAACTACACGCAGACGGTGCTCGCCGCCCTGCCGACCAAGAAGTCGGGCGACCTCATCAAGTGGTGGAGCGGAAAGATGCTGCAGGGCCTGGCGGCCACCGGCCAGCTCGCAGACCTCACAGCGGAATGGGACGAGGCTGTAGCCGCCGGAAATCTCAACGATGCCCTGCGTCCGTACTTCTCCCTGGACGGCAAGGTCTATGCCATGCCGCTCAACCAGTCATCATGGGTGACCTACTACAGCAAGAAGGCCTTCGCCGATGCGGGCATCACGGAGACGCCCAAGACCTGGGATGAGTACGAGACCGCGGTCGAGAAGCTCGGCGAAGCCGGGCAGCTGATGTGCAGCGGACAGACCGGATGGGAGACATTCGTCCCCTTCCAGCAGATCGTCGGCTCGAAATCCACGCAGCTCTACACCGACATCACCGAGAACAAGGCGAAGTTCACGGATCCGGATGTGAAGGACAGCATGAAGGTCTGGAAGAACTGGATCGACAGCGGCTGGGTGACCCCGCCTGACACCAAGTTCGCGGACTGCCCGGCGATGATGAAGGCGGGCAAGGTCGGACTGATCAACATGGCGACCTGGTACAACGGGTTCTTCGGCGAAGCCGGCCTGACCGACGCCGACTACGGTGCATTCCTCACCCCCGCGATGACCGATGGCGAACCGCCTGTGGTCGTCGCCGACACGGCCGGAATCGCCGTGCCGAAGAACGCCCCGAACCTCGACGCTGCCAAGAAGTCTCTCGTGGCCTGGATGAACACTGACGTCCAGCAGCCGTGGGCCGAATACACGGGTGACTTCTCCGCCAACCCGAACGTCACCTCCGACGACCCTGTGCTCGGCAGCATCCTCTCGCAGATCGAAGAGCAGTCGCCGGTGTACATCAACCGGTACTACGAGTCGCTTCCGCCGAAGCTGGTGCAGTCGAGCATCGCGACGTTCGGAGGGTTCATCGTCAACCCCGACATCGACGCGACGCTGACCGAGCTCGATCGTCAGGCGAAGCAGGAATGGGCGGCCTGGGACGAGAATCCCTCGATCGGCTGACCACGGCAAACACCTCCGGCGGGCGGCCGACGGCCGCCCGCCGGAACCAGAGGAGGTGAAGATCAGTGACGGTATCCGAAACAGAACTCCTGACCACGGTCAAGAGGCGCAGTCGATCGCACTCCGGTGCGCCCGTGGGCCATGAGCGTCGCGCGCGCGTTGCAGCCATCCCGTTCGTCGGTGCGGCGCTCGCCGTGGTCGGAATCGTGCTGCTGGCACCTTTCGTCTACACGATCTACCGCTCGTTCCTCGGGAACGGGGGCAGCGGGTTCGTCGGATTCGACAACTACGTGGCGATGTTCCGAGACCCGGCGTTGCAGCGGTCGATGATCAACACCCTGATGTGGGCGATCGGCTCTCTGATCCTCCCGGTCGGCTTCGGACTCGCCATCGCAGTGATGACCAGTGCGATGAAACTGGGCGCGGTGGCCAGGGCGCTGGTCGTGCTGCCGTACGCACTGGCGGGCACTGTCGTCGCGATCGTGGGCAACGTGCTGCTCAGCACCGCCGGCTCACTCAACCAGTTCCTGGAGTTCGTCGGTCTCACCGATCCGGAGAGCCCGATCCAGTGGCTGCTGCAGTGGCCGTCGAACGTCATCAGCGTCATCGTGTTCGCCGCGTGGCAGACGACCGGGGTGAACGTCGTGCTCTACATGGTCGGTCTGCAGACCATCCCACGCGAGACCGTCGAGGCCGCGGCGCTCGATGGCGCGGACGGATGGCGGCGCTTCGTCTACGTGATCCTTCCTCAGCTCAAGGCGACCACCGCCGTCGTGATCGGACTCACGATCACCAACGCCCTTCGCGCCTTCGACCTGATCTGGGTGCTGACCGCAGGCGGCCCGAACCGCAGTTCCGAGACTCTCGCGCTCTCGATGTACCGCCAATCGTTCCTCATGCTCGACCCCGCTGTCGGCTCGGCCATCGCGGTGGTGCTCACACTCATCGTCGTCGTGTGCTCCTGGCTGTACCTGCGTCGACAGATCGGACAGGAATCATGAACAGACTGCGTCCTGGCATCCTGGCCCGCAACACGATCGTCATCCTCCTTGCGCTGATCTGGGCGGTCCCGACCTACCTCGTCATCGTGAATGCGATGACTCCGGTCACGTCATACACCGGCAGTCCGGTGTGGTGGCCATCCGGATTCGCGCTCTTCGAGAACCTCGCCACCGGGTGGGAGGCCGGGTCTTTCACGGCGCCATTCCTGAACAGCCTGCTCTACGCCACGCTGGGAGCCGGCATCGCCGTCATACTTGCGGCGATCGCAGCCTTCGGCCTCGTCATCATGCCCACCAAGCACAAGCGGCTGTGGTTCTGGCTGATCTACGCCGGCACCCTGCTGCCGCTGCAGGTCTTCGCCTTGCCGCTGTACCAGGCAGGTGTCGCCACCGAGCTCTACGACACCAAGATGATCCTCATCATCGTCTACGTCGCGTTGTGCATCCCGTTCGGGTTCTTCGTCACCCGCAACTTCATGGTCACGCTGCCCCCAGAGATCGGCCAGGCGGCCAAGATCGACGGTGCGGGATGGTGGCGCATGTTCGTGTCCATCTACCTTCCGCTGGTCCGCCCGGCGATGGTGGCGGCGTTCGTGTTCCAGTTCATCTTCATCTGGAACGAGCTCTTCTTCGGCATCTCGCTCACGATCAGCATCGAGAACCAGCCCGTCATGGCGGCCGTCGCCACCATGCAGACCCAGGGGAGCGCGCTCTCGCAGCCCGCGATTCTGGCGACAGCGCTCATCGTGTCGCTGCCTGCGGTGCTCGTCTTCCTCTTCTTCCAGCGATTCTTCGTCGCGGGACTCACCACCAACCTCTAGACCCCACTCACCGATCTCTGAGAACTAAGGATTGAATCTGACATGGCTGTCGAACTGAACGCATCGCTTGCGACAGGTGCTCGCCACGAGGAACGCCCGCACACGGGTCAGCGTCGAACCCATCCGTTCGACCACGACCGTGCGATCAAGGGTTTGCGTGACGGCGCCTACCAAACGGTCGACGTCGAAGGCGGCACCTTCGACGTCGTGTTGGAACCGCTGATCCGCAACGGTGCCGACGGTCGTGAACGCCCCATTCGGATTCGCACGGCGCTGGCGCTGACACGGGCGCTGGTCTCCATCGACGGTGCGACGGAGCTCAGCATCCTGGCCGAGCCGACGAGCGACGGATGCCGTTTCTTCATTCCCCACGTCGACAGCGCAGCGCTCGCCGTGACCCTGCCGGAGATCTCGGAATCCTCATTCGCGCTGCAGGCCGAGCCGATCCGCGACTGGACGGTCTCGCTTGTGCACCACTCGCACTTCGACATCGGCTACACCGACATGCAGGGGCGCGTGATCCGCGAGCAGCTCGCCTACCTCGACGATGCGCTGCGCCTTTCCGAAGCCGCCGGCGATGATGACGACGACAGCTCGTTCCGGTGGAGTGTCGAGTCGATCTGGGTGCTCCGCGAATGGATCGAGCGTCGATCCGCACAGACGGTCGAGCGCTTCTTCGATCAGGTGCGCGCCGGGCGGATCGAATTGGCGGCGCTGCCGTTCAACGTGCACACCGAGCTCTGCTCGACCGAAGAGCTGCACGGGCTGCTGCGCTATTCCCGCGACATCTCCGCGCGATTCGGCGTCGAGATCCCGGTCGCGTACCAGACCGACATCCCGGGTTGCGTCGCGGGCACGGTCGACGCGCTGGCGCAGAACGGGGTCAAGTACCTCTCCGTTGCGCACAACTGGGCCGGCCGATCGGTGCCCTACCTGCGTGACGGTCTCAACCTCCCGAGGTTCTTCCGGTGGGAGTCCCCGGCCGGTAACAGTGTGCTGGTCTGGATCACGACCTCCGCCGAGGGCATCGCCTATCAGGAGGCCGCAGTCCTCGGTTTCAACAACCACATCGACGAGGTCGAAGATCTGCTGCCGCTGTATCTGCACGCGGAGGCCACCAGCGGCTTCCCTTATGACGAGAACGTCTTCGGGTTCGCGTTGGGCGATCGGGCGGGCGAGCGTACGCCCTACCCGTGGGATGAGATCCACCTGCGTGTGATGGGTCGAGTGGCTGACAACGCTCCGCCTGCACGTCGACTGAATGAGATCGTCGAGGCATGGAATCAGCGGTGGGAGTCCCCTCGTCTGAAGGTGACCCGCACTCAGGACTTCTTCGAGATCATGGAGGATCGCTTCGGTGACCAGGTCGAGACGGTGAGCGGCGACTGGAACAACTGGTGGGCCGACGGCAATGGCTCGGGTTCTCGCCATGTGCAGCTCACGCGCGAGGCGCAGTCGACGATCTCTCAGGCGACATCGATCGCCGCGCTGCTCGATGACACAGTGTCAGCGGGCTTCGACGAGAATGTCGACGACGCGTGGGAGAACGTCGAGCTGTTCGACGAGCACACCTGGGGTGCGTCGAACCCCTGGACGTCGGCCGACGATTTCCAGGAGTCGGGCACGGACCAGTGGCACTGGAAGGCCGAGAAGGCGCTGCGTGCCCAGCAGGAGGGTTCGCTCCTGCTGCAGGAGGCGCTGCACGCATACGCGGAAGCACACGGCGGAGGTGACGGTGCTGCCACCATCTGGGTGGCGAATACCGAAGGTCGCGTGCGCTCGGGGATGGTGACGCTTCTTCTGCCCGAAAGTGTCATGCACACCACGTCCGTGATCACCATCTCGGACGCCGTCACCGGCGAGTCTGTGCCGTTCGCGGAGCACAACCAGGTCAACCCGAATCATCGGGAAGCGGGGCGCTTCGTGCGCTTCTTCGCGTCGGACGTCCCCGCGCTCGGCGGGCGTCGCTTCGACGTCAACGTGCTTGAAGAAGGCGGTCGAATCGTCGCAGCCGATGGCACGATGCCGGTCCAGGCGCCCGCTGAGCCGACGTGGGTTCTGGACAACGGGATCACCAGGGTCGAGTTGGACCCGCGCACCGGCGTCGTGCGCTCGCTGACAGTGCGTGGCCGCGAGCTCGTGGGCGGCACGTCCGCATTCGGCTTCAACACCTACGTGCATGACACCCTCGCGACACAGGGCGAGCACAACCATCTGACCGGCTTCCTCTACGACAGCGGGCCCGATCTGGTGCTCCTCGCAGAGCGCACGTCGACGACGCATGTGGCGTTCCTGAACGCCGGTTCGGATGCGGTGTCGTCCTGGATCCGCGTGCGCAGCTACGCCCCAGGCGTGAGCTGGATCGACACGACCTTCAGGCTGGATGCCGGGGCGGAGCACCTCGACATCGAGAACCGCGTGAACAAGCCGTACCGGGTGGGCAAGGAGTCGGGTTTCTTCGCGTTCCCGTTCGCCATGACGGCACCGGCGGTGCGGTACGAGATCGGTGGCGCTGTCGCCGGCAGCGGGATCGATGCCGTGCCAGGTGCCGCCGACTACATGCACACCGTGCGCGACTGGGTCGCCCTGATCGAGGATGGCGCGGCGTTCGCGCTGATCGCGCAGGATGCCCCGCTCGTGCAGATCGGCGACATCGCGCTGCCGTTCTCGCCCTTCCCCGGCACGCTCGCAGAGCGTGAGGAGGGCACAGTATTCTCGTGGATCCACAACAACCTGTGGGACACGAATTTCCCAGCCGGACAGGCATTCGAGATGTTCTTCGCCTACAGGGTCGGCGTGGTGTCGGCTGCGGACGCGGACGCTGTCGGAGTGCGGGCCGCCCAGCTCGCCGGCGACCTCATCCGCCCGCTGCGCGGCGTCGCCACCTCCGACATCGGAAGTGCAGCCGCTGAGGTGACGGGCATCGAAGTCGACGATGATCGGGTACGCGTGCTGTCGGCGCGCAGCCTCGCCGACGGACAGGTGCGCATCGCATTGCAGTCGCTGGCGACTTCACCGGTGGAGACCGCAGTGACCGTGCACGCGGGCATCAGTGCAGCCGAGTTGACCTCACTGGTCGGCCGCGGCGGTCAGCCACTGGATGTGCAGGATGGATCGTCGGTGCAGGTCACCCTGCCGCCGTTCGGCACGGCCGCCGTCGCCGTGCGCAAGTCGTGACAGTGTCCTAGGAACAGTGTCTGAGGAACAAGAGAGAGGCTGAAGACATGCTGGTCGACGCGTGGCGCACGCAGGAGACAGTGGAAGCTGCACACGAGGCATCCACCGAATTCACGAAGATCCACGTGGTCTTCAAGACGCACCTGGATCTCGGATACACGGATCTCGAGAAGAATGTCCTGCGGAGCTATCGCGAGGAGTTCATCCCCGGTGCCATCCGCCTTGCACGCGACATGGCCGACCAGCATGGTCGCCCGGAGTTCGTCTGGACTACGGGTTCGTGGCTGATCACGCACGCACTGCGTGATGGCACAGCCGCAGAACGGGCTGATCTGGATGCCGCGATCCGCGACGGGCTGGTGGCCTGGCACGCCTACCCGGTCACCACGCAGACCGAGTTGCTGTCCCGCAGCATGCTCGATCACGCGATGACCTATTCTGCGCGCCTCGATGCCGAGTACGGACGGAAGACGACGGCGGCGAAGATGACCGACGTGCCCGGTCACACGATCGGGCTGGTGTCGGCGCTGGCCGCGGCCGGTGTCAACTACCTGCACATCGGGGTGAACCCGGCATCTCCCGTGCCTGACGTGCCGGAGCACGCCGTCTGGCGGGCTCCCGATGGCAGCGAGATCGTGCTCTCGTACGACCCGGCATACGGCTCGGATCCCGAGCGCGCCACCGTGCGCCCGGTGCCCGGATCGACGGAGGGGCTGTTCTTCTCGTTCACCAACGACAACCACGGCCCGCCGGTCGAGAGTGACGTGCGCGGCCTGCTCGAGCGGCTGCGTGAGCGCTACCCGAGTGCGGACGTGGTGGCATCCGACCTGAACGGCTTCGGCCAGGCGGCATGGGATGCCAGGGATGCCCTGCCGGTGGTGACTCAGGAGATCGGCGACTCGTGGATCTACGGGATGGCCGCTGACCCGATCGCGACCGGGGCGCTGACCCGCCTCGACCGACTGCGCGACGAGTGGCTGGCCGATGGGCGCCTCACCCTTGACGACCCGACCGACCGTGAGCTCGCGGAGCAGCTCATGCTCATCGCCGAGCACACCTGCGGGTACAGCCACATGCGCTACCTGCCCGACTACGTGTCGTACGACAAGGATCTGTTCCACGTGAACCGGGAACGAGACGTGATCGACGTCGAGCAGACCATCCCGCCGACGCTTTCGTACGCGCGCTGGGCTCTGACGGATGGTGTGCAGCAGAGCTACTCACACGCGATGGAATCGTGGGATGAGAAACGCGCGAACGCTCTGGCGATCGTCCCGAACCTGCCGGACGCGCTGCGTGCGGAAGCGCAGCGCGAGCTCGACCAATCCGTTCCGGACGCTCCTGCCTCGGCGCAGCCGGTGGACCGGACCGCCACGGCCGACCGCGTGGTCGCCCGAATCGGCGATGACGGGTCGCTCGTCGGACTGCAGATCGACGGGCAGGAGATCCTCGCGGATCCCGACGGCATCGAGATCGCAAGCCGAACCCTGGGGGCCTACGAGTACTGGACCTACGGTGCGGCCGACGTGCAGCAGTGGGTGAACGACTACGTGCGTGAGCCGTATCGCAATGGCTTCTGGGCCATTCCCGAGCTGGGCAAGGCCGGCCTCGAACTGCTTCGCCCGGTGCCGAAGACCAGGCGGTTCCTGCCGCGAGTGATCGAAGCCGTGACCTGGGCGAGCGATGGGGTTTTGCACCTTCGCAGCAGCCTTCGGCTCCCCGACGAGGCGTGCGAGAGCGCGGGTGGTCCGCGCCGGATCACCGTCGAACACGCGATCACTCCTGGCGAGGTGCACGGCGCCACGGTGCGCACCACCCTGTGGCTCGGCGAAAAGGACGCGATCTACGCCCCCGAGTCGTCCTGGCTTCGATTCGACCCGGCCACTCGCACGCCGAGTCGCTGGCGGTTGCAGAAGGCGGGCTCGCTTGTCGACCCGCTGGATGTCGTCCGTGATGGTGGTCGCACCTGGCATGCTGTCGAGGCCGCGCGCTATGACGATGTCGCGACGAAGATCGTCGTAGAACCGCTCGATGCCCCGGTGCTGAGTCTCGGGCGCCCGAGGATGTACGAGTTCGACAACGATCCGGGCAGCGCAGCCGACGGCTTCGCGTTCACGCTGCACAACAACGCGTGGAGCACGAACTTCCGCCCGTGGTTCGATGACGACTCGCGCTACGAGTTCGTGACGCGGCTGCGACGGGGCTGAAGGGCCCTCGAACCTACATCCACATCTCCGTGACGTGCGCCCGAAGGGCCGTCTTCGCATCGTCGAAGCGGCCCTCGCGGAGAGCATCGTAGATCGCGCGGTGTTGGACGTTCGCCTTGTCGTAGGACGCTCTAGGGTCGGCGAAGACGCGACCTGGCGGTGGCATCTCCGCCACCAGCAGGTGCACGATGCCTCCGGTGAGAAGGTTGCCGGCACGCGATTGGTACACCTGGTGGAACGCGAGATCCGCGGCGGTGAGGTCCTCCAGCGACGTCGCGGTGTCCATGCGCTCGACGCTGGCCTGCATCTCGCGCAGATCCTCATCGGTCATCAGGGGAGCGGCCTCCTCGAGCAGTGACAGCTCGAGGTGCAGCCTGAGGGCCACGGCGTCGCCGCGCATCCGCTCATCCACGTTCAAGGCGAGCGCGATGCGCAGCACGGTCGGATCGGTCAGGTTCCACCACGGTCGCGCACGCACGGCCGTGCCGTCGCCCTGCCGGATGGTGACGAGCCCGGCCGCCTCGAGGTACTTCACCGCCTCGCGTGCCACAGGTCGGCTGACTTCGAATTCGGCCACCAGCTGGGGCTCGGGCGGCAGGAGGGTGCCGACCGGGTACTCTCCGGCGACGATCCGGCGCACCAGCTCCTCGGACACGGCCGTGCTCAGTCGCCTTGGCCGCTTCGGCCGGTCGGGCCGGTTCCAGAGCGGGTCGGCGTCGGCGTCGCGCGATTCCGCTGGTGTGCGGTCAACCGCTGTCTTCGCCATCGTCGGCCCCCTTCAAGTTGCACTCATCGTGAATCGTAGCTTGTTCAGTAAACATTAAACGTGTAACGTTTGACCAACGCCGCGAATGAGCGGCGCGCCGACCGTCGTCGTCCGAAAGACCGTTCAATGAAGATCACCCACATCGAGACGTACCCCGTCGCGCTGCCTCCCATCGACCCGCCCTTCCGCTGGCGTGCTGGGCTTCCCGGCAGTGCGCAGTACGGACCCATGGACGGCGTCGTGCTGCGAATCGGCACGGATGAGGGTGTCGACGGTGTCGCGTTCTTCTCACGACTGGGTGCAGGCGCGATGCTCGAGTCACTTGTCGAGCACGTGTACCGCCCTGAGTTCATCGGCAAGGACCCGCTGAACCGCGAGTGGCACTATCACCGCATGTGGGAGCTCGACCGGATGCAGGAGTTCCCGCTCCCGGTCTTCGGTCTCTTCGACGTGGCCCTGTGGGATCTCGCCGGCCGCGCTGCCGGTCTTCCGGTGTGGAAGCTGCTCGGCGGCATGCGCGACACGCTCCCCGCTTACGCCTCCACGGCGACGTTCGACACCACCGAGGAGTTCCTCGATGTCGCGTCGCAGTGCCTCGAGCTCGGCTTCAAGGCGATCAAGCTCCACGCCTGGGGGGACGCCAAGAAGGACGCCGCCCTCTGCCTGGCGCTGCGCGAGCACGTCGGCGACGAGCTGGACCTCATGTACGACGGTTCGGCGGGGTTCGACCTGCCGGACGCGATCTACCTCGGCAACGCCCTCTCGGACGCGAACTATCGCTGGTACGAGGAGCCGATGCGCGAGTTCAGCATCAGCGCCTACAAGGAGCTCGCTCGCTCGGTTCGCGTGCCGCTGCTGTCGGCCGAGACCTCGGACGGCGCGTACATGAACAGCGCCGACTTCATCGCGGCCGGTGCAGCGACGTTCGGAGTCCGCGCCAGCGCGGGGCTCCGCGGAGGAATCACCGGGGCCATGCGCACCGCGCACCTTGCCGATGCCTTCCGCCTGCGAGCGGAGGTCCACGGCGGCGGAGTGCACGCCGAGCACCTGTGCATGGCGATCTCCAACACCACCTACTACGAGTCTTTCGTGCCCTCCGTCGACGTCGTCCGCGAATCGGTCGTCGATGCTGACGGACTGCTGCACGCCCCGACCGAGCCTGGCATCGCTCTTCCGCCTGGCCTGGACTATCACCCGTCAATTCAGCAATACGCCCGTACCGCATAGTCGCGGCGGGTGCCCTCCCGAAAGGAATCAGAGTGAAAAGCACAGCAAAGCACCGTCACCTGCGCAAGGGGCTGGCAGCAATCGCGCTCGTCGCCTCGGCAGTCATCGTCGCCGGTTGCGCGAGCGTCGAGCCCACGAAGCAGGATGCTGCCGAGGGGTTCACCCCCGTCAAGCAGGATGAGACGTCCGAGATCAACGTCCTGGTCGACCCGACCCGCCAGGCGGCAGTCGAGGCGTACCAGGCTGCCCACCCGGACGCCAAGATCAAGATCGAGACGTTCGACGGTCTCGGCCTGCAGGCCAAGATCTCGCTCCTCGACAAGGCCGGCTCCGGCTGGCCGGATGTCATCTTCTCGCCCGGCACGGCCGACTCGGCCTGGGCGTCGCAGTCCAGCGGCGGCGGCGTGCAGCCTTTCGCCGCACCGCTGAACCAGGACATCGTTCCGCAGGCGACCCTCGACGAGTGGGCCGAGGGCTCTCTCGCTCCGTGCGAATCGGGCGGCGACGTCTACTGTCTGCGCAACGACCTCGCGCAGACGGTCACCTGGTACAACAAGGCACTCTTCGACGAGTGGGGCTATGAAGTCCCCACGACGTGGGAGGACTACGAGGCGCTGGGCCTGAAGGTGGCGGACGAGCACCCCGGCTACCTGATCGGACAGATCGGCGACCCGAACTCGCTCGACGTCTACTTCTGGGCGAGCCGCTGCTCGGCGCAGGAGAACACCGACGACCCGAAGACGATCAAGGTCAACATGACCACGCCTGAGTGCACGCGCGTCGCCACCATGCTCGACAACCTCATCGAGGCAGGAGTCATGGGCAAGCAGAGCTACTTCGAGAAGGGCATCGACGGCTCCAAGCTGCTGATGGCCGTGGGGCCGTCGTGGTACGGCAAGTACCTGTTCGAGGCGACGTACAACGCCCCTGCCGGTCAGATCGGCGTCGCCGACCAGCCGCAGTGGGAGGGTGACTCCGAGGCATCCAACGGCAGCGTCGGCGGTGGCATCTGGATGGTCTCCTCGCACAGCAAGAACCTCAAGGCCGCATCCGACCTGGCCGTGTGGGCGACCAGCGACACCGAGTTCCAGAAGACCGCTCCGACGTACCCGGCCAACACCAAGGCCGCATCGGCGTGGCTCGAGAACCCCGACAACATCGCCTACTTCGCCACCGACGTCAAGGCGCCGTTCGAGAAGGCCGCGGGGCAGACCTGGAAGGGCTGGGCGAACACCACGTTCCTCGACCAGGACCCGTACAAGAACGTCGTGCTCACCGCTGTCAACGGCGGCAAGACGGTCACGTCCGTGATGGGCGACTGGCAGACCGAGGCCGCCAACACGGCCAAGGCAGCCGGCTACAAGGTCGTCGAATAATCGCATGGCCAGGCTGTGGGGCGGTGATGACACCGCCCCACAGCCTGACTTGAATCGGAGAGAGGTCTGCCGAGGTGAACACCACGACACGATCACAGACGCTTGCGAAACCACGCGAGCGCAACAACAAGGCCGGGTACGTCTTCGTCGCAGGATACGTCGTGCTGCTGCTGGCATTCGGCGTGCTGCCCACGGTGTACTCGCTGGTGCTCGCCTTCACGAACGACCAGGGGCAGTTCGTCGGCTTCGGGCAGTTCGTCGTCGCGGTGACCGACTTCCGCTTCCTGCGCTCGATGGGCAACCTCGCGGCTTACATCCTGCTGTGGCTGATCTCGATCGTGGTGTTCTCGATCGGACTCGCCCTGCTGCTGCGCAACTTCATCCGTGGACGCGCCTCTGTCTTCTGGCGCTTCCTGTTCTACCTTCCCGGTGCACTGGCCGGCGTGGCCAGCGCCGTCGTCTGGATGTTCATGCTCTCGCCGCAGGTGAGCCCGATCGCGCCACTGCTGAACGCGATGGGGTGGACGGACTTCGGCAAGATCGTGCAGCCCGAGAACCTGCCATGGATCTTCACCGTGATGGCGTTCTGGGCCGGTGCCGGCGGATGGATCATCATCATGTATGGCGCGCTCAACAACATCTCAGACGATGTCATGGAGGCGGCGCGCCTGGACGGCGCGAACACGTTCCAGATGGCCTGGTACATCCAGATCCCGATGATCCGGCAGTGGATCGTCTACATGCTGATCCTGGCGTTCGCGGCAGGGACCCAGATCTTCGTCGAACCGCAGCTGCTCGGTGTGGCGAGCAAGCAGGTCGATATCACCTGGTCTCCCAACCAGCTCGCCTACCAGTTCGCGTTCGGGCCGATGTCGAACGCGAACGCCGCCGCCGCGCTGTCGGTGATCCTGCTGACCGTCGGTCTCGTCGTCGCGACGGTGCTGGTCAAGAAATCCGGACTCTTCGATGTGGAGGCTGAGGACTGATGAGTGAGACGCGCAACGTCGTGACCGTCGGAGACCTTCCCGACATCAAGCCCGCGGGTGCACCCAAGCGTCGGATCGCCACGATCATCGTCTGGGCCGTGCTCATCGCCTTCGGCGTCTTCTTCGTGCTGCCGATGGTGTGGCTGCTGCTGACGCCCTCGAAGTCCGCGTACGAGATCGAGCACTCCTTCCCGTTCGCGTTCGGCTCGTTCCAGGCCATCGGCGACGCATGGAACAACCTCACCGCCTTCCAGGACGGCATCATCTTCCGCTGGTTCGGCAACTCGACCCTCTACACGTTCGGCGGTCTGCTGCTGACGCTGGTCACCGCGGTCCCCGCCGGCTACGGCCTGGCGCTCACCCGCTTCAAGGGGCGCAAGCTGCTGCTGACGATCACGCTGATCGTGATGATCATGCCGGCCACGACGCTGGTGATCCCGCTGTTCCTCGGTCTGAACGCCGTCCACATGATCGGCACCGCCTGGGCGCTGATCCTGCCGTTCGCGTTCTTCCCGTTCGGCGTCTACCTCACCTACATCTACTTCTCCACGAGCCTGCAGCGCTCGATGCTCGAAGCGGCGCGCATCGACGGCGCCAGCGAGATGCAGATCTTCTTCCGCATCGCGCTGCCGCTGGCGAAGCCGATCATCGCGCTGGTGGCGTTCTTCAACTTCGTCGGCAACTGGCAGAACTTCTTCCTGCCCTACCTGGTCACGCCGACCAGCCAACAGCAGCCGATCCAGGTCGGGCTGAGTCAGCTGATGGCATCGTCGCCCGCTTTCAACCCAGGCGGCACGGCCGACCTCGGCATCGACTCGCCCGAGCTGGCGCTGGCGATCCTGCTCTCGGTGATCCCGGTTCTCGTGCTGTTCCTGTTCGCCCAGAAGTCGTTGGTGGCCGGAATGTTCGCCGGTGGCACCAAGGGCTGACGAGGCCCGGCACAGCAACAAGAAAGACAGAGAAGAACCCTGATGAGCAATACCCCCGAGTTCGAGTGGCTCGATGTGACCACTCCCGTCGAGCCGCCACGGTGGGCGAAGCTCGAGCGCGACCTCATGGCGCGTCTCGAGTCAGCATCCGCGGAATTCATCGCGCGCTACACCCGCGAAGACGGCACGCTGATCTGGCGCGACGAGTGGCCGGGCATGGACGGCTCGGACGACCCGTACGAGGCGTTCATGTACCTCGCACTGTTCTACTCGCTCGGCGGCAGTGAGAAGGTCTACGAGGCGGCCCGCAAGATGTGGGACGCCATCACCTGGCAGTGGACGCAGTACGGCCAGATCGAGCGCGAGTTCGACGGCTACTACGACTGGATGCACCACGGCGAGGCGAACCTCTTCCACTACTTCTTCGGGCTCGCCAAGCCGGCGTCCCTCGTAGACCGCCAGCGCGCCGAGAACTTCGCCAAGATGTACAACGGCGAGGATCCGAAGGCCGCGGCGAACTATGATGCCGAGCTCGGCATCATCACTGCCCCGCAGTCCGGCAGTCGTGGCCCCCGCCACATCGTGACCGCAGAAGATCTCGGCACCCATCGTGGTGTGCTGGTCGACTACCTGCCGCCATTCGAAGACATGACGAGCGTGGCATTCGACGAAGGCAGAGGCAGGGCCGACTGGCTCGACGACGCCGTGTTCGCCGAGGTCATCGAGCTGATGAACCAGCGCACCACCCGTGGCGATGTGCCGCTCAACCTCAACGCCACCGGCCAGTTCGCGCACGCTTTCATGTACTCCGGTGCCGAGAAGCACCGCCAGTGGGTCGTCGACTACCTCGCCAGGTGGGCGGCACGAGCGGATGCCAATGAAGGCGGCGTCATGCCCGACAACGTCGGCCTCTCAGGAGAGGTGGGCGAGTACCAGGACGGCAAGTGGTGGGGCGGCCACTACGGCTGGCGCTGGCCGCACGGGCTGTTCACGATCCTCGAGCCGCTGATCAACGCCGGAACGAACGCGTATCTGCTCACCGGCGACGACGCGCACCTTGACGCCGCCCGCAAGCAGATCGACATCAACTTCGGCCTCGGGCACGCGCAGGACGACGGCTGGGTCGTGCCCAACAAGCGCTTCGACGGCGGCTGGGCCGACTACCGGCCGGCCTCCCCGTTCCACGCCGTGCACATGTGGGCGCGCACGCTGAGCGACGCCGACCACGAGCGGGTCGAGCGCGTGCCGCGCACCACCGACTGGTCGGACGTGTCATTCCCGGTGGTTCCGTTCTCGGTCAAGCACTACAACGTGAACACCCTGGCCTGGTACGAGTACATGCAGGGACACAACGCCGATTTCCCCGAGCGTGCGCTGGATGCCAACAGCGAGCTGCTCGAGCAGCAGCTGGCCCGCATGCGCTCGGATGACGGCGACCCGCGTGCGTGGGATATGATCACGCACCTCCAGGGCTTCCCCGACACCGTCTCGCTGCAGGCCGACGGCTACGCCATCCACGCCTGGATGGAGTTCAACCCGGTGTACTTCGAGTCGCTGGTGCAGCTGATGTGGGGTGCGCCGATGCACATCTCGCACGGCGGCTTCCAGCACGCCACCGTGCGGTACTTCGATGCGGAACTGCAGCGCCCCGGACTGCCAGCCGACGTCGCCGCGCTCGTGCGCGCCATTTCGCCGGATGAGGTCACCATCGAGCTCGTGAACGTCGGCAGCTTCGAGCATGACGTCGTCGTGCAGGCCGGCGGGTTCGGCGAGCACCAGTTCACTTCAGTGCTGTCGGATGCTGAAGGCACAGCATCCGACGCGCGCACGCTCGACTCGACCTGGGTCGGCGTGCGCCTCGCACCCGGCGCGGGTGCCGTGCTGCGCCTCGGCATGCGCCGGTACGTCAACGAGCCGAGCTATCAGACGCCGTGGTCGCGACGCGAGGACTGGGCGCCGCTGATCAAGGGCCGGCAGATCGATGTCTAGAAATGCGCTCGTGGTCCGCGGGGGCTGGGCAGGCCATCACCCCGTCGAGACCACCGACCTGTTCATCCCGTTCCTGCGCGAGCATGGTTTCGAGGTGAGCGTCGAAGACGATCCCGAGGTGTATGCGGATGCGGATCGCATGAGCACGATCGATCTCGTCGTGCAGTGCATCACGATGTCGCAGATCTCGGCCGAAGCCGCACGCGGTCTGCGCGCGGCTGTCGAAGCGGGCACCGGGCTCGCCGGCTGGCACGGCGGCATCGCCGACTCGTTCCGGGCCAGCACCGACTACCTGCAGCTCGTGGGCGGTCAGTTCGCCGCCCACCCGCCGGTGGCAGAGGGCGAGCCCCGCGAACCGGGCGCCGAGAGCTTCCGCGATCACACGATCGCGATGACCGAACTCGGGCGGCAGCATCCGATCACCGCCGACATCGCGGACTTCGACCTGCGCACTGAGCAGTACTGGGTGCTCGCCGACGGACTGAACGACGTGCTCGCGACCACGTCGTTCCCGGTCGAACCCGGTCGCCCGTGGTCGCGCGAGCTGACCGTGCCCGCCGTCTGGACGCGTCAGTGGGGAGCAGGGCGGGTCTTCGTCGCGACCCCAGGGCACGACGTCGCTGTGCTCGCGGATCCGAACGTCCGCGCGATCGTGGAGAGAGGGATGCTGTGGGCCGCACGCACCGCGTAGGGATCATCGGACTCGGAGTCATCTCCGGGGTCTATCTGGAGACGCTGACCGACGTCGACGATGTGATCATCACGGCCGTCGCCGACCTCGACCCGGCGCGTGCTGAGGCCGTGGCTGTGACGCTCCCGCACGCGCGGGCTCTCTCTGTGGAAGAGCTGCTGGCAGCATCCGATGTCGACGTGGTGCTCAACCTCACCATCCCCGCCGCACACGCCGAGATCGCCGAGGCGGCGATCCGACACGGCAAGGACGTCTTCGGCGAGAAACCGCTCACCGCACGACTCGACGACGGCGTGCGCGTGATGGCGGCCGCGGATGCCGCCGGTGTGCGCGTCGGCTGCGCGCCCGACACGGTGCTCGGCACCGGCATCCAGACCGCGCGAGCGCTGGTGGACGAGGGCCGGATCGGTCGCCCGCTCGCGGCGACAGCGGTGATGGCCACCGCTGGACACGAGCGCTGGCATCCGAACCCCGATTTCTACTACGCACCCGGCGGCGGTCCCCTGCTCGACATGGGGCCCTACTACGTCACCTCGCTCGTGCACCTGCTGGGTCCGGTCACCGCGGTGATCGGCGCCGGCAGCCGCCTGCGCGCCGAGCGCGTGATCGGCTCGGGGCCGCGCGTCGGCGAGAGCGTGCCGGTACTGATCGACTCGCATGTCACGGGTGTGCTCACGCACGCATCCGGTGCGCTTTCGACGCTGATCATGAGCTTCGACTCCGCGGCCACCACGGCAGCGCCGATCGAGGTGCACGGCGAGGCCGGGAGCCTGCGCGTGCCGGACCCGAACGGCTTCGACGGCACGTGCGCCGTGCGGCAGGTCGGCGAGGGGGAGTGGACCGACTCCGAGCCTCTCGCCGGTGTCGTCGGTGCCGCGCGCGGGGCGGGTCTCGTCGACATGCTGCGCGCTTCGGGTGGGCGCACCGCGCGCGCCGATGGACAGCTCGCCCTGCACGTGCTCGAGGTCATGACCGCGCTGCTGCAGTCAGCCGAGAGCGGATGCCGGGTCGAGATCGCCTCGACGGCGGAGCGGCCCGCACTCGTGCCGCTGACGGAGGGGCTGGCTGCCCTGCAAGGCTAGGAGGGCCTGATGGCGCACGTTCTGCACGTCTCGGTGGACGGCGACGATTCGGCGGACGGCTCTGAGGGGCGCCCGCTGCGCACGGTGTCGGCTGCGGCCGCGCGTGCCAACGCCGGCGACACCGTGCTGGTGGCCGAGGGTGTGTATCGCGAGCGCATCGACCCGCCTCGAGGCGGAACGTCCGACGCCCCGATCACCTACGCCGCCGCACCCGGGGCGAAGGCGGTGCTGACGGGGTCCGACCGATTCGACTCGTGGATGCCAGTGGCCGGTGATCTGTGGCAGCTGGCCATTCCGCACGCGCACTTCAACGGCTTCAACCCGTACGCGGAGTACGTGCACGGCGACTGGTTCAACGACCATGGTCGGCGGCACCGGCGCGGCAACGTCTTCCTCGACGGGGCGTGGCTGCCTGAGGTGGCGACGGCGGATGCACTGGCTATCGGCAGCGGCCTGGGGTGGACCGCGGTCGTCGACGGACTGGTGGAGCGACCCGTGCCGGTCGTCTACGGCGTCGGGGGGGCATGCAGCCTTCGACCCCGCAGAATACGACCCCGCGGGCGCCACGACGGTCACGGCCCGGTTCCCAGCGGGGGTAGACCCGAACGTCGCCGATGTCGAGGTGTCGGTGCGGTCGACCGTGTTCACTCCGACGGCCGAGCATGTGGACTTCATCACGCTGCGCGGATTCGACATCCGCAACGCGGCGACGAACTGGGTGGCGCCCACTGCCGGACAGGAAGGCATCGTCACCGCGTACTGGAGCCGCGGGTGGGTGATCGAAGACAACGAGATCAGCTATTCGCGCTGCGCGGGCATCGCGCTGGCGAAGAACCGAGACGAGTTCGACGGCGAGCGGGGCACCACCGAGGGCTACTACGACACGATCTCCGACGCCCTGGAGCGGGACGGCTGGTCGCGCGAGACCATCGGCTCGCATTTGGTGCGCGGCAACAGCATCCACCACTGCGGCCAGGTCGGCATCGTCGGCTCGCTCGGCTGCGCGTTCAGCACGATCGAGGGCAACGAGATCCACGACTGCAATGCTCAGGGCATCTGGTCGGGTGCCGAGATGGCGGGCATCAAGCTGCACGGGGCGATCGACACCGTCATCCGCGGCAATCACCTGCACCGGTGCGGGGAGCCTGCCGCCATCTGGCTGGACTGGATGGCCCAGGGCGCCGAGATCTCGGACAACCTGCTGCACGACAACTACCGGGACCTCTTCACCGAGGTCAGCCACGGCCCGATCGTGGTCGCGAACAACCTGCTGCTCTCGCGCCGCGGATGGCTGTCGAACTCGCGCGGCATGCTCGTTGCGCACAACCTCCTGCTCGGCGAGCTGGATGTGCGCCATGACGACCGGGAGACGCCGTACCTGGTGCCCCACGCCACCGACCTCGTCGAGATGCGCAGGCTGTGCTCGGTGGGCGACGCGCACTGGGCGAACAACATCCTCGGCCAGCGCGTCGACCTGTCGCAGTACGACAAGGCCGCGGCGGAGCTGCCGTGCACGTTCTCGGGCAACGTCGTGATCACCACGGGCGGCCGGCACGAGCACGAGGGCGATCTGGCGGTAGCGCTGGAGGTTCATCGGGGCTCGTGGCAGCTTGCGCTGGAATCTCGGGCTGAGTGGGTGACGTCCGTTCCGCGGGTGGATGTCGAGGCGATGGCGGATGCTGTGGTGCCGCGGCAGGGGTACGCCGGTGGTTCGCTGATGGACCTCGACTATCTCGGCGCCGCGCGCGGGGAGCACGTCAGTCCCGGGCCGTTCGAGCCGGCGGTGGTGGGGCAGGTCGCGGTGTGGCGAGAACGCGGTGCGCGGCAGCGCGGTGAAACAGAGCGCTCCGACTCTTGACGGCGACGCCGATCGTTGCCACTCTGTCTCTTGGAACCGTGCTTAATCGATTCTCTAAATGCATAAACGATTAAGCCAGATCCAACGCATGCACGCCTCGAAGAAGAGAAGGAACATGACGAAACACTCACGGATGATCAGGCAGCGCGCTGCCGGGATCCTCGCGGTCGGAGCAGTCGTGGCCGTCGGCTGCGTGTTGCCCACGCAGCAGGCCTCCGCCATGCAGACGGGCGGCACCGCGCCCTACTTGAACCAGTGGCTGGTCTCCGGCCCGTTCGCGAATCCAGTGGCGGCTGACGCTCCGGATGGGGTCACACCGGTGCTGGGCGCCGAATTCGACGGGCCAGGAGCCGATGATTCGGAGTGGCAGTACTTCGACGACCGGATCTTCAACCGCAATTACGACGATTACAACGACCTGATGGGCTACTTCGACGTCAAGCAGGGCCAGCCCACAGCCGACAAGTGGGTGCTGGCAGCCACATACGTCTACAGCCCGAGGGCCCAGTCCGTGCAGTGGCAGGTGGGTGGCTCCGGAATCTACCGCCTCTTCGCGAATGATGCGCAGGTCGGCGCCCAGACCTCGGTGCCCAGTCGCGTGAGCAAGACCGGCACGCGCTACGCCGTCGATCTCAAGGCCGGCTGGAACAAGCTGGTGCTCGAGATCCAGCACAAGAATCCGAGCGCGAACAAGAACTACCTCGGCTTCTACTCGCGGATCTCGGACAACAGCGGCAACGAGGTGCCCGACCTGACCTACTCGGTGACGGACAGCGACGAGCTGGCGATCGTCACCGGCGGACTCGACATCGACAAGAAGGCGTTCGAGAAGCGCAACGCCGCCGTCCCCGCCAACGAGTACCCGGGCAACGTCCTCCCCATCGCCTACGACGAGAACCCCTACGTCGCGATGAAGGCGACTCTCGACGGCAAGCCGAACACCTCCGGCATCGCTCCCGAAGCGGCAGCGTTCAGGTTCCAGGCCGCCGGCGGCGCACCTGGGTACACCTGGAGCGTGAGCGCAGGCGACCTCCCGCCTGGGCTCACACTGGCGTCCGACGGTCGGATCGAGGGCACCGTCGCCGACGGTGCGCACGGCAAGGACGCCAAGGACTACAGCTTCACCGTCAAGGTGGTGGATGCTGACGGCGCGACGGCCACACAGAAGTACGCGATCACCGTCAAGAAGAACCCTGTCGACTGGTTCATCGACGGCAAGATGTCTGCGCTGTCGCACACGACCGGCACCATGCCGAACCTGTACGACCCGAACTACAACTACGACGAGTGGGCGCTGCGGGCCAAGCAGATGGGCATGACCATGCTCTCCACCGAGACCATCCAGAACACCGTCTACTACTGGCCCTCGTCCAATGCGAACCTCTCGCCGACCGATGGCAACAAGAACTTCAAGTACGGCGCGCTCGAACAGGGCGATGGCGGCAGCTGGCAGGTGCGCGACCGCGTGCAGCAGGCCAAGGAGGCCGCAGAGCGTCAAGGTCTGAAGTTCGGCGTTTACCTGTCGTCACAGTACGAGGGTCGGGACATTCTCGAGACCGACATCCAGGACCTCGTGGAGCGCTACGACCCTTGGTACCTGTTCGCCGACGGCGGTCCGGAGTCCTACTCCAACACCGACATCGCATGGAGCTCGGCGCGCAACTACAACGACCGCGTGCTCATCGATGCCAATCCGAATGCGCAGACCGGCGACCAGGACATCACGCTGCACGAGCGTCCGTTCTGGAACGCCGAGCCCTACAACGAGGGCGGCTGGGTCAACGGCATCCTCAAGCAGGGACGCAAGACCGCGCATGAGGAGTGGAACGACCCCTACACGACCGCCCTGGACGTCTGGACGCAGTACGCCAAGGGCAATGAGCGTGACGACTGGGCCGAGGCGACGAAGGAGATGATCAACCAGTACGGCCATGGCTATGTCATGAACTACGACTCATCGGTCACGGTCAGTCGCGGCATGGACAACCTCAGCAGCAACCTCGACAACACCAACATCTTCTCGATGGTGCCGATCTCGTCGCAGCAGCTGTCCGACATGCGCAAGTCGATCGTGGGCTGGATGGACAACTCCGACGGCCCCGATCTGCGCGAATCGCTGTACGGCACGACGCCCTACACCTTGGACTACGACCTCAAGCCCGGCTGGTTCGAGGACCCGCAGAAGGCGATCGCGTTCGGACAGGGCCCTGAGTGGGGCTACGCCATGTCACGGGATCAGTTCGTGTACCTGCACATGGTCAAGAACCAGATCCACGGCACCGCCAAGGCCGGCTTCGCAGGCCAGGACTCGATGGACGAGATCGGTCCCTTCACCCACGACGTGGAGCAGGTGGAGTGGCTCAATGAAGGCAAGTCGCTGCGATTCACGACGAAGAAGGTCGACGGCAAGTACTACGTCGACATCGACACGTCGAAGGTGAAAACCGACCCGATCGACACGGTGATCAAGGTCACGACCAAGAGCAAGGAACGCAATTACGCGCTGACCGGGGTGAAGACCTTCAGCACGCAGAAGAAGGCGAACATCCTCGATCTGCGGGCCGAGAGCTATCTGAATGACTACACCAACGTCTTGGCTCCGGCGAAGGTGCAGTTCCGCAGCGACAACCCGTCCATCGCGTCGGTGAACGCCAAGGGCGAGGTGCGGGGCAAGAAGGACGGCACCGCCACAATCACCGTCACCTCGACGTACAAGGATGGTGTGAACAAAGCGCAGGTGAAGACCGACACGTATCCGGTCGTCGTCAGCGACGGCGTCATCGCGCCTGATCTGCCGCTGGTCGGCGTCGAGATGAGCACGGGTGGTGCGCAGTTCTGGAAGGAGCTCCAGGCTCGGCAGCAGGTTCCCGTCGACTTCAACGGCTACACCGAGAAGGGCGGTCAGATCGACATCCCACGCGCCGAGGACGTCACGTACCACTACGCGACGGTCGATGGTCGCCGGGACAACCCGACGGGCAAGATCGTCATCGACGAGGTGTCGGCCGACAAGGTTCCGTTCACCGTCGCCGATGGTGTGCTGACTGTCGATGGCAGCGTAGAGAAGTCGACGATGTACGCCTACTGGGCTGACATCACCGTCAACGGCAAGAAGCACACCTCAACGCGCAACTTCGTCTCGGTCATCCCGGACAGCAATGCCGCAGCAGGGATCACGCCCGAGGTGTCGGCGGATGCGGCGAATGCCAAGCGACTGTCGGACGGCGTGATCAATGACAAGACCGGCGGCAATGCATCGAAGTGGGTCGTGCCGGCCGGAGAATCCGGCAGCCTGACCTACGACCTGAAGTCGCTGCAGGATCTCACCAGGGTGAACGTGTTCTTCAACCACCGGATGCCGAACGCCGACAACGTCACGTACTTCAATGCGCCTCAGAAGGTGAAGATCGAGTACAGCAAGGACGGTCAGACGTGGACGACGGGAACCGAGACCACGGAGCTCTCCGGCGGCGGGCTGCCGACGTCGCGCAACACCAAGGCCGTGCCGAAGAACGACACGACCCTCTACGGCTGGGAACAGGACGGGCTGTACTACAACTACCCGGTCGACCCTGCCCACAAGAGCGTGCAGGCGCGCTACGTGCGGGTGTCGTTCCCCGAGGGCGGCCAGAACGGCAACCCGATCGACGTATTGGAAGTGCAGGTGCACTCCCTGCGCGACCTGACGGCGCTTGCGAGCATCACGCTTGACGCCAAGGTGGCGGACAACGGCAAGACCGCGGCGATCCAGGTGAAGGGCGCGTCGTTCCTCGACGAGGCGATCGAGCTCGGCAAGAAGAACCTCGCCTACACCAGCGCAGCCACGCAGGTGGCGACTGTGGACGCGAACGGCGTCATCACGGCGGTCGCGCCAGGCAGGGCGAAGATCACGGTGAACGCCACTCGGGCCGGGTATCACGCCAGTGAATACCTGTACGTGGACGTCGACAAGGACGGCCGCATCTCGTTGGCGACCTTCCTGACCTCGGTCGATCTGAAACTCAGCGTTGACACGATTCGTGCGGGCGCGCCGATCGTGTCAACTGTCGACGGCGTGCTGAACACCGGCGACAAGGCGAACCTGGCAGGCGCCGACGTCGAGTATCGGTTCAGCGACGATCGGCTGCAGGTGGTCCCGGGGAGCAGCGTGATCGTGCTGAAGGAGCCGATCACCGATTCCTTCGAAGCCACGGTGCAGGTCGTCGCGACCCTGGATGGAGTCGAGGTGCAGTCCGCGCCGGCGAAGATCACGGCCACCGGTGACAATCTCGCCGGCCTCGCTCAGGTCACGGTTTCGTCGGTGCGAGACCGCAACGGCAATCCGAACGGCAACGATCAGGACTCCCGTTACCTCGGCCCGAAGGCCACGGATGACGACAAGTCGACCTCGTGGGCTTCGAAGCAGGCTGACGCGACGCCGTCCATCACGCTGACCTTCCCCAGCAGCATCCAGGTCGATCGGGTCAATCTGATCGATCGCGGTCACCCCGTCAACGAGATCGGCGAGGGGCTCCTGGAGTGGGACGGTGGCAGCAAGATGGTCACCGGGATCAAGTGGGACGGGCAGCCGGACAACATCATCGCCTTCGACGAGCCGATCACGACCTCTTGGCTGAAGTTCACGATCGACCCGAACAAGACCATCGACAACGTGTCGATGGGCGGCGAGACCGGGCTTGCCGAGTTCCAGGTGTACGGACCGCAGGTCGACCGGGGCGTCGTCGGCTTCTCCGCAGTGAGCGCAAGCACAGTCGTCGGGCAGCTGCCGACTCTGCCCGCCCAGGTGGGTGCCGTGTACTCCGACGGCACTGTCGAGCCTGCGACGGTCGACTGGGAGCCGGTGTCAGCTGACAGCGTCTCGCAGCCGGGCTGGTTCCGCGTGGAGGGAACGGTCGCCGGCGCATTGGTGAAGGCCGTGGCCATCGTCACGGTGGGGGCTCCGTAGGCGCACCTCGGTACGAACGCCGCGCCCGGTGTCGCTCCTCTGAGCGGCGCCGGGCGCTGTGGCGTGCTGGGGGCCGTGCGCTGTCTTTGACCACGGCGCGAACCTACGGGATAATCGTTTAAGCATCGAGTCGCCTCTGCACCCGCAAGAGCATTCCGCACACCGAGGGCCAAGGAGGCCAGATGTCCCACTCTCCCGCGTACATCACAGCTGTCAGTTCGGGCGAGGGGGCGCGTCGGACCGCGCGATCCTGGCTGCACAGCGATGCGCCGGCACTGTCGCTGGACGGGGCCTGGCGCTTCCGGCTTCTGCCTGGTGTTCCGGGATCCCTCGGCGCGGCAGGGATTCTGCCCGCCGGTGAAGCTCCCGAAGCGTTCGCCGCTGAGGACTTCGATGATTCCGGCTGGGGCGACATCGAACTGCCTTCGCACTGGGTGCTCGGCCAAGACGGCGCCTTCGGGTGGCCCGAGTACACGAACGCCAAGCTCAGCATCCCGCTCGACCCGCCCAATGTCCCCGATGAGAACCCGACGGGCGATCACCGGCGCGTCTTCGAGGTGCCGGCGGAGTGGCTCGATGCGGAGCGCTTCGAGGCGGTCGTGCTGCGCTTCGACGGGGTCGAATCGCTGTACCGGGTCTGGCTGAACGGGCAGCAGGTCGGCGTGGGCACGGGCTCGCGCCTCGCTCAGGAGTTCGATGTCACCTCAGAGCTGCGGCCGGGGGCGAACACCATCGCCGTGCGCGTGCACAAGTGGTCGGCGCAGACGTACGTCGAGGACCAGGATCAGTGGTATCTGCCTGGCATCTTCCGCGATGTGAGTGTGCAGGCGCGCCCGGTGGGTGGCATCGAGGACGTCTGGCTGCGGACGGCGTTCGACTTCGACACCGGTGGCGGTGAGGTGCTGCCGGAGGTGGTGGCGGATGCTGTCGCTTTCCCGATCCGGCTTCACCTCCCCGAGCTCGCGATCGACGTCACCTGGGCAACCCCCGCTGACGTGCGACCGGTTCGGATCGACGCGGTCGCGCCGTGGTCGGCCGAGTCGCCGAGGCTGTACGACGCCACCGTCGCCAGCGCGAGCGAGACGATCTCGCTGCGGCTGGGCTTCCGCACGGTGCAAGTCGTCGACGGCGAGATCCGCGTCAACGGCACGCAGGTGATCTTCAACGGCGTGAACCGGCACGAGACGCACCCCGATCGCGGGCGCATGTTCGATGAGGACTGGGTTCGCGAAGACCTGCACATGATGAAGCGGCACAACATCAATGCGATCCGCACCGCGCACTACCCGCCGCACCCTCGGGTACTCGATCTGATCGACGAGATCGGATTCTGGGTCATGGTCGAGAACGACTACGAGACCCACGCCTTCGCCAAGGCGGAGCCGGTCGAGTGGTCGCAGAACCCCAGCGACGATCCCGCCTGGCGCGAGCCGATCATCGACCGGATGCGTCGCACGGTCGAGCGTGACAAGAACCACCCGAGTGTGATCATGTGGTCGCTCGGCAACGAGTCGCACACCGGGCACAACCTGGCAGCAGCAGCCAACTGGGTGCGCTCTCGCGACCCTGAGCGCCCCGTGCACTACGAGGGCGATCGCCAGGCGCGCTACACCGACGTGTACTCACGTCTCTACCCCTCAGTCGCCGACGTCGAGAGCATCTGCGGCGACGACGCCTCCGCCGTGTACGAAGCCGACTTCGCCGAGTCGGCGCGCGTGCGCACGCTCCCCTTCCTGATGGCGGAGTACGCCCACGCCATGGGCAACGGACCGGGTGGGCTCGCCCGCTATCAGGCGCTGGCGAACGCCAGAAACGCTGACGGATCGCGCGTCTACCCCCGCTTCCATGGCGGCTTCGTCTGGGAATGGCGTGACCATGGCATCCGCCACACCACCGCCGACGGCGAGGAGTTCTTCGCCTACGGCGGCGACTTCGGCGAGAAGGTGCACGACGGCAGCTTTGTGATGGACGGACTCGTCTTCTCTGACGACACCGCGAGCCCAGGACTGCTCGAACTCGCCGCGGTCATCGCGCCAGTCGAGTTCGGGTCGCATGTGGTCGAGGACGGCCAGCTGCGCGTCGGCGTGCGCGGCCACGCCGGCGTCGCAGTCGCGCCGCTGCGATTCGTCGGCCGCGTCGAAGTCGACGGCGTGCGCGTCGGCGAGCCGGTGGTGCTCGAATCGACTTCGCCGCTCGCACCGGGCGAGCACCGCGAGATTCGGATGCCCGTCCCCGGCGCGTCCGGTCATGGTGAGACCTGGGTGACGATCGAAGCGCAGCACGCCGTCGCGCTGCCGTGGGCACCGGTCGGTCACATCGTGGCATCCGCCCAATTCGACCTCACCCGATCTGGCGGGGCGGGGCTCGCCCTGCAGGGTGGCCCTTCCGTCCCGCGCACGCTCACCCCGGCATCCGCCGACCACGCGACGACTCTCGGCCCGGCCACCTTCGTCGGCGGGCGACTCACCTCGCTCGCCGGGCTGGCCGCGGGGGCTGTGCGTTGCGAGCTGTTCCGCGCGCCCACCGACAACGATCGGGGCGTCGGCAACGACGATTCGACCAAGCACGATCCCACGCGTCCCGTCGAGCAGCCGCACCTGTCCACCGAACCGTCGCACGCGAGCTACTGGGAGCAGGACTACCTGCATCTGCTCGCGGGTCGGGTCGAGTCAGTGGAGGTGTTCGAGAACGGGCTGCAGACCCGCAGTCGGTGGTCGCCGCCGAACTCGCGTCACGCCGTGACCCTCACCGAGACCTGGCAGCTGCACGACGGCGATCTCTGGGCGCGGTTCGACTTCGCGCCGACCATGGACTGGCCCTACATCTGGCCGCGACTCGGCATCCGCATCGACCTGCCGATGGACGTTAACGGTGCCGAATGGTTCGGCACCGGGCCGGGGGAGTCCTACCCCGACATCGACCATGCCGCCCGCGTCGGGCGGTTCACGGCCGGAATCGACGACCTGAGCACTGCGTACGCGCGCCCGCAGGAGAGTGGGCACCGTTCGCACCTGCGCAGTCTGTCACTGGCTGAAAGTGGATCACCGCGCGTGCACATCGACGCGTTCGCGGATCCGCGTGGTCGCCGCCCGGGGTTCACACTGACCAGGCACACCGCCCAGCAGCTGGCCGATGCCCGGCATCCGCACGAGCTGCCTGCGCCCACCGCATCACATCTCTATCTCGACGCCGCCCAGAACGGGATCGGCTCGCGGTCGTGCGGACCCGACGTATGGCCGGATGACATGCTGCGCAGTGAAGCGAGATCGATCGTCGTGCGCGTCCGGTCGGCGTCGTGATATCGCGCAGTCCGGCGCGCGGGCACGGCTATGCTCTGATCTGATGGCCATTCAAGGGACGAAACGCGCGACGCGCGTGACTCTGCGCGACGTCGCAGAGCGCGCCGGTGTCTCGATCGCGACGGCTTCGTATGTGCTTTCCGGCACGGATGGCGAGGGCGCCCGCTATTCAGATGAGACGGCGCAGCGAGTGCGGGACGCCGCCGCCGACCTGCAGTACCGGCTGAACAGGATGGCGCGCTCGGTGCGCACAGGCCGGACCGGCGTGATCCAGCTCGTGCTGCACATGCTGGACGACCCGTGGACGCTGAGCATCGCCGAGGCGTTCAGCGAGCGGACCCCTGCGCAGGGCTGGACGACGTTGATCGCGATGGACTCGGACTTCGGAACGGCACTCGCGCGCAGCGAGTTCGACGCTGCCTTCGTGGTGGCCGTCGGGGCGACGGACAACACGGAGTGGCGCGATGAGCTCGGGCCGCTGGCGCGCAAGGTCGCGGTGTACTCGTCGGTTCTGGATCCGGACGGATTCGATGTCGTGCGCTTCGATGAGCGTGGTGCCTCGCAGATCGCGATGCGCCACCTGCTTGAGCGCACCTCGAGCGTCGGCTGTCTCACATCCATCCCCGAGTCGGGGCAGCCCGAGGGCAGTCTGCGGCGTCAGGTGTATCTGGAATCGATGCGCGAGGCGGGTCACGAGGTGCCCGAGGGGTACGTCGTCGAGTATGAACGCGATCTTCTTGATCCGTATCGCGCGGCGCGCGTGCTGCTGGACCGCCCTGATCGCCCCGCGGCCATCTTCGCCGAGGCCGACTTCGTGGCGTTCGCTGCGGTGCAGACGGCGCGCGAACTGGGACTGCGCGTCCCGGAAGACGTCGCGGTCATTGGCATCGGCGACTCGCGGCAGGCAGAGCAGGCCGACATCAGCTCAGTGGGCGCGCGCGACATGCGGGAGAAGATCGTGGCTTTCGTCCTCGAGCGGGCCAGAGACGAGAACACGCCTGTGGACCGGCTTCTCGAGCTGGAACCGACTCTGTTCGTCCGCGGATCGTCGCGCTGACATCCCGCGTTGCTCAGCCATCGGATGTTTGTTAGAGTCTGCATAATCGGTTAAGCAGGGTCCCTGCCCCGCACCCGTCCGATTTCACAGTGGAAAGAAAGTGCTGCCGCGAAGTTGCGGTGGAAAGGAAACGAAATGCAGTCACGTGCTATCCGATACGGCATGGGAACCCTGGGGGTGTTCACGGTCGCCGCTCTCGCGCTGACCGGCTGCTCCTCGGCATCCGGCGGCGGCGAGGCCAGCGACGGACCCGTCACGCTCAACTACACGATCTGGGACCAGAACCAGGAGCCCGCGCTGCGCGAGGCGGCCGACCTGTTCGAGAAGCAGAACGACGACGTCACCGTCGAGATCACGGTCGTCCCGTCCGCTGACTACTGGACCAAGCTCCAGACTCAGCTCAAGGCCGGCAACGGCCCGGATGTCTTCTGGGTGAACGGCCCGAACTTCCAGCTCTACGCATCCAACGACCAGCTGCTTCCCCTGGACGACGCCGGCGTCAAGGCCAGCGACTACCCGAAGTCGATGGTCGACCTGTACACCTTCGACGGCAAGATGTACGGCGCACCCAAGGACATGGACACAATCGGTGTCTACTACAACAAGGCGCTGTTCGACCAGGCCGGTCTCGACTACCCGAAGGCCGGATGGACGTGGGACGACTTCACGACCGCAGCCAACAAGATCAGCGGCCTCGGCGACGGCATCTACGGCACCGCCGCCGCTCCCTACGGTCAGATGACCTACTACAACACGATCCTTCAGGCCGGCGGCGAGATCATTTCTGCCGACGGCAAGAAGTCCGGCTACGACACCCCCGAGGCCGCCGAGGGCGTGCAGTTGTGGGTCGACCTGATCAACGACGGCGGCTCGCAGACCCTGCAGCAGATCACCGACACGTGGCCCGGCGACACCTTCAGCTCGGGCAAGATGGGCATGTTCTGGGATGGTTCCTGGGCTGCCGGCACGTACAGCAGCGCTGAGGCGATCAAGGACGTCATCGGCGTCGCGCCCCTGCCCGTCGGACCCTCGGGTGAGAACACCTCGGTCGTGCACGGCCTCGCCAACGCCGCATCCGCACAGTCCGACAACCCGGAGTGGGCGACGAAGTTCGCAGCCTTCATGGGCAGCAAGGACGTCGCTGAGATCCAGGCCAAGACCGCCACGGTGATCCCGGCGTTCAACGGCACGCAGCAGGAATGGGTCGACGCACTGCCGACCATCGATGCTCAACTGTTCCTCGATGCAGCCGACACTGGTGTGCCGCTGCCGACCTCGAAGAACACCGCTGCCTGGGTCTCGGTCGAGGAGACCATGATCAAGGACATCTACACCGGCAAGATCGACACCGAAGCGGGCCTGAAGAAGCTCGCCGGCGAGATGAACGACCTGCTCGCCAAGGAGTGACATGACAAAGGCACGACTGCGCGGCCGCGAAGCCGCACGGCGACCAGCCTCGCAGTCGAGCCGTGGGCGGGCCTGGTGGGCACTTGTGTTCATCGGGCCCGCCGGGCTCGGGCTGGCCGTCTTCTACATCTGGCCGATCTTCCGCGGACTGTACCTCGCATTCCAGGATGTCGGACCGTTCGGCGGTGAAGAGTTCGTCGGCTTCGCCAACTTCGTCGAGATCTTCTCTGAGCCCGACATGTACCGGGCACTGTTCAACACGCTGATGTACGCCGCCATCTGCCTCGCCGGTGTGCCGATCGCGATGGTGGTCGCCGTGCTCATCAACACCAAGGGGCTGAAGCTGCGCGGACTGTGGCGCGTGCTGTTCTTCCTGCCAGTGGTGACCATGCCGGTGGCGGTCGCCCTCGTCTGGCGGATCCTGCTGAACGTGGACTACGGCATCGTCAACCAGACACTCGCCGTATTCGGCATTCCAGGGGTCGCTTGGCTGTCCACGCCTGTCGTCAACATCATCGTGATCGCCTTCGTCGGCATCTGGATGGGACTCGGCACCCAGATCATCATCTTCACCGCCGGGCTGCAGGGTGTTCCAGACACGCTGCTCGAAGCGGCCGAGCTCGATGGTGCAGGCCCCGTGCGCCGGTTCACGAACGTGATCGTGCCGCTGCTCTCGCCGACGACGTTCCTGCTGAGCGTGCTCAGCATCATCGCCTCGATGCAGGTCTTCGACCTCATCTACCTGATGATCGGTCAGAACAACCCGGCACTCGCCCAGTCGCAGAGCCTCGTGTCGTTGTTCTACACGCGAGGATTCCTGCAGAACGATCTCGGCGCAGCCGCGGCCATCGCCTGCGTGCTGCTGATCATCATCCTGGCCCTGAGCGCCATCCAGTTCCGACTCCAGCGCAAGTGGGTGCACTATGAGTGAGACCATGATGATCACCCAGGCCACGCCTGGTCGTGATCGCCGCAAGAAGTCCCTCGTCTGGGTCTACGTCATCCTCATCGTGCTCAGCGCTGTGATGGTCTTCCCGTTCATCTGGCAGACGCTGACCTCGTTCAAGACGCTGTCGGGCACGTCCGCAGTGCCGCCGCAGATCATCCCCGACCCCTTCACGCTGCGCGCGTACGAGAAGGTCTTCGACACGCTGCCATTCTGGACGCTGCTGGGCAACTCGATCTGGCTGACCGCGATGCGCACCGCGGGGCAGGTCATCTTCTGCACCATGGCCGGCTACGGCTTCGCCCGCTTCCACTTCAGGGGCAAGAACGTCGTCTTCGTCGGGTTCCTCGCAGTCCTGATGGTGCCGGGGCAGCTCTTCCTGCTGCCGCAGTACGAGATCATCGGCGCGCTCGGTCTCGTCGGAACGATTCCGGGCATGGCGCTGCCTGGCCTGTTCAGTGTGTTCGGCACGTTCTTGCTGAGGCAGTTCTTCGCGACGCTGCCCATGGAGCTCGAAGAGGCCGCCAGGCTCGATGGCGCGAACGAATGGCAGATCTTCTGGAAGATCATGATGCCGCTGGCCAAGCCGGGCATCATCGCGCTCACGGTGCTGACCGCGCTGTGGTCGTGGAACGACTTTCTGTGGCCGCTCGTCGTCTCGGGCAACGTCAACTCGATGCCGCTGAGCGTCGGGCTGAGCCTGCTCACCGACCTGCGTCTGAAAGATGACGCACTTCTCATGGCGGGAGCGCTGCTGAGCTCGCTCCCGATGATCATCGTCTTCCTGGTGCTGCAGCGGCAGTTCATCCAGGGCATCGCCTTCAGTGGCTCGAAAGGTTAAGTAATGAGCAATACTCGGATGCCCGTCGGCATCGTCGGCTTCGGAGTGCGCGCACTTCTCATCGACGACCTCCTGGCGAGGGACGACATCGAGGTCCGTGCGATCTGCGACCCGTCCGATTCCGCGCGTGCGCGGGCTTCGGACCAGGTGCCGTCGGCTTTGGTGACGGCGCAGCTCGCGGAGATGCTCGAGTCAGGTGTCGAAGCGGTGTTCGTGCTGTCGCCAGACGACACGCACGCCGCCGTCGCGAAGGCATGTCTTTCCGCGGGCGTCGCCGTGTTCTGCGAGAAGCCGATCGCGATCTCGATCGAGGATGCCGATGAGATGCTGGTTTTGGCCAAGCAGACCGGGGCGCGGTTGTATCTCGGCCACAACATGCGGCACATGCCGGTCGTCACGCTGATGCGCGAGATCATCCAGTCCGGCAGGATCGGTACGGTCAAGGCCGTGTGGGCTCGGCACTTCGTCGGCCACGGCGGTGACTACTACTTCAAGGACTGGCACGCCGAGCAGAAGCACGTGAACTCGCTGCTGCTCCAGAAGGGTGCGCACGACATCGACGTGATCCACTGGCTCGCTGGCGGCTACTCGCAGCGCGTCTCGGGCATGGGCGGTCTGACGGTGTACGGCGACGTTGAGCACGGCAAGCCCGCCGGTGACATGATGACCGACTGGATCAGCACCGACAACTGGCCGCCGACCGAGCAGACCGGGGTCAACCCGAATGTCGACGTCGAGGACATCTCCATGGTCACCATGCAGCTCGACAACGGTGTGTTCGCGACGTACGAGCAGTGCCACTACACGCCGGACTACTGGCGCAACTACACCGTGATCGGCACGAAGGGACGTCTCGAGAACGTCGGTGACGGTCCTGGAGATGCGGTGCACGTGTGGATGTCTCGCAAGGCCGGCTTCGGTGCGCCAGACGAGGTCATCGAGATCCCCGAGGCCAGCGGTTCGCACGGTGGCGCAGACCCGCTGTTGCTCGACGAGTTCATTCGCTTCGTCCGTGACGGTGGAACGACTGAGACCTCGCCCATAGCGGCGCGCCAGGCTGTGGCTGTCGGTGTACTCGGTGCCGAGTCGATCCGCACGGATCAGGGCGCACGCGACGTGCCCGCGCTCGACCCTGAGCTCATCCGGTACTTCGACGAGGGACAGCCGGGCTCGCGATCCGGCGTCGCGGCGCAGTCCGCGCGCTGAGGCAAATCATCTCCACACAGAAGCGGCGCCGACGGTTTCCCGTCGGCGCCGCTTCTGTGTCACCTCGTCAGACTGCGGGCACCGCCACCGTGACGACAGCGCCGCTTTGGCGCGCCTCTTCGGCGGCGAAGACCACGCGGTGGCTGGCCATGCTCGCCGAGATGCTCGAGGACATGGACGCCGGTGACGAGCTGCGCAGTGCGGAGACGAACGCCCTCATAAGGCCCCGATCGCCGCCGCCGTGACCGGCGGCAGCATCGAAGCCGAGCTCATCGGTGTCATACACCGTCGTCTTCAGCGTGCGGAAATCGTAGACGCTGATCATGCGGCCGTCACCCGTGATCTGCCCGGCCGTGCCGAACAGACGGGTCTTGCGGTTGCTGCCCTCGGCGAAGGCCGTGAGCGTGAAGCTCGCGAGCCTGCCGTCCGTGAACTCCATCTGCACCGTCTGGTGGTCGACGACGTCGTTGTCACACAGGTAGACGCACCGCCCCCAGGGGCCGGTCTCGAGCGCCCTGTCGATCGCCTCCGGGGTCACCTCGCCCGCCATCACCAGTGCGTTGTACTCCTCTGATGACCCGGGGTTGTTCAGGCCGCTGCGGTAGAAGCGGGCGGCGTCGAACGCGCAGGACGATGCCACCGGGCACGTGACGCACCGGTCGGACGCTCCGGCCGGCTGCGACTCCTTGCGGAAGTAGCCGAGCGAGCCGAACGAGCTCACCCGCTGCACTGGGCGACCCATCACATGCAGCAGCCAGTCGATGTCGTGACACGACTTCGCCAGCAGCAGGCTGTGGGCGGTGGCGGAGCGCGCCCAATTGCCTCGCACGAAGGAGTGCGCGAAGTGGTGATGACCGACCGGCTCGAGATGTTCGATCTGCATGATCTCGCCGATCGCACCCGCATCGAGCAGCTGCATCAGCTTCTGCGTGTACGTCGTGTAGCGCAGCACGTGGCATACCGTGACGCTGACACCGTTGGCGAGCGCAGCGTTCTCGATGTCGTCGCAGTCCTCTGGGCTGGTCGCGATCGGCTTCTCCAACAGGATGTCGTATCCCGCTTCGGCGAACGTGACGCTCGCATCGCGGTGCAGATGGTCCGGGAGCGAGACGATCACCGCGTCAGCGAGACGCGGCTGCGCGGCGAGATCCTGCCAGTCGTCGAACACCCGGGCATCCGGGAAAAGCAGCCGCAACCGTGACAGCGCGGCGGGATTCTTCTCGGCGACCGCGACGACCTCGACGCCTGGCAGCGCCGCCGCCTCTGTCGCGTAGGCGTGGCCGCGCATTCCCGCGCCGACCACCGCCAAGCGGATGTCGCGGGTCTCGCCGTTGTCGTCAGCCCTTGGATGCGCCACTGACCAGTCCCTTCACGAAGTACTTTTGCAAGAAGATGAACAGGATCACGATCGGGATCGTGGCGAGCACCATGTAGGCGAACACCGCTCCGTAGTTCGACACGTACTGACTGATCTGCCGGTACATGCCCACAGTGACAGTGGTGCCGCTGCCGGGCCCGAGGATGATCAGCGGAGTGATGAAGTCGTTCCAGATGCCGACCGCGAGGAAGATGATGACGCTCGCGCCGGCGGGCCGGAGCAGCGGGAACACGATCGCCCAGAACGTCCGGATGGGACCAGCGCCATCGATGGCCGCCGCCTCTTCGATCTCCTTGGGGATCGAGCGCATGAATCCACTGAACACCAGTACACCGAAAGGCAGGTTGCCGGCGATGTAGACGATGATCAGGCCGAAGATCGACCCGATCATCCCAAAGGTGTCCAGAATGCGCAGCAGCGGCAGCAGTGTGGTCGCCGCAGGGATCATCAGGCCGAGTGGGATCGTGACCCACAGCAGTTTCGCGAACCAACTCGAGGATCGCACCATGTAGTGGGCCATCATCGCGGCGATGATGGTGGCGACCAGGGTGCCGATCACCGTGATCTGCACGCTGTTGATCAGTCCGTTCCAGAACAGGCCGTCCGGACGTGTGAACACGTCCTGGAAGTTCTGCAGCGTGAGCGGCATAACCGGCACACCCGGGTACTTGTAGATGTCCTCCTGCGTCTTGAACGCGTTGAGCACCACGAGGTAGATCGGGTAAATGAAGATCGCCGTGACGACCAGTGCGAGGATCGTGCGCGCGGGGCTCGCCCCCGTGGCCTCCGGTCCGCGCCAGCGGCGCTTCTTCCGGGGGAGGCTCACCTCTTCGGCCACAAGCTCTTCTGTGGCGACTGACGACTCTGTGATGCTCACAGGTCCACCTCCCGCTTCTTCATGAGCTTCATCGAGGCCATCGAGATGAGCGCGATGATCAGGAACATCACGGCGGCCTTCGCGGCGCTGTAGCCTACTGCGCCAGCGCTGAGGCCGGTCTGAATGACATCGAACGCCAAGGTCGAGGTCGTGCCGACTCCGGGGCCGCCGTTGGTCATGACCTTGACATGGTCGTAGATCTTGAAGCCGCCGATCATCGTGAGCACGGTCATGATCGTGACCGAGGGTGCCAGCAGGGGCCAGGTCACAGTCCAGAACCGGCGGACGGGTCCTGCGCCATCGATGGATGCTGCTTCGAGCAGCTCCTTCGGGATGCTCTGCAGGCCCGCGAGGTAGAGCACCACGCACACGCCGACCGACTGCCAGGCGACGATGGCCGCGACGCTGTACAGAGCGAGATTGGGGTCGGACAGCCATCCCGGGGGATTCGGCGTGAAGTTCCGAAGCACCGAGTTGATCAGTCCGTCGTCCTTCAACAGTTGCTGCCAGACCACCGCGACGACGACCGAGGAGAGGATGACGGGCACGAAGAAGACCGCGCGCATCGCGTTGAAGGCCCAGCCGCTGCGATCGAGGAGGATCGCGATGCCGAGCCCCAGCGCGTTGGGAACGATGATCGCGATGATCGTGAGCACAACGGTATTGCCGAGAACCTGCAGGTACGCCGGGTCGGTGAACAGCTTGACGTAGTTCTCGAACCAGATGAATGACGTCTCAGCGCGGTACGCGTCTTCGTTGGTCAGGCTCGACCAGAAGGCGAGCAGCAATGGCCACAGGACGAATACGAAGTACAGCACTGCGCCAGGAAGGGCGAACAGCAGAAAGTGGAGGGGGCTGTGCAGAGATCGTCTGCGCTTGGGCAGTGCAGGGCTGCTCTTGGTTTGGATGGTGCTCATGAGTGCGTCTTCGCTTCTCGGTCGTCTTCTGTGAGAAGGGGACGGATCCGACTGTGGTCGGCGTCCGTCCCCCTCTCTTCTGGGGCTGCGCTTACTTCTGCGCGGCGGCGTACTGCTCGTCGAGGTACTTCGCGAAGTCCTCGGGTGATGTCTTGCCGGTCATCAGATCGACGTTGGCGGCGATCATCTTGTCGTTGAATCCGGGGGGCAGTGCACCGTCGCCGGTGATGTTGCCCCAGGCCGGAACGGTGGCGTCCGCCTCGACGGCTGCGTCATACGCGTCGACCATCTGCTTGTAGAGACCGCCGACACCGTCAGGGATCGTGTAGCCCTTCACAGTCACGATCGCGCCGTCCGTGATCACCGTGGAGTCGAGGTTCTCCGTGTTGACAGAGAACGCGAGAGCCCACTTCTTGGCGAGATCGACGTTCTTGGAGTTGGCGTTCACGTTCATGCCTGCGCCGGTGACCACCGGGAAAGCCGGCTTGCCGTCTTCGCTCGGCCAGCCGAAGACGCCGATGTTGGTCATGTCCTTGCTGTCTGCCGCGGCGGTGAACCACGAGCCCATCGGGTACATCGCGGCCTTGCCGTCGACGAATGCCTGCTCGAGGTCGGTGTAACTGCGGGTCATGCCGGCACTGTCGGAGAAGCCGTCCTTGACCAGCTGAGCCACCTTGGCGGATGCGCTGACGAACTCGGGATCGGTGAACTTCACCTCGTCCTTCTCACGCTTGAGGAACCACTCCGGGTCGGCAACGAGAACATCTGCCGCGACGAGGGCGTTCAGCGTGAGGACCGTGGCCCAGGTGTCTTCTCCGCCGCCGCCGATCTCGAACGGAGCGATGCCTGCCGCCTTCAGCTTGGCCGCGTCGGCGACAAGCTCCTCGTACGTGGCCGGAGGCGCGGTGATGCCGGCCTGCTCGAAGAGGTCCTTGTTGTAGTACACCAGTGGGATGGCCTGAGCGCCGGTGGGGACGCCGTAGAACTTGCCGTTGATGGTGCCAGAGGTGAAATCGGTGATGCCAGCCGCCTCCAGCTCCTCACGCGTGTATTCGGCGAGCTCCCCCTTCTGGGCGAGTCCGTTCGCGATGCCGGCCGCGAAGATGTCGGGTGCCTGGCCCGATGCGAACAGCTGCTGTGCGTAGGCGGGGGTGTTCTCGCCGACGACTTTCTTGATCTTGACGCCGGGAACTTCCTTCGATGCGCGCGCGATCGCCGCATCCCAGTACTCGGGGGTGAGGTTCGGCGACTCCGAGACGAGGAACGTCAGGGTGACGTCGCTGTCCTTGCCGTCAGAACCCGACGAGTCAGGAGCGCCGGCGGTGCAGCTGGTGAGTGCGAGGGCAGCTGCAGCGGCGATGCCGACCGTCAGGAGCCGCGTTCTACGTCGTTGTGTAACCACGGGATTCTCATTTCTTGGTGCTGAGAGGGGGTCGTGGCGTCCAAGGGGTGCGCCACTGCACGAGACTTACTAAATTTCTTTTTGTAATCTCTTGATTCGGTAGTGTCGCAGGGCGAGGGGATGCTGTCAACCGGGACTTCCGCTAGTCTCTGGTGAATCGCCTGAGCCGTCAGGTGATTCAGAAATGAGATTTCTATATGTCGATCAAAGATGACGGCTGGGGAGCCACGTACGCCGGGGACCCCTCTGCGCTGCGAAAGATGAACATCACCGCGGTGCTGCGGTTCCTGCATTCCGCGCCGACTGACACCGATGATGGCGACGGTCGCTACACGGTGACCGAGATCGCGCAGTCGACCGGCATCTCGCGGCCGACCGCGGAGGATGCGGTCGACGCGTTGATCGAACAGGGCTGGCTGGTCGAAGCCGGACCGAACTCGCGGGCCGGCCGGCGCTCAGCCGGACGACCGGCGCGCACGATCCGGTTCGACCCTCAGTCCGGATGCGTGTTGGGACTGGACCTCGCGCCGCACTGGGTGCGGGTGCTCGTCTCCGATCTGGCGGGCCGGATCATCGGTCGCGCCGAGTATCCGGTGGCTCACGGGGCGTCCGTCGGCGAGCGGATCGCGGGCGCGCGCACGGCGACGGCCGAGGCGCTGCGGCTGGCCGATCGCGATGTGACCGACATCCTCGCCGCGACCGCGGCGACCGTCGGCATCGCGCATGCGGATGGCACCGTGGTGCGATCCACGCTGCCCGAGCTGGTCGGCCACAACCTCTCCGAGATGCTTGGCGGGTTCGTGCCCGTGCCCGTGCGATTGGTGAACGACATGCGTGCTGCGGTGCTCGCGGAGCACTGGGTCGGGGCGGCGGCGGACTGCGGCAGCGCCGTCTATCTGCATGCGGGCAGGCGACTCGGGACGGCGTACCTCATCGGCGGCGTCTCGCCACTCGGGCACCACGGGGCAGCCGGCGAGATTCCGCCGGAGTCGGGTCGCCGACTCATCGACGCCTATCGCAAGCTCGCGAGCTTCACCGGCGTCGACGTCGACGCGCTCTCTCGCGAGGAGATGCTCGGAATCGATCCGCGCACGGTCTTCGAAGCCGCTCAACGCGGCGAGACCGGTGCTCGTCAGGCGGTCATCGACTTCGCCGAGGAGTTCGCCACCGGCATCGAGGGATTGGTCATCACCGTTGATCCCGAGGTGGTCGTGGTCGGAGGTGGCGTCATCCTCGCCGGCGACATCGCGGCTGAGGCGATCCGCTCGACCCTCTCCGACGTCTGCGTGTTCGAGCCGACGGTGGCCGTCTCCCCACTGGGAGAGAGCGCGGTCGCGCTCGGTGCCGTGCGCCTCGCGCTGAACGAATTCGAAGAGTCCCTGTTCGCGAACCCGCTCGCCCCTGTCCAGAAAGTGCAGCGCCTCGAATGATCCGCTCCGCCGACTACGTCACGGCCATCACCGAAGGAACAGGCGCGCGTCGCCCGGCCCGTTCCTGGCTGCACTCCGATGCCCCGACCCTTTCCCTCAACGGCGAATGGCGCTTTCGGCTGCTGGCCGGAGCGCCCGGTGCGCTTGGCGCGCCCGACGCTCTTCCTGAGGGCGAGGACGACGAAGCGATCGCCGACCCGGCTTTCGACGACTCGGGCTGGAGCGTCATCCAGCTGCCCGGCCACTGGGTGATGGCCGGTGGCGGCCGGTTCGGGTGGCCCGAGTACACGAACAGCCAACTGAGCATCCCGATCGATCCGCCGCACGTACCGGACGAGAATCCGACCGGCGACCATCGGCGCACGTTCGAGGTCCCCGGCGAATGGCTGGATCCTGCCCGATTCGAGGTTGTGGCATTGCGCTTCGACGGGGTCGAGTCGATCTACCGGGTGTGGGTGAACGGAATCGAGATCGGCGTCGGGGTCGGATCTCGCCTCGCGCAGGAGTTCGACGTCACCTCTGCCCTACGGCCAGGGCAGAACACCATCGCTGTGCGCGTGCACAAGTGGTCGGCGCAGACCTTCGTCGAGGACCAGGATCAGTGGTATCTGCCTGGCATCTTCCGTGACGTGAGCGTTCAGGCGCGTCCAGTCGGCGGCATCGAGGACGTCTGGCTCCGTGCGGCGTTCGACCACCACAGCGGCGCCGGCGAGATTCTGCCCGAGCTGACCGCTGACGAGCGGGCCTTTCCGATCCGACTGCGGATGCCGGAGCTCGGCGTCGATGTCAGCTGGGCCACCGCTGACGACGTGCTGCCGGTGCGCATCGGTTCCGTCGAGCCGTGGTCGGCCGAGGTGCCGAGGCTGTACGACGCCACCGTCGCCAGTGCGCGCGAGGCGATCTCGCTGCGGTTGGGCTTCCGCACCGTGCAGATCGTCGACGGCGAGATCAGAGTCAACGGGACGCAGGTGATCTTCAACGGTGTGAACCGGCACGAGACGCACCCCGACCTCGGACGGGTGTTCGACGAGGACTGGGTGCGCGAAGAGCTGCACGTTATGAAGCGGCACAACGTGAATGCGGTCCGCACGGCGCACTACCCGCCGCATCCGAGGGTCCTCGATCTGATGGACGAGATCGGATTCTGGGTCCTGCTCGAGAACGACTACGAATCGCACGCCTTCGGCAAATCCGAACCCGTGCAGTGGGCCGGCAACCCCAGCGGCGAGCCGGAGTGGCGCACCGCGGTCGTGGATCGGATGCGTCGCACCGTCGAGCGCGACAAGAATCACCCGAGCGTGATCATGTGGTCACTCGGCAACGAGTCGCACACTGGGGACAACCTCGCGGCGGCGGCGAACTGGGTGCACGCGCGTGACCCCGAGCGCCCGGTGCATTACGAGGGCGACTACCAGGGGCGCTACACCGACGTCTACTCGCGGATGTACACGTCGGTGGCCGACGTGCAGAGCATCTGCGGCGATGACGGGTCGACGCCGTGGGCCACGGACTTCGCCGAAGCCGCCCGGGTGCGCACCCGACCCTTCCTGATGGCGGAGTACGCGCACGCGATGGGCAACGGGCCGGGCGGACTCGCCCGCTATCAAGCGCTGGTGCACGCACGGAACGCCGACGGCAGTCGTGTCCATCCGCGATTCCACGGCGGCTTCGTCTGGGAATGGCGCGACCATGGCATCCGACACACGACACCGGACGGCGAGGAGTACTTCGCCTACGGCGGCGATTTCGGCGAACTCGTCCATGACGGCAACTTCGTGCTCGACGGGCTCACCTTCTCAGACGGGTCACCGAGCCCCGGGCTGCACGAGTTCGCGGCGGTCGTCGCGCCGGTCGAGTTCGGCGAGCCCACGGTGCGCGATGGGCAATTGAGCGTCGAGGTGCGCGGGCACGCCGGCGTCGCCATCGCGCCGGTGCGGTTCATCGGTTGCGTGGAGATCGACGGGGCTCCCGCATCCGGTGAGCCCGTGCTGCTGTCGGTCCTGCCGGGGTCGGACGCCGCCGACACCCCTCGGGGCGCGCTTGCGCCGGGCGAGCGTCGGATGCTGACGATGCCGGTTCCCGAACCGGCCGTCGGCGGCGAGACGTGGGTCACGATCGAGGCGCAGTACGAGACCGAGTTGCCCTGGGCGCCGGCGGGGCATGTCCTGTCGGTCACGCAGTTCGACCTGACCCCACGCAGCGTGCACGACCGAGCACGCGCCGTCGCACCCCGACCGCCGGTGGCGACGACGCCGGTCGTCGGCGTGCATCGCACGACGCTCGGGCCGGCATCCTTCGTCGGAGGACGCCTCACATCGCTGGCGGGAATGCCGACCGGTCCCGTGCGCTGCGAGCTGTTCCGTGCGCCGACCGACAACGACCGCGGTGCGGGCGCTGTCGACTCCACCAAGTACGACCCGATGGTTCCGGTCGACTACGCCCGGGCGACCATCGACCCTCCGCACGCCGATGTGTGGGAGCAGGACTACCTGCACCTGCTCAGGGGACGTGTCGAGTCGGTCGATACCTTCGCGAACGGACTGCAGACGCGAACGCGGTGGGCGCCGCCCAACTCGCGGCATGCGGTCACGCTCACCGAGACGTGGCAGCTCCATCGCGGAGATCTGTGGGTGCGGTTCGATTTCGAGCCGACCGCGGACTGGCCGTACATCTGGCCGCGGCTCGGCATCCGGATCGACCTGCCTGCGAGCGTCGACGGCGCTGAGTGGTTCGGCACTGGTCCTGGTGAGTCCTACCCCGACACGGATCATGCTGTTACGGTGGGGCGCTTCTCGTCCGACGTCGATGGGCTCAGCGCACCCTACGCACGGCCGCAGGAGACCGGACATCGCTCCGACGTGCGTGAGCTCATCCTGACGCAGGACGGCGCCCCGCGTGTCATGTTCGATCTGCCGGCGGATCTGCTCGGTCGCCGCCCGGGATTCACTCTGACGCGCCACACCGCTCAGGAGCTGGCTCAGGCGCGGCATCCGTTCGAGCTGCCCGAACCGGCCGCGACCCACCTCTACCTCGACGCAGCGCAGAACGGAATCGGTTCCCGCTCGTGCGGTCCCGACATCTGGCCGAGCGACATGCTCAGCAGCGAGGCGCGGACGATCGTGGCGCGGATCGGCGCTCTGCCCGACTGACACCTCGCCCGGCGTAACCCTCCTTGACTCTGGGAGGAGGGTTCGCTACCTTCTCGCATAAACGTTTAAGCCTGGTCGTGCTCCACCGGATCCAGGCATCCGCAGCTCTCTCCCTTCCCCACCCCCTCCCCACGTCGTCGCCCTGCTGGGCGGCGCACCGCAAAGGATCGACAATGAAGTTCAGACCTGGAAAGCCCATAGCGATCGTCGGAGCGGCCGCGCTGATATCCACGAGCGTGGTGTTCGGCGCATCAGGACCGGCGCTCGCTCAGCAGGCAGGAGGCAACGCTCCGTTCATCAACTCCTGGCTGGTGTCGGGGCCGTTCGACACGGCCGTCGCCGATGAGGTCTACGGCTGCGAGGTCGCCGAGGCGGCGAACCTCGCGCGGTCGGCCACGGCCACGGCATCCGCCGCACTGCCCGTCAACCCCGCTTCGCAGCTGATCGACGGCGACACGCGAAAGCAGTGGGTGGCCGAGACCGCCGACGCTGCCCAGGTGACACTCACCTGGGCATCGCCGATCGCCCTCAATGAGGTGCGCCTCGCGCAGTGGGGTGACAGCCGTCACGTCAACGCGCACTACGACCTCACGTTCACGCTCGCGGACGGATCGACCGTCGTCTCCCCGCGAGTGACCAGCACCTCGGCCGACCCGGGTTCACCGACCATCTACACCCACGAGAGCACCCTGAAGGATGTCGTCTCGGTGGCCATCGTCATCGACGCCGGTCTGAGCCCGTACCCCTCGGTCACCGGCCTCTCTGAGATCGAGGTCTACGAGCGCGCGACACCCGAAGAGGGCTCGGCGACGATCACACCCGCCATCGGCGACTCGCTCGGCGAGGCGAGCGAGTCGAGTGACTGGGAGTACTTCGACGACCGGCTGTACAACCGCAACTACGACGACTACCAGGACCTCTACGGCTACTTCTCGGTGAAGAAGGGCGAGGACACCCGCGACAAGTTCGTCTACGCGCACACCTACGTGTACAGCCCCGAGGCGAAGCAGGCGTACGTGAACGTCGGCGCCAGCGGCTCGTACCGCCTGTACGTGAACGACGCCTGCATCACCGCTCCGAGCAATCCGGTCGAGGTGCAGAAGGATCTCACCCGCCAGGAGGTGACTCTCAAGGCCGGTTGGAACAAGGTGCTGCTGCAGATCGAGCACACCTTCACGGAAGACGTCAACGGCAACGGCGTGCCGATCGCGAAGGACCAGGACGTCGCGTACCTGGGCTTCTACGGTCGGATCAGCGACAAGGACGGCAACCGCCTCGACGGCATCGTCAGCTCGGTGTCGGGCCCGGCTGACAAGCTGAAGATCGAGACGCAGGCACTCGACAGCACCGGCCTCAAGAAGGGCACGTTGGGCGCGACCCTTCCCACGGGCTACCTGGAGTGGCCGTACGTGTGGAACAAGTCCGTGACCGGCAACCGCTACGGCGTCTCGGCATCGCCCTTCCAGTTCAACGCCAGTGGCGGCAAGCCCGGGTACACCTGGGAGCTGATCGACGGTGCGCTGCCCAAGGGGCTCGAGCTCAAGGCTGACGGCACCATCGCCGACGGCCTCGTCGACGGCAAGGCCGACCTCAGCGGCACCGAGGGCATCATCAGCCCGGACGCGCGCATCGGCGACCACAAATTCACTGTGAAGGTGACGGATGCTGATGGCGCGAGCGTCACGAAGAAATTCACGCTCAAGGTCGAAGACCGTCCGAACCGCCGCCTCGAGCAGGCGAGGGCGAACGGGCTGACCCACGCGGCGCCGATGTTCAGCTACTTCGTCGACCCCAACTACTCGTTCGACCAGTGGGCCGAGCGGGCGAAGGATCAGGGCCTGGGCTACGTCACGCTCGAGGCGCTGCAGCAGAACTACCACTGGCCGTCGAAGTTCTCCGATCCGGCGGGTGATCGCCAGAAGTACCTGCCCAAGGGTGAGGACGGCAATGTCGTCGACGGGCTCAAGCCCATGGCGGATGCCATCCGTCGCTACGGCATGGACGTCGGCATCTATTACGCCACGGAAGGTGGCGGACTGCAGCACTTCTCCACGGACGTGTTCGTGCAGAACGTCGAGGACTTGCTGGATCGCTACGACCCCAGCTACCTCTACTTCGACGGCCCGCAGGCCATGCGTGGTGCGAACTATGACGTGATGTACAGCGCCGTGCGCAACCACGGGGCCGATGTCGTCATCAACTCCAACGCCTGGGGCGAGGAGTACGGCGACCCGGATGTGCGCACCGAGGAGGCGTCGCACATCTACGCCAACACGGGCGGCAACCACCTCGTCAAGCGCACGCCCATGGAGCCGTGGAAGATCCTCGGCACCCGCAACCAGGACTCCCCGTACTACCCGCAGCGCGATGACTTCCGTCTCGTGGTGCAGGAGGCGATCATGAACGCGGGTCGCGGCTACGCCGACAACAACGACCAGACGATCGTCGACGGACGAGGACCGAACTGGCACTCGCCCGAAGAGATCGTCACGCGCTACCCCAAGGGCGCGCAGGAGTTCATCGATGTGCGCGATGAGATGACGGACTGGTACGCACCGGCATCCGACATCAACCTGCTCGAATCCATCTCGGGGACGACCCCGCGCTTCCTCCCCGGCTACGGCTATGAGGATGACGGCCGCGGCAACTACGAGACGTTCGCCTTCCCGAATGCATCGAAGGGTCCGCAGTGGGGCTATGCCACGCAGCGCGACAACACGATCTACCTGCACATCATGAAGGGGCCCGACGGCAAGACGGGCTTCGACGCGATCCCGGACGGAAAGCTGACGATCGGCGGCATCGACGACAAGGTGACGTTGGTCACCGTGCTCAATGACGGCTCCAAGGTCCGCAAGGCGACTCAGCAGGGCGCCGAACTCGCGCTCGACCTGTCGGGCGTCACGGTCGACCCGGTTGACACCATCATCAAGATCCAGACGAAGTCCAAGAAGCGCAGCTACGCGCTGACGGATGCCACCGTCGACGCGCAGCCGCGCGACAAGGGTCGTCTGCAGCTCATCGGCGGCGGTTACATGACGTACCCGGCGCTGCCGGCGGATGTGGATCAGGTGAAGTTCAAGTCCTCCGACAAGAAGATCGCCGACGTCAGCAAGGACGGTCTCGTGAAGCCGGGCCGCGACGGCAAGGCCACCGTCGAGGTGACGGTCAAGGCTGAGAGCGTCAAGAAGAGCACGAGCGTGACGATCTCGGTCAAGGACGGCCTCGCGTACATCGGGGACGACCTGTCATCGGCGGTGCTGCGCATCGGCGGCAAGGAGACGTACGGAACGTACTCGATCAATGAGCAGCCCGAGTACGCGCTGGAGGGTCGCTCCGGGCACGGGCAGTCCGTGCGCCTCGATGCCGCAGACGTGACCTGGCACGCCGGCATCGTCGACCTCGACGGTGGCACCAAGACCGTACCGGTTGCGATCACCGAGGTCGACACCTTCGACTTCGCGAACGGCAAGGTCACCACGCCACAGGTCGACAGCCTGACGCGCGGTGCGGTGTGGGCCGAAGTGAAGCTGGACGGCAAGACCGTCACCAGCAACCGGGTGTTCCTCGACCTGCTTCCGACGCGTGATGTGGCCTCCTCGGCCACCATCACGAGCAGCGATGGGTCCGCTGCAGCCAAGAAGCTGGCCGATGGCATCATCATCGACTCGCAGAACCTCAAGGGCTCGGGCTGGAGCACGTCGGCGGCCGGTTCGTCATGGGTGCAGTTCGACCTGGACTCGGCGACGGATCTGTCGAGCGTCGGACTCGCGTTCAACGAAGAGGCCCAGCGCTTCGCGAACGCGCCGCGCAAGATCGTCGTGCAGACGAGCACGGATGGCGAGACCTGGAAGGATGCGCACACGGCGAACGGCCCGAGCGGATCGATCTTCTGGGGTGAGTTCAACACCTATCCGGTGAAGGGGATCGCCGAGCACGTGCGTGTCTCGTTCCCAGACGGGTCGGCGGGGGCATCCCTCGACGTGCTCGAGGTGCAGATCAACGCGGTCAAGGAGATGAGTGGGCTCGCCAGCATCACGGCGACGCCGAAGGTGGCAGCTGGCAAGCAGTCGGCGACCGTCGATGTCGCGGGGGAGTCCTTCGAGGGCAAGCCCGTGGCGGTGCCGGCGAAGGCTGTCTCGCTCGTCAGCGCTGACCCGGAGGTCGCATCGATCTCTGCCAAGGGCGTCATCACGGCCAAGGCCGCGGGCTCGACGAAGGTCACCGTCAACGCCAACGTGAACGGCTACCGAGCGTCGACCTTCTTCTTCGCCAAGGTCGCCGCTGACGGCACGCTGTCGTTCCCGGACTACGTGCAGGGGACGACGCTGTCGCTGAGCAGCGGATCTATCCAGGTGGGTGAGCCGGTTGTCGCTGAGGTCACCACGAAGGTGAACACCGGCGCCACGGTGAACCCCGCCGAGGTGACGACGAAGTTCGAGTTCTCCGACCCGCGCCTGGCGCAGGTGGGCACGTCGAACACGATCGTGCTGACCGAGCCGGTGGCCGCTCCCGTGGGGGCGACCGTGCGGGCGACGGTCACCTACGACGGCCAGACCGTGACCTCTGAGCCCGTGGCGCTCACACTGACCGGCGCCAACATCGCCGGCACGGCGAGTGTCACCGTCTCGTCGGTGCGCGACCGCAACGGCGTTCCCAACGGAGACGACCAGGACTCGCGTTATGTCGGGGCGAAGGCCATCGACGGCGACAAGGCGACATCGTGGGCGTCGAAGCAGTCTGATGTCTCGCCGTGGATCAAGCTCGACTTCGGCTCTGACGTGAAGGTCGACCGTGTCAACTTCGTCGACCGAGGACACCAGGTGAACCAGGTCGTCGAGGGTCTGCTCGAGTGGGAGGGTGGCAGCAAATTCGTCACCGGCCTCAAGTGGGACGGCCAGCCCGACAACATGATCGCGTTGGATGCCCCGGTCACGACGTCCTGGCTGAAGTTCACGATCGACCCGAACAACACCTTCGACAACCAGAAGGTGGGTGGTGAGGTCGGCCTTGCCGAGCTGAGTGTGTTCGGTCCTGCGAGCGCCAAGGGCGTGGTCGAGGCGGCCGCCGCCCCGGTCACCACCGCAGTGGCTCAGCAGCCCACGCTGCCCGCCTCGGTCGACGCGATCTACAGCGATGGCACGACCGGAGTCGTGGCAGTCGATTGGGACGTCATTCCAGCCGAGAAGCTGGCGAAGGCCGGCTGGTTCGTGGCCCCCGGCACGATCGCGGGGACGGACGTCAAGGCGCGCGTCGTCGTGACGGTGAAGTAGGACGCAACACAGAAGGGGGCGAGCCGGTCATCGGCTCGCCCCCTTCTCGCTGTCAACGCGGCGCGTCAGCGCACTGCCGCCGGCAAGAACTCCTCCGGAAAGTTCTGGTAAGTGATCGGGCGCAGGAATCGATCGATCGCGTGTGTGCCGACGCTGGTGTGCAGCGGGTTCGTCGTGGCGGGGTAAGGGCCGCCGTGAAATTGCGCACGAGTGACCGAGACGCCAGTCGGCCACTGCCCCCACAGGATGCGACCGGCGTTGTCTTCGAGCACCGGCAGCACTGCCCGCACCAGGTCGTGATCGCCCGCGTCAGCGAAGACGGCCGCTGTGAGGTTCCCCTCCATCGCGTGCAGTGCGGCCAGCAGATCCGACTCGTCGTCGTATGTGACGACGAGCGAGGCCGGTCCGAAGCACTCCTCGAGCAGCGCCGACGGCGCGGCGGCGATGGCGGATGCTGTGGTGCGCAGCGCGCTGGCCTCGACCGTCGCGGCGGACGGGTCGCCATGTACGAGCTCCGCACCGGCAGTCAGGACCGCGTCGACGCTCGCCTGATAGCCGCGCTGCAATCCGGGCGTGAGTAGCGGATGCACGGCGGATGCCCCAAGCAGCTCCGAAAGACGCTCGGCGAACGGCACCTGAGAGGGCCAGAACAGCACGCCCGGCTTCGTGCACAGCTGGCCGCTGCTGCCTGTCACTGAGGCGGTGAATCCGGCAAGGATCTCGTCCGACCGCGCAGCCGCAGCCGACGGCGCCACGACGACCGGGTTGAGGCTGCCGAGTTCTCCGTAGAACGGGATCGGGCGTGGCCGGGCGTTCGCGATGTCGAACAATGCCCGCCCTCCCGAGGTCGATCCCGTGAAGGCCGCGGCCGACACGCGGTCATCGCGCAGCGCAGTGACGCCCGCTTCGCGGCCGAACACGATGCCGACCGTTCCGTCTGGTGCTCCAGCGGCGCGCAGCGCGCGGTCCAGCACCTTGAACGTCGCGCGACTCAGCAGCGGATGCCCGGAGTGGGCTTTGACGATCACCGGGCATCCGGCAGCCAGCGCAGACGCCGTGTCCGTGCCCGCCACACTGAATGCGAAGGGGAAGTTGCTCGCTGCGAAGTTCAGCACCACGCCGATCGGACGGCTCGTCAGGCGCAGGTCCGGACGGGGCGCCGGGGTCGCGTCAGCATCCGCCAGGTCGATCTCGGCGCGCACCGCGCCGACGGCGGCGTCCGCGTAGGCGCGCAGCTGGAAGGCGGTGCGGGCGACCTCACCACGCAGGCGCGGCTCGGTCAGGTTCGTCTCTTCGATCGCGATGGCGATCAACTCGCCCGCTGCATCTGTCAGCGCATCGGCGGCCGCATGCAGCATCCCCTGCCGCTGTGAGGGGGACAGCGCGCCGAACGGCAGCCTCGCGGCGGCTGCACTCGCGAGCGCCCGTTCGACCTCTTCGCTGGTGGAGTCGAGCTCGATGCTCATCGGCGGACCACCTCGCGAGCGAGCACGGTCGGGGTGAACGCGTCCTTGCCCGCCACGACGGTGTTGCGCAGCTCGCCGATTCCGTCGACCGCGATCACGACTTCGTCGCCGGTGGCGAGGGTGATGTCGATGTCGGGGACGATGCCGGTTCCGGTGGACAGCACCATGCCCTCGGGGTGGTGGTCGCCGCGGAATGCCCAGCCGAGAAGGTCTGTGAACGTGCGGTGCATGCGGGCCGTCGAGGTGTCGGCCTGCCACACGATCTTCCCATCACGCGTGATCGAAGCCGAGACGGCGAGATCCTGCGGATCGTCGATGGTGGATGCCAGACGGATGCGACGGTGCAGAGCACAGGCACCGGCGTACACCTTCGCCTGCGGCAGGTACAGCGGGTTCTCGCCTTCGATGCTGCGCGAGCTGACGTCATTGCAGATCGTGTAGCCGATCGCCTCGCCGTCGGCGTTGGCGACGACGGCGACCTCTGGCTCTGGGACGTTGAGTTCGCTGTCGGCGCGGATTCCGATCGGCTCGTCGTCGGTCATCACGCGCCAGGCCGGCGACTTGAAGAACAGCTCTGGGCGCTCGGCGTCGTACACCTTCGAGTAGACGTCCTTCACCTGGCTCTCCTCGATGCGCGCCTCGCGCGAGCGCAGGTACGTGACGCCGGCCGCCCACACCTCAGTGCGCCCTGTGACGGGCGGCAGCCAGCGCACGGGGCCCTCGACAACTGCACCGGGGGCCGCGATGATGGCCGCGATCTCGGCGCGGCTCTGCGCGAGCAGGTCGGGCAGGTCGGTCACCGAGAGGGTGTGCAGGCTGCTGTCTTCGGTCTCGAGCCCGATGCGGGCTTCGCCGGTGACAGGGTCGAGATAGCGGGTGAGGTACATCGATCAGGTCCTTTCTGAGCGGCGAAGACGCCGGTGGCGGATGCTGGTCAGCGGGGTGCCCACGGCGTCGCCGCAGGCCCGGTGGTGTTGGCGTCGAAGGTGAACACCGAGCCGGCGAGCGGCTGGGTGCCGAGTGCGCCGTCGGCGAGCAAGTAGCGGGCGCTCGTGACGGCGATTGTGTCGAGGCGCGGTCCGATGAAGCACAGGCTGGTCACCTGCGTCGCAGGGATGTCGATCGTGCGGTCTGTCCTCGCGTCGGGTGAGTACCGACGGATCGTACCGGAGCCGTGCAGCGCGATCCACACGCAGCCCGCGTCGTCGACGGCGAGTCCGTCAGGCAGACCGTCCTGCTTCGGCACCTCGAGGAATACGCGTCGGTTGCGCGTGGTGCCGGTGTCGAGATCGTAGTCGTAGACGTAGGTCGTCTGGGCGCCGCTGTCGGTGAAGTACATCAGGCGGCCGTCCGGCGACCATCCGATTCCATTCGACAATCGCGTCGGGGACTCGATCGTGGTGACACTCGCTGCGGGGTTCGCCGCGGTGAGGGCATCGGGCGCCGCGTCCAGTCGGTACAGCGCGCCGATCGGGTCGCCGCCCTGCCACTCGTACGCCATCGTGTCGCCGAAGGCGCGACCACGCGGATCGACTTTGCCGTCGTTGAATCGGATGCCGGGCAGGTCCGCAAGGGGGAGTGCGAGATCACGCAGAGTGCCGTCGCTCTTGCGCAGCCGGAAGCCGTCGCGCATGAGCAGCAGCAGCTGATCGGGATCCTCCGTCGGCAGCACGCCGGCCAGATGCCCGTCGACCGAGAACGACCGGGTGACGCCCTCAAGCGTCGTCGCGTGTGCGGTGCCGGCGAGGATGTCGACCCAATGCAGAGTCTGGCTGCGGGCATCCCATGCCGGTCCCTCGCCGACGATCGCCTCGGCACGCTGCAGGACTTCGATGGATGTCATGCGTTCGCTCCTTCTGCGCTGTGCATCTGCGGGTCGACCAGCACCTTCGCCAGGTGGTTCGGGGCGGCGAGCTCATCCAAGGCGCTTGCGGCAGCATCCATCGCCACCACCCGACTCAGCAGCGGACTCGGGTCGACGACGCCGGATGCCAGCAGCCGCACGGCTGCGAGCACGTCGACGTCCCACATGTGCGCTGCCGTGCCGATCAGTCGCTTCTCGCCGAGGACGACATCGCGCCACGGAAAGGCCGCGGGTTCGGGATCGAGTCCAACAAGCACGGTCGTGCCGCCGCGGCGAGTCAACGAGATGGCATCGTCGAGGGACTGCTGTCGCCCCGCGCATTCGAAGACGACATCGGCCAGGCGGCCGGCACTGTGCTCGGCGCACAACTGCGCGGACTCGTGGCGCTCTGCGGCCGTCGCGAAGCCCATCGTCGCGGCGATCTCGCGGCGGTGCGGTGCGGGGTCTTGGGTGATGACGAGCGCGCCATGGCCACGCGCGACCTGCGCGATGAGATTGCCGACGACTCCGGCTCCGACGACGATGACTGTCGTGCCACGCAGATCGCCGGCCTTGGCGACCGCGCGGGCGGCGACCGCCGTCGGCTCGGCGAACGCGGCGGTGTCGGGTGAGAGCGTGTCCGGCACCGGAACGAGGGTGGCCGCACGACAGACCATGTACTCCGCCAGGCCGCCATCGGCGTGCTGGCCGAGCACCACGAGATCAGGGCAGAGGCCCTCTTCATGCCGCTGGCACCAGAAGCACTCACCGCATCCTTCGACCACATCGGGGATCACGCGCTGTCCGACGAGTGAGGGATCGCTCGGGCATTCAGCGACGATGCCGACGACCTCATGTCCGATGGTGAGCGGCGCGATCGCACCCGAACGGTGATGCGGGGTGCCCGAGGGGATATCCACCGGCCCGTGCAGGTACTCTTCCAGATCGGTTCCGCAAAGCCCGACCCTCTCCACGCGCACGACTGCCTGATGTGTGCCCGCTGTCGGTCGTGCGATCTCGTCGACCCGCAAGTCGCGTCTGCCGTGCCATCGAAGTGCGCGCATGCTAGCCATCCTGCCAATCTCAGCTCGCGGAGACGCGACGTGTGAAGGCGCTGGTGCCGAGCAGCTCCGGGCGGATCGAGATGCCGTGGCCGGGTTCGTCGCTCACCGCCATGGTTGAACCGCTCATCCCCGGCAGCCCGATGACCAAGTCCGAATACCAGGTGCGCAGGAAAGCCCGGACGGTCTCCTGGATGAGTCCGTTCGGCTGGCTTGCCGTCAGGTGCGCGCAGGCGGCCAGCGTGGCGGGTCCGGTGCAGTCGTGCGGGGCGATCGGCACCCCGTAGGCATCGGCGAGTGCGGCGACCTTGCGGGCTTCGCTGATACCCCCAGACCATTGCACATCGACCGTTGCGTAATCGATGACGCCCGCCTCAAGCAATGGCATGAAGCCGCGGCGGCCTCCTGCCGTCTCGCCGGTGGCGATTGGCACGGAGATGTCGTCTCTGAGTCGTCGGAGCGCGTCGATGGAGTCTGGGCGGATGGGATCTTCCGCCCAGAAGAGGTTGAACTGCTGTGCCTCTTTCAGGATCCGAGTGACGGGGGCACGGTGCCATAGGCCGTGCAGCTCGAGCATCACGTCCATGCGATCGCCGACGGCATCCCGGATGTCCGCGAGCACGTTGAGGCCTGCGTCGAGCTCTGCCGAGGAGATGTCCGTGCCGTGCGTGCGCTCGGCGGCGCGGTCGAACGGCCAGACCTTCATCGCGGTGATGCCCTCGCTCAGCAGGCTCTGGGCGAGCCGGCCAGGGCGATTGAGGAAGGCGTCGAGATCGTCGAGCTCGCCGGCCTGCTCGCCGCGCAGACCCCAGTTGCTCGAGCTCTGCTGCGTGGTCGTGCGCACGTAGTCGGCGCCGGCGCAGGTGTTGTACGTGCGCAGCTCAGTGCGGACGGGGCCGCCCAGCAGGCGGTTCAGGCTCAGGCCGGATCGCTTGCCGAGGGCATCCCACAGCGCGAGCTCGAGCGCGGCGTTGCCGCGGGTCTCGATGCTGCCACCCTGGAACCCCAAGTAGGGGCGCATCGCAGCCGAGGCTGCTTCGGGGTTGGCATCGGGCATGGCGAGCAGGATGGGGCCCGCAGTCTCGTGGATGTACGCCTCGACGGCGGCCGCGCCGAAGAAGGACTCACCGAGCCCGACTGTTCCATCGTCGGCGGTGACCAGGACGAACAGCAGATTCGATTGGACCGCGGGACGGAGCGTCTCAATGCGGGTGATTCTCATACTCGCCCTTTCCGAGTGGGTGATCGGCGTCAGTTGATGACGTCGGTACGGCTCGACCCTACTACTGTTCATACCGGTCTTGCCAGTTTGACCAAAGGTTGTTAGATTCACTCTTGTGCGGCCGATCGTGGTCGCCGATGGCAACCTCGTTCGACGTTGAAAGGGAGAACATGGCGACGACGCTCCACGTCTCGGCTACCGGAGATGATGCACAGGACGGATCACTCGCTCAGCCGCTGCGCACTGTCTCGGCGGCGGCCGCACGTGCGCAGGCGGGCGACACCGTGCTCGTCGCAGGGGGCGTGTATCGCGAGCGCATCGATCCCCCGCGGGGTGGAACGGCCGACGCGCCGATCACCTACGCCGCCGCGGCCGGGGCAAAGGTCGTGCTGACCGGCTCGGATCATTTCGACTCCTGGTCCCCATCAGGCGAAGGGCTGTGGCATCTCGTCGTGCCCAACTCCCACTTCGGCGACTTCCATCCCTACGCAGAGGTCGTGCACGGCGACTGGTTCAACGGCAACGGTCGGATTCATCGGTGCGGCAACGTGTTCCTCGACGGCTCGTGGCTGCCCGAGGTGGCTGAGCTCGCGGCCCTGGAATCCGGGATCGGTCTGGGTTGGACATCAAGCGTCGACGGGCTGCAGGAACGCCCGAGTGCAGAGGTCTACGGCATCGAGGGGCACGGGGCCTTCGAACCGGCAACCTACGATGCCGAAGGGTCGACGACGATCACCGCGCGGTTCCCCGCGGGCGTCGACCCGAATGCGGCCGATGTCGAGGTGTCGGTGCGGTCGACGGTCTTCACGCCTTCGGCCGAGCACATCGACTACATCACGCTGCGCGGATTCGACATCCGCAATGCCGCAACGAACTGGGTATCGCCGACGGCTGGGCAAGAGGGGATGGTGACCGCCTACTGGAGCCGTGGGTGGGTGATCGAGGACAACGAGATCAGCTACTCCCGCTGCGCAGGCATCGCCTTGGCGAAGAACCGCGACGAGTTCGACGGTGAGCGCGGAACGACCGAGGGCTACTACGACACGATCACCGATGCACTGGATCGCGATGGCTGGTCACAGCAGACGATCGGCTCGCATACGGTGCGCAACAATCGCGTCCATCACTGTGGGCAGGTGGGAATCGTCGGCTCTCTCGGGTGCGCGTTCAGCGTGATCGAGGGCAACGAGATCCACGATTGCAACTCGCAGGGCATCTGGTCCGGTGCCGAGATGGCAGGCATCAAGCTGCACGGTGCGATCGATGTCGTCATCCGAGGCAACCACTTCTACCGCTGCGGAGAGCCTGGCGCGATCTGGCTCGACTGGATGGCGCAGGGAACTGTGGTCTCGGGCAACCTCATGCACGACAACATGCGTGACATCTTCACCGAGGTCAACCACGGGCCGATCCAGCTGGTGAACAACATCATGCTGTCACGCAAGGGCCTGCTGTCGAACTCTCGCGGCATGCTGGTGGCGCACAACCTCATGCTCGGCCGGCTCCAGGTGCTCCACGACGACCGCAAGACGCCGTTCATGCGACCGCACAGCACGGAGCTCGTCGAGATGCACCGCGTGTGCTCGGTCGGTGATGCGCACTGGGTGAACAACATCCTCAGTTCGGACGTCGACCTCGCGGAATACGACAAGGCCGAAGCAGACCTGCCATGCACATTCTCGGGCAACGCCGTCATCACACTCCGTGATCGAGCCGCCCACGAAGTCGCACTGGCCACTGACCTGGAGCAGCTGCCCGGCGGATGGATGCTGTCGATCGAGTCGCTCCCGGAGTGGACCGGCGCCGCGGATCGAGTGGCAGCCGAGTCGGTCGGCCTCGCCGCCGTGCCACAGCAGGGCTACACCCATCCGGATGGATCTCCCGCTGACGTGATCGACGACTATTTCGGCACGGCGCGAGGGACGACCGTCACGCCGGGCCCGTTCGAGTCCGCGGCCGTGGGCGCGCTGCGCGTGTGGCCGCAGTCGCGTCGCTGATTCAAAAGTCCCCGAATTCCTCACAGCTCGTTTCAATGATGAAAGGAAGAACAATGTCACCCTCACCAAAGTTCAATTCCCTCTCCCGCCGCGGTTTCCTGATGGGGGCCGCGGGCGTTGCCGGCATCGCCGCACTCGGGCCGCTGCTCGCCGCATGCAGCAGCCCCGCCAGCGGCGAAGCCGTCACCTCCGGGAAGGTCGATGTGTCCGTCTGGACCAACGACAAGAACTATCCGGCGTTCTTCAGGACTCGCGCTGAGAGCCTGTCCAAAGAAGGTCCTTACGACTACAAGGTCTCCGAGGTCGTCTCCAGCGACATCTGGACCAAGGCGCTCGCCGCCTACGCGGCGAAGTCGACCGTGCCGAGCCTGATGGGCATCGAGATCAGCCAGTTCTCCCGCTTCATGCGCAACAACATCGCAGAGGGCGTGTTCGCCGATCTCAGCGGAAAGATGGGCGCGCCCGATGACGCGTTCATCGCGGCGCGTGTCGACCCGTACCGCCTCAACGGCAAGATCTATGCGATGGAGTCGGCCACGACGATCGCCACGACTTACAAGCGCGTGGACCTGTGGGACAAGTACTCGATTCCAGCGACCGACACCTGGGACGACTTCGTGAAGGTCGGCGGCGAGCAGAACAAGAAGAACGGGATTCACATGGGCCTGCTGGGGTCCACGGACGCTGGGATCTTCCCGAACCTGCTGTTCCAGCGCGGTGGGCAGGCATTCGACGAGGACGGCAACCAGACCGTCGATTCGCCCGAGGCTCTCGAAGTCCTGCAGCTGCTGCACGACGGGGTGCAGAACGGCACGTTCGCGCTGACGACCGACCTCTGGGGCGGTCCTGGTGTCGGAATGATGAAGTCCAACAAGATCGCCGCCTTCTGGCAGGCGGACTGGTTCAACCCGTTCTACCTCGTGCCGAATCTTCCCGAGCAGAAGGGCTTGTGGATGATCGAGAACCCGCCCGTGTTCGCAGGCGGCGGGTTCCCGACCAGCGTCTCGGGCGGTACGGGCTTCGCGGTGACCAAGGACCGGCCCGAAACCGAGGCGACGCTGGCGCTGCTGCAGGATGCGTACGGCACCGAGTCCGGTCAGATCGAGCGGTTCTCGGTGCTCGGCTACCTTCCCTCGCTCAAGTCCGCCTGGGAGGTGCCGGAGGTGCTGAACAAGGAGGACGCCTACCTCGGTGGGCAGAAGGTCATGGACGTCTACAAGCCGCTCTCGACGCAGCTTCCGACCCAGCAGCAGGACCTGCGGTATTCGGACTTCCTGGCCGCGGCCAACATCGCCGTCAGTGACATGTTCGCCGGCAAGCTCACGCCAAAGGAAGCGCAGAAGCAGATCGTCGACAAGCTGAAGAAGTGATCGTTGTCGCCCGGTGCGGGAGATCCGCACCGGGCGACGTACTCACAACGAGGATTCGATACTCATGGCATCCATCACCACCACCGAGCGCCGCCCGAGGTCGGTCGTTCCCGCCCGCACGACCTGGCGAAGCGAGAAGGCCGCGCCGTACTTCTTCGTCTCGCCGTTCGTGCTCGTCTTTCTCGGGTTCACAGTCGGCCCCGCGATCTTCGCGGTGTATCTGAGCCTGCACTCGTGGGCCGGACTCGGCTCTATGACGTTTGTGGGATTCGACAACTACGTCACACTGTTCACAGACCCCGACTTTCTTGCGGCAGCGGGCAACACCGCCATCTACATGGCGGCATCGCTGTTCCTGATCATCCCGCTTGCGCTGTTCGTCGCGTCCCTGCTCAACCAGCGTGGCATTCGCTTCCGAAATCTCTTCCAGACCGTCTACTTCCTGCCGATGATCCTGTCGCCGGTGATCGTGGCGCTGGTGTTCAACATCATCTTCGACAAGAACGCCGGGTTGCTGAACGCAGTTCTCACGGCGCTCATCGGCATTCCGCCGATCGGCTGGCTCGAGAACCCTGACTGGGTCAAGGTGTCGATCGTCATCGTCATGGTCTGGCGATACACCGGCTACCTAGTGATCTTCTTCCTCGCGGGGCTTCAGGGGGTGCCGCGCGAGCTCTACGAAGCAGTCGCACTGGACGGGGGCGGACCGCTCCGCGCGTTCACCGCCGTCACACTGCCTGGCCTGAAGCCGGTCATGGCGTTCGTCGCGGTGATCGTCACCGCGGGGTCGGCTCAGATCTTCGAGGAGCCGTACATCCTCACAAAGGGAGGACCGGGTACGGCCTCCATCAGCGTCACCATGTACCTCTATCGCGTCGCCTTCGAGCAGGGCTACTTCGGTCTTGCCGCGGCATGCGGCGTCGTGCTGTTCATCGTCATCTTCGGTCTCGGTCGACTGCTGACGTGGGCATTCGGGATTGGAACGGAGCGGGAATGACCATCCTCAGTCAACGAGCAGAATCGCTGGACACGGTGGCGACCGTGCTTCCAGAGGCCGGCCGCGGCCGGGACCGATACCGTTCCGCGCGCGGCGGAGAGCGGGCACGACGGGCTCTGACCTATGTGGGTCTCGCCGTGTGGCTGCTGCTCTCGATAGCGCCCGTGATGTGGGGACTCTCTGGTTCCTTCAAACGCACCGGCGACCTCTTCGCCCCCGGTTCCGGGCTCATCCCCGCCGATCCGACCCTCGACAACTACAAGAACCTGCTCACAGAGGTGCCGTTCGCGCAGTGGTTCATCACGAGCCTTGTCATCGCGACGGTATCCAGTGTGGTGGCGACGTTCACGTGCGCGTTGGTTGGCTACGGCCTCGCGAAGTACCGGTTCCGTGGTCAGGGTCTGATCTTCGGCATGGTGCTCAGTGCGCTCATGATTCCGTTCGCAGTCATTCTCATCCCGCTGTTCGTCGAAGTGTCGAGTCTGGGGCTGACCAATCAGTATCTGGCGTACGTGATTCCCTTTCTCTGCCCGGCATTCGGTGTCTTCCTCATGCGGCAGTTCATCGTCGGCGTTCCCGATGAGCTCAGCGAGGCCGCGAGAATCGACGGCGTCAGCGAGTTCGGCATCTTCATGCGCATCGTGCTGCCCATCATCCGTCCGGCGATCGGCGCTCTGTTCGTCTGGATGTTCCTGCAGGCCTACAACGACTTCCTCTGGCCGAACACGGTCATGAATGACGCGGGAAGGTACACCCTGACGCTGGGGCTGAACTCCTTGAGGACATCGTTCGCCACTGACTACTCGATGATCCTCGCGGGCACGATGCTGGCGGCGATTCCCACCGTGATCCTCTTCATCCTGCTGCGCAAGCAGTTGATCGAGGGTCTCACCTCCGGCGCGGTCAAGGGCTGAGTCTCGTAGCTGAGATCGAGTCGAAAGGTAGGGTGCTCCTATGAGTCTGTTGACGCACCTCGCCCAAGAGGGTCCGGTCGGTGTGAACGACATCGTGGCTGCTCTTGAGCAGGAGATCATCGATGGACGCTGGGCGGTCGGGTCGAAGATCCCCAGCGAACGCAAGCTCGCCGAATCCGTCGCGGTGTCGCGGCCTGTGGTGCGTGAGGCGCTGCGAGTGCTCGGCGAGCGCGGGCTGATCGTCGTCTCGCCGGGACGCGGCAGCTTCGTGCGGCGCCTGAACCCCGCAGGCGAAGGCGGCAGTGCCGACATGCTCGTACGGAGCTCTCCGGTGAGCGCGCGCGACCTGGTCGCGGCGCGAACGATGCTCGAGGGCGAGGCTGCCGCGTTGGCTGCTGAGCGCCGCACCGAAGAAGACCTCACGGTGATGCGCGAGCTTCTCTCGGGGTTCGATCAGGTGCCCGCTGCACGAGCGGCGGACATCGATCTGGCCTTCCACGAGTCGATTGCGGTCGCCTCGCACAACCCGGTGCTGCAGATGATGTTCGGATCGATCCGCAACCTCACACACGGCATCATGCTGAGGAGCCTCACCGACCGTGAGGTGCGGGGCGTCGGGGCGCCCCTGCACGATGTCGTGCTCGAGGCGATCGAAGCGCAGGATGCTGCAGCTGCGCGGTCCGCGATGGTCGAGCACCTCGGCGCTGCGACCAAACTGTACGGCGAAGACCTGGACCGCCCACTCGCCGAGGTGCTGCGTCAGCGGGCGACTGCCATCCCCAGCCTTGCTGCTGTGCTTCGCGAGGTCAGCGCGCAGATTCCCGATTGACACGGCAGACGCATTGCCGAGCCCCGCGAGCCTTCCGCGGCTTGACGGTCTTCGAATCTGAAGCTCCCTCGGTATGCTGACGTAAGCCGACCGAATGGGGAAAAGTGAGAAGAGGCACGAACCTCCCCGCTGTCGGCTCGTTCAATCAGAACGTCGTCCTGGACATGATCCGGCGATCGCCTGAGGGGATCAGCCGTGCGGACATTGCCGCGATCACGGGTCTGGTGCCGCAGACCATCAGCAACGCCGCGCGCCGTTTCATCGATGATGGACTCGTCGTCGAAGCCGGCACGCAGGTGCGTGGGCGGGGCAAGCCGCCGACCATGCTGAAGCTCAACCCGCGCAGTCGCTACGCGATCGGCGTCAACCTCGACCCGGTCTTCGTCGAGTGCGCCCTCGTCGACCTCGCCGGCGATGTGATCGCGCAGGCCCAGACCCGCCCGCCGTCGCCCGACCCCGATGCCGTCATCGCGCACATCGTCGCCGAGATCGATGCTCTGATCGAGTCCGCCGGCATCGATCGCGATCTCGTCATGGGCGTCGGTATCGGAGTACCCGGACCGATCGATGCCGAGCGCGGTGTGATCCTTGATCCGCCGCACATGGTGGGGTGGCGGAATGTCTCTCTGCGCGATGCTGTGGCCGAGGCGACGGGCATGCAGGTCGTGTTCGACCTTGCGGTCACCGCATTCGCGGCGGGGGAGCACTGGATGGGCGACACGGATCGCGGCAACTTCGCCGTCATCTACATGAGCCTCGGCGTCGGCACCGGCCTGGTGCTCGATGGAAGCGTGTACCGCGGGAAATCGGGCAACGCCGGTGACGGTGGCCGGATCATCGTCAACGCCAGTGGCATCCCGCGCGCCCGGTCGCAGCAGCTCGGACACCTCGTCACACCGCCCTTCCTCGTCGAGCAGGCGATCGACGAAGGCGTCCTGCCTGCAGAGGTGGCGATGGACGACAACTACGAGCGATTGCTGGCGGATGCTGCGGACGGCAGCCCTGGCGCGCTCGGCATTCTGCACAGAGCGGGCCGCAACCTCGGCTCCGCGATCCTCACTCTGGTGAACGTGCTCGACCTCGATGAGATCGTGCTCGGCGGCACCTATTGGGACGGGATGGCACCGTACGTGCTGCCGGCCGTCGAGAGCACCGTGGCGACCTCCGAGTTCCGCAGCAGGCGGAACCGGATCGTGTTCAGCACGGCGTCTGTCGACGGCAGCATCACCGCATTCGGTGGCGCGTGCCTCGTGCTCGACTCGGTGTTCTCGCCGACCCCGTCGTCCCTGCTGATCGCGCGCTGAGGCAGCCCTTTTCCGGCGCTGGCCCGTTCTGTAGTGATCCTTGACATCCGATGTTTAAGGTCGCTAGCTTGATCAGTTAACGCCATTCATTGGGTTAATTGGACCCGATGAGCAACAGGGCGTCTGCGAATCAAGGAGGATCTGTATGACGACGTCACATCGATTGCGCCGGGCCGGCGCGGTTGTGCTCGCGGCTTGCATGGGGGTGGGTGCGCTGACCGCTGCGGCCCTTCCCGCGGCTGCCAACGCCGCGCCGGAATCCACTTCGACGACGGCGGACTGGGATCGGATCCAGGAAATCATCGCAGGCATCTACGGTGAATGGACCGGCGACGGCTACCAGGGTGCCATCGCCAACGGCATGCCCAATACGGCCCTGCTCGGCAACGGCGACCTCGGTGTCACGTCGTACGGGGCCGCGGGGGAGAAGACCTTCCTGCTCTCGAAGTCGGACTTCATCTCGGCGGGCAATCTGCGGGGCTCATTCGGCAGCGGTGACAACACCACAAAGCCGCTGCCCATCGGAGGTGTCACCATCCGTGAGGCGCAGGAGGACGCCTCAGAACAGCCGACGAACCTCGCCCCTGGCTACAGCGCCGTGCGTGCCAGCGGTCAGCACGACGCCTTCGCCCCGGCGCTTGCAGTCAGTGGCACGTTCACCCCGAGCCCGAACGGCTACGGCTGGGTGACTCCAGTCGGCAAGACTCACTGGCTGGAGGTCTCGTTCCCTCAGCCGATCACGGTTCAGAGCTGGCTGCTGCGCAACGACGGAGCAGTGCGGGCGGGCTACTCCCAGAACAACACGAGCGACTTCGCGCTGCAGGTGAGTGAGACCGGCGGCGCGAACGCCACCTGGACTGACGTCGCAGCCGTCACTGGCAACAAGGCCGACGTCTTCGAGCAGAACCTCGAAGCCCCAGTCACGAGCTCTCACTTCCGCCTGCTTGTCACTGCGCCGCTGCAGGCGAGCAACTCCGACCCGAACCCGCGAGCGCGCATCGGACAACTGGAGCTGTTCGAGCAGCCGCGAGAGTTGACGGAGCCTCCCACCGGCGAGGGTGTCGTGACGAAGGAGAAGCAGGACATTCTCAACGCTCAGGTCGACACTGAGATGGCCATCGGCGGCGTTCCAGTCTCGATGGAGTCGTGGCTCGCGCCGAACGAGAACGTCATGGTCACGGAGGTCACTTCGAAGGGCACGGATCCCGTGAACCTCGAGGTCGCGACCTGGGGCAAGAAGGGCAACGTGAACTACCCGGCGACGAGCGCTGTCGAGGACGGCATCGCCCTCGCCACTCGGTCGACTTTCAACAATGCTCCTCTCAACGAGAAGTCTTGGACTTCGCGGGCCGCGCTGGCCACATCCGTCCTCGGTGCGGAGGCCGAAGCGGCAGCGGATGGCAGTGGCGAGGCGACTACATCGTTCCTGCTCGAGCCTGGGGCGTCTGTGAAGATCGTCACGGCTGTCGGCGGTGGCGGACAGACGCTCGCGCATGACGGCGAGCTCAACGGAGCTGAGCCCGCCACCGAGGCGCTCGCGCTGCTCGACGACGCCGCAACGCCGGCGTCCGTCAAGGCGCTCGACGAAGAGCGGGCGAACTGGTGGAAGGAGTACTGGACTGCTTCCTACGTCGACCTGCCGAATCGTCCCGAGGTGATGCGCTACTACTACGGCGCGCAGTACCTGCTGGGCAGTACCTCCCGCGAGGGCGAGTTGGCGCCGGGTCTGTTCGGCGTCTGGCACACCACTGACACTCCGAGTTGGTCTTCGGACTATCACTTGAACTACAACTTCATCGCGACGTTCTACGGCGCCAACTCCAGCAATCGTCCTGAGTTCACGCTGCCCGCTGTCGACGCGATGCTCGGGTTCGTCGACGAGGGCAAGCGGCGTGCGGCCGATGTCGATCAGCTCCGACGCATCAACGCGGGCTACGTGGATGGCAGGCCTGACCTTCAGGGCGGTATCGAGGATGCGCTGCTGTTCCCAGTGGGCATCGGCCCCTGGGGCATGGTCACCGACGACACCTACCTCTCGGAGGCGCTGAATGCGTCGTACAGTGCTTATCCCCTCATCCAGTACTTCCACTACACCCAGGATGAGAAGTACTTGGATGAGAAGGTCTACGACTACCTCGTGAGCGCCGTGAACTTCTACGACGCCTGGATCGACAAGTCCGCCAAGCCGTACACGCTGTTCGCGGGGTACAACGAGGGATCGTGGGCGCAGAACCCCGCGGTCGAACTCGCCGCGTTCAAGAACGTGCTCGATGAATTGATCCACGCAAGTGAGCTGCTGGATCGGGATGCCGATCGGCGGCCCGGCTGGAAGGATCTGCGCGACAATCTGGCGGCGCAGCCGACCAGCACCTGGAAGGACAAGCAGGTGTACTCGCTCGCCGAGCAGGAATGGCGCGGCGGCAAGTGGGTCCCGTTGGCGAACCCGGTCCCCGGGGACGGCAACATCATCCCGCTCGACATCGTTGTTCCCGGCGGCCAACTCGGCTACTACTCGACCGACGCCGAGCAGCAGATCGCAAGGAACACGATCGACGTGTTCGGCACGGGCGCGTGGCGGCAGATCAACAACTTCCCTCGCATCTTCAACGACGCCGTGCAGAACAGGTACCCCGCCGAGGACGTCCTGTCGAACCTCACCACGACGATCAACGCACAGTTGGCGCCGAACCTGCGAATCAACGACGGCAATCACGGTGTGGAGAAGATCGGTGCCACGGCGGCGATCAACAACATGCTGCTGATCACCGACCAGGGCGTAACGAAGGTCTTCCCGAACTGGGTCAAGGGTGAGGATGCCTCGTTCGGACGTCTGCTGGCCGAGGGCGGATTCGAGTTCACCGCCGCCTACGACGGCGCATCGGACCGCATCGGCGATGTCACTGTGACGAGCAAGGTCGGCAAGTCGCTGACGCTCGCCTCGCCCTGGGCTGAAGGCGCTGACGTCTTCGACTCGAAGGGTGTGCAGGTGACCACCAATGCGGGCACGGCTCCGAACTGGGAGACCGAGAAGACGATCTCGTTCGCCACGGAGAAGGGTGAGACGTACAAGGTCAAGCCCCGCACGAGCGAGCCGAAGGTGCTGAAGGCGTCCGCGTCGTCGAATGGCAACTTCGCGATGGTCGACTTCTCGATCCGCAGCGCGAATGGCAAGGGGTACACCATGTACACCTCGAAGTCCGGCGCTCCTGGCACGTTCAAGGCAGCATCCAGTGCCAAGTTCAATAAGCACGGAGCGCGCCTGGACGGCTTCACCGGTGACCTGTTCGCCTACCTCGTCTACCGCGACGGGGGACGGATCCTCGATGTCACTGAAGTCGTGAAGCTCACCCGCTGATCGACGTCGTGAGGGGAGGGGCGGCGCGGTTCCGCGGCTCCTCCCCTCATGCATGTCTCGATCATGCATACTTGTATGCCAGCGCTTGACATCCGATGTTTGCCTCCATACTCTTTGATTAGTGCAAGGTTTGGGCTTAATGTCCCGTGCTCAACCCTTCGCTCAACAACCACAGCAATACCCGAAGCGCGGGGAGAAATCTCCGCGCGAACGCACCAGCTCCCCGGGCGATCGACCGGCCAGGAGTGCAATCAAGGAGGATGAAATGAAGCGTTCCCGTATTCTCGGCCTCGCCGCGCTCGGCGCGACCGCGGCACTGGCCATGACCGGCTGCTCGACCACGGCACCCACCGAGGGTGCCGGGGCCGGTGGCGACGTCGAGCTCACGTTCATGACGTTCGAGACCCCGGCCGTCACAGCGGCGTTCTGGGACAAGTCGATCGCGGCCGCTGAGGCCGAGGTCGACGGTGTCACGATCAAGCGCATCGTCACCCCGGACCCCGACCGCAACGCCTACGCGAAGAAGCTGCAGGCGACCAACCAGTTCCCCGACCTGCTGGCATCCATCAGCCCGAAGGACTTCGAGGCCGCGGGACTCCTCAAGCCGTTCGATCAGGACTGGCTGGACGAGAACTTCGTGCTGCCGCGCGGCGCTGAGATCAACGGCAAGACCTACGTGCCGCCGACCAACGCGCAGGTGCTGCCGCTCGTCTACTACAACAAGACGATCTTCGCCGAGAACGACATCGAGGTTCCCGAGGACTACGACGGCTTCGTCGAGGCTGTCGGTCAGCTCAAGGATGCCGGCGTCACCCCGATCGAGATCGCCGGCGCCGAGCCGTGGGCAGCGAGCATGCCGATCGTGGCACTCGCCAGCGCCGACGTCATGGGCGGCAACCCTGACTGGATCAAGGAGCGCTACGAGGGCAAGACGCAGTTCGTCGACACCGAGTTCGTCGACGCGATGCAGAAGTACGTCGACCTGATCGATCAGGGTGCGTTCAGCGCCGGTGCACTCAGCGTCGACTTCGCCACGGCGAACAGCAACTTCCTCGATGGCAAGAGCGGCATGTACATCATGGGCAGCTGGTTCACCGGCTCGGGCTACATCACGCCAGAGCAGGCTGACAACCTCGGTGCCTTCCCGCTTCCGACCGAAGACGGCAAGGTCGTCGTCCCGTTCAACGTCGGCGGCACCACCGCTGTGAGCGCCACGTCGAAGAACGTCGACAAGGCGATGGAGTTCGCCAAGGCCTGGTCGCTCGCGCCGTCCAGCCTCGAGCCCCTCGTCGAGGGCGACGGCTCGTTCCCGCTGATGAAGAACCTGACGATGGACGACTTCGACGTCAAGGTCAACTCGGTGTTCGAGGCGACGTACCCGCTGGTCACCGATGACAACCTCAAGGTCGCGGCCTTCGGCTGGGTCAACGACGACAACTCGCTGGCGCCCGGCATGAACGACAAGTTCTACGCCCTGTCGCAGTCGTTCTTCTCCAACAAGGACGTCAAGGCCCAGCTCGCGACCCTCGACACCGAGTGGGACAAGGTCGCGAAGTAACACGACGCAGAAATGACGAGGTGCCGTCCGGTGCATCCGCCGGACGGCACCTCGTGATCTGTGTGCAAGAAACGAAAGGACCGAAGATGACTGCTCGCACCCGTTTCGGGAGCCGCCTGCTCGGGCTCGCCCCGATCGCGTGGGTCGCGATAGGCCTGTACCTGCTGTTCCTGATGTATCCGATCCTGCGGAGCATCATGATGAGCTTCACAGACCGGAACCCTCTGCAGGCCGAGAGCTCGTTCGTCGGGCTTGACAACTACAAAGAGATGTTCAACGACCCGAACCTCGCGCGCAGCCTGTGGTTCACGCTCGTCGTCGTCGTGGTCGTGACGGTGCTCTCGAACGCCTTCGGCATCCTCTTCGCGATCCTGCTCAACAAGACCACGCCGAACTTCCGCATCATGCGGACCCTAGTCTTCATCCCACAGGTGCTCTCCGGTGTCATCGTCGCATTCATCTGGCGCAGCATCCTCACTCAGGACGGCCTGCTCAACTCGGTGCTGGCAGGCGCCGGCCTCATCGACCAGCCCATCTCGTGGATCGGCACGCCGGAACTCGCCACGATGTCGATCTGCGTCGTCGTGTCGTGGGTGACGATCGCGTTCACGACGGTCGTCTACACCGCCTCGCTGCAGGCGGTCCCCGCCGAGCTCTATGAAGCCGCGCGCATGGACGGCGCCGGTCCCTTCTCGCGCTTCTGGCACGTCACCTACCCGATGATCGCCCCCGGCATGACGATCTGCGTCGTGCTGTGCATGATCACCACATTCAAGCTGTACGACATCATCGCGGTCCTCACCGGAGGCGGCCCTGCCAACTCCACCGAGTCCGTGGCCATGTACGTCATCAACGTCGGCTTCACCAGCAACCGGTTCGGCTACTCGTCGGCGCTGTCCATCCTGCTGCTCGTCCTGACCGCAATCGTCGCCTACGGCGTCACCGCGGTCCTTCGCCGCCGGGAGGCCCAGCTGTGAGCACCGTCCGCACTGCCCGCAACCTCGATGTCACCGAGCCCGACACCAGGGCCGTCATCCAAGCCCGCCCCGACGCCAGGCCGCGCAAGAAGAAGCCGTTCAGCACCTGGGGGCAGCTCATCGGCGCCTGGCTGGTCACCCTCGCGTTCATCCTGCCGATCTACATCGCCTTCTCCAGCGCGTTCAAGACGCAGGAGCAGATCCTCGGCAGCCCGCTCTCGCCGCCGATCCCGTTCACCTTCGACAACATCCTCGATGCCATCAAGCGCCCCGATCAGCTGATCCAGGGCGGACTGATGAACTCGATCCTGGTGACGGCGCTCACCCTGATCGTGCTCATCCCGCTGGCCTCTGCGCTGAGCTTCTACATCTCGCAGCGCTCGCCGCGGGTCAAGGCGATCCTGCTCGGTGTCGTGGCCCTCGGGCTCATGGTGCCGCCGCAGGTCGTGCTGCTGCCGGTCGTCGAGCTGCTGCAGGCGATCGGCCTGGCCAACACCTACGCGGGTCTGATCCTCTCGAACATCGGCGGTGGCTACATGTCGTTCGCGGTGTTCGTGTACGTCGGGTTCCTTCGGGGCGTTCCGCAGGAGATCATCGAGGCGGCGCGCGTCGACGGTGCATCCGACCTGCGCATCTGGTGGAAGATCGTGATGCCGCTCGTCCGCCCTGCGACCGCCACCGTCGGCATCTTCCTCGGCCTGTGGGTCTGGAACGACTTCCTCAACCCGCTGTTCATCCTCGGCCCGCTGCAGGGACAGACCATCACCACCGGCATCTACATCTCGCTCGGCCAGTACTCGACGAACTACGCGCAGCTGTTCGGAGTCATGTTCCTCGCAGCGATCGTGCCGCTGGTCGGCTACCTCGTCAGCCAGCGCGAATTCATCCACGGACTCATGTCAGGAGCATCCAAGTGACCTCGACCGACACCACCGGAATCGGTGGTCGCCAGCCGATCTCAGAGATCCTCGTTCTCGCACACAGTCACCTCGACGTGGGATACACCCACTCGCAGCCGCTGATGTGGAACTTCCAGGTCGAGTACATCGACGAAGCGCTGGACTGGCTCGAAGACACCGCCGACATGCCGGCCGGTGCTCGGCCGAAGTGGACATGCGAGGTCACCGAGCCCGTCGAGCGCTGGTTCGCGCAGGCGTCGGCGACGGACATCGCCCGGTTCAAGGCGCTGTACGACGAGGGGCGGATCGGCATCGGGGCGCTGCGGTGGAACATCGCCGCGCTCGCCGATCGCAAGGGCCTGAACCGTCTGCTCGACGGCAAGAAGCGCCTCGAAGCCGAGCTCGGCGGAACGATCAACGTCGCCAGCCAGCACGACGTCAACGGCATCCCGTGGCCGCTGGCCGACGAGCTGATGGACAACGGCATCGACTTCTTCGTGATGGCGATCAACCCGCACCTCGGCAAGGCCGTCGAACCCCGCCCCGGCATGTTCCTGTGGGAAGCGCCGTCCGGCCGCGAACTGCGCGTGTTCAACGGCAACCACTACACGATGTTCGACCAGCTGCTCTATGCGTGGGACGACTCCGTGGAGCGCATGCAGGAGGGCTGGGGTGAGGTGCACGCGCGCCTCACTGAGATCGACTACCCGCTCGACTTCGTCTACCTCACCAGCACCTGCTCGCCCGTGCTGTGGGACAACGCCCCGCCCAACCCGTTCATGCCGCCGCTGATCCGGCGCTGGAACGAGGCGCAGGCGGGCCCCGCGATCCGCTACGTCACCTATGAGGACCTGCGCGAGCGGGCGATGCAGGTGCCGGATGCCGCGCTGCCGCAGATGCGCGGAGACTGGACCGACTACTGGAGCTTCGGCTACGGCAGCGCCCCGCGGGCCACCGCCAGCAACCAGCTCTCCAAGGCCCTCGTCGACGCCGGTGCGGTGTTGCTCGACGGCGCCGGCCACGCACAGCTCGACCTGGCGCGCGAGAAGATCGACCTCTACGACGAGCACACCTGGGGCTACTTCGACGGCGACCCGACCCACCCGCAGGCGCAGGCCAGCGAGGCGATGAAGGACGTTGCAGCTTTCGAAGGCGAAGAGGCCGCCGCGTTCGCGGTGCTCGACGCCCTCGAGAAGCTTGCCGGCAACCCGCCGGCAGACAAGGGTGTGAAGGGCGTGCTGCTCGCGAACCCCGCGCCGTACTCCGTCACCGTCAACCCGGTGCTGCCGGATTCCTGGTTCGCCGACTCCGAGAACGCGATCGGCCGCACGTATCGTGCGAGTCGGATGCACTATCAGGGGCGTTCCTGGGGGCACGAGTTCCCGGGTGCCGGCGCGCGCGCTTTCGCGCCGATCACGCTGCCGGCCCATTCGTGGAAGAGCATCGGCCTCGGCGAGCTCGTCCCGGCATCCGACGCCTCACCCGACCTTTCGCACACCGTCACGACGACGTCGCAGCGTGGGCGGGAGCTGAACTTCGCCACCGAGACCGTGCGCTCCAAGCAGACCGGTACGATCCTGTCGCCGTTCTTCGAGCTGCGCTACGAGACCGGCTCTGGGCGCATCCTGTCGCTGCGCGACGTCGTGCGGGACACGCAGTTGCTCGCGCCCCGACGCGGTGTGGACCTCTTCTCGTTCATCCGGGAACGGCCTGATGCACTGGTCGACGGCACACGGCAGTCGTACTATCGTCGCGACCTCGACAAGGAGAAGCTTGACGAGTCGTGCTGGGTCGAGGAGTGGGATCCCATCCACGAGCCCGCGTCGCGGGTCACCTCGTGCACCGTCGCAGAGGCGCCGGGCGCGATCACGCTGACCCGGCACTTCGAGGCGCCGGGGATGCACACGCTGGTGCAGCGGATCACGCTGCACGCAGATGACCCGACGCTGCACGTCGAGGTGACGATGGAGCTCGAGGCGTCGGCGGAGCCGCAGGCGATCTACCTCGCGGTGCCGCTGGCGATGGGCAGCGGGTGGCAGGCCGGGTTCGATACCGCCGGCCAGTTCGTGCGGCTCGACGACGACCAGCTGCCAGGGGCCTGCCGCAACTGGGCCACGGCCGAGACGATGGCCGTGATGTGGGACGACGCCGGTGGCGTCGCGATGTTCCTGCCGGATGCCCCTGGTGTGCAGTTCGGTGACTTCGGCTTCAAGAAGCCGATGGATGCCGTGCCGCGCGTCGCGGATCCGCTGCTGCTGGCGTGGCCGGTGAACAACTACTGGGACACGAACTTCGCGCAGCAGCAGACCGGGTCGAACACCTTCCGGTACGGCCTGCGCTCATTCCGGACGATGGATGCCGCAGAGCTGAGCGACCAGTCGCACCACTTCCGCATGCCGGCCTTCGTCTGGCCGATCACGATCAACGGCATCGACACCGGCGCGGGCAGTCTCACCGACGCTGCGCAGGCGTGACGGTCGCCGCGAACGTCATGCAGATCACCCGATCCGCTTCGGCGGACGCCTGGTTCCTCGAGACCGAGAACACGCTCTACGCCATCGGGATCTCCGGCGAGGGCATCCCCACGCAGCGCTACTGGGGTCCGCGTCTTCCCGACGCGGACCGCAGTCGGATCGCGGTGGGGATGCGCTCGCGCAGCCTGCACAGCCACGGCTCGAGGCCGTCGGAGGTCGAGGAGGAGGTGCTCGTCGGCGGAGGATCGCGGTGGGGCGTCGCCGGGCTGAACATCGTGCTTCCCGGGGCCGATCGCGCCCCGGAGATCGCCGTCGAGTCCGATGAGATCGTCCACGATCCGACGACCGGCGAGGCGACGCTGCGGCTGACACTGCGCGACTCGAAGGGCGCCCTGGCGGTGACGCTCTGCTACCGGCTGCGCGCCGGCACCGACGTCATCGAGCGGTGGGCAGAGCTCTCACTGGCGTCCTCCGCACCGGAGGACGCCCTGCTGCACCGTGCCGATTCCGCGAACTGGTTCATCGAGGATCAGGACGACTATCGCTACTCGGCAGTGAGCGGGTACTGGGCAGGCGAGACCCAGCTCGAGCGCAAAGCGCTGCCCGTCGGCGAACTCACCTTCACCAGTCGCACCGGCACGACCAGCCACGGCGCGAACCCGTGGGTGATGCTCGACGACGGCACCGCGACCGAGGACGTCGGCCTGGTGCGCTCCATCGCGCTGGGGTGGAGCGGAACCTGGCGACTCACCGTGCAGCGCCGCGCCGAGGGCGGGGTGTCAGTCAGCACCGGACTCGGTCATGACGGTGTCGTGCAGCGACTGCATCCGGGATCGACGCTGACGACACCGTCCTCCTTCGGGCAGGTGAGTGGCGGCGGGTTCGGTGCGGCTTCTCGTGGCTGGCATCGATTCGTCCGGGAGCAGCTGCGCCCCGGCGGCGATCAGCTCAATCCCGTGCTCTACAACTCGTGGGAGGCGACCGAGTTCGCCGTCACCGAAGAGGGGCAGGTCGCGCTCGCGCGACAGGCCGCCGCGCTCGGCGTCGAGTTGTTCGTCGTCGACGACGGCTGGTTCAGTACGCGCACCGACGACCGTGGTGGGCTGGGGGACTGGTGGCCGGATCCACGGCGGTTCCCCGATGGCCTTCGGCCACTGCGCGACGAGATCGCTGCGCTCGGCATGCAGTTCGGGCTCTGGGTGGAACCCGAGATGGTCAACCCGCGCAGCGAGCTGTACAGCGAGCACCCGGACTGGGTGCTGCACTTCGACGGCCGCCACCGGGCTGAGCGCCGCAACCAGCTGGTGCTCAACTTCGCCCGCGACGATGTTCGCGTCTGGGCGCTTGAATGGCTCGACCGGCTCGTGGAAGAGAACGGGATCGACTTCCTGAAGTGGGACATGAACCGGCCGTTCACCCAGGCCGGCTGGCCCGAGAATCCGTCTGACCAGGATTCCCTGTGGGTGGAGCACACGCGCGGCGTGACCGACATCATGCGCCGGCTGCGCGAGGCGCACCCGCACCTGCGCATCGAATCGTGTGCTGGCGGCGGGGGCCGTGTCGACCTGGCGATGGCAGCGCTCGTGGACGAGTTCTGGACCAGCGACAACACCGATGCGATCGATCGACAGCCGATCCAGCACGGCTTCAGTCAGCTGTATCCCGCCATCGGCATGACGAACTGGGTGACCGATTCACCGAATCCGCTGACGTTCCGCGAGGTGCCGCTCGAGTACCGGTTCCACGTCGCGATGGCGGGGGCCCTCGGCATCGGCGGCGATCTGAGCGGCTGGAGCGCCGAAGAACTCGAGACCTCGACCGCGCTGATCGCGCAGTACAAGCGCATTCGCGAGGTCGTCCAACTCGGCGACCTGCATCGTCTCGGTGGGATGCCCGGCCGCGACCGCTCTGCCGTGCAGTACGTACGCGATGATCGCGTGGTGGTGTTCTGCTACGAACCCCGCCGTTCGCTGGACCGCAGTCCTCGGCACCTCACTCTTCGAGGGCTCGAGGATGATGCCCGCTACCGCGATGTGGCGACCGGCGAGGAATACGGCGGCGCCTACCTGCGCCACCGCGGCTTCTCGTTCCACGAGGATGCCCTGGTCATTGCCGCGAACGACTCGCTGCGCTTCTCACAGCGCGACTTCCTGAGCTCGATCGTCGAGTTCGTCCGCGTCTGACGCCGGCACGGGGCATCCGTCTGGGGGCTGACTGGTGATGTAATTACATGATAACGTGACTTGCATACTAGTTCTCTGGTATACAAGTATGCGAGGCCAGAGCGACGATGTCGCCGGTCGGATCGCTCACACATCTGAAGACCAAAGGAGGTCGCTCGTGACCAATACGCAGCCCACCATCCGTCGCGCCGCCGGCGTGATCATCGCTTCCGTCTGCGCTGCTGTGGTGCTCTCAGCCTGCTCGAGCGGAGGGGGCGGTGCCGGCGCATCCGGTGTTCCCACCGTCAAGAGCATTCAGGACTCGGGCGTGCTTCGCGTCGCGACCCTGACCGGTGACGCACCCTGGACGAGCATCGGCACCAGCGGCGAGCAGGAGGGCTTCGACGTCGATCTCGCTCACGCATTGGCTGAGAAGCTCGGCGTCAAGGTCGAGTTCACGACCGTCGACGGACCTGGCCGCGTTGCTGCACTGCAGTCGAAGAAGGCAGACGTCTCGATCGGCGAGTTCTCGAACACTCCCGAGCGCGATGAGGTCGTCGACTTCTCGACCGACTACGTGTGGAACCCGGGCATGTATCTCGTGCGCGAAGACAGCGGAATCAACTCCCGCGAAGACCTCAACGACCCCTCGAAGACCGCCTGCATCGGCCAGGGCGGCACCTCCACGGATCTGGTCCCAGCAGATCTTCCAGAGGTCGGCACGCTCTTCCTTCCCGGCCCCGACGACTGCCTCGAGGCGCTGAAGTCAGGACAGGCAGACGCCATCACGCAGACGCCGTTCTACTACATGCCGCTGATCGAGAAGAACCCCGGCGAGTTCAAGATCCTCGACGGCGTCTTCGGCACGAACCACATCGCAGTCGGCATGCAGGAGGGCAGCACCGACCTCAAGGAGTTCGTCAACGACTTCCTCAAGGAGTACCAGGGTGCTGGCACGCTCGAGGACTCCTTCACCGAGTGGTTCGGCTACGAGATGCCCGCAGACGCGCGCCCGGACTGGTTCACGAACTGAGTTCGCGCCCCGCGTGCAAAGGAGCCCCACCCAGTGACCTTTGATTTCAGTGCACTTCTGCCCTATGGCGAGGACTTCCTCAGCGCACTCGGACTGACCATGGCTCTGAGCCTCTCAGCGTTCGTGATCAGCGGCGTGCTCGCGGCGATTCTCCTGCCGGCGAGAATGAGCAGCAATGGCATCCTGCGGTGGGGCACCTGGCTCTACGTGGATGTGCTCCGCAATGTTCCGGTGCTCCTTGTTCTGTATGTGGTGTTCTTCGCACTTCCGCAGATCGGCATCAAGACCGATTCCTGGGTGGCGGCCGTCGTCGCCCTGTCCTTCAACTCCACGGCGTACCTCGTCGAGATCTATCGCGGTGGACTCAATGCCATCCCGCAAGGTCGCTACGAGGCGGCCGAGGCGTTGAACCTCAGCGCGACGACACGGTGGGTGCGCATCCTTCTGCCGGAGGCGCTGCGCACTGCCTATCCCGCGATCGGTAACCAGCTCGTCGCCTGCATTCTGGGGTCATCGCTGGCGGTGCTGATCGGCGCCGGCGAGCTCACCAGCCTGGCATACACCGCAGGCTCGACGACTTTCCGCTACTTCGAGTCGTTCATCACCGTCGCGATTGTCTACGTCGTGATCGTGCAGGTGGTGGGGTTCGCATGGCGGGCGCTGGGCAAGCGAGTGATCAAGCAGAACGCGAAGGTGGTGTGACATGGCCAGCATGATGCCGTACCTGGGAGTCTTCCTCGAGGCGCTGCTCTACACGCTCCAACTCAGCGCTCTCAGCATCGCCGGAGGCACGATCATCGGTGTGCTCTGCGGGTTCCTCAGTGCGAGGCGACCGGAGTCGCCGCGCTGGGCAGCGGCGGTGCGGGTGGTCATCAACATCTACGTGCAGCTGTTCCGCTCGATCCCGCCGCTGGTGCTGCTCTTCCTGCTGTACTTCGGGGTCAGTGCCGCATTCAACGTCAGCTTCGGGACGACCGCGGCTGTCGTGGTCGCCCTCAGCCTGTTCATCGGCGCCTACCAGGTGGAGAACGTGCGTGCTGGCATCGAGAGCGTGCCGCGCGGACAGTCCGAGGCGGCCGCAGCGCTGGGCCTCGGGCTCTTCGACCGCATGCGCTTCGTCGAGGCTCGCTCGGCATTCCGAGTGTCCTTCCCGTCGATGGTCGGGCAGTGGATCGTCACAGTGAAGGACACCACGCTCGCCAGCGGCATCGGCGTGGTGGAGGCGACCTCCGTCGCCCTCACCGTGCGCCAGGCGACAGGGGAGACCTGGCTGGTGTTCCTGGTGCTCGGCGTCGTCTACTACGTGATCAACCGAGGCGTCGCCTTCATCGGCTCGGTACTCGAGTCGCGAATCGACCGCACCGGGCGGCGGCGTGACCATTCCGAATTCGAGACAGAAGAACCACCGGCCGTCACCACGGCCCCGTCAAGGAGCTGAGAGGAAGAACAATGAGGAATTCAGAATCCACGTCCACTCCCGTCGTCCAACTCACTGACGTCGTGAAGAAGTACGGCTCAGTCACGGCCGTCGCAGGGGTGTCCCTTGACGTGTACGAGAGCCAGGCGGTCGCCGTCATCGGCCCCTCGGGGTCAGGCAAGTCGACACTCATTCGCACCATCAACGCGCTCGAGCCGCACGACGGCGGATCGATCGTCGTGGGCGGAGTGGCGCTGGACGGCACGAAGCGCAGCATCCGCCAGGTTCGCCGCGAGGTCGGAATGGTGTTCCAGCACTTCAACCTGTTCCCCTACCTGACGGTGCTGGACAACATCACTCTCGCGCCGCGCCGCACCCAGCGTGTCTCGAAGGTGGCAGCGGAGGCGTACGCGCTCGAGCTGCTCGCGAAGGTCGGACTCGCCGGCTTCGAGGGGCGCTACCCGAGTGAGCTCTCTGGCGGTCAGCAGCAGCGCGTCGCGATCGCTCGCGGGCTGGCGACCAGGCCGAAGGTGATGCTGTTCGATGAGCCGACGTCAGCGCTTGACCCTGAGGTCGTGCAGGATGTGCTCGGCGTCATGAAGGACCTCGCTCGCGAAGGCGTCACGATGATCGTCGTCACCCATGAGCTGTCTTTCGCCGGCCAGGTCGCCGACAGGATCGTGTTCATGGATGCCGGCAAGATCGTCGAGCAGGGCGAGGGCGACTCGCTGCTGCGAAACCCGCAGCACGAGCGCACGGTGCGATTCCTGTCGAGTCTGAAGGAGTCCAGCATCAGCTGATGCACGGGTAGACGAGAAGGCTCCCGGGGTGACCCGGGAGCCTTCCTTCTTGTCTTTCCGGCGCAGTGCACGAGAAAGCGGGTCCGGATGCTGCCATCCGGACCCGCTTTTCGTGTCGTGCGTCCGCGCTCAGTCGGCGACGTAGATCGACTCGATTCCCGCATCCACCGAGAGGGCGACGCCGTTGGTCGAGCCCGACCGGGGGCCCGCCAGGTACGAGACCGCCTCGGCGACCTCGTCAGCGGCGATCAGCCGGCCGTGTGGCTGGCGAGCCTCCAGCGCCGCACGCGCGGCGCTGGGATCGTCAGCGCTGTCGAGCAGCCGTCCGATCCACGGGGTCTCGGTCGTGCCGGGGCACACCGCGTTGAAGCGGATGCCGTCGCGCAGGTGATCCGCGGCCATGGCGCGGGTCATCGACAGCACAGCCCCCTTGCTCGCGGTGTACAGCACGCGGTTCGGGAATCCGGTGAGCGAGACGGCGGATGCCACGTTCACCACGCTCGCGGACGGCGAAGCGATCAGGTGCGGCAGACAGGCGCGGATGACGTTCGCGGTGCCGATCACATTGATCTCGAGCACGCGGCGCCACTCGGCGTTGTCGTTCTCGGCGATCGTGCCGGCAGCACCGATTCCGGCGCTGTTGACGAGTATGTCGATGCGCCCGGTCTGCGCGATGACCGATGCGACAGCATCCGCCACTGCCTGCTCATCGGTCACGTCGACGGCGAAGGAGAGGTCTCCGGCGGCTGCATCGCGGTCGAACACGGCGACCTCGGCCCCGAGCTCTCGAAGCCGATCGGCGCAGGCCGCGCCGATGCCGGACTGACCGCCGGTGACGACCGCGACGAGTCCATTGAACCGCGGGTCGCTCACTGTGCAGCTCCCTCGGCGACGACCGCCTGGCGCTGACGGCCGAGGCCGTCGATCTCGATCTCCATGACGTCTCCGACCTGCAGGTACGGGAAGCGGCCCGAGAGCGCGACGCCCTCAGGGGTGCCGGTGAGGATCACGTCGCCCGGCTCGAGCACGGTGTAGGTGCTGAGGTCGCGGATGATCGTCTCGACGTCGAAGATCAGGTCGCTGGTGCTCGAGTCCTGACGGATCTCGCCGTTGACCCATGACCGCAGTCGCAGGTCACCTGGGTCCACCTCAGAAGCGGGCACGAGCACGGGGCCCAGCGGCAGGAAGCCGGGGCCGCTCTTGCCCTTCGACCACTGACCGCCCGACTCCTCGAGCTGCCAGGTGCGCTCTGACAGGTCGTTCGCCACGGTGTACCCGGCGATGACACCCATCGCGTCGTCATCCGGACCGAGGTTCCAGGCACGGCGGCCGACCACCAGCGCCAGCTCGACCTCCCAATCGAGCTTCTCGGCTCCGCGCGAGGCGGGGAAGTCGTCGTCGGGGCCGGCGACGGTGTGCGACGGCTTCATGAACACGACGATCCGCTCGGGCGGCTCCGAGCCACCCTCGCGGGCGTGCGCGGCGTAGTTCATCCCGATGCAGTACACCGAGTTCGGGCGGGCGACCGGGGCGCCGACGCGAAGCGCGTCGGCATCCGCCAGTTCGGGGAGGGTGTCGAGCGCCGCGTTGACCGCCGCCACGGGATCACCGGCGAGGAAGTCTCCGGTGATGTCGGCCGTCAGCGGGCGAAGGTCGAGGGTGCGGCCGCCTGTGACGGCGACGGGGATTTCGGCGCCAAGTGGCCCGAGTCGTTGGAACTGCATGATGATCCGTTCGATGAGAGACGTGTCGAGGTGAACCCGACGGGGTGGTCAGAATGCCGAGCAGGGCCCGACGCGAAAGGGGAGATCAGGGGAGCGCGAGGCGGCGCACCCGCACGGTCGAGACGAACTCGCCACCGCCGGGCACGACGGTGCCATCGCCACCGCGGACGAGGCCAGACGCCGAGGTGCCTTCGCCTGGCAGCACGTTGCCCGGCTCCACGGCCATGGCGTACATGCGCCGGAACCACGGGAAGCCGGTGCCCGCATTGGCCTCGAACCACAGCCACGCCATCGGGTAGGCCTCCCGCTGCCAGCTCAGCTCCATGGCGAAACCGTGCGTGGGGCTGGCGAACTGCACGGCCACCTCGGGTGACGCGAAATCGGTGAGTCCGCCGAACAGCGCCTGCCGCGACCCTGGACCTGGCAGCGCGACGCTGCCGGGCACAGGGCCAGGAGTGAGTACGGAGTCAGGACGGCCGGAGACGTCTGCGCCGGCGAGAGTGCCGGGGGCATTCGCGTCCGTCAGCAGCGTGTCGGCGTCGGTGACGAGGTAACTGTGCTCGTCGAGGAACGGCCTGCCGAAGGCGGGGTGGTGCAGCATGCGCGCACTGACGTCGTCGGGTGACAGGTTGCGCACGGTGTCGGTGACCGTGAGTCCGTCGCCTGTGACCTCGATGCGGCGGTGCAGGGCGAACGGCGCGGTGACGAGGCGGGCGGTGAGTTCAGCCGTCGATGAGTCGGCCCGCAGCACCTCCCACGTGGAGAGGGCCGACTCGCCGTGGTAGCCCTGCAGCACGCCGTCGTGCACGCGCTCAGGTCCCGCGTTCGGGGTGAGGAACTGCCAGCCGCCAGGGTAGCCGGTGGTCCACTGCGTGGCGGAGTCGCCGCCGAACGCGGCGGCCGAGGTCGTCGTCGTGTCGGCCGTCGGCGACACGCTGAGGGTGGGGATGCCAGTGGTGAGATCGACGATCTGAACGATGTCGCCGCCGCGCTCGGGAGTGACGGTGACCTCGAACATCGTCGAGGTGAGCGTGAGGGTCATGCGCGCCTCAGCCCCGGAACAGCGCGACGGGCAGACCCGTGGCACCGTGGTCGGCGATCTCGAAGACCGACCCGGCGTGCGGGTCGTCGTCCTGTCCGTCAGCAGCTGAGGTCACCCAGAGGGTGCGCAGGTCGGGGCCGACGAACGCGCACGACGTCGGCTGTGCCGTGGGGATGCGGATGGTGTGCAGCACCGCCCCTTCGGTGTCGAGCTCGTACACGGTGCCGGTGCCGAATTCGGCGAGCCAGAGGTGTCCGTCGGCGTCGACGCACAGTCCGTCTGGGTAGCCGGGGAAGTCCTTTGCGAACACGGTCGGCTCGCTGGTGATCGTGCTGCTGGAGGGATCGAAATCGAAGCGCAGGATGACGCGGTCCTGGGTCTCGGCGAGGTACATCGTCGTGCCGTCCGGACTCCAGCCGATGCCGTTCGGCTGCGTGAGGCCCGGCAGGATCAGCTCGGCGTGCAGATCCTCATCGAGTCGCCAGAGCCCGCCCTTGCCCGCCGCGAAGTCCATCGCGCAGCTGCCCGCCCAGTAGCGGCCGGCGGGGTCGACCTTGGCGTCGTTCATCCGAACGATGTCGGAGAGGATGTCGAACCGGTGGGTGACGGCGCCGTCAGCATCCAACACGGCGAAGCCGGACTCGACGGCGAGGACGAGCCCGCCGTTCTCGCGGGGCGCGGCGGCGCCCACCATCTCCGGATAGTCGACCACCGTCGTCTCGGCGCCGATGGTCGTTCGCAGCACCTGCTTGCCGACGATGTCGACCCACACCACGGTGTCGCTCACAGTGTCCCAGTACGGGCCCTCTCCGCAGATCGCTCGGCGCGAGACGACCACACGAGGGTTCACGACGGCATTGGCGTTCTCGGACACTGATTCTCCTCAGTTGGTGATGGATGCCGCTATTCGGCGAAGAAGGTCGGGTTGGCGGCGCGCAGGCGCACCGTGTCGGTGAGCACGCGCGTCGAGTGCTTGTCGATCACCCGTGTGCCGGCGTCGAGATCGCGCGCGACGAGCGCGTCGACGAGCTGCTGATGCTCGACGAGCAGCTCGCCGTTGGTGAGCGCGGCCTGCAGGTTGAGGCGACGCAGCCGGTCGAGCTGCATCTTCGTGCCGCGCACGACATCCCACAGGCGGGGCACACCGGCCAGTGCGAACACCGTCTGGTGCAGAAGCTCATCGGTGTCGAAGAACGTCTCGAGGTCGCCGGCCTTCGCGGCGGCGGCGTTGGCATCCACGTGCGCCTGGATCTCGGTGACGTCTGGCACGCCGTCGGCGATCGCGTACTTGAACGCGCTCGTCTCAAGGGCACGGCGGATGAACACCGCCTCCTCGACCTCGCGGATCGAGATCGGAGCGATCTGGCTGCCGACCTGCGGAACGACCGTCACGAGACCGAGGTCGACCAGGCGCGTGATGGCCTCGCGCACGGGAGAGCGGCTGACCTGCAGCGACGCCGCGATGCCCGGCTCGGAGATCGGCGAGCCCGGGGGCAGCTGCAGCCGACGGATGGACTCGCTGAGCGAGGTGAACACGGCGTCCGAGATGCGATATCTCGCACGGGGAGCCGTCAGCGGCTGCAAGGGGCTGGTGAATGCCGTCCGTGGGACGGACGCTTCGGTTGGTGCGTTCGACATGTGTTTCCTCCTCCCTCGATCTTATCTTGCGGACTAGTATACAAGTATGTAGAGTCGTGTCCATAGGCCACCGGTTTCAAGGAGAAACATTGACCACCCGCACTGATGCTGAGCTGTTCGAGCTCATGAAGACCACGCTCTACACCGCGGTGGTCGGTGACATCCTCGACACGGTCGGGCGGACGCACCAGTTCCTGCCGCCGAACATCCAGCCCATGCAGCCCCACATGCGCATCGCCGGACGCGCGATGCCGGTACTCGTCTCGGATGTGTACGGCGCGCAGCAGAAGCCCTTCGGATACATGACCGAGGCACTCGACCAGCTCGAACCCGGCGAGGTCTGGGTGGGCACGCGCATCGTGCAGTCCGTCGCCATGTGGGGCGAGATGCTCACCGCCACGTCGCAGCACCGCGGCGCCGTCGGCGCGGTCGTCGACGGCTACCACCGCGACACCGCGCAGATCCTGCCGCGCGACTTCCCGGTGTTCAGCTGGGGTGGCTACGCCCAGGACTCCTCAGTGCGCACAGCCGTTCGTGACTACCGAGTGCCGGTCGAGGTCGGCGGCGTGCGCATCGCACCGGGCGATCTGGTGTTCGGCGACATGGACGGCGTGCTCGTCATCCCCCGCGACGTGGAGGATGAAGTCATCGAGGCCTCGCTCGCGAAGGCCAGCACCGAGAACCTGGTCGCGAAGGCCATCGACGAGGGCATGAGCGCCACCGAGGCGTTCGCGCGCTTCGGCGTGCTCTGACCAGGCCGACACGAACCCGGAACCACCCCATTGGAGAACAGCACAATGCAGCGCAAGCATGAGGGCAAAGTCGTCATCGTCACCGGCAGCTCGGCCGGCATCGGCAGAGGCGCGGCCGAGGCATTCGCCGCCGACGGCGCATCGGTGGTCGTGCACGGCATGACCCAGAGCAACGTCGACGAGGTCGTGCGCGAGATCACCGAGTCCGGTGGCACCGCGATCGGCGTCGTCGGTGACGTCGCGCTCGAAGCGACGCATCGCGCGATGGTGGATGCTGCGCTGACGCACTTCGGCCGCATCGACCACCTGGTGACCTCCGCGGGCATCCAGACCTACGGCGACGCCCTCGAGACGACGCCGGAGGACTTCGATCGCGTGTTCGCGGTGAACGTGCGCGGCTCGTTCCTCGCGGTGCACTGCGCGATCGAGGAGATCCGCAAGAACGCCGGCACGGTCACGCTGATCTCCTCCGTGCAGGGCGTCGCGACGCAGAACAACGTCGTCGGCTACACCTCCACCAAGGGTGCGCTGAACGCGATGACCCGCGCGCTCGCCGTCGACGAGGCCGCCCACGGCGTGCGCGTCAACGCGGTGCTGCCCGGATCGATCGACACCCCGATGCTGCGCACCTCGGCGCGCGCCTGGTCCGACGGCACCGACGCCGGCGAGGACGCGACCATCGCCGAATGGGGTCGGATGCACGCGCTCGGCCGCGTCGGCACCCCCGCCGAGGTCGGCGCGGTGTGCTCGTTCCTCGCCAGCAGCGACGCCAGCTTCGTCACCGGCGCCGAGATGCGCGTCGACGGCGGACTGCTCTCACGCATCGCGGCGTCCCTGCCCGCCAAATCCTGAACACGCTCCACACGAAAGAACCCCATGATCCAGCTCAGTGAATTCCTCCCTCCTCGTCCGGCATCGGCGTGGAAGCTCATCCGCCAGGCCGGCGTGAACAACGTCGTCGCCGCACTCAACGGCGGTGAGCAGGACCAGCGGATGTTCGCCTCGGTCGGCAGCGCCGGCTGGACGATCGACGACCGGGGCGATGTGCCGTGGAGCCTCGAGGCGCTGCGCCACAACAAGGAGATCTACGAGAAGTGGGGCTTCACGCTGATCGCCACCGAGGACACCGCGCCGATGGACAAGATCCGCCTCGGCCAGGACGGTCGCGATGAGCAGATCGACCAGTTCATCGAGCAGATCCGGGCTCTGGGCGCGCTCGGCGTGCCCACCATGGCCTACAACTGGATGGCCATCACCACCTGGGGGCGCACCGAGACCGCACTGCAGGACCGCGGTGGCGCACTGGTGACGGGGTACAACCAGGAGGTCCAGCAGGCCAGGGCGGCGCTGCTGCCCGAGGGCGAGGTGACGGCTGAGGACATGTGGTCGGCGCTGGAGTACTTCCTGGCCGCCGTCGTCCCCGAGGCAGAGAAGGCCGGGGTGCGTCTGGCGATGCACCCTGATGACCCGCCCCAGGGCATGGACCGCGGCGTTCCGCGGATCATGAGCTCGGTGGCGGACTTCCGCCGCCTGTTCGACATCGCCCCCTCCGACTACAACGGCACCACCTTCTGCCAGGGCAACTTCGCCCTGATGCCCGAGGTCATCTCGGGGGAGACGTCGATCCCAGACGTCATCCGCGAGTTCGGCACAGCGAAGATCCCCTTCGTGCACTTCCGTGACGTGCGCGGCACGGTCGCCGACTTCCGCGAGACGTTCCACGACGACGGTCAGACCGACATGCCCGCGTGTGTGGAGGCGTACCACGAGATCGGATTCGAAGGCTCGATGCGCCCCGACCACGTCCCGACGCTGGAGGGTGAGTCCAACGACGCACCCGGCTACGAGATGCTCGGCCGCCTCTTCGCGATCGGCTACATCCGCGGCCTCGAGCAGTCGGCATACGGCCACCCCGCCGCACGCACGGCGTGAGACGACAGTGACCGACGAGGACGACCGCGCGCTGCTGGTGCGGATGGGGCTGGTGCCAGTAGATCCGGCGGATGCTGCCGACGACGCGACCTTCGTGCCACTCACCGGCGGCGTATCCTCTGACATCCGCCTCGTCCGCATCGGCGGGCGCACGGTCGTCCTCAAGCGCGCGCTTGCGCAGTTGAAGGTCGACGCCGAGTGGAGCGCGCCGATCGAGCGCGGCGAGGCGGAGGCACGCTGGCTGCGCTACGCCGCGACCGTGGTGCCGGATGCTGTGCCGAAGGTACTGGCGACCGATGACGCCAGCTACGCGATCGCGCTGGAGTATCTTGCACCGGAGCAGTACCCGAACTGGAAGACGCAGCTGCTCGCCGGAGACGTAGATGCGGGAACGGCTGCCGCGGTCGGGCGGATGCTCGGTCGCATCCACAGCGCCAGCGCGGCAGCATCCGATCTGGCAGCCGACTTCGCCAACGACGACCTGTTCGAGTCCCTGCGGATCGAACCGTACCTGCGCCGCACCGCGGATGCGGTGCCGGAGGCGACGGATGCCATCGAAGAGGTCATCGCCCTGCTGCAGTCCAACCGCCGTGCGCTCGTGCACGGCGACGTCAGCCCGAAGAACATCCTGATCGGCGCCGCGTCGCCCGTGCTGCTCGACGCCGAATGCGCGACCTGGGGTGACCCGGCGTTCGACGTCGCGTTCTGCCTCAACCACCTGGTACTGAAGGCCGTGCACCTGCCTGAGCTGGCCGCGCAGTTCGAATTCGCGGCCGACGCGCTGCGCGCCGCGTATCTGGAGCAGGTCGACTGGGAGCCGGGCTCCGACATCGACGCCCGCATCGACCGCATCCTGCCCGCCCTGCAGCTCGCCCGCGTCGCCGGCGCCTCGCCGGTCGAGTATCTCGACCGGCGCGCGCGCGCCACCGTCCGTCAGCGCGCCCTCGCCGCGCTCTGCCCTCCCACCACCGTCTGAAGGACCCCAACAACATGACTGATGTGATCGTCGACGTCCGCGCCCGCGAGGTCTGGGACTCCCGCGGTCTGCCCACCATCGAAGCCGAAGTCGTCACCTCCGGTGGTGCCGTCGGCCGTGGCATCGCGCCCGCCGGGGCCTCCACAGGGCGCCGCGAGGCGATCGAGCTGCGCGACGGCGGCACCAGGCTGCGCGGCCTCGGCGTGCGCAAGGCCGTCGCGCAGGTGCACGACGTGCTCGCCCCAGTGCTGCGCGGGATGCTCGTCGCCGATCAGGCCACGATCGATGCGGCTCTGGATGCGGCGGATGTCGACCCGCAGCGCTCACACGTCGGAGGCAACACCACGACAGCCGTATCGCTCGCCGTGGCGCATGCTGCGGCGGCAGCATCCGATCGTCCGCTGTGGGCTCAGCTGGGTGGCGACATCACACACATCCCGCGTCCGCAGATCCAGATCATGGGCGGCGGGGCGCACGCGGCCAACCGCGTTGCCGTGCAGGACTTCATGGCCTACCCGCTGTCGGCGACGACCATCGCCGACGCGCTCAGCGACATCGCCGAGGTCTACCGCGCTGTCGGCGACGTGATGCGCCGGCGCGGGGAACCGCGTGGCGTCGCGGATGAGGGCGGGCACTGGCCAGAGGTCGCCGACACCCGCGATGCTCTGCAGGTGCTCGTCGATGGGATGCAGCTCGCAGGGCTCCGCCCAGGCGTCGACATGGCGATCGCTCTGGACATCGCCGCCACGCAGTTCCATGCGGACGGCGTCTACCGCGTCGGCGGCATCGAGTACGACACCCAGGGGTGGATCGCGGAGCTCGCGGCGCTGTGCGCTGAGTTCCCTGTGGCGACGATCGAGGACCCGGCCGGCGAGGACGACGCCGACGGCATGGCCCTCGCCGTGAAAAGCTTCGGCGCCGTGGTGGTGGGAGACGACTTCCTCGTGACGGATGCCGCTCGCATCGAGGCCGCCGCCGCTGCCGGGCAGATCGGTGCAGCGCTCATCAAGGTCAACCAGGCCGGCACCGTCTCGCGCGCCGCCGCAGCTGTGCAGGCCGCCCGCGCCGCGGGAGCGGCCGTGATCGTATCGGCGCGATCCGGTGAGACCGAGGACATGTCGGTCGCGCACCTCGCCTCGGGCTGGAACGCCGACATCGTGAAGGTCGGATCCATCACGCGCGGCGAGCGCACCGCGAAGTGGAACGAGCTGATCCGCATCGACGAGGCATGCGGCGGACTGCCGCTGGCACCGGTCGTCGCGCGCTGATCAGCGGACACCGTCACCGTGAACGGACTGCACGCCGCGAGGTGAGAGGATCATCCCGATGACTGCACAGACTCCCACCCCTGGACTGATCACGCCCAGACTGATCGCGATCGGCGAGACGATGGCGCTCGTCGCCCCGACCGCTGCCGAGCCGCTGCTGACCGCAGAGCAGTTCCAGCTGTCGATCGGCGGCGCCGAGTCGAACGTCGCGATTCATGTCGCAGCCCTCGGGCAGCAGGCCGCCTGGGTCAGCGCACTCGGCGACGACGTGCTCGGCGCGCGCGTGCTGGACACGATCGCAGGCCGCGGCGTCGACACGCACTGGGTCGGCACCGACTCGACGGCTCCCACCGGCGTCTACTTCAAGGACCCAGGCCAGGGCGTGCTCTACTACCGCGCCGGCTCCGCCGCCTCGCGGATGAGCCCGGAGGCGATCGCCGAAATCCCGCTGGAGCAGGCCGAGATCGTGCACATCTCCGGCATCACCCCGGCGCTGTCGGCCTCGTGCGCCGCGCTCATCGAGGTCGTGTTCGACCGCATGTCGGGCGCCCCCGGCATCGTCAGCTTCGACGTGAACCACCGCGCTGCGCTGTGGTCGGCGGCCGAGGCTGCGCCGGTGCTGGAGCGCCTCGCGAACCGTGCCGACCTCGTCTTCGTCGGCCGCGACGAGGCCGAGACGCTGTGGGGCTGCGAGACGGCGTCGGATGCCAGGGCGCACCTGCCAGGGGCCGCGACCCTCGTCGTCAAGGACGGCGACATCGGCGCGACCGAGTTCTCGGACGAGGGCACGGTCTTCGTGCCCGCGATCCCGACCGAGGTCGTCGAAGCTGTCGGTGCGGGCGATGCCTTCGCCGCCGGGTACCTCGCAGGGCTCCTGAGCGGTGCGACAGCATCCGAGCGGCTCGAGGGCGGCCACCGCCGCGCGAGTCTCGTGCTGGGCTCGACCGGCGACATCGGCTGAGACGCCGCGCCGGATCGGTTCTACTTCGGCGCGACGCCTGCGCGCCGAAGCGAATTGCCGACGGCGATGCCGATCGCGGTCCAGATGACCGGACCCAGCACCGATACGGCGAGGTACGCCACGCGTGCCCACGGATCGAGGGCATCCATGTGCGCGGCGAACCACACCACCACGGCGACGAGGATGCCGATGATCACCGCTGACACGAAGAACCGCCAGCGTCCCCAGGACTTGTAGCGGGTGAGGGCGGCGACGCCCTCTTGGATCGCTCCGAACAGCAGGGCCGTGCCGATGAAGCGCAGCGCCCAGGCCGGGTTGAAGGCACTGGAGATCAGCGCGGCGATGACGTGCGTCACGAGGGCTACCAGCGGCAGGCGCAGCACTTCCTGGGCGATGATGCCAGGCAGCACGTGGGCCCCCAGCAGCAGGCCGTACAGGAACGGCGCGCCGATCAGGACGACGGGAGTCAGCAGGCCGGCGATGCCGCCGAGGATGCCAGTGGCGACGCCGATGGCGGCGCAGACGAGAAGAGTGCGCGTGCTCAGCGCCGTTCGGGATGCCACTCTCCAAGATTACCGGGCGGCGCGCCGACCAGGGGCTGGCGCGGGCCGGGGGAATGCTCAGCCGGGGTTGGGCCAGCGGATCTGCGCGCCGGGAACCTCGTTCTTCTTCAGATATCCCGCGATGTAGGGGCAGTAGGGGACGATCGTGGCGCCGCTCGCGACCGCGTCGGCCAGGGCTTCGGCCGCGAGGATGCCGGCCAGGCCACGACCCTGGAACGCGTTGTCGATCTCGGTGTGGATGAACCGGATCTCGCCGGGGCGCCGGTCGAACTCGGCGAATCCCGCAAGGGTGCCGTCGGAGTGGATCTCGTAGCGTGAGGCGTCATCGTTGCGGGTGACGGTCAGTTCGGGCATTGCTCCTCCTTCGATGTCTCCCCAACCTATGCCCGAAGCGGAGGGATGGGGCTGTGGAGGGCGGGAATGGATGTCTGCTGCGCTGGATACGCTGGAGGCATGACGCAGACATCCCCTGCCGGGTGGGGCCCCGACCCGTACGAGGATGTGCCGTACCCCGATGAGCCGTGGGAGACGCCGGGCGAACTCGATTGGGAGCCGCCGGCCGACGGCTGGGAGCCGCCGCTGGATTGGGGTCAGGGGCCCGTGACGCCCGTTGCTGGTGGGGCTCCCTCCGCAGCATCCGCTGCCCCCGTGGCCACGCCTTCCCAGCATCCGACGGCTGCCGATGCGCTCCGAACCGTCTTCGGGTACGACGCGTTCCGCGGTGACCAGGCGGCGATCGTCGAGCACGTCATCGGCGGCGGGGATGCTGTCGTGCTGATGCCCACCGGCGGCGGCAAGTCGATCACCTACCAGGTGCCGGCGCTGGTGCGCGAGGGCACCGGGCTCGTGATCAGTCCGCTGATCGCCCTCATGCACGATCAGGTCGACGCGCTGCGCGCCAACGGCGTGCGGGCCGCCTATCTCAACTCCACGCAGTCGATCGATGAGCGACGCGAGGTGGAGCGGTCGTATGTCGCCGGCGAGCTCGACCTGATCTACGTCGCGCCGGAGCGGCTGTCGTCTGCCGCCACCACGCGGCTGCTGCAGCGCGGCGTGCTCAGCGTGATCGCGATCGACGAGGCGCACTGCGTGTCGCAGTGGGGTCACGACTTCCGGCCCGACTACCTCGCGCTGGGTGACCTCGCCGAGCGGTTCCCCGGGGTGCCGCGCATGGCCCTAACCGCGACGGCCACGCGCGCCACGCACCAGGAGCTCACCGAGCGCCTGCACCTCGATCGGGCCGAGCACTTCGTCGCCAGCTTCGACCGGCCGAACATCCAGTACCGCATCGTGCCGAAGGTCGATCCTCGCAAGCAGCTGGTCGAGTTCATCCGCTCGCAGCCCGAGGGCGCTGCCGGCATCGTGTACGCGCTGAGCCGCAAGTCGGTCGAGCACACCGCCGCGCATCTGGCATCCAAGGGTCTCGACGCACTGCCGTACCACGCGGGACTTCCGGCTGAGGTGCGCGCCGCGAACCAGTCGCGGTTCCTGCGCGAGGACGGCGTCGTGATGGTCGCGACCATCGCGTTCGGGATGGGCATCGACAAGCCCGACGTGCGCTTCGTGGCCCATATCGACCTGCCGAAGTCCGTCGAGGGGTATTACCAGGAGACCGGTCGCGCCGGCCGCGACGGCGAGCCCTCAGTGGCCTGGATGGCCTACGGGCTCGGCGATGTCGTGCAGCAGCGCCGCCTGATCGACCAGAGCCCCGGCGACCGCACCTTCAAGATGCGGATGGGACAGCACCTCGACGCCATGCTCGCGCTGTGCGAGACGGTGCAGTGCCGACGGCAGAACCTGCTGGGGTATTTCGGGCAGGAGTCCGGCGCGTGCGGCAACTGCGACACGTGCCTGGAGTCGCCAGAGACCTATGACGGACTGGTGCCGGCGCAGAAGCTGCTCTCGACCATCGTGCGCCTGAAGCGCGAGCGCAACCAGGCGTTCGGCGCCGGGCAGCTGATCGACATCCTGCGCGGGGCATCGACCGATCGCATCCGCAAGATGGGGCACGATCAACTGGCGACCTACGGCATCGGCGCCGACCTCTCGGATCAGGACTGGCGCAGTGTCGTGCGGCAGCTGCTGGCCCGTGGCGTTCTGGTGGCGCAGGGGGAGTACGGCACTCTGGCGCCGGGGCAGGCTGCCGACGGTGTGCTGCGCGGAGACACGCCTGTGCCGCTGCGCCGTGACACGATCGGGCGGGTCACCGCGTCGCGTGCACGCAAGACGAGTGCGTCGGATGCTGTCGCCGAGGGCGACCGCGAGCTGTTCGAGTCGCTGCGCGCCTGGCGCGCCGAGACCGCCCGTGAGCTGGGAAAGCCGGCGTACATCGTGTTCGGCGATGCCACGCTGCGCGCACTCGCAGAGCTGCGCCCGGCGTCGGCTGCGCAGCTGGACGGCATCAGCGGCATCGGCGAGAAGAAGAAGGACGCCTACGGCGACGCAGTGCTCGCCGTGATCGCCGCGCACTGATCCGCACGGCTGTGCGGGGCCGTCGTGGCTACTCGGGCAGCACGTCGGCCAGGTGCGCGGCCAGATGCTCGGCGACATCGACGGCGTCGCGGTCGTACAGCCACCGGAACTGCAAGCCGTCCCACAGGGCGACCAGCCAGATCGCCTCCTGCGCGGGATCGCGATGTGAGGGCAGATCGCCGTCGGCCTGCGCCGCGCGGAACAGCTCGGTGAACGTCCCGATCACGCGAGTGAACCGGTCGGCGAAGTACTCATGTGCCGGATGCCCGTCAGGCACGGCCTCGCTCGAGAGCACCGCATACACCTCGATCAGGCCCGCGGACTCGGCGTTGTTCTCGGCCGCGCCCACCGGCAGTGCACGCAGTTCGTCGGCGGCGCGGGAAGCCTGCCGGTAGGTCGTGCGCGACACGACGCGCTGGTCGCGACTCTGCAGCACGGCCCGCAGCAGCGCCTCCTTCGTCGGGTAGTGGTGCAGCAGGGTCGACTTCGCGACGCCGACCTTGCCCGCCACATCCTGCAGGCTGGTGTCGCCATAGCCCTCGCTGGCGAACAGCGTGGTCGCATCGGCGATGATGCGCTCGCGGCGCTGCCGACCGACGGCGTAGCCGGCGGCCGGCTCCGGCGCGGGCTCGGGCGGGACGATCAGCGGCGGGATGGGGGTGGCATCCGGAGACGGCTCCGGGTCATCCGGATCGCGCCAGCCGAGCGGATACGCCCAGAGGTCCTCTCGGGAGGCGAGCATCGTGACGACGTCGACCCGGTCGGGGAGGTACTGCGAGAGCAGCTGCATGCCATCCCAGCCGGCCGAATGGCGGATGGCCTCTTCGTGTGGGTCGCGGTCGTCGGCGATGACGCCGTGCTCCATGGCATCCGCCAGCGCCTCGCCCGCCATCTCATCGAGCCGGCGGTACCGATCGTGCATGTGCTGGTGCGCCGGATGCGTCGGCGTCGACGCCTCCCCGCTGAGCGCTGCGAACAGCTCGAGGTAGCCGGGGGTGGATGCATTGCGCCGCGCCAGCTCCGAGAACAGCACCGCGCCGGGTTCGGCTGCGGCGGCGCGCTCGGCGTAGAACGTCTCGTTGTCCGCCTCGAGTTCTGTCATGACGCTCACGAGCAGTTCGTCCTTCGACGCGAAGTGCCGCAGCAGACCAGGATGACTGATTCCTGCGGACGCCGCGATGTCGCGCAGCGATGTGCTGCGATAGCCGTCTTCGACGAACAGTGCGCGGGCAGCGGACACGATGCGCGCGCGTGTCTCCGCTGTGCTGCGCCCGCGCGGGCCGCGTTCCGTGCTCGCCATGGTTCCTCCTGTTCCATCATCCCGCATTTACCAATCGGTCGAGATTCAGTTACCAATTGGTCGGGTTTGGAGTACAGTGGACGCCGACGCGTCAGAGGCGACGCGACATCCCGCCCGAAAGGACTCCCATGACAGAGATGTCACCGGCCGCTCAGGCCGCTGCTGCCGGCACCACCGGCTTCAAGGCTCCAGGCACGACGCCGACGCGCACGCCCCGGGGCTTCACCCTCGGCCTGGCCGGCGTGAACTTCGGCATCTTCCTCGCGCTGCTGACACCCGTGATGGTCTCCATGGCGTTCAAGATCCAGCACCTCTCACCCGATGCGGACACCGCCAAGGCGAACCTCGGTCTCGTGCTGGGCGTCGGGGCGCTGTTCGCGCTGTTCGCGAACCCCCTCGCCGGGCGTCTCTCCGACCGCACCACCTCGCGCTGGGGCATGCGCCGGCCGTGGATCGTCGGCGGTGCCGTCGTCGGTCTCGCCGGATTCGCCTTGATCGGACTCGCGACGTCGATCTGGATCGTGCTCCTCGCGTGGTGCATCGTGCAGGCCGCGATGAACGCCGTACTCGCAGCCGCCAACGCCACCCTGCCCGACCAGGTTCCCGTCGAGAGCCGCGGCAAGGTGTCAGGCATCGTCGGCATCACCACCCCGCTCGGCATCCTCGGCGGCAGCTTCCTGATGAACTACCTGCCAGGCGACTTCGAGCGCTTCGTCGTGCCCGCCGTCATCGCCGCAGTGCTGGCCGTGATCTTCGCGCTCATGCTGAAGGATCGCGTGCTCACCGAGCGTCCCACCGCGCGCCTCACGATCGGCGCCTTCCTCGGCTCGTTCGTCTTCAACCCCGTCAAGCACCCCGACTTCGGATGGACCTGGCTGACGAAGTTCTTCGTCATGTTCGGCTACGCCGGCATCGCGACCTTCCTGCCGTTCTACCTCGTCGAGCGGTTCCAGCTCAGCGAGCAGGATGCCATCGGCACGATCCTGCTGGCGAACCTCGCCTCGATGGCGGCCATGATGATCTCGTCGCCACTGGGCGGCATCCTCTCCGACCGCGTCGGCAAGCGCCGCCCGTTCGTGGCCGTCGCGGGCGCGATCATGGTCGTGGGCCTCGTCATCCTGGCCGTCGCACCCAGCATCCCCGTCCTCATCATCGCCCAGGCGATCATCGGACTCGGCGCCGGGTCGTTCTTCTCAGTCGACCTCGCTCTCGCGACGCAGGTGCTGCCGAACCCCGATGACACTGCCAAGGATCTCGGCGTGCTGAACATCGCCAATGCCCTGCCGCAGTCGATCGCCCCCGCGATCGCCCCAGCCATCATCGCGTTCGGCGCCACCACGCCGATCGGCGGCTACACCACGTGGTACCTCTTCGGAGCGCTCGTCGCGCTCGCCGGAGCGGTGCTCGTCTACCGAATCAAGGGAGTCAAGTGACCATGACCGAAATCACCGCCGAGCGGCCCTGGCTGAACGCCGACCTGCCCATCGACGAGCGCGTGCAGCTGCTGCTCGATGCGATGACCATCGAAGAGAAGGCGGGTCTCTTCTTCCACACCATGATCGCCATCGGCGGGCTTGACGAGAAGAACCCGGTGTTCGAGACGCCGACAGCTCGCGAGTTCGTCGAGGGCAAGCGCATGTCGCACTTCAACCTGCTGGGCGCCGCACCGACCGGCGGCGAGATCGCCGCGTGGCAGAACCAGGTGCAGCAGCTGGCAGCATCCACTCGCCTCGGCATCCCCGTCACCCTCTCGACCGATCCGCGCCACTCGTTCAGCGAGAACCCCGGGGCATCGATCCTCGCCGGTCCCTTCTCGCAGTGGCCCGAGACGCTGGGCCTCGCCGCGATCCGCGATGCCGATCTCGTCGAGCGCTTCGCCGACATCGCACGCCAGGAGTACACCGCCGTCGGCCTGCGCGTCGCCCTGCACCCGCAGGTCGATCTCGCCACCGAGCCGCGCTGGGCGCGCCAGACCGCTACCTTCGGTGAGGATGCCGAGCTCGCAGGCCAGCTGGGTGCGGCGTACATCCGCGGGTTCCAGGGCGAGTCGTTCGGACCGGGTTCGGTTTCGACGATGACCAAGCACTTCCCTGGCGGCGGCCCGCAGAAGGACGGTGAGGACCCGCACTTCGAGTACGGTCGCGAGCAGGTCTACCCCGGCGGCGAGTTCGAGCTGCACCTGAAGCCGTTCGAGGATGCCATCGCGGCAGGCACCAGGCAGATGATGCCGTACTACGGCATGCCCGTCGGCACCGAGCATGAAGAGGTCGGCTTCGGCTTCAACAAGTCGGTCATCACCGGGCTGCTGCGCGAGCGCTTCGGGTTCGACGGCGTGGTCTGCACCGACTGGGGGCTGATCAACGACGCCGAGATCTTCGGGCACCCGTTCCCGGCGCGGGCGTGGGGCGTCGAGCACCTCACGCCGAAGGAGCGCATGAAGAAGGTGCTGGATGCCGGTGCCGACCAATTCGGCGGAGAGGACTGCCCAGAGCTGCTGCTCGAGCTCGTCGCCGAGGGCGAGGTCACCGAGGAGCGCCTTGACGTCTCGGCACGCCGACTCCTCCGTGAGAAGTTCGCGCTCGGTCTGTTCGAGAACGCGCTGGTCGATGAGGCCGCGGCGAACGGGATCGTCGGACGCGAGGACTTCCGCACTGCCGGAGAGGCCGCGCAGCGGGCATCCATCACCGTCCTGACGAACGCGGGCGCCCTGCCGATCGCTCGCGGCGCGCGGCTGTACGTCGAGGGCATCGACGCCGAGGTCGCCGGCGCGTACGGTGAGGTCGTCGCGACGCCCGCCGAGGCGGATGTCGCCGTGCTGCGTCTGCAGGCGCCGTTCGAGGACCGCGGCAGCGTGTTCGAGAACTTCTTCCACGCCGGCTCGCTCGAGCTTGCTCCCGACGTCGTCGCGCACGTGCGCGAGGTGGCGGCGGCCGTGCCGACGATCGTGGATGTGCTCGCCGATCGTCCGGCGGTGCTCACCGGGATCTCGGATGCTGTCGCAGCCCTCACGGTGAACTGGGGCGCCTCGAGCGCAGCCCTGCTGGATGTGCTGACGGGTGCCGCTGAGGCCAAGGGGCGTCTGCCGTTCGACCTGCCCAGGTCGATGGCCGCGGTGCAGGCCTCGCGTCCCGACGTGCCGTTCGACACCGCCGACCCGCTGTTCCGCTTCGGCCACGGGCTGACGATCTGAGCTCACGCCGGCAGAGCTCACGCCGGCTCCGGCCCTCGCCGGTTCCGGGCTCAGAACGGCACCCGCTGCTCGCTCCCGTATGAGTTTCTGTCGCCTATCGGGTGATCAGGCGACAGAAACTCATACGGGAAGCGCGGCGGTGTAGGACTCGGCGTGCACGGCGACGGTCGACGAACCTGCCAGCAGTTTCGACACAGGGCAGCGGGCGTTCGCAGCCGCCAGCAGGTCGGCGGTCTCTTCGGGCGAGGCGCCCTCGGCCGACAGGAAGGCGTCGACGTGGAACTCGTAGCCGATGCCGTTCTCCACAGAGTGCAGCTCGACCTCGATGCGCACGGCCGTGCGGCGCTGGCGCTTGACGATGGCCTGCGCGGTGGAGTTCAGGCAGGTGGCCCAGGCCAGGGCGAGCAGCTGCTCGGGGTTGGTCGCATCCGGGTCCGGATTCGGGCCGAGCGGCGACGAGACCGACACCTCCATGCCGTCCGAGACCCGGCTGCTCGCATCGCCGCCGTCTGTGTTGATCGCTTCCGTCCGGTACCTCAATGCCATACCTGAACTATAATTGGATCGCGTACAGAAAGGGCTGTCGGCCCTCTTCGGGGCCGCCGCGCTCGTCCCCGATCCGAAAGTCGATCCACCGCGATGGCCACTGCCACCCCCGCGCTCGTGGAGTTCCGCGACGTCACCAAGCAGTTCCGCGACGATGCGCCGCCCGCACTCGACGGCATCGATCTCAGCATCCGACGCGGTGAGATCCTCGGCATCATCGGCGAGAGCGGCGCGGGCAAATCGACCCTGCTCGAACTCGTGAACGGCCTGGGCTCACCCACCGCGGGCGCCGTCGAGGTCGACGGCGCCGACGTCGCGGGCCTCGACAGGGCAGCGCTGCGCGCCCTGCGCCGCGACATCGGCATCGTCTTCCAGGGCGTGCACCTGCTCAGCAACAGCACGGTGCGGGACAACGTGCGGCTGCCGCTGCGCCTCGCCCGCCGCGACGGCGGACGGCGCTCCACTCGACGCCAGCAGAACGCCGCCGTGGACGAGATCCTCTCCTTCGTCGGGCTGGCCCATCGCGCCGACCACTACCCGGCCCAGCTCAGCGGCGGCGAGCGCCAGCGCGTCGGCCTCGCGCGCGCCCTGGTCTCGCGTCCGTCGCTGCTGCTGTGCGACGAGCCGACCTCGTCACTGGATGCGTCGACGACCGGCGACGTGCTGCGGGTGCTGTCGGATGCCCGTGACAAACTCGGCACGACGGTGGTCGTCATCACCCACGACCTCGATGTGGTCAAGGCCATCTGCGACCGCGCCGCGCTGCTCGAGAAGGGACGCCTGCGCGAGGTCTTCGCCGTGCAGAGCACCGGCACGCGCTCGCTGCCGACCTACTACGAACAGGTCAAGCGGGAGCTGAAGTCGTGACCGGAGTCGTCACCTGGTTCACCGATCTGCTCGCCGAGTACGGCGAGGACATCGCGACCTCGCTCGCCGAGACCGGCTACATGATGCTGGTCTCGCTGCTGGCCGCGGTGCTGATCGGGTTGCCGCTCGGCACGATCGTCTACCTCACCGAGCGCGGGGGACTGGCGCAGAACCGCGCGATCAACACCATCGCGAACCTCTACATCAACGTCGTCCGCTCATTTCCCTTCCTGCTGCTGGCGGTGTTCCTCATCCCGTTCACACGGCTGGTCATGGGCACGAGCTTCGGCACCCAGGCCGCCACTCTGCCGTTGTGCGTCGTCGCCGTCGCGATCTACGCGCGGCTCACCGAGCAGATCCTGCGCGAGATCCCCCGTGGCATCCCGAAAGTCGCCCAGGCATCGGGCGCCACCGTGCCGCAGACGGTGTTCCTGATGCTGCTGCCCGAGGCCCGCTCAGGTCTCGTCTACGCGCTCACCTCTGCCGCGATCAGCCTGCTGTCGTACTCGACCGTGCTCGGCGTCGTGGGCGGAGGTGGCATCGGCGACTTCGCGATGCGCTACGGCTACCAGGAGTACAACGACAGCCTGATGTACTTCGTGATCGTCATCATCATCGTGTGCGTGCTGGCCATCCAGGCGATCGGCCACCGCACGTCCGTCCGGCTCGATCACCGCTGAGCCGCAAACCTGCAAGTCCCATCAAGGAGAACAGAGCAATGAAGAAGTCACGTGCCGGTCTGCTGGCAGCCGTCATCGGAATCTCGCTGGTCGCCACCGGCTGCGCCGGCTCGCCAGAGCAGTCGGATGCCGGCGACGCCGCACCCAAGGTGCTGAAGGTCGCGGCGGTCATGTCGCCCATGACCGACGTCGTCGAGGCGGCGGGCGAGGCCATCGAGGACGGATACGAGGTCGAGCTCGTCGAGGTCGGCGACTACGTCACCTCGAACACGATCCTGAATAGCGGCGACGTGTACGCGAACTTCTCGCAGCACATCCCTTATATGCAGACGTTCAACGAGGCGAACGACGGCACGCTCGTCGGCGTGCAGCCGGTGTACAACTTCGTGATCGCGTTCTACTCCAAGACGCTCGACGACATCGCCGACCTGCCAGATGGCGCGACCGTCGCGATCCCCGACGACCCGTCGAACACCGGCCGCGCGCTGAAGCTGCTCGCCGGCAACGACATCATCACGCTCGACCCGGCGGTGGACCCGTACGCATCGACGGTCAAGGACATCACCGACAACCCGAAGAACCTCGAATTCCTGCAGGTGCCCATCGCCTCGCTGAACGCCGCATACGAAGAGGCCGACCTGGTCTTCCAGTGGCCATCGCACATCAAGGCACTCGGGCTCACGCCTGAGAAGGACGGCCTGATCACCGAGCTCGACGACACGTTCGCGCTGAACCTCGTCGTGCAGCAGAAGGACGCCGACTCCGCGGCCACCGCCGCGCTGAAGAAGGCATTCACGAGCGATCAGGCGCGAGAGGTCATCGAATCGAACGGCACGATCGAGACCGCGTGGTGACGATTCTGTCGTGAGTTGACAACGACCGGCGGCGTCGCCAGCGGATGCTGTTGTGAGACCCCTACAGGTCACTTCGAGAGTTATTGTTGAAGTCCTACCGTTGGGGGATCCCCACCGTCCACCGAGAGGACTCAACATGGTCGACGCCGCCGTCCGTCCCGCATCCACCTCGAACCAGTCCGAACCGCACATCGACGTCGAGCGCGTGAACGATCTTCTGCTCGGCACCTGGGCAGACATCCGTCGGCAGTCCCGCGAGCTGATCAAGGACTCCGCGTTCTGGCGCGACGACAGCCTCGGCATGCACGAGCACCGTGAGCGCGTGCTCTCGCAACTGCACCTGCTGGTGCAGAACCGCGCCGTGCACCGCGCGTTCCCGAAGAAGTTCGGCGGCGAAGCGAACAACGGCGCGAACGTCGCCGGCTTCGAGGAGATGGTGGCGGCAGACCCCAGTCTGCAGATCAAGGCGGGCGTGCAGTGGGGACTGTTCGGCTCTGCGGTGCTGCAGCTGGGCACGGACGAGCACCACGAGAAGTGGCTGCCAGGCATCATGAGCCTCGAGATTCCAGGGGCGTTCGCGATGACCGAGATCGGCCACGGCTCCGACGTGGCGGCCGTCGGCACCACGGCCACCTACGACCCGGCCACCGAGGAGTTCGTCATCAACACGCCGTTCCGCGGCGCGACCAAGGAGTTCCTCGGCAACGCCGCGCTGCACGGCATCGCGGCGACCGTGTTCGCGCAGCTCATCACGAACGGCGTCAACCACGGCGTGCACTGCTTCTATGTGCCTCTGAGCGACGAGGACGGCGACGACCTGCCGGGGATCACGCGCGAGGACGACGGGCTCAAGGGCGGACTGAACGGCATCGACAACGGCCGGCTCTCCTTCGACCACATCCGCGTTCCGCGGACGAACCTGCTGAACAAGTACGGCGACGTCGCCGCCGACGGCAGCTACACCAGCTCGATCGACAGCCCTGGCCGCCGCTTCTTCACGATGCTCGGCACGCTCGTGCAGGGTCGGGTGTCGCTCGACGGCGCCGCCTCGTGGGCATCTGCGCTCGGCCTGCACATCGCGATCACCTACGCCACGCAGCGCCGCCAGTTCGACGGCGCCAACGGCCAGGAGACCGTGCTGCTCGACTACGGCAAGCACCAGCGTCGCCTGCTGCCGCGCCTGGCGACGACCTACGCGCAGCTGTTCGCGCACGACGAGTTCCTGCAGAAGTTCGACGGCGTCTTCTCGGGACGCACCGACACCCCCGACGACCGTGAGGATCTCGAGACGCTCGCTGCGGCACTCAAGCCGCTGTCGACCTGGCATGCGCTGGACACCCTGCAGGAGGCGCGTGAGGCCTGCGGCGGCGCCGGCTTCATGTTCGAGAACCGCCTGGTCGGGCTGCGCGCCGATCTCGACATCTACGTGACGTTCGAGGGCGACAACAACGTGCTGCTGCAGCTGGTCGGCAAGCGGCTGCTCACCGACTTCGCCGCGCAGTTCAAGGACAAGGATGCTGCGGCGCTCGCGCGCTACGCCGCACTGCAGACCGCTGGCAAGGTCTTCCACGGCGCGGGGCTCCGCCAGTTCGGTCAGGCCGTCGCCGACCTCGGCTCCACCGCACGCTCCGTCGAGTACGGCCTGCGCGAAGAGCAGCAGCACGAGCTGCTGGCCGACCGGGTCGAGCAGATGGTCGCCGACATCGCCGGCCGCCTGCGCCCGGCAGGCAAGGACAAGGTCCTCGGCGAGAAGCTGTTCAACGAGAACCAGGCCGAGCTCATCGAAGCCGCGCGCGCCCACGGCGAGCTGCTGCAGTGGGAGGCGTTCACCGACGCCGTCAACACCGTCCCAGAAGAGGATCAGGGCACGAAGGAGGTGCTCACGTGGCTGCGCGACCTGTTCGGACTGCAGCTGATCGAGAAGCACCTGGCCTGGTACCTGATCAATGGGCGCCTGTCGGCCCAGCGGGCAGCATCCGTCTCGCGCTACATCGACCGCCTCTGCCAGCGACTGCGGCCGCACGCCCTCGACCTGGTGAACGCGTTCGGCTGGGAGCCGGAGCACGTGCGCGCACCCATCGCGAGCGGCGCTGAGCAGCAGAGGCAGGATGAGGCGCGTGAGCACTACGCGGCGCTGCAGGCATCCGGAGAAGCGCCGGTGTCAGAGAAGGCTCTGCACAAGAAGAAGCAGAAGCGCGCCTGAACTGAGCGCTTCGCGCGGACTTGTGCACCTGTCGCGGATGAATACGATGAATCCGTCCGCGGCAGGCGTACATTCCCGCGGAAGGAGTACGCGCGGTGCCAGGCCCATGAAGCGGCCACTAGCCTGAGTGCATGACGAACGTGACGCAGATCGGCGCCCTCGACGCCTGGGGCGGGGACAAGGGCAAGCACTTCATCGAGAAGGAGATCGGCGCACAGTTCGCCGGCATCTCGGTGAACACCACCGAGCCCGGCGGGGAGTCGCCGTACTGGCACTCGCACGCTCGACTCGAGGAGATCTACATCGTCATCGACGGCCGCGGCGAGATCGTTCTCGACGACGAGGTCGTGCCACTCGAAGCGGGTACGGTCGTTCGCGCGGCTCCGGGCGTGATGCACGCGCTGCGCTGCCTGCCCGACAGCCCCACCGCCCTGCGCTGGCTGTGCGTGCGCTCCGCAGGAATGGCCCTGGCGGATGTCGGCAGGGACGCCGAACTCGACAAGGACCGCCCGTACCCCTGGAATGCCTGACCGGATGAGCTCGCTGCTCACCGCCTCAGACGGCCTCGCCCGCTGCGGCTGGGTCGGCAACGACGACGAGTATCGCCGGTACCACGATGAGGAGTGGGGGCGGCCGCTGCACGGCGACAGGTCGCTGTTCGAGAAGATGGCGCTGGAGGGGTTCCAGGCCGGTCTCAGCTGGATCACGATCCTGCGCAAGCGCCCCCGCTTCCGCGAGGTGTTCGCCGGGTTCGATCCCGAGATCGTCGCCGCATTCGGCCCCGACGACGTCGAGCGCTTGATGTCGGATGCCGGGATCATCCGCAACCGCGCGAAGATCGAGGCCACGATCTCGAACGCCGCGATCGTCCGCGACATGGCGGACGGCGACCTGGACGCCCTGATGTGGTCTTTTGCACCGGTGCGTGACGCTGCGACAGCATCCGACCGCCCTCGGCCACGCGAACTCGGCGACGTCCCCGCCGTCACCTCGGAATCGACGGCGCTCAGCAAGGCTCTTCGGGCGCGCGGCTTCCGCTTCGTCGGGCCGACGACGATGTACGCGCTGATGCAATCCGCGGGAATGGTGGACGACCACGTCGAGGGCTGCTGGCGCGCGCAGGACTCCTGAAAAGGGGCATGGGTACTTCTCCCCATGCCGCAGGACGGGCCTCGCAGAATATCGCAGGTAGTATTACCCCGGCGCGTCGCGAGCGCCAGCGGAGGGGGATTCGTCTATGTGGTGCAGCGCGCCCTTCTGCAATGGTGCTGGGTATACGCGGTACGTGGGCCTGGTGAACGAAGCGATGAACATCACAGGAGGACTCCCCGCATGAGGGCCATGAAGTGGATGCGCAAGCACCCCAAGACTCTCGCGTCGACAGCAGGCGTGGTGATCGGCACCGTCACACTCACAGGCATGGCGATGGCCTACGACGGCCTGCCGACGACGAAGGTCGACCTGAATGACGCCGGTGTGTGGCTGACGAAGACGTCGAGCCTGATGGTGGGGCACTTCAACAGTGCGTCGACGGTGATCGACGGCGGCCTCCGCACCAGCGGCGAGGAATTCGACATCCTGCAGGACGAGAAGAATGTGCTCGTCGTGGACGGCGGCAACGATACCGTCACCGCGGTGGATCCGGCCGTGGTCGCGCTCACCGACAGCGCGCCGATCCCCGGCGATGCGAAGGTCGCGCTCGGCGGCACCACCACAGCCATCCTCGACCGCACTTCTGGCTTTCTCTGGGTGAAGCAGGTCAGCGAGCTCTCCGGGTTCGACCTGAAGGCGGCGGACCCGCTGGTGAAGCTCGGCAAGAACGCCGACGTCACGGTCGGCCGCGACGGCACGGTGTTCGCCGTCTCTGCGAGCAAGCATGAGGTCGTGACCGCGAAGATCGATGCGCAGGGCGAGATCAGCACGGCGAAGTCGTCGCTGAGCGAACTCGGCAAGGGAGCGCAGCCGACGATCACGGCTGTCGGCGACGTGCCCATCGTGCTCGATCCTGTGACGGGAGTGGTGCAGACACCAGGCGGGTTCCAGACGAAGATCGACGATGCGGATGCTGCGGTGCTGCAGTACCCGTCGGATGCAGCGGATGCCGTCACTCTGGCCACCACCTCGCGCCTCGTGCACGTGCCGCTGGACGGCGGCGATGTGCAGGAGGTCTCGACCGACAGCCAGGGCAACCCGGCCAACCCGGTCTCGCTGCGCGGATGCACCTACGGTGCGTGGGCAGGCTCGGGGCGATTCGTGCGCGATTGTGCGGGCGACGCGTCGGACGTGAACGAGAAGATCCCCGGTGGGGAGAAGGCCGACAGCCTGATCTTCCGGGTGAACCGCGACGTCATCGTGTTGAACGACGCGCTGACCGGCGCCGCATGGCTGGCGGACGAGAGCCTGCAGCAGGTCGACGACTGGAGCGTTCTGACTCCGCCGGAGGGCAAGGAGGAGGACGAAGAGAAGACGACCGAGGAGACGGTCGAGACGACTCTGCCCGACCGCAAGGAGAAGAACACCCCGCCGACGGCCGAGAACGACCGCTTCGGTGTGCGTCCAGGCGGAACGACGCTGCTCCCCGTCGTCGACAACGACAACGACCCTGACGGCGATGTGCTGGTCGCCTCGTTGGCTGAGAAGCAGCCGTCGGTCGGCGACGTGCAGCCGATCCTCAACGGCGGCGCGCTGCAGATCATGACGGACGAAGACGCCAGTGGCTCTGCGACGTTCCGCTATGAGGTCGACGACGGCCGCGGCGGCAAGGACACCGCGGACGTGACCGTCAACGTGCACGACTGGAGCACCAACGGCGCACCGAAGCCGAAGCGCGTCACCAAGCTCGCGGTCGAGTCCGGTGGAACCGTTTCGTACAACGTGCTGCCGGACTGGCTCGACCCTGACGGCGATGATGTGTTCCTGCGATCGGTGACGGCGGCAGCCGGAGACGAGGTCGACTTCACCACCGACGGCCAGATCACCTATCGCGCCGTCGCGAGTCTGCAGGGTCGCAAGAAGATCGAGATCTCGGTCTCCGACTCGCTGGGCAAGATGGCGAGCGGCACCTTCTACATCACCGTCAAGCCGCAGGGCTCGATGGACCCGAGCACCAACGCCGACCACGTCGTCACCAGGGTGGGCCAGGCCGTCACGGTCTCTCCGCTGTCGAACGACACCAGCGCCGGGCGCGAGCCCCTGCGTCTCACGCATGTCGACGAGGTCAAGGGCGCCACCGTCTCCATGGACGGCCCGAACAAGCAACTCACGTTCCAGTCCCCCACCGAGGGCACCTACTACGTGCAGTACCTCGCCTCGGCCGGCGTGAAGAGCGCGATCGGCATCGTGCGCGTCGACGTGCTCGGCAAGAGCGAGAGCGAACAGCCTCCCGTGGCAGTGCGCGACGTCGCCCTGCTCCCGAGCGGCAAGGAAGCACTGATCGGGGTGCTCGCGAACGACTCCGATCCGGCGGGCGGCGTACTCGTCGTGCAATCGGTCACCGTCCCGCCGCACAGCGGCATCGCCGTCTCGGTGCTGAACCATGAGACTCTGCGCATCACCGACCAGGGCGCGCTCAGCGAGCAGGTCCGCATCCGGTACCGCATCTCGAACGGCACGCAGAGTGCCGAGGGCGATGTCATCGTCGTGCCGATCCCGGCGGCCTCCAAGCTGCTGCCTCCCACCGCGAACGACGACGAGGCTTTCGTCCGAGTCGGCGACGTGGTCACCATCCCGGTGCTGTCCAACGACACGCACCCGAATGACGATGCGATTCACGTCGCTCCCGACCTGATCGAGCCCCTCGTCGAGCCCGAGGTCGGCGAAGCCTTCGTCTCTCAGGACGCCGTGCGCTTCCGCGCCGGCACCGAACCGGGAACCGCGTACATCACGTATGAGGTCGTCGACTCGCTTGGTCAGAAGGACGCCGGCTACGTGACCGTGCAGATCCTGCCCATCGACAAGGACCGCAACGCCGCGCCGAGCCCGCGCGACCTGACAGTGCGCACCGTGAGCGGAACGTCCGCGAATGTCGCGATCCCACTGGACGGCATCGATGGCGATGGTGACTCGGTCGAACTGGTGGGTGTCGCGACCGCCCCGACCAAGGGCCGCATCTCCAGCGTCGCGCAGGACCACCTCGTCTACGAGGCGTTCGACGACTCGACCGGTGTGGACGCCTTCACCTACATCGTGCGCGACCGGCTCGGCAAGGAGGGCACCGCGAGCATCCGCGTCGGCATCGCCCCGCCCGAGAATATGAACCAGGCACCGTACGCCGTGAAGGATGCCGTGGTCGTCCGTCCTGGACGATCGGTGGCCGTGCCGGTGCTCGGCAACGACTCCGACCCGGACGGCGACAAGATCGCCCTCGTCAAGGACGGCATCGAGCTGCCCAAGGTCGAGGGCCTCACCGCCGAGGTATCGGGCGACCGCGTGGTCATCGATGTGCCCGACCGCGAGGCCGAGACGTCGCTGCAGTACACGATCCGAGACGCACGAGGAGCGAACGCGACAGCGCCCGTGTTCATCACCGTGGACGAGGACGTGCCGCTGCTGGTGCCCGTCGCCCGAGACGACCGCGTGATGCAGTCCGACCTCAAGGACGGACTGACCGTCGACCTCGACATCCTCGCCAATGACGAGGATCCTGATGGCACGGTCGAAGGGCTGAAGGTCGCCGTCGATGCGGGCGCGGAGCTCATGCCGGATCGCACTGTGCGCGTCACAGTGGGCGAGAAGCGCCAGCTCATCAAGTACACGATCACCGATCAGGATGGCCTGTCGGCCTCGGCATTCGTCTTCGTGCCGGCGTTGAAGGAGATCCCGCCCTCGGTCCCCAAGGCCAAGGCCGTCGAGGTCAAGAGCGGCGAGACCAAGGTGCTGCCGCTCAAGGACTACGTCGTCGTCACCGGCGGTGGCGACGTGCGCATCACCGAAGCCGGCAAGGTGAGCGCGGTGAACTCCGACGGTGCCAACCTGGTGCAGGACGAGCGCACGCTCGTGTACACGTCGAAGGACCGCTACTTCGGACCCGACGCGCTGACCTTCGAGGTCACCGACGGCACCGGGCCGGACGACCCGAACGGTCGCAAGGCCACCCTGACGATCCCGATCGAGGTGCTGCCGCCAGAGAACCAGCAGCCCGAGTTCGTCGACAGCCAGCTCGACGTCGCGCCCGGTGAGGATGCCACGTCGCTCGACCTGGCCGGACTCACCACCGATCCCGATCCCGAGGATGCCGGCAAGATCAGCTACTCGATCTCCGCTCAGCCCTCCAAGGGACTGTCAGCGCGCATCGAAGGCAGCACGCTGCTCGTCGAGGCGGATTCGAACACGCGCAAGGGCACCGTCTCCACTGTCGAGCTCCGCATCGACGACGGCACGACGGACCCCGTCAAGGGACAGGTCACGGTGACAGTCGCCGCCTCGACCCGCAGCCTGCCGGTGGCCAGCCCCGACTCGGTCAACGAGGCCGATCAGGGCGAGACGATCACCGTCCCCGTGCTCGAGAACGACATCAATCCGTTCCCCGAGACGCCGTTGAAGCTCGTGGCCTCGACGCTGGAGAGCGGCCAGGCAACGCAGAAGATCGTCGGCGACAAGCTGGAGATCACCCCGGACAAGACCTTCGTCGGGGTGGTGGTGGTGCGCTATCGCATCCAGGACGTCACCGAGGACGCCGACCGTGAGGTCGACGGCCGCGTGACCGTGCTGGTCCAGGGCATCCCCGATGCCCCTGGCCAGCCCACAGTCTCGAGCATCCAGGACCGCACCGTCGTGCTGTCGTGGTCGCCCCCCGCGAACAATGGCGCCGAGATCACCGAGTACACCGTGACCTCGGTCGGCGGCAGCCCGTACACCAAGACGTGCACGTCGACGACGTGCACGCTGGACGGTCTGACCAACAACGTCGAGTACACCTTCCAGGTCACAGCCACCAACCGGGTGGGCGAGGGGCCGGCGTCTGCGGCCTCCAACCCGCCGGCGCGGCCCGACGTTCGGCCCGACACCCCCAGCGCGCCGTCGCTGGTGTTCGGCGACAAGTCGCTGGAGGTGTCGTGGGTCACGCCGGCGTCTTCCGGATCCCCGGTGGATTCGTACACGCTGCAGATCTCGCCGGCACCGCCGTCCGGATCCCCGGAGAAGACCGGGGTGACAGGCAACTCGCTGGTCTGGGAAGGACTCGAGAACGGCGCGAGCTACACGGTCCGTGTGCAGGCACACAACAAGGCGCCGGATCCGTCGAGTTTCAGCGGATGGTCGCTCGCCGAGATCCCGGCAGGTCCGCCACTCGCACCGGCCCAGCCGACGACGGCCGAGCTGGCGCCGGTCGGCAAGCAGGCGCAGATGGACGTCCGATGGGGCGAGCCGTCGATCAACGGTGACGCGATCCGCGGTTACCAGATCCAGGTCCTGCGTGGCGGAACTCTGATCAACACCGTGCCGGCCCCGGCGGATGCCAGGTCCCAGGCCATCGTGGTCGACACCAGCGAGACCGGCTACACCTACAAGGTCCGCGCCGAGAACAAGGCCGGCTGGGGAGACTGGAGCGACGCCTCCGCTGCACGCCGCGGCGTCGTGGCGCCGGATGCGCCCACCGGGCTCACCGCCGAACCCAAGGATCGTGCGATCCAGGTCAGTTACCAACAGGGTGATCGCCACGGTGCGACGGCCGGTGAGATCAGCATCCAGTACCGGCTCGACGGTGGCGGCTGGCAGAGCAACTGGGATGGCAGGACCATCACCGGGCTGAACAACGGCACGAACTACCGGGTCGACGTGCGGGCAGTTGCGTCCGTCAGCGGCTCGACCTATGTCGGAGCAGCGTCGAACGCCGCGTCCGCGAACCCGTACGGCACACCGCGTGCGCCGACGGTGTCGGCCGTGAACGCCGGACTCGGCGTGAAGCTCAGCTGGAACGGCAGCAACTCCGACAACGGCCGCCCAGTGACCGTGCAGGTCAGCATCGATGGCGGAGGCTGGCAGAACGTCGCCGTCTCCAGCTCGACGACGGCCGGCAACGGCTACGACCAGACGCACTCGATCAAGGCGCGTGCGGTCGCGAGCCCCGGTGGGAATTCGCCGGAATCGAATACCGCGTCGGCTCGCACAGATCCGAAGCCGCAGCCTAAGGCCTGGACCAGCGCCGGCCCCAACTCGGGCAAGTGCTCGCCGGACACCTGCTACTACCTGCGGGTCAACGTCAGCAACTTCCCGGCAGGCAACTACGCGCTGACGTGCCTCGAGGACGGACAGAAGTTCGGAGGCGGATGGACGTCCTACGTCCCCGCGAACGGCTACGTCGACACCGGATGCTGGCACGGCGGCTACAACAGCAAGTACGCGCTCTCGGTGCGCATCGAAGGCTGGGGCACAGCCGACGCCACTCGATGGAATTAGCGCTGGCGGTGCCCCATCATCCACAGCACGCAGTACACAGCACGCAGTACACAGTGAGGACTATCAACCCATGAGCATGACCCCCGAACAGGCCGCCTGGTTCCAGGGCACCTTCAACCGCCTGGTCGAGAACATCGACAAGGCGCTGCAGGGCAAGAGCGACGTGGTGGGCCTGGTGGTCTCGGCCATGCTGGCCGAAGGCCACGTGCTTCTCGAAGACGCCCCCGGCACCGGCAAGACCAGCCTTGCGAAGGCGCTGGCGGCCACCGTGCAGGGCACCAGCTCGCGCATTCAGTTCACCCCTGACCTGCTGCCCTCCGACGTCACCGGCGTGACGATCTACGATCAGCAGGCGCACCGCTTCGAGTTCCACAAGGGACCGATCTTCGCGTCGATCGTGCTGGCGGACGAGATCAACCGCGCCTCGCCGAAGACGCAGTCGGCTCTGCTCGAGGTGATGGAGGAGTCGCGGGTCACCGTCGACGGCGTCACCCACGAGGCCGGGCGGCCGTTCCTCGTCATCGCGACGCAGAACCCCGTCGAGCAGGCGGGCACGTACAAGCTGCCCGAGGCGCAGCTCGACCGCTTCCTCATCAAGACGTCGATCGGCTACCCCGAACTCGCCGTCGCCGAGCGCATTCTCGCGGGTGCTTCGCAGCGCAACCCGTCTGCCGGCCTCACGGCAGTGATCACCACCGGTGCCGTGGCCGACATGGCCGATCTCGCGGCAACCGTGCACGTCGAATCCGCCGTGCTGCGGTACACCGCTGAGCTCGCAGAGGCGACTCGCAACGATCCCGCCATCCGCCTCGGCGTCTCGGTGCGCGGAGCGATCGCGATGATCCGCATCGCGAAGGTCTGGGCAGCGGCCCACGGGCGTCACTACGTGCTGCCCGATGACATCAAGATGCTGGCGCGGCCCGTGTGGCAGCACCGTCTGCTGCTCGACCCTGAGGCCGAGTTCGCCGGGACCACGCCCGACAGCGTCATCGGTCGCGTTCTGGAAGGTGTCGCGGCTCCGCAGGCGCGAACGGCGGCCTGATGTCGGAAGGGACGATCGCGGTACCCGTCACGGGTGAGCACGAGGCGGGCTGGCGCGACGTCGCAGCCATGATCGGTGCGCGCGCGCTGCACCGACTGCAGCTGATCGCGTCGGTGGTGCGTCCGCTGGGGTGGATGCTGCTGGCACTCGCCGTGCTGCTCTGGGGCACCGGAGCGCTGCTCGGCTGGCTCGAGCTGGTCATCGCCGCATCCGTTCTCGGTGTGGTGCTGGTGATCTGCGCCGCTTTCCTGGTCGGCCGCACCGCGTATGACGTCTCGCTGGACCTCGCGCGCACCCGCGTCGTCGTCGGCGAGCGGGCGATCGGCGCGCTGACCCTCGCGAACCGTGGTGAGCGGGCGATCCTGCCCTCCCGCGTGGTGCTGCCGGTGGGCGGCGGACGCGGTGACTTCTCGATCCAGCGTCTCGCGGGCGGGCAGCAGGCCGAAGAGCTGTTCGCGATCCCCACCCAGCGCCGCGGTGTGGTCAAGGTCGGTCCCGTCAGCGTGGTGCGAGGCGATCCACTCGGCGTCTTCGAGCGTGCGCACCGCCGCGACGACCCTGTCGATCTGTACGTGCATCCGAAGACCGTCCACTTCGGGGGACAATCGCTCGGCTTCCTGCGCGACCTCGAAGGGCTGCCTGCAGCCGACCTATCGCGTGACGACGTGTCGTTCCACGCACTGCTGGAGTATCAGCCCGGTGACGATCTGCGTCATGTGCACTGGCGCTCGACGGCACGCACCGGCACCATGATGGTGCGCCAGTTCGAAGAGACCCGGCGCTCGCACTTCGTGATCGGGCTGTCGCGTTCGCGCGGCGACTACCGAAGTGACGAGGAGTTCGAACTCGCCGTCTCGAGCGCAGGCTCGATCGGGCTGCGAGCGCTGCGCGACTCGCAGCGCGTCGATGTGCGGGTGCAGGGCCGCGAGCTGGCCTCCGGCACCGGGAAGCGCCTGCTCGATTCGCTGTCGATGGTCACCCAGTCCAAGCCCCGAGAAGGCGGCATCTCCGACCTCGCCGGCGTGCTCGCCGCGACCATGCCGCTCGCCAGCGTCGTCGTGCTCGTGTGCGGCTCGGCCGTGCGCGCTGAAGATCTTCGCCTGGCCTGCTCCCGACTGCCGTTCGGCGCACGCGCGCTGGCCATCGTCGTGCAGGACGACCTCGATCAGCCCGCGCTGCGCCGGATCGGCGACGCGGACGTCATCACGATCGGCGCGCTGAATCAGCTGCCCCTCGCACTTCAGAAGGTTCTCGTATGACCGCCACCACGCCATCGGCCTCGCTGCGCCGCTGGGTGCTCGACATCGTCGCCGTCGCGGTGCTGCTTCTGGTCGCACTGATCGGATTCTGGCCCACTTTCGCCGGCCCGAGCTTTCTCGTCTCGGTGATCGGCGGCATGCTGCTCGGTCTCGGCATCGCCGTGGTCTGCGCATGGCGCCGGTGGGGCATCCTCATCGTCGCGGGCATGACCATCGCGGCTTATTTCCTCTTCGGCGGGGCACTGGCCCTTCCGTACACCACGATCGCGGGCGTGGTGCCGACGCTGCAGACCCTCGGCGGCCTCGCGCTCGGCGCCATCACGTCGTGGAAGCAGCTGCTCACGACGGTGGCTCCTGTCTCAGCGTCCGACGGTCATCTGCTCGTCACCTTCCTGATCAGCCTGGTCGCCTCGGTCACGGCGGCATCGCTCGCCCTGCGACTGCGTCAGGTCGGCTGGGCGCTGATCCCGATCATCGTGACCCTCGTGTTCGTGATCGCCCTCGGCGTGCCGGAGCCGGCGTTCCCGCTCGTCCAGGGAATCGTGCTCGCGGCGGTCGCCGTCGTGTGGATGTCGCTTCGGGCCTGGTGGGCGCCGCAGCAGAACGCGGTCGATGTGGCACAGGTCGACCCGACTCGTGCCACGCACATGCGCATGCGCCGGTTGATCGGCGGGGTGGCCATCGTCGCCGTCGCGGCCGGCGCCGGTGTCGGCATCAGCGCGGTCACCACGCAGGCCCAGCCTCGCCACGTCTTTCGCGACGCGATCATCCCGCCGTTCAACATCCGCGACTACGCGAGCCCGCTGCAGTCCTTCCGCATGAACGTGCGCGATGAGAAGACCGAGACGCTCTTCACCGTCGAGGGACTGCCCAAGGGCGCACGCGTGCGCCTCGGCGCCATGGATCAGTGGGACGGCACCGTCTACAACGTCACCGACGGCGGCCCGGGATCATCCAGCGCGTTCACGCCCCTGCGTGGCGGCATGGCGCCGGACGCCGAGGGTGTGCCGACGATGCTGCGATTCGCGATCAGCCAGTACAGCGGTGCCTGGGTGCCCGGCGTCTCGACGCTCGACGACGTCACCTACACCGGCTCGCGCGGCGAGCAGCTGCGTCGCAGCACGTACGTCAACAACGCCACCGACACGATGGTGGCTACGGCGACGCTCAAGAAGGGCGACACCTACACGGTCGAATCGATCGTCCCTGTCGCGCCGACCGACGAGCAGCTCAAGGACGCCGACTTCGCGAACGTCAAGGCGCACGCCGCCACCTACGCGCCGGAGGACCTCGCGAACATCGCCGCCGAGGCGGTGACCGACGCCGAGACCCCGATCGAGCAGGCCCGCGCGCTGCAGACCTACTTCTCCAAGGGCGGCTTCTTCAGCCACGGCCTCGAGGCCGACGTGCCCTCGCGGGCCGGACACACCGCCGAGCGCATCAGCACGCTGATCGGCAGCGATCAGATGGTCGGCGACGACGAGCAGTACGCCGTGGTGATGGCGCTGGCCGCGGGTCAGCTCGGCATCCCGGCACGCGTGGTGATGGGCTACTACCCACCTGCTGAGCGCGATGGCGAGCAGGTCTTCGAGGCCACCGGCGACGACGTGCACGCCTGGGTCGAGATCCCGTTCGAAGGCGTCGGCTGGGTGACCTTCGACCCCACGCCTCCTGAGGACCAGGTTCCCAAGAACCAGAACACCAAGCCGCGAGTCGACCCGAAGCCGCAGGTGCTGCAGCCGCCGCCCCCGCCGCAGGAGCCGGTCGACCTGCCGCCGACGGTGCCGGATGATCGCGAGCCGCAGGACGACTCCCCGAACATTCTCGGAATCATCGGGATGATCCTCGCCATCGCCGGAATCTCGCTTGGCGCTGTGCTGTTGCTGCTTTCGCCGTTCATCGTGATCGGCGCGTGGAAGGCGGCGAAGCGGCGTTCGCGTCGCAACGCGGCGAACACCTCGGATCGCATCAGCGGAGGGTGGGACGAGCTCACCGACCGTGCTGTCGACTACGGCGCACGGCTCGCCCCTGGCGGCACCAGGGTCGAGGAGGCCGCTCTGGTGGCATCCGCCGTCGCCGCGCCGACCGCCACAGCGCTCGCCGACCGCGCAGACAGTCAGGTCTTCGGACCAGGCGAGCCCACCACAGAAGAGGTGGACGCCTTCTGGAGCGAGGTGGACGAGGCAGTCGGAGGCATGAGCACCAGCGTGGGCTTCTGGGCGCGCATGAAGGCGCGCCTGAGCGTCCGCTCGCTCTCGGCAGGCAGCCGGTTCACCGCGGGCATGCAAGGCCTGCGGGATGCCGCGGCTGCGCGCGTGCGCCGAGAACCTGGCAACATCGACAGCAAGAGCAAGAACCCCGAGAGTGAGACCCGATGACGATGCTTCCCTTCGGTGAGGTCGCGCCCATCCAGCGACGGGTGGTGGCGTACATCCTCGATGCGCTCATCGCTGCAGTCATCCCGGTGATCGGCTCGATCATCGCGGTGGGCATGCTGGTCGGCGCCGCCACCAGCGCCGACCCCGCGGCGGCTGCGCTCTCGGTCCTCATCCTGCTGACCGTGCTCGGCCTGCTGGAGCTCGCCTGGTTCGTCGTCTACACCCTGATGCAGGCCGGAACTGGGTCGATCGGCATGCGCGCGCAGGGCCTGCGACTCGCGTCGGCGAAGGACGGCCGCCCGATCGGCTTCGGGCGGGCGCTGCTGCGCAACATCGTGTTCGGTCTGGCCGGCGCGATCGTCGTCGGCTACTTCTCGCCGCTGTTCGACGGCTCAGGCCGCTTCCAGGGCTGGCATGACAAGGCAGCGGATGCTGTGATGCTGGATGCCAGGCGCGCAGCGCCCTCGGCATATGCGGCTCCGGCGACCAGCGGATTCACCTCGCCCCCGATGCCGGTGCCGGACGGGCCGCGCCCGCCGCAGCCGTTCGGCGGACCGGCGGTGCCCCCCGGCTTCCCGAGGCCGCCGGCCCCGCCGCTGCCAGCACCGGTCGCAGCGCCCGCGCCGACCGAGCTGCCGGATGAGACCGTCATCGCCCCGCGCCGCACTGACGCCCTTCCCGACGACCCGCTGATCTCGTTCGTCCCCGGCGTGACGCAGCAGCCGCTGGCCCCGTCAGCGCCGCCCGCTCCCGTCGCGGCGCCCGCTCCGGTCGCGCCTGTGGCCCCGGTCGTCGCGACTCCGGCATCCGAGCCCGCACCGGCGGCCCCGTCCGCACCGGCCGCCGCGGCTCCGGCGTCCGTGACCACCCCGCCCGACGATCTCGATGACGACATCGAGTCGACGCGCATCAGCATCCCTGGGCACCGCCTCGTCTTCACCTGGGACGACGGCCAGCGCGCGTCCGTCTCGGGGCGCACGGTGTTCGGCCGCAACCCCGATGCCGAGGCGGGTGCCGCCATCGTCGCCGTGCGCGACGAGACGCTCTCACTGTCGAAGACGCACTTCGAGGCCGGCGCCGCGCCGTCTGGTGGCTGGGTGATGGACCGTCAGTCCACCAATGGCACCGTCGTCGTGCGTGACGGCGTGCGCATCGCCTGCCCGCCAGGGCAGCGCGTGCCCGTGCGCCTCGGGGATGCGATCGAGATCGGCGACCGCATCGTGACGATCGGCGGCTTCGCGTGAGCGCTCCGCTGCTGGTGGCCTCAGGCTCGGCCACGCACACCGGCAGGCGTCGCGCCCTCAACGAGGACGCGCACCTCGCATCCGCACCGGTGTTCGTCGTCGCCGACGGCATGGGCGGCCACGAGGCGGGCGAGCGGGCCAGCGCCGCCGTGATCAGCGAATTCGCCGGCCTGATCGGGCGGCAGGCGGCGGGACTCGACGACGTGCGCCAGGCGCTCGCGCGTGCGCGCGTCGCCGTCGAAGAGCTGGTGACCACCGGGTCGTCTCGAGCGGGAACGACCCTGACCGGCATCGTCATATCGTCGGTCGACGGGCTCGGCTATTGGCTGGCCATGAACATCGGCGATTCGCGCACCTACCGCTTCGCCGACGGCGAGCTCGAGCAGATCACGGTGGACCATTCCGTGATCCAGGAGCTCATCGATGCGGGCGAGCTCTCACCCGAGATGGCCGCGACGGATTCCCGGCGCAACATCATCACGCGTGCGATCGGCGGCGGCAGCAGCGGCGACGCCGACTTCTGGCTCTTCCCTGCCGAGTTCGGGGATCGGATGCTGGTGTGCTCCGACGGGCTGACCGCCGAGGTCTCGGATGCCCGCATCCGAGAGGTTCTGGCGCAGCAGCCCGACCCGCAGCAGGCGGCCGCACTGCTCACCGCAGAGGCCGTCGAGGCCGGCGGGCGCGACAACATCACCGTCATCGTCGTCGATGCGACAGCGGTGGCTTCGAGGCCGGGGGTGGTCGTCCTCTCGGACGACGTCGATGAGGCCACCCGCCCTCGCGATGCATTGAATGGAGGGGTTCGATGAATCAGTTCTCTTACCGACCGGGGGCGTGGCAGGTGGTCGTCGAGGACGGCGGCATCGTCGCGGTTCCCGGTGACGTCGCACCAGAGCGCATCGTGCGACTGACGCGGATGCTGCAGGCAGGCACCCCCGCGCTCACCGAGGTCATCGACGTGCTCGCCGCCGGATCCATCGCGACTCTCGGCTCGTTCGCCGTCGCGCTCACCCCCGGCGGCGCCGTGCGCTTCGCCGTGCGGGGCCCTGTCACCGTGCGGATCAGCGGCGCGGCTGGTGCGGATACCGTCTCGGGCGCCGATGTCAGCACCTGGAGCGAGCGCTTCGTGGTCGATCCGCAGGGCTTCGAACTGGTGCTGGACGAGCAGTCCGACGCCGTGGCCTACCCGATCCGATCCGGGGTCGTTCTGGCGGGGTCGGTGCGCAGCGGCGAGCCGGACGCGTCGGCGGACGTCGAAGCCGAAGGCGCTGCGGCGGTCGATGCGGACGAACCTGCGCTTGTCGAAGAGCCTGTGCTCGTCGAAAAGTCCGTGCTCGCTGAAGAGCCTGCGCTTGTCGACGATCCGGCGCCGGCCGAAGAGCCCGCAGATGCAGACGAGACGCCGGTTGAGGACCCTGACTCCCGCCCCGAGCTGCACACGCTGATGCCCACCGAGTTCACCTTCGCGCCGGAGGTCGCTCCCGAACCGGCGACCGCTCCCGTCCCTGAGGCCACCCCGGCACTGGACGCCGATGCGCTGGAGCAGACCGTGCACAAGGCGCCTTCGCCGTTGCTGCCCCCGCCGGCACCACCGCTGCCGCCGTTCACCCCGCCGATGCCACCGGCTCCGGCGCCTCCCGCGAGCCTCGGCGACCACGACGGTGCGACGATCTCACTTGCGGAGGTGCGCCGACTGCGTGCCGAGGCGGGTGCGGCTGCGGGTGACCCGAACGCGCCGACCGAGATGATTCCCACCACCGAGAGCCCGGCGTCGTCCCACGGCGTGGTGCGCATCTCGACCGGTCAGGTCATCGAACTCGATCGCACCGTCATCATCGGTCGCCGGCCGCGTTCGACCAGGGCCAGCGGAGAGACCATGCCGCACCTGGTCGCGGTGGACAGCCCGCAGCAGGACATCTCGCGCAGTCACCTCGAGATCCGTCCCGAGGGCGATTCCGTCGTCGTGATCGATCTGCGCACGACCAACGGCTCGACGCTGATCCGCCCTGGTGTCGACCCGATGCGACTGCACCCAGGGGAGCACACGCTCGTGCTCGACGGCGATGTCGTCGACCTCGGCGACGGCGTCACTGTCATCTTCGAGGGGCTGGCGTGAGCAGGCCGCCGTCACCGCCACCGCAGCTGCCAGGCTTCTCGTACCTGCAGCCGCTCGGCGCCGGCGGATTCGCCGACGTGTTCCTGTACGAGCAGGAGATGCCGCGCCGCAAGGTCGCGGTGAAGGTGCTGCTCGCCGATCGGATCACGACGGGTGCTGCGCAGGAGTTCGCCGACGAGGCGAACGTGATGGCGATGCTCTCGACGCACCCGGCCATCGTCACCATCTATCAGGCCAGTGTCGCCGGCGACGGTCGCCCGTACCTGGTGATGGAGTACTGCCCCCGCCCGAACCTGCAGGTGCGCGCCCGCAAGGCGCCGTTCTCGGTCGCCGAGGCGCTGCGTGTCGGCATCCAGGTCGCGGGAGCCGTGGAAACAGCACACCGCGCCGGTGTGCTGCACCGCGATATCAAGCCGGCGAACATCCTGGTGACCGAGTACAACCGTCCGGCTCTCACGGACTTCGGCATCGCGTCGACTGCCGGCGCGGTGACCGAGTCGGCCGGCATGTCGATCCCGTGGTCTCCGCCTGAGTCGTTCGCCGAGCCGCCGCGCAGCGGCACGCGCACGGACGTCTACGCCCTCGGTGCGACGATCTACACGCTGCTCGCGGGCCGGTCGCCGTTCGAGCGTCCCGGTGAGCGCAACACCAGCGCCGACCTGATCGAGCGCATCGAGCGCATGGCTGTGCCGCCCCTGGAACGCCCCGATTCACCGGCGAGCCTGCAGGCGGTGCTCACCAGAGCGATGTCGAAGAACGCCGACGACCGCTACCCGAGCGCGGTCGCGTTCGCGCGTGCGCTGCAGAAGGTGCAGATCGAACTCGCGCACTCGGTGACGCCGATCGACATCGTCGACGAGCATCCGTCGGCCGACGAGCTCAAGGACGATGACGACGGACTGACCCGCGTGCGCGAAGTCGTCTCGATCGCTCCCGATGCGCCCGGCATGACCCGTCCCTCGGCGATGACCGAGCCGCGCCACGTGCCCCGCGCGAACGTACCGCTGTTCGAGAGCCCAGAGGCGGCTGCCGCCGTCGACCAGACGCAGCGTCGTCCATCGCCGCAGGCCGCACCGCCCGCTGCCGACGATGAGCGCACGCAGCTGCGACCGCCGACCGTGGTCGCGCCGGTCGCGAGCTCCGCCGCGGTCCCCGCCACACCTGTGGAGTCCGCTTCGACGACCCCGCCTGCGGCATCCGATGACACCACGGTGCGCAGCCGGCGCCGCTGGATCGGCTGGACCGCCGCGGCAGCGACCGTGGTGGTGGCGCTTGGTGCCTTCCTCTGGTTCAGCGACGACATCACGAATGCGCTGATCCCCACTCCGAAGGTCAGCGAAGCCGCATCGCCAGAACCGCAGGACGTCGTATCGGCGATCATCCCGCCGGTGTCAGATCTGAAGGGCACGCGCGACGGCGACGTCGTGAGCTTCTCATGGACCAACGACGACCCGAAGGAGGGCGACTCGTTCATCTGGCAGGAGATCACCCTCGACGGGCCGCAGCCCGCCGAGAGCACCGAGTCGACGAACGTGAAGCTGGACGGCGCGCACCCGCAGGAGACGTGCATCGAGGTCACCCTCGTGCGCGACGGCGGTCGCCCCTCCCAGCCGGTGCGGGATTGTGTGAAATGAGCGCTGTCACGGTCGAGTTCGCGGGGGAGTACTTCCCCGTCGACGCGGATGCCGCATTCACTGTGGGCAGGGAGGGCGACCTCGCGCTGGACGAGAACCTGTTCCTGCATCGCTCCTTCCTCGAGATCGCGAAGACCGACGGGCTGTGGTGGCTGACGAACGTCGGCAGCAGGCTCACGGCGACGGTCACCGATTCTGCCGGCGGCGTGCAGGCGTGGCTCGCTCCGGGAGCGCGGCTGCCGTTGGTCTTCGAGCGGACGACGGTCGTCTTCGCGGCGGGGCCGACGACGTACGAGTTCACGGTGCACTCCGCCGAGCCGACATTCCACGCGACGCGGCGCGAGTCCGACAGCGACGGCGCCTCGACCATCGGGGAGGTGCCGCTGACGGCCAGCCAGAAGCTGCTCATCCTCGCTCTCGCCGAGCCGCAGCTGCGGCGTGACGGCACGGGCATGAGTGAGATCCCGACGTCGGCGAAGGCCGCTGAGCGCCTCGGCTGGACCGTGACGCGCTTCAACCGCAAGCTCGACAACGTGTGCGACAAGCTCGACCGCATCGGCGTGCCTGGCATGCGCGGCGGGCAGCGCAGCTTCGCCACCAACCGCCGTGCGCGGCTGGTCGAGCACGCGGTGGCATCGCGCCTGGTGACCAGGCAGGACCTGGCCATGCTCGATGCGCCCCAGACCGAACCCGAAGGAGATCTGGATTGATCTGGGAGATCGACGACGGCGCGCGGGCCATCGAAGGCCTTGACGTGCACGGCCGGGCCGACCCTGCATACGCGGCAGCCCTCGGGCTCATCCCTGCCCCCACTGGCAGGCGGGTGCTCGCCACCGCTCTCGAGCTGTGCATCGTGCTGGTGCTGGCATTGCCAGGGGTCCTCGTCGCGACGCCGGTCGCCCTGCAGATCGCATCCGGATCGGCGGATGCGGCGCGGATGCTGGAGCGCGGCGACCTGGTCTGGCCGATCGCTGCGATCGCGATCTCCAACGCCCTGGTCACGATCTTCACCGTGCTCCAGCTGCTGCTGCACGGGCGCAAGGGGCTGACCATCGGCAAGGCGACCTTCGGCATCCGGACGGTCAACGTGCGCACCCTCGAGCGCCCCGGCTTCTGGCGCGGCGCCGTCGTGCGCTACCTGGTGCTGGCCGCCTCCTTCCTCATCCCGCTGCTCGGACCGCTCCTGGTCGTGGCGCTTTCGCCGCTGTTCGACGGTGAGCGCCGCGGTCGCGGCTGGCTCGATCAGGCCGGAGCGACCTGGCTGGTCGACATCAGGCGCGGACTGAACCCGTACGACGTCAAGCGCATGCGCATCGCGCGCAAGACGCTGAAGACCCCCGAGCACAGCGAGAAGGCTCCGCTGCCGTCGCTGGCCACGCCGCTGAATCGCGACGCCCCTGCCGAGTACGTGCCATCAGGGCGGTTCTCCGGCGGCGTGATCGGCGCACACCGCGTCACCTCGACGCCGCGGCGCGATGAGGCTGCCCCCGCGACTCCCGGTGTCGCGTCCGCTCCGCCCGCACCGGCGCCCGGCTTCGCCCCGGTCGCGCCCGCCGCTTCGTCCGGGATGGTGGATGCTGTGCCCCCGCCGCTCGCGTCCGGCCAGCTGCTCGATTCGTTCGCGTCACGGGCATCCGCCCCGGCACAACCCGCCCCGGAACAACCGGCACCGGCCGTACGCGCCCCGGCGGCCCCAGCTCCGATTCCCGCAGCCCAGGCTCCCGCCGCGGCAGCTGCCCCGGTCACGCCTGCCCCGGTCACGCCTGCCCCGGTCACGCCTGCGCCGGCTCCTGCCGTCCCGATCGCGCCGGCGCCTGCGGCGGCCCAGGCGGTGGCATCCGATCCGACGCCGTCCGGCGCACTCAGCGCCGCACGTGCCGTCCTCGTGCTCGACACCGGCGTGCGCGTGGAGGTGCGAGGAGCGACGCTCCTCGGCCGAGCTCCCGCACCCGTCACCGGCGAAGGCGCCGTGCAGCTCGTTCCCGTGGCCGACGACACCCTGTCGGTGTCCAAGACGCACCTGGCGTTCCTGCCCGCACGTCGGGGAGTGCTGGTCGTCGATCGCGGATCGACCAACGGCAGCAGCATCCTGCGCGCCGGCGGCGAGATCGCTCTGGCGCCAGCAGACCCGACCGCACTGCAGACCGGCGATGTGGTGCGCTTCGGCGATCGCTCACTGACCGTCGAACGCGTATGACAATCGCACAGATCCAGGAGAACCGATGAGGGTCAAGCTCACCCTGCGCCGTGCCGGTGCACCGCTGACAGACATCGTCGTCATGGCGGACTCGACCGCCACCGTGGCCGACGTGGCTGCGCAGATCGCCACCACCGACCCGCTGCGCGCCACCCCGCGCGGCGCGGGCGACGTGCTGAGCCTCGCCGTGTCGCCGCCGACCAGCAGCGATCTCGTCACACTCAACCCCGACCTGCTCATCGGCGACGCGCCGGTCGGCTCCGGGTTCCTCGCTGAGATCGTGAACCTCGGGCAGAACCGTGCGGCGACCACGCCGACCGGCAGCCGGCCGGCCGCCCTGCTCACCGTGCTCTCCGGCCCCGCAGCAGGGCAGGAGTTCCCGCTGCCGGTGGGGCACTTCTTCATCGGACGCGACGCCACCAGCGACATCACCCTCATCGATCCGCTGGTCTCCAAGCGCCATGCCCGCATCGAGGTCGCAGCCACGTTCGTCGAGCTCGTCGACCTGAACTCCGCCAACGGCATCCTCGTCGACGGCGGTCTCGTGCAGCGCCTTCGCGTCATTCCAGGGCAGAGCTTCACGATCGGCGACTGCGAACTGGTGGTGCGCCTGGTCAGCGACTTCGACGGGTCAGCCGAGGTCGACCCGGTGCTCGAGCGCGGTGGGGCGCTGCTGTTCAACCGCAGCCCGCGCGTCGAAGAACGCTACGTGGGCGAGGATCTGGACGAGCCGCGCTACCCCAAGGACCAGGTGCAGCGGCTGTTCCCGTGGCCGATGCTGGTCGCCCCGATCCTGCTGGGCGCGGCGATGTTCTTCATCTTCGACAACCCGCGATCGCTGCTGATCATGGTCATGTCGCCGATGATGATGTTCGGAAACTTCATCTCGCAGAAGACCAACATCGGTCAGCGGCTCCGGCAGGAGGTGGAGTCGTTCGAGGAGCAGTTCGAGCGACTCGAGGAGAAGCTCTACCACGCGCATCCCCGCGAACGCGAGGTGCGCCAGAGCGAAGTGCCGGCCGTCGCCGTCGTCTTCGACGAGGCGATGCGCCTTGGTCCCATGCTGTGGACCCGCAGGCCGGAGCACTGGAACTTCCTCGCCGTGCGACTCGGAGTGAGCGAGGACGAATCGCGCACGCACATCAAGCGCGCCGAGACCCCCGAAGCGCTGGTGGAGTATGTCGAGCGCGTCGATCGCCTCGATGAGCGATACAAGATGATCGACGACGTGCCGATCCTCGAGTCGCTGCAGAGCGTCGGCTCGATCGGCGTCGCCGGCCCCACCTCGGTCGCCAGCGACGCCCTGCGCGGGCTCGCCGTGCAGCTGTTCGGCATGCACTCGCCCAACGAGCTCGTCGCCGTGGCGCTCACCGAACCAGGTTGGGCCGAGGAACTCGACTGGCTGAAGTGGCTGCCGCACACCTCCAGTGAGCGCAACCCGTTCAAGGACGTGCCGCTGGCCGATTCGGCATCCACCGGCGCCGCCCTGCTGAGCGGGCTCGAGGAGATCGTCATGCGTCGCGCGAAGGCGGCGAGCTCGCCCCGCCCGCCGTACGGCGACGACTGGGATCCGACCTACTACGGCACCGACGTCAAGCGCGCGGCTGAAGAGGCCAGCTTCCCCGGTCAGACCGCCGTGCTCGTGATCGTCACCAACGATGCACCGGTCGACCGTGCCCGGCTCACCCAGATCCTCGAGCGCGGCGCCGACGTCGGCGTCTACGGACTGTTCGTCGCACCGGTCGTCGAGGCACTGCCGGCGGCGTGCCGCAGCTTCATCGATGTCACCGGCGGGCTCGCGAACGCCACCGTGGGCACCGTCCGCAACGGCCTCGACTACGAGCACGTGCAGGTCGAGGGCGTCTCGCACGCCTACATGACCATGTTCGCCAAGCGCCTCGCCCCTGTGGTCGATTCGAGCACCGTCGTCGAGGACTCCTCCGACATTCCCGGCTCCGTGATGTTCCTCTCGCTGGTCGGCACTGACGTGGCATCCGACCCCGCCGCGGTCATCGACCGCTGGCGACAGAACAACACGATCATCGACCGCTCCGGTGCGCCGCAGTCCCGGCTGAAGAAGGCCGGCAACCTGCGTGCGATCATCGGGCAGTCGCAGACGGATGCCATGACGCTCGACCTGCGCACGCAGGGGCCGCACGCGCTCGTCGGCGGCACGACCGGTGCCGGAAAGAGCGAGTTCCTGCAGGCCTGGGTGCTCGGCATGGCGGCGGCACACAGCCCGGACAGGGTCACCTTCCTGTTCGTGGACTACAAGGGCGGCTCGGCGTTCGCCGACTGCGTCGACCTGCCGCACACCGTGGGCCTGGTCACCGACCTCAGCCCGCACCTGGTGCGCCGCGCGCTCACCAGCCTTCGCGCCGAGCTGCACCACCGTGAGCACCTGTTCAACCGCAAGAAGGCCAAGGACCTGCTCGAGCTCGAGAAGCGCCGCGACCCCGATACCCCACCGGCACTGGTGCTGGTCATCGACGAGTTCGCTGCGCTCGCCGGCGAGGTGCCCGAGTTCGTCGACGGTGTCGTCGACATCGCCCAGCGCGGTCGCTCGCTCGGCATCCACCTCATCATGGCCACCCAGCGCCCCGCCGGTGTCATCAAGGACAACCTGCGCGCCAACACCAACCTGCGTGTCGCGCTGCGCATGGCTGACGAGTCGGATTCGAAGGACGTCGTCGACGATCCGGTGGCCGCGTCGTTCCCGCCCTCGATCCCCGGTCGCGGCATCGCGAAGACGGGCCCAGGGCGACTCGTGCCGTTCCAGTCGGCATATGCCGGTGGATGGACTACCGACGAGGTGCGGGCCGCCGAGGTGAAGGTCGCCGAGCTGCGCTTCGGCTCCACCCAGCTGTGGGAGGCCGACCAGGAGCCCGAATCCGATTCACACGATGAGGATCTGGGGCCGACCGACCAGAAGCGCATCGTCGCATCGCTGGTCAAGGCCTCAGAGCAGGCGGGCATCCCCGCGCCGCGGCGACCGTGGCTCGACGACCTCGAGCACGCCGTCGATCTGCGCGATCTGCCGCTCCGCGGCGACGGCGAGATCCTGCTCGGCAAGATGGATGTGCCCTCCCGTCAGATGCAGGAGCCGACGTACTTCCTGCCCGACAAGGACGGCTCGCTGCTGATCTACGGCACCAGCGGGTCCGGCAAGTCGACCGTGCTGCGCACGATGGCCATCGCCGCCGGCTACGATCCGGCATCCCACGTCGAGGTCTACGGCCTGGACTTCGGCTCCGGCTCGCTGCGCACGCTCGAGAACCTGCCGCACGTCGGGTCGATCATCGCCGGTGACGACGCGGAGCGCGTGCAGCGCATCCTGCGCTCGCTGGCTCGGGTGCTCGATGACCGGGGCAAGCGCTTCAGCACGGCCAACGCCGCGAGCCTCACCGAGTACCGCGAGCTCACAGGGCGCGACGAGTCGCGCATCCTGCTGCTGATCGACGGATTCGCGCAGTTCCGCTCGGAGTGGGAGTCGACGACAGCGCGGATGCCGTTCTACCAGACGTTCATGCGGATCCTCGGCGAGGGCCGCCCGCTGGGCGTGCACGTGATCGCCACCGCGGATCGTGGCGGCTCGGTGCCAACAGCCGTCAGCGCGAACGTGTCGCGCCGTGTGGTGCTGCGCCTGGCTGACGAGTCCGCATACGGCATGCTGAACGCCCCGAAGGACGTGCTCGATGAGCGCTCCGCTCCTGGGCGCGCCATCATGGACGGGCTCGAGACGCAGATCGCCACGCTGGGCGGTACGCCGAATGTGGCGGAGCAGACGAAGCTGCTCGAAAAGCTCGCCGCCGACCTGCGTGCCGCCGGGGCCCGCGAGGTGGCCGAGATCGGTGCGCTCCCGACCAGGCTGTCGGTGCGGCAGCTGCCCGACCGCGTCGGGGACTTCCCTGTTCTCGGCATCGCCGAAGACACCCTGTCGGCGCGCGACTTCGATCCGGTCGGCACGTTCGTCGTGGCCGGCCCGCCGTTGTCTGGCAAGACCAATGCACTGAAGGCCATGATCACGTCGATGCGCCGATTCGACCCAGAGGTGAAGCTGTTCCACTTCGGCGGTCGCCGAGCGCAGCTGAAGGATTGGGCCGACTGGACCCGCAGCGCGGTCACACCGGACGACGCGAAGGAACTGGCGAAGGAGATCGCCGAGCTCGCCGCCGACGAGTCGATCCCGATGCGCCTGATGGTCGTCATCGAGGATGTGCCCCAGTTCGCCGACAGTCCGGCCGAGCGCGAGATGAAGGCGCTGTTCCAGGCGATCAACCGCAGCGATCACTTCCTGGTCGGCGATGCGGACGTGACGCAGGTCACCAGCGGCTTCGGCTTCATCGGCGACTTCAAATCCGGACGCAAGGGCATCATCCTGAAGCCCGACGCGTTCGACGGCGACTCGGTGTTCAAGGTGCCCTTCCCGAAGGTCAAGCGCACCGACTTCCCCGAGGGGCGAGGCATCTTCGTACAGGCAGGACGCCAGGTGACGGTGCAGATGCCGCTGGTCGAAGGAGAGCGGCTGGCCTGATCGCGATCGATGGGGAGTTCTCCCCATCGACGGGTGGTTGTGGTTTTCCGTAGTGTTGTGGGTGTCGGGCCGGGTTGGTCCGGTCTCAACGACTTTCGGAGGTGTTGACGATGGCCGATTTCGGTGCGTCTTATGCGGAGATGGAGCAGGTGGCGTCTTCGCTGTCTCAGGCTCGTGATGACATTCAGGGTCAGTTGGACACCCTGAAGGGTCAGGTGGACACTCTGCTGGGTGAGGACTTCAAGACGCAGCACGCGTCGGGCAAGTTCGGTGAGGGCTATGGCGAGTTGACGACGGGTCTGAAGGGTGCTGTTGATGGCATCAATGACATGTCGGAGTCGCTGCTGGGCATGATGCGTGCGATCCAGGACCTGGATCAGCAGCTCGCCGGCAGCTGAACCACAACCTGATTCTTGAGTGTGTGCGATGGGGAATGGTCCCCATCGCACACTCATGAATCATCGTCTTAGGCTGAACGGGTCGGGTCACAAGGAGGGCGTCCGGTGGGAGTCAAGGTCAAGTTCGACGAGCTGCAGCAGCTCGTCACGCAGTTGCGCAGCGTCGTCGACGAGTTCGAGCACGCCGGTTCGCGGCGGCGTGAGCTCCAGGGCGCCGTCGGTCGCCCCTACGGCGAGAACCAGCTGCACGATGCCGCTGACGACTTCGAGGGCAGGTGGGACGACCGCCGCAAGAATCTGATGGAGAACTGCAAGGGGCTCGCCGACCACGTCGACGACGTCGTGCAGGGTTTCAAGGACTTCGACACTGACGCAGCGTCGAAGTTCGATGACGGGGGGAACAGCTGATGGTCATGCCCTACATGCCCTATTCACCGGACGGGCATCCGATCGAGGTCGTCGAAGGCGACGCCGATGAGGTCTCCACGCGCGGCCAGCAGATCACGGATCTCGGGAACGACATGGCCGCATCGTGGCGCCTGATCTCCCGCCTGGTCGATGACGGCGCCGACATGGAGGGCGACGCGGTCGAGAAGATCCGCGAGATCGCCGGTGAGGTGAGCAAGGACCTCGACAAGGCCAGCGCGCTGTACCTGGCCGTGGGCCCGCACATCTCCCAGTACGGCACCGACCTCGAGTCGGCCAAGAACGCGATGGGACCGCTGGTCACCAGCCTCGAGCAGCTCTGGCGCGAGTACTACCAGCTCAGCCGGGACGCGGATTCCGCCGAAGGCGCAGTGCCGTGGCGCAAGCCTGACGATGACGCCGATCAGGACGACAAGGACGCCTACGACACGGCATCCGAGAACGCACAGGATGCGCGCGGAGCCGCGACAGCGAAGAAGGCGGACTGGGACGAGGCCGCCGGTCGGTACGACGACGAGTGGGACGACTGGCACACAGCGTTCACCAACGCGTCCACCCGCATCAAGGAGGGCGTCTCCGGGAAGATCGAGGACTCCTGGAAGGACGACATGAAGGGGCTGCTGGACTTCCTCGCGGATGTCCTCGCAGTGGCCGGCATCGTCCTGGCGGTTCTCGCCATCGTCATCGGCGGCCCGATCATCGGTGCACTGGCGGCGATCGTCGCCATCGCGACCCTCATCGTGCAGATATCCAAATTCGCGATCGGCGACGGCGACTGGCTCGACCTCACCTTCGCCATCATCGGGATCGTGCCCTTCATCGGTCCGGCCGCGAAGGGGCTGCGCGGCGGCAGCGTCATGACGCAGTTCAGCGATGACTTCATCCGCCTCACCGGTCAGGGCGCGGGCAGCGTCAAGAACTGGGCGACGGGTCTGAACGCTCTCAAGGGTTCCGGCTTCTGGGGCGGCGTCGGCAAGTTCACCACCGAGTTCCTCTCGGGCAAGGGTGCCGACGACTGGCTGAACATGGGATCGCGCGGGATCGACGCGCTCGACACCGTCAGCACGGTGTGGGCGACGCAGTTCGGCATCGTCGGCATGATCAAGGACACCGCAGAGGGTGCGTGGGGCAACGCGTTCGATCCGGACCAGAATCCGTTCCAGGTCGACCCCGACTATGTCATTCAGGCGCCAGGCGCCCCTGGATCCAGGACGCCCGAACCGTTCATGGTCTGACGGCGTGAGAGGCTGATCACATGGGTGACCTTCGCAACGAGCTTCTCGGCGGCACGTCCAGCGGCTCGCTGATCCCCCCGTACCGCATGCTGATCCCGGCGGGCTGGCAGGCATACGACCTCGGCGAGGACGACGAGCACGCACTCGTCGCACAGGCGAGCACGCGACTGCAGTCCGCGGGACGTGCAGACCTCGCGCGTCACCTGGCGCAGCAGGTGCGAGACACGCTGGCGAACCTGCGCCGCCAGAACGCGTTCTGCTACGCGCTGGCAGGCGAATCGGCTCCGACCTGGGTGCTCGGCGCCGCGAGCCTTGTCGGGATGCGCCGGGATGCCACGCCCGAACTGCCGCTGGATGCCATCGTCGAGGACGCCATCGTGAACCACGCCGCGCAGCCGCTGGGCGGCGACGAGCGCTTCGTCCGCTGGAGCGAGCGACGCGAGGTCACTCTGGACGGCGAGAAGGTCGCGACGACGATGCTCAACTACATGACGCCGGTGCCGGGTTCGCGGCGCACGCGCGCGGTGCAGTGGGTCGTCAACGTCGCACACGCCGTCGACCTGCCAGAGGACGACCCGTCTCTGCTGGCCTGGAACCTGCTGTTCGACACCCACGTGGCATCGTTCACCTGGGTGAAGTGATCGGAGCACCGTGATCTCCCTCGACATCGTCTATGACGAGAACCGCTGCATTCCGATCGAGCCGCCGCCCGGTGACCCGACCCCGTGGGCAGACGACACGGCACACGCCTTCGGCGCACGCGCCGACCTCGACGAGGCCGCCATCGACCGGGTGGCGAAGGCACTGGTCGACTTGACCCGCCTGGCCACTCCAGAGCGTCGCATCCTGCTGGTCGCCTCTGTCGACGCGGCCGTGCTCGCCCCGCTCACCATCACCGTCTCCGAGGACGCACTCAGCGAGGCGGAGCAGGCGGAGTATCTGTGGTCTCGGGATGCCGTGCTCCCGCCCACTGCCGAGGTGATCGAGACCGACGAACTCGGCGCCGGCATCACCGTCGCACTGCTGCAGCGCGAGGGCGACCGGCAGTTCGCCACGAGGCGCTGGCTGTTCGCGGGTGCGGCGGGCGCCGTCGGCGCCCTGCTCGGACCGGTGACGCCCTACGGGCTCTCTCTCGTGGAGGAATCCGCCGCTGATGTGCTGGCATCGTCGCACTTCGAGGGGTTCACTCCGGCCGCCGACCGCGCAACGGTGGAGCGGTTCGAAGCCGCAGCCGTGCGCGCGGGCGAGCGCTGGGCCTGATCGCGATCGATGGGGAGTTCTCCCCATCGACGGGTGGTTGTGGTTTTCCGTAGTGTTGTGGGTGTCGGGCCGGGTTGGTCCGGTCTCAACGATTTTCGGAGGTGTTGACGATGGCCGATTTCGGTGCGTCTTATGCGGAGATGGAGCAGGTGGCGTCTTCGCTGTCGCAGGCTCGTGATGACATTCAGGGGCAGTTGGACACTCTGAAGGGTCAGGTGGACACTCTGCTGGGTGAGGACTTCAAGACGCAGCACGCGTCGGGCAAGTTCGGTGAGGGCTATGGCGAGCTGACGACGGGTCTGAAGGGTGCTGTTGATGGCATCAATGACATGTCGGAGTCTCTGCTGGGCATGATGCGTGCGATCCAGGATCTGGATCAGCAGCTCGCCGGCAGCTGAACCACCGCGCAGAACAGTGCCGAGGGGCCGACCGGTTCGGTCGGCCCCTCGCGCGTCCTCAGCGGAGGACGAGCGATCGGGTCGGATGCGATGAAGGAGTCACACGATGTCGGATGAGGTGCTGAGGACCGCCCTGGCAGGGCTGACGGTGCGCATTCCCACATCCGCTGCCGATGCCGCCGCGCTGCGCGAAGAGGTGCGTGCGGCCGACGCCGCGCTCGGCACCGCACTGCGGGCGGCCGCTGCGCAGCGGAGCGCCGCGGTGAACGAGGGCGGTGCAGGATCATGACCGACGTCCGCATGGATCTCGACCGACTCGAAAGCACTGCGCAGGCGGCGAAGGGCCTCGCGACGACGTTCGATCAGGCCGAGGCGTTCGCCGACGACCTCGGATCGCTCACCGGCCACGGCGGGCTCAGCGACAAGATCGATGACTTCGGCGGCAAGTGGGACATCGCTCGCGAGGATCTGCGCGACAGCCTGCGTTCGCAGGCCGACTTCATGCAGGCGATCGTCGACACCTTCCGCGACCTCGACACGCAGATGGCACAAGAAGGGGAGAAGTAGATGACTGTCCTCCCCGGTCGGCCGGACGAGCTGACCCCGCGCGCCGCGACCCTTGTCGCCTCGGCCGACGTCATCCTTGACGTGATCGGCGAACTGCGCGGCATCGTGCAGGACGACGAGGGCAAGTCCGTCCGCGCTCTCTACGAGCAGAACGAGCAGATCTCCTCCGACCTGGACCGCATCCACCCCCGCTACAAGGGCACGGCCGATGCGATCACCGAATACGCGGTCGCGCTGACTGACGCGCACGATCGCGCGGAGCGCGCGCAGAGCGACCTCGATGACGCGCTCGCAGCGCAGCGCAGCGCCGACTCGGCGCTGGACGACCTCAACGATCGAGTGGATGCTGCCGAAGACCCTTCCTCGCTGAGCGATCAGGTGCCGGGCGCGCAGCGCGCCGCCGACAACGCCCTCGCCGCCGTGAACGGGGCCCGCGACCGCATCGAGGCCGCGCGAGACGACATGAACGAGGCGGCCGAAGTCGCGATCCGCAGGATCGACGCGGCGATCGACTCGACCAACGAGGGGTTCTGGGACGGCGTCGGCGAGTTCTTCTCTGACATCGGCGACTTCCTTGCCGGCATCGGCGAGTGGATCGGCGACTTCCTGCAGGACGTCGTCGACCTGCTGAAGAAGATCGCCGACACGATCATCGCGATCCTCGGCGCCCTCGTCGTGCTGCTGCTCATCGTCGCGATCGGCGCCCTCTTCGGCACGATCGGCCTCATCATCGGGGCCATGATCGCCGCCGTTCTTGCCGCCTTCCTGATCTGGAGCGTGCTGTCCGACGTGCTCAAGGACACGCCGGAGGTGACCGAGGCCGACCCATACGCGGACGCCAAGAAGAAGAACCTCCCCGACGATCCGAGCCTCGCGAACGTTCTCGACGGTGCGGGCGAGGTCGACGGGCTCGGTCTCGAGGACGACAGCGTCGTGAAGATCACGAAGGTGCTCGGCCCGGACGGCTGGTACTACACCGTCACCCTGCCGAGCACACAGGAGTGGCTGTCGCGGTTCGGTGACAAGGGCGCCGTCAACGACCTCGACAGCAACCTCGCCCTCATGCTGACGCCGGCGCTGCAGACGCAGTACGAGCGCGCCGTGCTCGAGGCGATGGAACAGGCAGGCGTCGGTCCTGACGACCCGGTCATGCTCGTCGGCTTCAGCCAGGGCGGCATCATGGCGGGGCATCTCGCCGCGTACAACTCCGACTACAACTGGCAGGCGGTGGTGGCAGCAGGCGCCCCCATCGACCACATGCCGATCCCCGACGACATCGACGTCGTCTCAGTGCAGCACAACGGCGACCCTGTGCCGCGACTGGACGCCATCACCGGCGACTTCGACAGCATCGAACACGGATCGAACTGGACGTCGATCCGCGTCGATGCTCCAGGAGCGGACCCGGTGCTGGGCGTGGATGTCGGCGCACACAACGCTGACAAGTACTCGCAGACCTATCAGGAGCACCTCGCCGACGTGCAGGCGACCCATCCTGACCTCGCGAACTTCTTCAACGATGATGGGTACACGGACATCTCGTACTACCACTGGAGCGAATGAGCATGAGGCGATGGGGTGCCGGCGGACGCCGGCTGCTCGCGGTGGCGCTGACGGGGGCACTGCTCAGCGGCGGACTGGCAGGCTGCGGAATCCTGCCATCGGGCGGCGGCCAGACAGAGGAGACGACTGTGGACTATGGTGACGTGGCGAGTGCCGTGACGACGGCTGTGCCGAGGGTTGTGGAAGTGGACTCCCTTGAGCGGTCGCGCAACGGCTTCGGGCACCGGCTCAGCGTCGGCATCGTCACCGATTCGGCAGAGCCCTTCACGAGCGACGAGCTGGATGTCGTCGTCAAGGCGATCTGGCAGTCGCTGCCGTGGGAGCCGAACACGATCATGCTGGTGGCCGGCGTCACGACGCACGATGGCGAGGATCCTGTCGACCTCAGGGCGGCGGCGGCAGAGCTCAGCCCGCTCGGCATGACGAACGCCGGTCAGGGTGGCGTCAGCCTGACCGGCATGAAGGCCCGCTACGGCGAGTGGTCGGCACCGGAGTGAGCGGTCCGGAGCTGCGCTTCCGGCTGCCTGGACGCTGGTTCTCGGTCGATCTGTCCGGTGAGGACGCGACACGGGCATCCATCCGCAGAATCGCGACGGACGCCGTCGGAGTCGCGGACGATCGTGCGGCCGAGCGCGCGAGAGTGCGGCAGCAACTGAACGAGGCCGTCGTGGCGGGCGCGCAGGGCGAGGCCCGCGCCATCATGTTCGCCACCGAGATCGCGCACGGCACTCCGTTGCCGGTGACGCTGCTGGTCTTCGAGCCGGCCGACCTGCGCATGAGCCCTGCCATCGGGACGACACCGCAGGCGGTGCTCGCGGTGTTGGCCGAGGGGCTGCAGCAGATCGATCCGCTTGCGCACGGCTCGATGGTCGAGGTGCGCGGTCCTGGCATCCCCGCCCTGCGCACGCACCGGGTCGATCTGGTCGCCGATGGCGGGGAGTCGGACGGGATCTCCCGACTGATCGTCGACTACTGGGTGCCGGTGCCCGAATCGAAGCGGATGCTGATGGTGCGCTTCTCGACCCCGCTGGGCGATCTGCAGAATCTCATGCTGGCACTGTTCGACGAGTTCATCGCCGTCGCGTACTTCACGGCGGAGCACAGGGGATCGCTGCGCGAGACGCTCCTCGGCGGTGCCCAGCCGTCGCGGCGCTGATCAGCGCCGTCCTTTCAGTGCCGACCGATCGGCGCTCAGCCCTCGGCGTCGGCGAGGTGCCGCGCGTGGTGGCCGAGCACCTTGACCATGATCCCGTTGCGGCGCAGTTCCGCTACAGTGCGGGACTCCTCGTCGCGGTCGCGGCCCAGCGCGTGCACGTTCGCGACCACCAGCACATCACCGCGCTGCAGCGTGTCGATCAGCCGCGCGAGTCGGTCTCCCCAGCTCTCCAGGATCTCGGGAGCCGGGTGGCGGAAACCTTCGATCGGCACGCCGAACCGGGTGAGGTCGTCGCGCTGCTGCGTCACAGACGGCATCCCCTCGCGGGACACGACCAGTCCGACCAGTCGCGCACCCTCGGGCTGTGCCGACCACCAGTCGTGGTCGGCATGAGACAGGCACTTGGGGCACGTCGCCGCAGCATGCGGCAGGTGCAGCGGGCTCGTCAGAGCAGCATCCAGTCCGGGATCCGTCTGGTTCATCGCGTCGGTCATCGCCGCACCTCCATCATCCATTCTGCCTGAGTGTGATGGGGAGTTCTCCCCATCGACGGGTGGTTGTGGTTTTCCGTAGTGTTGTGGGTGTCGGGCCGGGTTGGTCCGGTCTCAACGATTTTCGGAGGTGTTGACGATGGCCGATTTCGGTGCGTCTTATGCGGAGATGGAGCAGGTGGCGTCTTCGCTGTCTCAGGCTCGTGATGACATTCAGGGGCAGTTGGACACCCTGAAGGGTCAGGTGGACACTCTGCTGGGTGAGGACTTCAAGACGCAGCACGCGTCGGGCAAGTTCGGTGAGGGCTATGGCGAGTTGACGACGGGTCTGAAGGGTGCTGTTGATGGCATCAATGACATGTCGGAGTCGCTGCTGGGCATGATGCGTGCGATCCAGGACCTGGATCAGCAGCTCGCCGGCAGCTGAACCACCGCAGTTCCACGAGAGGCGGCCAGCGCACATCGCGCCGGCCGCCTTTCGCATGTCCGTGCTTAGAGGATGCCGAGCGCCCGCACCGCGTCGCGCTCCTCGATCAGCTCCGCGACCGAGGCATCCACTCGCGTCCGAGCCCATTCGTCCAGCTCGAGCCCGTCGACGATCTGCCAGGCGCCATCGACCGAGCGCACCGGGAACGACGACACCAGACCCTCCGGCACCCCGTACTCGCCGTGCGATACGACGCCAGCGCTGGTCCAGTGATCCGTACCGCGCACCCAATCGCGCGTGTGCTCGATCGTCGCGTTCGCAGCGGATGCCACCGACGATGACCCGCGCACCTGGATGATCTCGGCGCCGCGCTTCGCGACGCGAGGGATGAATGTCTGCTCCTGCCACGCCTGCACGTCGCCGACCCGTTCGCGCAGCGCCTCGGCTGCCGGACGGCCTTCGATCGTCGCATGCGAGATGTCGGGGAACTGCGTCGCCGAGTGATTGCCCCAGATCGGCACACGTCGGATGCTGCTCACCGGCGCATCGAGGGTGAGGGCGAGCTGCGCGCGGGCGCGGTTCTCATCCAGACGGGTCAGCGCCGTGAACCGTTCGGCCGGGACGCCGTCTGCGGCAGAGGCCGCGATGAGCGCGTTGGTGTTGGCGGGGTTGCCCACGACCGTCACGCGGATGTCGGATGCTGCGTGTGCAGCGATCGCGGCGCCCTGCGGGCCGAAGATGCCGGCGTTGGCGGCCAGCAGGTCTCCGCGCTCCATGCCGGGCCCTCGGGGGCGGGCGCCGACGAGCAGCGCGATGTTCGCACCATTGAATCCGACTGCCGGATCGTCGGTGACCTCGACGTGCTCCAGCAGCCCGAACGCGCCGTCCTGCAGTTCGAGCGCGGCGCCCTCAGCGGCGCCCAATCCCTGCGGGATCTCCAGCAGTCGCAGTCGCACCTTCTCATCGGGCCCCAGCATGTCGCCCGCCGCGATGCGGAACAGCAGCGCGTAGCCGATCTGTCCGCCGGCCCCTGTGATCGTGATCGTCGTCGCCATGTCTGAAAGCCTATTGCGGGCATCCGACGGCATCAGCGCTATTTTGTCTCTATGACCTTCAATCCGAACGCTGACATCTCGGGCAACACCACCCGACGCCGCGGGCGCAATGCCGCCATCGGTGGCGGTGTCGGTGTCGGCGTGATCGGTATTCTCGCTCTGCTTCTGGGCCCGGTGCTCGGCGTCGATCTGTCGGGACTGGTCGGTGGCGGCGGAGGTGCGCCATCTGGCGGATCGGCGAGTGAGCAGGGCACCCTCGTCGAATGCAAGACCGGTGAGGACGCCAACACCAACGACGACTGCCGCATGGCGGGTGCCGAGGTCGTGCTCAACGACTACTGGGCCGACCACGTCGACGGGTACGTCGCGCCGACGATGACCGTGGTCGAGGGGCAGACGCCGACGCAGTGCGGCACGGCCTCGAACGCGGTCGGACCGTTCTACTGCCCGCCCGAGCAGGGCGTGTACATCGATCCGGACTTCTTCGCCATCATGCGCCAGCAGTTCGGCGCGTCGGCAGGCGAGCTCGCGCAGCTGTACATCGTGGGGCACGAGTGGGGTCACCACATCCAGAACATCACCGGCGTCATGCGCAAGTACCCCAATAACGGCACCGGACCGGACAGCAACGGCGTTCGGACCGAGCTGCAGGCCGACTGCTACGCCGGCGCCTGGCTGGGGGACGTCTCGAAGCAGAAGGATGACAACGGGGTGCCGTTCCTGAAGCCGCCGACGGAGCAGCAGCTGTCGGATGCTGTCAACGCCGCCTACGTCGTGGGCGACGATCACATCCAGCAGCAATCAGGAGGGTTCGTCAGCCCCGAGAGCTTCACTCACGGCAGCAGCGAGCAGCGCAAGTACTGGTTCGCCAACGGCTACCAGAACGGCCTCGGAGTCTGCGACACCTTCGCCATCCCCGGCGACCAGCTCTAGCCCGGGATCGCCCGGCGTCAGGCGCGCAGCGCCGCGAGCAGCGTGCGGGCCAGACCCAGCATCCCGCCGTCCGCACGGAACTTCGTCATGCCCTCGCTGACCTGCGCCCCGGTGCGCGCCGAGACGAACCACGGGGGCTTGGGCAGGATGCTGAAGCGCCCGCCGCCGTTGACGACCGGCAGCGACCGCGGGAACGGCCGGAACGGGCCGCGCACCACTGAGCGTTCGACGCCGTCCAGCAGCAGCGCGTTGTGCACGACGCCGATGCCGCTGCCCACGTCGTCGATCGAGTTGCCAGGGTAGGCGCCCCAGGTCATGGTCGGGACGATGAACCCGAGCGCAGTCCAGGCGTTGATCGCGATCGACCCATAGTGGAATTCGGTGATGGCGCGCTCGAAACCGGCGCCCATCGCCTTCTCGGTCGCCGGGTCGATGATGATGTTGCCGCCGAGCGTGCCGGCCAGCTGGTCATTGGCGTGCGCGATGGCCGCCTCGAAGAAGTCCTGGCCGGTGCCGCCCAGCTCGACGACGCCAAGCACAGGGGCGAAGTACTCGGTGGACTGCAGGGCCGTGGCATCCGACTCCCCATCGATCTCGACGAGCAGGCGATCGGCGAGCACCAGGGCGTCCGGATAGTCCTCTGCGGCCTGCTGCATGCGCTTGGGCGACCCCGGGTACCAGATCGGGCGCTCCGGCGCCGATGCGTACGCGCGCCGCAGCGCGGTGCGGAACTGCTCGGCCTGCGCCCAGTCGCGCGACATGATCACGACCTGCCCCGCGATGCAGTTGTGTCCGCAGTTCTGCAAGCGCATCGTGACGATGTGCTCGGCATGGAAGGTGAGGTCGGCATCGGTCCACTGGCCTGGGACGACGATGATCGGCGACACGCCACCCAGCTCGGCGGTGATCGGCTTCTTCAGCTGCGGCCGGTTCTCGCGGCGACGGCGCTTGCCCGCATCACCCGTGCCCCACACGATCGCGTCGAACGTCGCGGCGGCTCCGGTGATGTGCACGTGATCGATGTCGTCGTGACCGGTCAGGTAGGAGCCGACCGCGGCACCCCCGCGCACGATCCGCAGGAAGCCGGGGGCGATCAGCGGGGCGAGCGCGCGCTCGTAGACCGGCACCAGCGGGTCCTGCGTGGGATTGACCTTCAGCAGCACCACGCGGTTGTGGGCGAGCAGTTCGTAGAACACGTCGAGCACGGGGATCGAGGTGATGTTGCCGGCGCCGAGCACCAGACCGACGCCGCCGGGGGCATCCGGGGTCAGCTGGGCGAGGCCCGCATCCTGACGCGCGGTGTTGGGCGTGATGCCGGGCTGCAGCCAGACCTCGCCGGTGTACCCCGACAGCAGGAACTTGTCGCTGGTGGTCAGCGGGAAGGAATCGATGCGAGTGCGTCCGCCGGGGGCGCGGCCGACGGTGATGCCGTCGAGGGCGCTGCGGCCGTCGGCGAGCTTCGACAGCGTGTCGGCGTAGGCATCCAGCGCGCCGAGCACCGAATACGGCCCGCTCAGCCACTCCTCGCCGCGCAGCGGGTGGTTCGCGCGCAGCTCCTTTGAGTCGGCGGCGGTGTTCGCCCAGTCATCCGCTGCCGCCGCGACGCTCGTGCGGAGCGCCTTCAGCAGCGTCACCCGCTGGGAGAGCGTGAGGCTCGACCACGTGCGAGCGCCCTTGTGCAGGTCGGCGATCCGCGCGTCGAGGTCAGCGCGCTCGGCGTCGTCCAGAGTCGGGGTCGCAGATGCCTTGGCATCCTTCTTCGCCGTCTTCACGGGCTTCACCGTCTTCGCGGGCGCATCCTGAGTCATCATCGTCTCCTTCGGGGATGGTACCCAGTGTACGACGCGGTGGTATTCGGTTCCATGTCGTTTGCGGCGAGATCTCGCCGCCCGCGACGCGGATGCCGGATCAGATCAGCGAGAGCTCGCGCAGCTTGGCCTCGACGTCGGCGTTCGACGGTTCCACGTGGTGGCTGGCGTCGGGGTACACGACCACCGGGATGTTCATGCGACCCGAGATCTCCTTGGCGACGTCAGCGGCCGCCGGGTCGGCGACGAGGTCGACGTAGGTGTACTCGATGCCGAGTCCGTCGAGCTGCTTCTTGGTGCGGCGGCAGTCGCCGCACCACTCGGCGCCGAACATGGTGATGGTGTCGGATGCGGGGGTGCTCATGGTTCCAGCCTAAAGCCGCGCGAGGGCGTCGGCTCCGCAGGGCATAGCATCACGTGAAACGATGGATGCTGCATCGCACGCTGTACCGGGGGAGGAGAACACGTGAGTGCTGTCCCTGTGGCCCCTGTCACCGTCATCGTGCCCACCTTCAATGAGCGCGCGAATGTCGCCGAGCTCATCGAGCGCACCGCCACGGCGCTCGCCGCGTTCGACGCCGAGATCCTCTTCGTCGACGACAGCTCAGACGGCACCGCCGACGAGATCGCGCGGGTGGCGGCATCCGCTCCTCTTCCCGTCCGCGTGATCCATCGCGAGCACAACACCGGCGGGCTCGGCGGCGCGGTCGTCCTCGGCCTGAACGAGGCGACGCATGACGTCTGCGTCGTCATGGACGGCGATCTGCAGCATCCGCCCGAACTCATCCCGGCCATGCTGCAGCGCTTCGCGCGCGGCGATGCCGACGTCGTGGCGGCGTCGCGCTACATCGGCGGCGGCGACTCGGCGGGTCTCGGCACCACGATGCGCCTCGGCGTCTCGAAGGCGGCGACGGCGATCACCAAGGCGATGTTCCTGCGCCGGCTGTGGCGCAGCACCGACCCGATGACCGGGTTCTTCCTGGTGAACCGCGCGCGCATCGACGTCGGCGTGCTGCGTCCGCAGGGCTTCAAGATCCTGCTTGAGATCCTCGTGCGAGCGGGCGAGCGGCACGACCTTCGGATCGCCGAGGTGCCGATGGAGTTCGGCGCCAGACAGCACGGCTCATCGAAGGCGAGCCTGCGGCAGGGGTGGACGTTCCTCGTGCATCTCGCCCGGCTGCGGTTCGGCAAGATGGGCCTGTTCGCACTGATCGGCGGCATCGGCGCGATCGCCAACATCGGCATCATGTGGGCCCTCACCCACGCGGGCATGGACTACGTGCCGGCGGCCGTCATCGGCGCGGCCGTCACGATCATCGGCAACTTCGTGCTGCAGGAGCTGTTCGTCTTCCGCGCCGAGCGCCACGACGCCTCACGGCTGTGGGTGCGGTTCGCAGCATCCGCATCGTTCAACAGCATCGAGGCGGCGCTGCGCATTCCGGTGATGGCATGGATGGTCGAGAGCTGGCACATCTCCAGCGTGCTCGCGACGGCGATCTCGCTGGTGGTCGCCTTCTTCGCCCGGTTCCTGTTCCATGCGCTGGTCGTGTACGCGCCGCGACGGCGCAAGACGTCGGATGCCCCGGCAGAGCCGTCCGTCGACACGGCGACCATGCGGGTGCTGCGCGCGATCGACACGGAGGCCATGCGCCCCGGGGAGCTCTGACGCTCGCTATTCTGAGCGCGTGAGCGAGAATGCGGCGGGCCGGTTCCACCTGACTCGGATGCTGCCGCGCGACCCGCGCGAGCCGCACCGCGTCGCCAGCTCTCTTGAGCTGTTCTTCGACCTCGTGTTCGTGGTCGCGGTGAGTACGGCATCCTCGCAGTTGCACCACGAACTCGCCGACGGCCACGTCGACGGTCTGGTCACCTATCTGATGGTGTTCTTCGGCATCTGGTGGGCCTGGATGAACTTCACCTGGTTCGCGACCTCGTTCGGCACCGACGACTGGCTGTACCGCGTGCTGACCTTCGTGCAGATGGCGGGCGTGCTGGTGCTGGCGGCCGGCATCGGACCGGCGTTCGGCGAGGCCGACTTCACCGTGGTCGTCGTCGGGTACATCGTGATGCGCGTCGCGATGATCGCACAGTGGCTGCGGGCGTCGCGGTCGGCGGGGGAGGCGCGCCGGGCGACGCAGCTGTACGCCGTCGGGATCGGCGCAGCGCAGGTGCTGTGGGTGGGATTCCTGTTCGTGCCCGCCGACTGGCAGATCGCCGCATTCATCGTGCTCGTGCTGATCGAGATCGCGGTGCCGGTGATCGCCGAGCTGCGGGGCACGACACCCTGGCATCCGCACCACATCACCGAGCGCTACAGCCTGTTCACGCTGATCGTGCTGGGCGAGAGTCTGCTCGCCTCGGCGAATGCGATCATCGGCGCGGTCGAGAAAGTCGATTCGCTTGGTCCGTTGATCGCGATCGCCGCTCTCACGCTCGTGGCGACAGCGGCGATGTGGTGGATCTACTTCTGGCCCCCGCATCACCTCGCGATCACCTCGCTGCCGCGCTCGCTGCGCTACGGCTACACGCACTACTTCATCTTCGCGTCGGCAGCGGCTTTCTCGACAGGAATCGAAGTCGAGATCGACCGGATGACCGGAGCGTCCGACCTCAGCGCGCTCGCCGCGTCGTTCACGGTCACGGTGCCGATCGCGGTCTTCCTGCTGAGCGTATGGTTCGTCGCCATCCGCGACCTCGCCGACCCCGTCGTGAACACCGTCATGCCGGTGGGGGCGCTGCTGGTGCTGCTCGACCCGGTGCTGCCGATTCCGGTGACGCTCACCGCCGGCATCCTGGTGCTGATCGTGGTGACACTCGTGCTGCGGCCGCCGGTGCAGCGGTCGGTGGACGGAACGCCGGCCTAGGACCTACCCGGACAGGTCACTGCTCTGTCAACCCCCTGTGCCCGGCCTTGCCGTTCCGCAAGTGTGGAGGGAACGCCGCGGCTACCGCCGCGCACGGAAGGAGTCCAGCAATGAGCATCGGAACCGGAATCGTTCTCTTCGTCATCGGCGCCATCCTCACGTTCGCGCTGAACGTCGACGTCGCGTGGGCAGACCTCGATCTGATCGGGTACATCCTGATGGGTGCGGGTGTCGTCGTGTTCCTCGTCGGCATCGTGATGATGGCCCGTCGACGCCGCACCGACGTCGTCACGCGCACGGATGCGGCGCCTGACGGCAGCTATGAGACCCGTCGCTCCACGCGCGCCCCTGGCCCGGACGACGGAATGGTCTGATTCTCGGCCTGTCGCATCGCTCCTCGGCGGGCTCAGTCCTCGCTGGAGTGCAGCCCTCGCCCGGCTGACAGGAGCGTGATCTCGGGATGCTGCTCTGCCAGCATCCGTTCGGCATGGTCGAGCACGTCGCGGACGTGCGCCGCGTCGGCACCGACCACCGACATGCCGATCTGCGCGCGCCGATGCAGGTCGAGTGAGCCGACCTCGGCGACCGCCGCCTCGGCGCGGCGCGAGAGGTCGGCGATGAGCGGGCGGAGGATGCTGCGCTTCTCCTTCAGTGAGTGCACGTCGCCGAGCAGGATGTCGAACTCCATCCACCCGATCCACATGTGTCAGAGTCCCTGCCCGGCGTCCCACAGCCGCTCGGTCTGGCCGGCGAGCAGCGCGTCGAGCGATGACGCCTGGGCGTCGGTGAGAGATGCGACGTAGTCGATGATGCCGCGGCCGCGGCCCAGGCGCTCGAGGTCGGCATCCGCCTCCACCAGCTCGAGGGAGTCGGCTCGCAGCTCGCGGTAGTCGTCGGTGGCGAGGTCGACCAGGTCGATGAGGCGACGTGGCGCGCGCCGGGCGTCGTGCGGGTCGTCGAGCCAGGCGGCGAAACCGTCGACGAGCCGCACGAGCACGTTCGCCTGTCCACGCTGGTAGACGGTGAGGTCGGGCCGCTCGAGGATGAACCGCTCGTGCAGGAACTTCAGCACCGCGACCTCGTGCCACGTCTGACGGCTGAGGCTGACGTGGCCGCAGCGGATGTCGGGGTGCGGGTGCACCTCGATCGACGACTGCAGGCGGGCGATCCACGCCGTCGTGAAGCGGGCGAGGCCGCGCTCGCTGGCGAGCGATCCGTCGAACGGCTCGGCGACGAGGCCGTCGATCACCTCTGACGAGACCTTCGCTACGGCCTCGCTGAACGCGTCGGTGTCGGCGATCCAGGCATCCTTGCTCTGCAGGCGGCGCCAGAGCAGTTCGAGGGAGTGGCCGGGCGTGCGGGTGTCGGCCTGCAGCACTTCGATGTCGGATGCCCGGAGCCGGGCGAGATCGCGATGCCACGACCGGAACTCGGCCGACAGCGTCGCGGGGTTGAGCAGGCCGGCGCGGTAGAAGTCGTCGAGGTCGTGCAGCGAGTAGGCGATGTCGTCGGAGATGTCCATGATCGAGCACTCGACGGTCTGCTGACCCGGCTCGATCAGCGGGTAGGCGGACAGAGCGCTGCGGGCATCCTGCTGATCGATCGCGTAGTAGTTGAACTTGCTCGCACCTCCCCGACGGGTGCCGCCCTGGCCGCGAAGCCACGGGTATTTCAGCACGGCCGCGCGCACAGCGGCGGTGAGGTTGAGGCCGACGCCTGGACGGTCGTGCTCGTCGAGTCGGGTGAGGATGCGGTAGGTCTGCGCGTTGCCCTCGAAGCCCTCGGTCAGTCCGAACCGGTCGCGGGCGAGGTGATCGAGCGTCTGCTCGCCGAGGTGGCCGAACGGCGGATGACCGAGATCGTGCGCTGCAGAGGCCGCCTGGACGACGACGGGATGCGCGCCGCCGAGTTCGGCGACGATGCGTCCGCGTTCGTCATCCGTGGTCGAGAGGTGCGTGGCGATGGCGCGGGCGACGGCTGCGACCTTGATCGAGTGGGTGAGCCGGTTGTGCACGGCCAGCCCCGCCCCGGTCTGCGAGATCACCTGCGTCACGGCGGACAGCCGCGAGTAGTAGGGCGAGAAGCGAATGCGCTCGACATCGACGCGGAACTGCGGATGCCCCTCAGCCCGCTGGAACTCGTCGAGTGTCTCAGGAAGGCGTCGCGCCTGGCGCGGGTCCGTCGGATGCTGGGGCATGGGGACAGTGTGGCACGCGGGTCGTGCAACGCCGGGCAGCGGCAGTGGGCGTATGAGCTCATCCTCGATGCATGGCGACGTTCCGAGCGCATGGGAGGAGAGTTTCCTGGGTCCGCGAGGTCTGGAAGCCCGGAAATCCTCCTTTCGCCAGGGGAGAGTGGGGCGAGTGGGACGGGTGCGGCGAAGGTGGACCAGACGCGGAAGCGGACCCCTCACCAGGACAAAGCAAAACCCTCGCCATGTAGAAGCTAGGCGAGGGTTTCTGGGATCACTGTAATGATGATCCGTGTGGCTCCGACCGGCATCGATCCGGTGACCTTTCGATTTTCAGTCGAACGCTCTACCAACTGAGCTACAGAGCCGTGCGGCACATTTTAGAACTGCCGCATCCCTAGACGAAAGGCCTTCTCGAAAGAAGGCCCGTCGTTTGGAGCGACCCTGACGGGACTTGAACCCGCGACCTCCGCCGTGACAGGGCGGCACGCTAACCAACTGCGCTACAGGGCCATACTTTTTAAATTGTATCGGTAAGAGTGACCCCAACGGGATTCGAACCCGTGCTACCGCCGTGAAAGGGCGGCGTCCTAGGCCGCTAAACGATGGGGCCGCAGGAGTTCCCAGGGGGTTCCCTTGCCGACGCTCAAGCATAAGCGACTCCGGCGCGAAAAACGAAATCGAGGGCGGGTCCTCTTCCATCCCGGGCGTTTCGGGGTGACGATAGAAGTGCTTCGCGTGCCCGCGTGAGGTGTCGGCCTGTTGCAGATGTGACGAATGTTGTTAGTGTGGCATCTGTGAAGCCGGGGGAAGGTGCCGTGTGAACGACGATCTGATGAAGGATGCGCCTGCAGCGTCTGAAGACTGCGATTGCGCCCCAACGTCGGCTGAACGACGCTCCCTGTGGCCGGCCGCGCGGGTGTCCCGTCGCAGCGCCATCACTGTGGGTGCGCTCAGCGCGATTGCCGCCACGGCGTTCGGAGTCACGACCAACGTGTCGGCTGCGCACGCCGCCGACTACCCGAGCTGGGACGACGTCCAGCGCGCCAAGGCGAACGAGGCGGCGAAGTCCGGCGAGATCACCCGCATCGAAGGACTGATCGAGAAGCTCACTCAGCAGGCCGCGGCGGCTGAGGAAGCCGCGCGCAAGGCCGGCGAGGAGTTCTACCAGGCGCAGCAAGACTACTTCGCGCAGGCCGACAAGGCCGAGGACCTGCAGTCGCAGGCCGACGAGCAGGCCGCAATCGCCGATGACAGCGCCCGCAAAGCGGGCCAGGTCGCGAATCAGATCTACCGCAACAGCGGTGACGACGCTGCCCTCGAACTGTTCCTCTCGAACTCCGATGCCGGCTCCGACGACCTGCTCGCGCGACTCGGCAGCATGGACAAGCTGCTCGAGTACAACCGCGCCGTCGCCGACAAGGCCGCGGCCGCACGCGACTCCGCGCAGTCGCTGAGCGACCAGGCCGCCAAGGCCAGGGATGAGCGCGACCGCCTGCAGAAGATCGCCGAGCAGAAGATGGTCGCAGCCCAGCAGGCGGCGGATGCTGCCCAGGCGGCCGTACAGGAGAAGCAGGACAACCTCAACACGCTGCAGGCCCAGCTGGCCGCACTCAAGGACAAGACGACCGCAACGGTCGCCGGGTACCAGGAGGGCGAGCGCAAGCGGAAGGCAGAAGAAGAGCGTCGCCGCAGGGAAGAAGAAGAACGCCGCAAGCAGGAAGCCGCCAACGGTGGTGGCGGCGGCGGTGGCGGAGGCGGTGGTGGTGGCGGAGGAACCGGCGGGTCCGGTTCCGGCGCGTGGCGCCGCCCGCACGGCGGCTACATCTCTTCTGGCTACGGTCCGCGGCCGCCGCGCTGCGAGAACGGCGTCTGCCGCTCGACCTTCCACCGAGGCACCGACTTCGCGAACGGCTGCGGGGCGGCGATCTACGCCGCATCCTCCGGACGCGTCGACGCGGCGTTCTACAACGGCGGCTACGGCAACTACGTCCGCATCCAGCACGGTGGCGGCATCGCGACCGGATACGCGCACATGGGCCGATTCGCCGTGCGCTCCGGACAGAACGTCAGCGCCGGCCAGGTCATCGGCTACGCCGGCAACACCGGCGCCTCCCAGGGCTGCCACCTGCACTTCGAGGTGTACACCGGCGGCGGCACGACCAACCCGTACAACTTCCTGGCGGCACGCGGCGCGATCTGAGCCGCGGCGCGAGACGCCCAGAGACGACGAAACCCCCGGTCGACCGACCGGGGGTTTCACGTTGGTGTCGCGGGTCTCAGTGGCCTTCGGCGCCGAAGCGTACGATCGCCTCGTCGAGGATGCGCTGCGCCTCAGCGGCATCGCCCCACTCGTCGACCTTGACCCACTTGTTGGGCTCGAGGTCCTTGTAGTGCTCGAAGAAGTGCGCGATCTCCTTCTTGGTGTAGTCCGGCAGGTCGCCGATGTCCTGGATGTGCGCCCAGCGCGGGTCCTTGGACAGCACGGCGACGAGCTTGTCGTCTCCGCCGGCCTCATCGCTCATCTTCAGCACGGCGACGGGGCGCACGTTCACGACGACGCCGGGGTAGATCGCGTGGTCGAGCAGCACGAGCACGTCGAGCGGGTCGCCATCTTCGCCGAGCGTGTTGTCGAAGTAGCCGTAGTCGGCGGGGTAGCCGAAGGTCGTGTACAGCACGCGGTCGAGGTGCACGCGACCGGTTTCGTGGTCGACCTCGTACTTCACGCGGCTGCCGCGCGGGATCTCGATGACGGCGTCGTGTGCGCCCATGTGGTGTTCTCCTTGCAAAAGACGAGTGGATGCCGCGGACTAGCCTACTTCGCGCAAACCGCCTTGCGTGAAGCTCGTTGCGCACGGCTACCGTTGAAGCGTGCCCTCGCTTGATCCCGCCATCGCCGAAGTCCGCCTCGCCGTGCGCGCTGCGCTCGCACCGCTCGCCGGTCGACGCGTGGTCGTCGGCCTCTCGGGCGGCGCCGACTCGCTCGCACTCGTCGCCGCGACCGCCTTCGAGGCGGCCAAGGTCGATGGCAGCGTCGTCGCGGCCGTCGTCGACCACGGCCTGCAGGAGGGTTCGGATGCTGTCGCCCAGCGCGCAGCCGAACAGGCCCGCGCACTCGGAGCGGATGCTGTCGTGCTGCGCGTCGACGTCGATGCACAGCACCCCGACGGACCGGAGGCCGCAGCCCGCGAAGCCCGGCACACCGCGCTGGCCGGGTTCGCAGCATCCGAGCGCGCCGCCGCCGTGCTGCTTGGGCACACGCTCGACGACCAGGCCGAGACCGTGCTGCTCGGGCTCTCCCGCGGCTCCGGCGCCGCCAGCCTGCAGGGGATGGCACCGACGCGCGAAGACGGGGAGGGGATGCTGTGGATGCGGCCCCTGCTCGGCGTGCGGCGGACCACGACGCGGGCGTTCTGCGCAGCATCCGATCTGGCGTTCTGGGACGACCCGCACAACCTCGACCCGCGCTACGCGCGCGTGCGCGTACGGCAGCGAGCACTGCCCGTGCTGGAGGCGGAGCTCGGACCGGGGATCGCCGAGGCGCTGGCCCGCACCGCCGAGCAGCTGCGCGAGGACGCTGAGGCGTTCGACGAGATGATCCACGAGACGATCGAGGACATCGTCGAGCATGCCGAAGCCGGCATCTCGGTGAGCGTCGCCGCCCTCGCAGCGAACCCTGCAGCCCTGCGCAACCGCATCATCCGGCTCGTCGTCGACAGCGAGTTCGGCGTGAGCCTCACGCGATTGCAGACCCTCGAGGTCGCACGTCTCGCCATCGACTGGTCCGGGCAGGGCCCGATCGATCTGCCTGGGTGCTCGGCGCACCGCCACGGCGGGCGGATCGTGTTCTCCGCCCGCAACTGAGACGCTGACATGCTGATGGCCCGGCCCTAGCGGGACCGGGCCATCAGCATCCGATTCTTACTTCTTGCCGCCCAGCAGGCCGCCGAGGATGTCGCCGATGCCGCCCCCACCGGAGCCGCCCTGGCCACCGCCGCCGAGCAGGCCGCCGAGAATGTCGCCGATTCCGCCGCCGGCACCCTGGGCGCTGCCGCCACCGCCACCGAACAGACCGCCGATGAGGTCGCCGATTCCGCCACCGCCACCGGCGCTCTTGCCCTTGTTGGCGTTGGCGATCAGGCCCATGATGATCGGCGCGAGCACGGGCAGCAGCTTGCCGAAGTCGATGCCGCCGGCCGTCTTCTCGGACGAGGTGAGGGTGTTGACGACCTCCTCCTCCTTGCCGCCGAACACGTGCTTGACGATCTTCTCGCCGTCAGCGGCGTCGATGTCGTCGACCTTGGATGCCCCGGTGAAGCCTTCGTGGCGGCTCAGCGCCTGCTCAATCGCCGAAGAGCCCTCGGGGGTCTCTGCATTCTTCGCCAGTCCGCCGAGAAGGGCAGCGCCGCCCTCTTCCACCGCCTGGCGCGCGACGTCCTGGCTGACGCCGAAGCGCTCCGCGATGTCATCGATCGGCACCTGCTTGAGGATCGCGTCGAGGTCCATGTCATCCTTCTTCCCCGCGGGCGCTCGCCCGCTCCTGCTGCTCAGAGTAGTGCGCTGCTGGTCTGTTTGGAGGGGATGCCACTGGCATCCGATCTAGACTCTTCGCATGCGCGCTGCGGAAATCCAGGACGACCTCAACCAGATCCTCGTCACCGAGGAGCAGATCAAAGCGAAGCTCGAGGAGCTCGCCCTGCGCGTGGCCGCTGACTACGAGGGCAAGGATCTGCTGCTGGTGGGTGTGCTCAAGGGCGCTGTCATGGTGATGGCCGACTTCGCTCGGGCCCTGCCCTTCCACGCTCCGATGGACTGGATGGCCGTCTCCAGCTACGGAGCGAGCACCAAGTCCAGCGGTGTCGTGCAGATCCGCAAGGACCTCGACACTGACCTGCACGGCAAGCACGTGCTCATCGTCGAGGACATCATCGACTCGGGCCTGACCTTGAGCTGGCTGCTTGAGAACTTCGAATCCCGCGGTGCGGAGTCGATCGAGGTGCTCGCCCTGCTGCGCAAGCCCGAGGCCGCGAAGGTCGAGATCGACTGCAAGTACGTCGGCTTCGACATCCCGGTGGAGTTCGTCGTCGGCTACGGCCTCGACTACGCCGAGCGGTACCGCAACCTGCGCGACGTCGCCGTGCTGGCGCCGCACATCTACAGCTGAGGGCTACGCCATCGGTGAACGTACAGCGGCCCCCTAGCGCGCGGGCGGTACGCTGAACGCACCATGGATGTCAAGAAGGTCTCCAAGAATCCGCTGATCTACATCGCGTTGATCGGCGTACTGCTGTTCGCCGGCTTCCTGCTGATCTCGAACCTGTCCGCACCGAAGCAGATCACGGTGCAGCAGGGTCTGGATCTGCTCGGCGGCAAGACGGTCACAGAAGTCATCAACACCGACGGAGACCAGCGGGTCGACCTCACGCTCTCGAAGGAGTTCGAGGGCTCCAAGAGCGTGCAGTTCTACTATGTCGAGGCCCGTGCTGATCAGGTCGTCGAGGCGATCGACGCCACCGACATCAAGGCCGCCGACGTGAACGACGTCGTGCCCCGCGCCACCTGGTTCGACGGATTCCTCTCGCTGCTGCTGCCGCTGGTGCTGCTCGGCCTGCTGTTCTGGTGGCTGCTCTCGTCCATGCAGGGCGGCGGCAGCAAGGTCATGCAGTTCGGCAAGTCGAAGGCCAAGCTCGTCAACAAGGAGACCCCGACGGTCACCTTCGCCGACGTCGCCGGTGCCGACGAGGCCATCGAAGAGCTCCACGAAATCAAGGAGTTCCTGCAGGACCCGGCCAAGTTCCAGGCGATCGGCGCCCGCATCCCGAAGGGCGTGCTGCTGTACGGCCCTCCCGGAACCGGAAAGACGCTGCTCGCCCGCGCCGTCGCCGGCGAGGCCGGCGCGCCGTTCTACTCGATCTCTGGTTCTGACTTCGTCGAGATGTTCGTCGGCGTCGGCGCCTCGCGTGTGCGCGACCTGTTCAACCAGGCCAAGGAGAACGCTCCCGCGATCATCTTCATCGACGAGATCGATGCAGTCGGCCGGCACCGTGGCGCCGGCATGGGCGGCGGCAACGACGAGCGCGAGCAGACGCTGAACCAGATGCTCGTCGAGATGGACGGCTTCGACCCGAACGCGAACGTCATCGTCATCGCGGCGACCAACCGTCCCGACATCCTCGACCCCGCACTGTTGCGCCCTGGCCGCTTCGACCGCCAGATCGGCGTCGACGCCCCTGACATGAAGGGCCGCCAGCAGATCCTCGAGGTGCACGCCAAGGGCAAGCCCCTCGCACAGTCCGTCGATCTCGAGGTCGTCGCGCGCAAGACCCCCGGGTTCACCGGCGCAGACCTGGCCAATGTCCTCAACGAGGCGGCACTACTCACGGCCCGCTCGAACGCGCAGCTGGTCGACAACCGCGCTCTCGACGAGGCCATCGACCGTGTGATCGCCGGCCCGCAGCGCCGCACCAGGGTCATGAAGGACAAGGAGAAGCTCATCACCGCGTACCACGAGGGTGGCCATGCCCTCGCCGCGGCGGCGATGAACTACACCGACCCGGTCACCAAGATCACGATCCTGCCTCGCGGCAAGGCGCTCGGCTACACGATGGTGATGCCGGTGGACGACAAGTACTCCGTCACCCGCAACGAGCTGCAGGACCAGCTGACCTACGCCATGGGCGGGCGCGTCGCCGAGGAGCTCGTCTTCCACGACCCGACCACCGGTGCGTCGAACGACATCGAGAAGGCGACCAGCATCGCCCGCAAGATGGTCATCGAGTACGGCATGACCACTGAGCTCGGCCCTGTGAAGCTCGGCTCCGAGGGCGGTGAGCCGTTCGCGGGTCGTGACATGGGCCGCGGACGCGAGTACTCCGAGACCATCGCCGAGCGCGTCGACGAGCAGGTGCGCGGTCTCATCGAGCAGGCGCACGACGAGGCGTACAAGGTGATCAGCGCGAACCGCGACATCCTCGACCGCCTGGCTCTCGCCCTGCTCGAGGAGGAGACCCTCGACCACAACCGGATCGCCGAGATCTTCACCGAGGTGCGCAAGCTGCCAGAGCGCCCGCTGTGGCTCTCCAGCGCCGAGCGCCCCGTCTCGACCCTGCCTCCCATCGACGTGCCGCGCCGCGCCGATCAGGGCATCGCCGCGCAGACGGCTGATGGCGGAGCCACTCGCACCTCTGTTGCGCAGGCCACCGGCGGACAGGCTCGACCGGCGACGGCCTGACGTGAGCGTCGACAAGGTCCGCGTCGAGCGGCTCACCCGTGAACTGCTCAAGGCGATCGGCGAGGACCCTGACCGTCCTGGGCTGAAGCAGACCCCTGCCCGCATGGCCGAGCTGTACGCGGAGTTCTTCGCCGGCGTCAGCGAAGACCCTGCCGTGCATCTCGAGCGCACCATCAGCGTCTCGCGGGGCCCCGCCCCTGACACGCTGCCCTCCGGTGCCGTCCTGCTGCGCGACATCCGGTTCCGCTCGGTCTGCGAGCACCATCTGCTGCCGTTCGCGGGCGTCGCGCATCTCGCGTACCTGCCGGGCGAGCAGGTGGTCGGGCTGGGTGCGCTGGTGAAGGTCGTCGAGACGCTCGCCACCCGCCCGCAGGTGCAGGAGCGCCTAGGGGAGCAGATCGCGGATGCCATCGCCGAGAACCTCGACACCCGCGGCGTGCTCGTCGTGCTGGACGCCTCGCACGGGTGCGTGACAATGCGCGGGGGGCGCCAGCCTCTGGCATCCACCGTCACGATCGCCGCGCGCGGCGTCTACACCGAGCCGATCGCCCGCGCCGAGCTGATCTCGCTCATCGGCCCCTCCGCCGGCTCGGGGGTGCAGGGATGACCGCGATCTGGGGCATCCTCAACGTCACGCCCGACTCGTTCAGCGACGGTGGCCGGTACGCCGACCCCGACCGCGCCGTCGCCCATGCCCGGCTACTGCGCGCGCAGGGCGCCGGCGTCATCGACGTCGGCGGCGAGTCCACCCGCCCAGGAGCCGAGCGCGTGCCCACCGCGGTCGAGCAGGCACGCGTGCTGCCGGTCATCGAGGCGCTGACCGACGCCGGCATCCCCACCTCCATCGACACGCTCAACGCCGACACAGCCGTCGCCGCCGTGCGCGCGGGTGCGCGGATCGTCAACGACGTCTCCGGCGGTCTCGCCGATGATCGGATGCTGTCGGCGATCGCCGATCTGGACGCCGACGTGGCCATCGGGCACTGGCGCGGACCGTCGTCCGACATGTACGCGCGTGCCCAGTACGCCCGGGTCGCGCGCGAGGTAGCGTCCGAGCTGCGTGAGCGCGTCTCCGCGGCCGCCGCAGCGGGGATCGCACCGTTCCGCGTGATCGTCGACCCCGGCATCGGATTCGCGAAGTCGGGTGGGCAGAACTGGGACGTGCTCCGCGACCTCGACGACATCGCCGCGCTCGGCCACCGCGTGCTGATCGGCACCTCGCGCAAGCGGTTCCTCGCCGACACCCTCGGCGGAGCAGACGGGGATGTGACCGAGCAGCGCCGCGACCTCGCGACCGCTGTCACGAGCGCCCTGGCCGCGCGCGCCGGCGTCTGGGCGGTGCGCGTGCACGACGTCGCCGGCACCCGCGACGCGCTGGCGATCGCGGGGGCCTGGGACGGCACACGGGGAGATGAACGGGATGCAGACTGACATGGACTTCCTCGACGAGATCACCCTGACCGGGCTGACGGTGTTCGGCTACCACGGCGTTTTCGACCACGAGCGTCGCGACGGCCAGGAGTTCACGATCGACCTGACCCTCGGCCTGCCGCTGGCAAGCGCTGCCGCATCCGATGACGTCGCCGACACCGTGCACTACGGCGAACTCGCCGATCGCGTCGCCGAGATCGTCGCGGGGGAGCCGGTGAACCTCATCGAGAAGCTCGCCGCGCGCATCGCGGATGCCGTTCTCGAGGACGACCGGGTGAAGCACGTCAAGGTCACGGTGCACAAGCCGCACGCCCCGATCGCGCAGACGTTCTCGGACGTCTCGGTGACGGTGAACCGGGGACGGGCCTGATGGATCGCCGCCTGACCCACCTGCCCGAGATGCCCGACCCGCGACCGGGACGGCAGCCCGAGGTCGCCGTCATCGCCCTCGGTTCCAACGAGGGCGACCGCGGCGAGATGCTGCGCGCAGCAGCCGAGCGCCTGCGGCGCCTGCCGCTCGTGGACGACCTGGTCATGTCCGAGCCGATCGAGACTGTCGCCGTGAAGCTCGACGGACCCGACCCCGACGCCCCGCCGTATCTGAATGCCGTCGCGCTGATGACCACCCGGCTGGCTCCCTCGGTGCTGCTGGGCATGCTGCACGCCGTCGAAGAGGAGCAGGGGCGGGTGCGCCAGGAGCGCTGGGACGATCGCACGCTTGATCTCGACCTGATCGCCTACGGCGACTTCGAGAGCGACGCGGAGCACCTGATGGTGCCGCACCCGCGCGCCGCGGAGCGGCTGTTCGTCCTCGAGCCCTGGCTGAGCGTCGACGCGGATGCTGTGCTGCCAGGCTTCGGCCGGGTCGACGACCTGGTGCGCAGACTGAAGGGCGCAGAGCTTTGAAGCGCACGTCGTTCTCGGTGCTCGCCGTGCTCGCGCTGCTGGGCGCTGGCGCCGGATTCGGCTTCGATCATCTGCTGACCATCAACGGACGGGCCACGTTCACCCCCTCGCCGTTCCTGCCCGTGCTGGTGCTGCTGATCGCCCTCGCCGTGTTCGTGCTGGCTTGGCCGGTGCGGCGAAGCACGCGGGGCGGTACGCGCATCGATCCGTTCCGCGCGTTGCGCGCGGCGACGCTGGCGCGGGCATCCAGCCTGCTCGGTGCCATCCTCGCCGGATTCGGCGGCGGACTGCTGGTGTTCCTGTCGACCCGTCCGGTACCTGCGCCGGTAGGGTCGTTGGTGGCGATGATCGCCCTCGTCGTCAGCGCGCTTGTGCTGGTCGGGGTCGCGCTCATCGCGGAACAGTTCTGCACGCTGCCGAAGGATCCTGATGACCGAAAGCCAGACGCCCCCGCCGAGTGACTCGAACCCGTACGGGGTTCCACCGGTGCCGCCCGCTGCGCCCCCGGCACCGCCTGCTCCGGCATCCGCTCCGGTGACGGCTGCGCCGCCCGCTCCGGTGCCCCCTGCTGCCGCGCCGGCCCCGGACGCCCCTCCGGTTGCTGCGCCGCCTGCGCCGGCTCCGGCCGCGCCTCCCGCGCACGCCTCCGCTCCGACGCCCGCACCGGCGCTCGATGAGGGCACGTACGAGGCGCTGCGCACGCCGCGCAGCTCGTCGGCGCTGGCGCTGGACGGCTCCTGGCACCAGATCTCACCGCGCTACGTCGTGTCGCAGATGCTGCAGAACACGATCCTGGTCGTCGTCGTGCTGGCGGCGATGCTCGTGCTCGCGCTGGGCTTCGATCAGATGTGGGCGTGGATCCCCGGCAGCATCGTCATCGTCATCACCCTGATCACCATGGTGATCCTGCCGCGGCAGGCGAAGGCGATCGGCTACATGCTGCGCGCCGACGACGTCGTCTTCCGCCGCGGCATCCTCTGGCAGCGCATGGTCGCGGTGCCCTACGGTCGTCTGCAGCTCGTCGACATCACCCACGGACCGCTTGACCGCGCGTTCGGCATCTCGCAGCTGAAGATGGTGACGGCAGCCGCCACCACCGGCGTGCAGATCCCCGGCCTCACCCAGCCCGCCGCGGAAGCACTGCGCGACACCCTGATCGAGGTCGCAGAGACCAGGCGGACCGGCCTGTGAGCATCCCCACCTCACCCGTTCCCGGTTCACCCCCGGCGCCGGACGTTCTGCCTGACGGCGGATCGTCGAGCCTCGCCGACGGCGAATGGCACCGGATGCACCCGCTCACCCCCCTGTTCAAGGGCGGGTTCGTGCTCATCATCGTCGCGGGCATCGTGATCTCGAACATGCGGGATCGGATCATCAACTTCTTCGTACAGCGCTTCGCGCCCGAAGAGGCCGCGTACACCGAGATCCCTGGGGACCCGATCGACTGGGTGCTCGCGAACAACCTCATCCTGCTCGTGCTGCTCATCGTCGCGGGGGTGGTTCTGCTGTTCATCGCCGGCTTCTGGGTGATGTGGCGCTTCCATCAGTTCCGCATCACCGGGTCGCACGTCGAGGTGCGCAAGGGGCTGCTGTTCCGCTCGCAGCGCCGCGCGCCGCTGGACCGGGTGCAGGGCGTGAACCTGACCCGTCCCTTCCCCGCACGACTCATCGGCCTGGCCAAGGTCGAGGTCGTCGGTGCCGGGGCCGACTCGAACGTCGACCTGGAGTACCTCGCGACGGCGAAGGCCGAAGCCGTGCGCACCGACATCCTGCGCCTCGCCTCCGGAGCGCGCTCGGCGCGCCTGGTGGCAGCAGGCGGTACGGCGCCGCAGGCGGCGGGAACCAGGCGCGAGCAGCTGGTCGGCTCGATGAACGCCGGGGTCTCCGGACTCATCGAAGGCGTCGACCTCTCGGACGTCGCTCCTGAGAGCGTCGTCAAGATCCCCACCGGTCGACTGGTCGGCTCGCAGCTGGTGTCGGCCGTGCTGTGGGTGCTCTTCTTCGGCGCGATCTACGTCGTCACGATGGCGGCCGCGTTCTACGGCATGACGGCAGACGGCGAGGCAGGAACCGAGATCGTCATCGCGATGATCGGGATCTCCCTCGGCATGGGCATCCCGCTGATCATCGCGATCGTCGGCATCACCTGGGCACAGATCGCCCGTTCGCTGCGGTACTCGATCGCGCCGACGCGCGATGGCATCCGACTCACCTTCGGCCTGCTGACGACCACCACCGAGACGCTGCCGCCCGGACGCATCTTCGCCGTCTCGGTGTCGCAATCGCTGCTGTGGCGTCCGTTCGGCTGGTGGACCGTGCGGATCAACCGCATGTCGGGCAAGTCGGCCACCCAATCGCAGTCCGGCAGCGCGCAGCAGTTCAACATCGTGCTGCCTGTCGGCAAGCGTGCCGACGTCGAGCGGGTGCTCGGTCTGATCATCCCCGACATCACCGCCGAGCAGCTCGCGCACCTGTGGGAACACGGCGTCATCGGCGGAGGCGCTGACGACCCGTTCCACACCGTTCCGCGCCGCGCTGCATGGCGTCACCCGTTCAGCTGGAAGCGGCACGGCTGGACACTCGTGCCTGGCGGGCTGCTGCTGCGCAAGGGCTGGATGTGGCGTCAGCTTGCGGTCTTCCCCCTCGCTCGACTGCAGGGGCTCTCGATCGCCCAGGGGCCGATCTCGCGCGCACAGAACGTCGCATCGATGCAGGCGCACACCGTCACGGGCCCGGTATCGGCCACGCTGTCAGCGCTCGACCGCGCCGACGCGCAGGCGCTGATCAACGAGGTCGCCCGAGCGGCGGTGGATGCTGTCACCAGCGACCACAGTCACCGCTGGGCCGAGGACTTCGGGCATGCACCGGTTGCTCCGCCCGCCGTGATGACCGCACCCACGCCGCCCGCTGTGGCGCCCGCGGCTGCGCCGCCCGCGCCGCCTGCAGCTCCCGCGCCTGTCGCGCCTGCGCCGCCTTCGTCGCACCCCGGGCAGGGCTGACGTGGTCGCACCAGGACGCCTTGGTGTCGGAATCATCGGTGCGGGCAAGGTCGGCCCCGTCATCGGGGCAGCGCTCGCCGGCGTCGGCCACGCCATCACCGGCATCACGAGCGGTTCGGACGACGACCGCGCAGCCGCCGTGCTGCCAGGGGTTCCGGCGCTCGACGCGATCGAGGTGGTGCGCCGCAGCGAACTGGTCGTGATCGCCGTGCCACACGACGAGCTGCCCGGCCTCGTGCAGGGCATCGCCGACATCGGTGGCTGGCAGGTGGGGCAGCTCGTGCTGCACACCGACCCCGGTTACGGCACCGACGTGCTGCGCCCCGCCGCCGAGTGTGGCGCGATCCCGCTGGCGGTGCATCCGGCGATCACGTTCAACGGCACCTCTGTCGACCTGCGTCAGTTGCAGGCCTCGTTCGCCGGGGTCACAGCACCGGCAGCGGTGCTGCCGATCGCACAGGCGCTCGCCGTCGAGATGGGCTGCGAGCCGGTGGTCATCGCCGAGCAGGATCGTGGCGCCTACGCGGAGGCCATCGCGACAGCATCCGAGTTCTCACGCTCGATCGTGCAGCAGGCGACCGGGCTGCTGCGCGGCATCGGTGTCGAGAACCCGGGCGGCTACCTCTCGGCGCTGGTGTCGTCGGCTGTCGAGCGCGCGCTGCGCGACGAATCCGACCCCCTCGCGCTGCCGCCCGGCCTCTGAGCGGACACGGTCGACGCAGTAGCGCCCGCCGGATCTCGGAGCGCGGGATGGATCTGTCTGTTCAGAGCCTGCTTCCACCGTCGGACAGCATCCCCGACCGATGGCGCGGGTTGGATCTGTCTGGCGAGCCGGGGGGTCGACCGTCGAAAGGCATCCCGGGCAACAGACTCGCGGAAGGGCTGCGGGCGAGCAGGAGCGGCGGGGGCGCGGGGCCCGCCACCTTCGGCCAGCCCAGGTCCCTGGCATCACCGTCCGCCGGAGAATCCGCCGCCTCCGCCGCCACCAGAGAAGCCGCCGCCGGTCGATCCGCCTGCTGAGCTCGATGCCGGGGTGTACGTGGCCGAAGCGGTCACCGATGACGAGTAGTTCGACAGGCGTGAGGTGAGCGAGACGCCGACGGCCACGTTGATCCAGCTCGGTCCGTCACCGGCATCCGAGTAGGCGGTGTCGAGCACTTTGCCCCAGCTCTTCTCCTCGCCGAACAGCATGGCGTAGGGGAGCAGCTTCTCGTACAGGTGCACCACATCGACCGCGCCGTCGCTGCGCCGCTCGGCGCCCTGATACGACTGCAGCATCCGCAGGCGATCCGTCTCGGCGACCCGGATGAACTCCTTCACACCCAGCAGGTACTCGTGCTGCTCTGCACCGGCACGGGTCAACACCGTGTGCTTGCCGAAGGCCGCGAACGACGTGATCGGCACGACAACGAATGTCATCACGACGGCGACGATGCCGAGGGGGAGCAGGTCACGGTCGCGGGTGGCCGCCCAGATCAGCATCACGACCGACGCCGCGAACACCGCGATCGCCGCCCAACCGAATACCATCGCGGCGCGACTGCGCTCCTTGGTCGTCCAGCCGCGCGCAGCCGCCTCCTTGGTGCCTGCACTCACGAGCTTCGCCATCCGCTTGGCGAACTTCGTGCTCTTGCGGGGGATCGTGCGCATCGTGGTGTCGCCGGTGAAGACAGCATCCACCGTCGCCTGGTCCAAAGGGGTGACAGCAGCGCCGCGATCGATCAGCCGCACGGCCGGGCGGTCGCTGCCCTGCTCATCCTCGAGACGGATCGCGCCGCCCACGGCGAGGTGCACGAGCTGTGCGGGGATCGGGTGCGGCGCACCGGGGATCAGCGGCGCCGCGACCAGTGGGGGCATGTCCTCAGGCACGTCGAATTGTGCGACGACGATGCCCGTCGCCGTGCGGCGACGACGCACGAAGACGGCGAACGACGCCCACGCGCCGCCCGCCAGGGCGACGGCCCCCGCCGCGAGCGCCGCAGGGCCGAAGTCGGCGACTGCATCCGGCTGCCGAGCGGGCGGCTGCGTCACGGTGCCGGCGGTGAATCCGATCGCGACGGTCACCCCGTCACCGGCGGCGCGCTCGCCGGAGGTGACAGCGAACACGTGTGCGCCTTCCTCGGCGCGTGGCCCATCGAGCGTGCAGGTCTCGGTGCTGCCCTGGCGGCCCTGGTAGCAGGCGACATCGCCGGTGAGCCCGTCGGCCAGCTCGTCGGAGAGGGCGATGTCGGCGCGGAACCGACCGATGTTCTGCGTGCTGTCGACGGGCAGCAGGTCCCAGTAGAACTCGTCGTTGCCCGAACCGGCGCCGGTGATCATGAAGTCGCGCATCGTGTACTCGATCACATAGGTGGTCGAGCCGTGCACGTAGTCGTCGGTGCCGGTGAGCACCAGCAGCATGCCGTCCTCCGACTCGGTCTCGAACGGGACCGCCCGGCCTTCGGCATCCGTCACTGACACGATCTCCAGGCTGAGGCCGGCGCCCTCGTACCGCTCGGGGTAGCCGCGCACGATGCCCTTGTTCTGGTCGAATTCGGGGAACTCGGCCACCAGGGTCTCGGTGACGTGCGCGACCGATCGCCCCTCGTCGTCGAGCGAGAGGTCGTAGCGCGCGTCCCAGGACGAGTACGAGAAGTCGTTCACGTCGGCAGAGGCGGATGCCGGCAGCAGCACCGCGAGCATGCCGAGGGTGAGCGCGAGGAGGGCCACGAATCGACGCATGCTGAGAAGGCTAGCCTGCGCGCACCGTGGGCTCGGGGCACAGGCGGGCTCGTCGGTAGACTGGAGACGATTTTCTTCAAGGAGCCCCACCCATGACTGACGCGTCTGCGCCGAACCCCTCGTCCACCCTCGAGGACGATGTCTTTGAGCAGAAGGCGGTGCGGCTCGCGAAGCGCGACAAGCTGATCGCGAATCGATCGGATGCCGGTGGCGGCGCGTTCCCGGTGGGCGTGCCCGTCACGCACAGCATCCCGGCGCTGCGCGCCGAGTACGGCGAGCTGGAGCCCGACACGCAGACCGGCCTGATCGTGGGCATCGCGGGTCGTGTGGTGTTCAGCCGCAACACCGGAAAGCTCTGCTTCGCCACTCTGCAGGCCGGCGACGGCTCGCGCATCCAAGCGATGGTGTCGCTGGCGAACGTCGGCGACGAGTTGCTGGCAGCCTGGAAGGAGCTCGTCGACCTCGGCGACCACGTGTTCGTGCACGGCGAGGTCATCTCCAGCCGCCGCGGCGAGCTGTCGATCATGGTCGACGAGTGGCAGATCGCGTCGAAGGCGATCCTGCCGCTGCCGAACGTCTACGGCGACCTGAACGAGGAGACGCGCGTGCGCAGTCGCTTCCTCGACCTGATCGTGCGCGACCAGGCACGCACGACCGTGCGCGCCCGCGCCGCCGTGAACGCCAGCCTGCGATCGACGTTCACCTCGCACGAGTACCTCGAGGTCGAGACGCCCATGCTGCAGGTGCAGCACGGCGGGGCATCCGCTCGCCCCTTCATCACCCACTCGAACGCGTTCGACACCGAGCTGTTCCTGCGCATCGCACCCGAGTTGTACCTGAAGCGCGCCGTCGTCGGCGGCATCGAGCGGGTGTACGAGATCAACCGCAACTTCCGCAACGAGGGCGCCGACTCCACGCACAGCCCCGAGTTCGCGATGCTCGAGGCCTATCAGGCCTACGGCGACTACAACCAGATGGCCGCGCTGACCCAGGAACTCGTGCAGAACGCCGCGATCGCCGTCGCCGGCTCCACCACCGTCACCTGGGCAGACGGCACCGAGTACGACCTCGGTGGCGAGTGGGACCGCGTCTCGATGTACGACTCGCTGTCTGAGGTCTCGGGCCGCACCGTCACCCCGCAGGACTCGGTCGAGGAGCTCATCGCGTTCGCCGAGGCCAACGGCGTCGACATCCCGCCGCACCCCACGCACGGCAAGCTGGTCGAGGAGCTGTGGGAGCACTTCGTGAAGGTCGACCTGGTGCGTCCGACCTTCGTGATGGACTTCCCTGTCGACACCTCTCCGCTGGTGCGTGAGCACCGCTCGATCGCCGGTGTCGTCGAGAAGTGGGACCTGTACATCCGCGGCTTCGAGCTGGCCACCGGCTACTCCGAGCTGGTCGACCCCGTCATCCAGCGGGAGCGCTTCGTCGAGCAGGCGAAGCTGGCCGCCCGCGGCGATGTCGAGGCGATGCCGGTGGACGAGGAGTTCCTGCGAGCACTCGAGCACGGCATGCCGCCGTCGGGTGGCATGGGAATGGGAATCGACCGTCTGCTGATGGCGATCACCGGCCTCGGCATCCGCGAGACGATCCTCTTCCCGCTGGTGAAGTGAGCCCGCTGGTCAAGTAGCGGTCAGGCCCGCTGCAGCGCCCATTCCGGCAGCACCGCCGCGGCCAGCATGGTCGAGATCAGCGACGCCATGCTGTGCCCAGGTTCGATCGCGAGCGCCTGATCGACGTACTCGCCCGCGTGCGATGAGCGACCCAGCGCCCACGCCAGCCACGCAGCGGCGGTGAGCGCACCGGCCTTCGCATCGCGTGGAGCGCGGGCGGCGGCAGAGCGCACCACCTGCAGCGCGCAGCCAAGGCGGTCGGGATCAGGACGTGGTCCCCGTCCGAGGAACACCTTCCCGATGGCATCCGGAACCGCCTCGCGACCACCCGAGAACCGCATCTGCGCGTCCAGGGCTCTGCGGCCGAAATCGAGGTCGGTGGCCCACTGCACCAGGATCGCGTCGCGCAGCGATGGTCGGCTCAGACACCACAGCAGCGCCGCACAGGCGTAGGCGTCGTCATCCGAGGGGCTCTCCAGCAGGCCCTCGGCGAAGTGCGGGAGGTCATCGAGCAGCTCGTCGGCCATCATCAGCGCCATCGGATTCTGCGTGGCGCTCAGCGGCGAACGGCTCTGCTGGTGCCCGTCCAGGGTGTCCTCCAGTTCACGCAGCGCCCTGCCCACGTGCTCGCGCGCGACCAGGTCGCTGGCTGGCAGTGCGGCCCCCGCGGTCTGATCGCCGCTGACATCGCCGATTCCGGGCAGGTCAGCGGGCGGGTGGATGCCATCGAGCGGCCGCACCACGGGCTCCTCGTCCAGGTAGTCGGCCCAGCCGTCGGGAGTCACGCACAGCGACTCCACGATGCGCAGCCCGGCCTGATGCGCGACCTCGACCAGCACTTCGGCTGTGGTCAGATACGGCAGCAGGATGCCGTCGGGGATGCGCTGCGGAGCATCGTCGGTGTAGACGACGAGGGCAACCGCATCGACGTCGCGCACCTGCAGCAGCGCCTGCAGTGCTGCCTCGGCGAACGCATCGTGATCGACCTCGGTGTCGGGCAGGTCGACGCGCATGGCACCCTGCGTGCGCGCGCCGTGGAAGGGCAGCATGACCAGGCTCTGCCGCGGAGTGAAGCCGGCCAGCGCCGGGACGATACCGAGGAACTCGGTGGGATCTGTCGCGTGGATGATGGTTGTCATGAGGCGAGTGTGGCGAACGCTGCAGACGCGCGAAGGCGTGATTCCCAGCTTCTGGGGACAACTGCGCGGATCCGTCCATCGGTGCAGGAGGAGCGCACAGACGCGGGGCGTACGATAGAGGCATGGACAACTTCTGGGTCGCGGCGGCGTGGTCGATTCTGCCGACCATCGGCGTGAGCATCGTCTTCGTGATCGTGCTCCGCGGGATCCTGCGGTTCGACCGCACCGAGCGCAAGGTGTACTCCCAGATCGAAGCCGAAGAGCGCGCCGCGCGCGGACTGCCTCCACACGCCTGACTCACCCTTCCGCCGCTGCCGCCGAATGTCCGGGCTGCGGCTACGCTGATCCGTAGGGATCGGACGGGGGTACGTGCGTGAACACGCAGTCCTGGCCATGGTGGTTGACGCTCGGCTATCTCATCGTCGACCTCACCGTGCGCGTTGTCGCGGTCATCGTCGTGCCGCGCAACCGCAAGCCCACCTCGGCGATGGCCTGGCTGCTGGCCATCTTCTTCATCCCTGTCCTCGGCGTGCTGCTGTTCCTGCTGATCGGCAATCCCAAGCTGCCGCGCGCGCGTCGCCGCAAGCAGGAGCAGATCAACGAGTACATCTCCGACACTGCCAGCTATCTGCACTTCGGAACGCTGCGTCCTGACGCCCCAGGATGGTTCCCGCCGTTGGTCGCGATGAACAAGCACCTCGGCGCACTGCCGCTTTCCGGCGACAACGGCGTGCACCTGATCAGCGATTACGAGGAGTCCCTGGATGCCATGGCGGAGGAGATCCGCACGGCGCAGGACTACGTGCACGTGGAGTTCTACATCCTGCAGACCGACGCCACGACCGACAACTTCTTCCGCGCGCTGGAAGATGTCGCAGCCCGAGGCATCCCGGTGCGCGTGCTGCTCGACTACTGGGCCAACCGCTGGAAGCCGCGTTACCGCGAGACCCTGAAGCGGCTGGACGCCATGGGTGCCGACTGGCATCTGATGCTGCCAGTGCAGCCGCTGCGCGGCCGCATCCAGCGCCCTGATCTGCGTAATCACCGCAAGCTGCTGGTCATCGACGGCCGGTCCGGCTTCCTCGGCTCGCAGAACGTCACCGATTCGACGTACAACCTGCCCAAGAACATCAAGCAGGGGCTGCACTGGGTCGACCTGATGGTGCGCGTCGACGGGCCAGTGGTGTCGAGCCTGAATGCCGTGTTCTTGAGCGACTACTACGCCGAGACGGATCGGGTTCCAGACGGCATCGACATCACCAGGGTCGAATCGGGCACGGGTGACCTCGACTGCCAGATCGTGCCGTCCGGACCAGGGTTCGAGGCCGAGAACAATCTGCGACTGTTCCTCGGGCTGCTGTACGCCGCCACCGATCGCATCATGATGGTCAGTCCGTACTTCGTGCCAGATGAGGCGCTGCTGCTGGCGGTGACCGCTGCGGTCGATCGTGGAGTGAAGGTGGAGCTGTTCGTCTCGGAGCAGGGCGATCAGGCGATGGTCTATCACGCGCAGCGCAGCTACTACGAGGCACTGCTGCGCGCCGGCGTCCGCATCTGGCTGTACCCGAAGCCGTACATCCTGCACACCAAGAGCCTCACGATCGATGACCAGGTCGCGGTGATCGGGTCGAGCAACATGGACATGCGCTCGTTCGGTCTGAACATGGAGGTGTCGATGCTCGTGCGTGGCGAGGAATTCGTCGAGGAGATGCGCGTGCTCGAAGACGAGTACCGCGACCTCAGCCGCGAGCTCACGCTCGAGGAGTGGATGCAGCAGCCGCTGCGCTCCACGGTGCTCGACAACCTCGCGCGGCTCACTTCCGCGCTGCAGTGAGCCCCGAAATGAGCCCTGCGGCGATCCCACGCTGAGACGTTCCCCGCACGCGCGACACTGACGGGTATGAGCCCTTCTCGACTCCGTGCCCTGCCGACCGCCATCGCGCTCGCCGCCGTGGCCCTGCTGGCCACCGGATGCGCGTCGTCGCCGGCATCCCCCGCTCCCACCAGCGGGGCGGACTCGGCGCCCGCATCACACGATCACGCCGACGTCATGCCCGACCATCTCGACGCTGCCTGGCTCGACGACGGACGGGCGATCGGGATCGTGACCTGGGGCTCGTCCACGCCTGCGTGTCGCCCTGCACAGGTCGACGCCACCGCCGATGGCCAGACCATCACCGTGACTCTGACGGGCTCGCCCGAGGCCAGCAAGGGCTGTGATGCGGATCTCGGGCCACGAGCCGACATGATCGGCGTCCCGGAGGGCGTCGATGTCACGAAGGACGTGGCGGTGAAGGTCGAAGGCGGCACGGCCTCTGAGACCCTGCGGCTGAGCGCGCTCGAAGAGCGCCCCGATGGCACCGGCGCTCAGGGCGCGTCCGCCGGGTGGTTCGGTGACGACGGCATCGTGCTGCTGACCTGGGGGTCGAGTTCGTGCGTGCCGGAGGTCGGCGATGTCCGGATGTCGGATGCGGGAGCTACGGTCACTCTCGGGACGACGACGGACATGTGCACGATGGACTACGCACCGCGCGTGACGCCGATACTGCTCCCGGAACCTGCCGATCGGGGCGCGCCGTTCGAACTCACGCTCGTGGGCGGCAACCTCGACGGCACCGTCGCGGTCATCGGCTGAGCATCGGTCTTCGGTGCGACATGAGGTGGAATACGAGGAACAGGGTGGCAATTCGACGGCTCAAGGCTCCCGACGATGACCCGATGCCCCGCTACCCTGAAGCCATGACCTCCTCTCGGCTGCGCCTCGCCCTGTCCGCTCTCGCGATTGCGGGTGCGGCGCTGCTCGTCGCCGGATGCACCGCGACGCCAGGAGCGGTCGCGCCGACCAGCAAGGCGGACGGTGGCAAGACCACCACCCCTCCTGGCGCCGACCCGAACCTCAATGAGGTCGAAGCGGCATGGCTGGACGGCGGGCGCGGCATCGCGGTCGTCACGTGGGGCTCATCGACCTGCGTTCCCGTGGTCGAATCCGTCCAAGCAGACGGACAGACGATCTCGGTGACGCTGGTGAACGGCACCGAGAAGGCCTGCACCGGCGACCTCGTGCCGCGCGCGGCGTTCGTCGGCGTGCCGGACGGCGTCGATGTGACCAAGGAGGTCGAACTGGCCGTCGCCTACGGTGCACGGTCGGCGGATGTCGACGTCGACGGTCTGGCCGAGGCGCCCCAGGGGAGCAGTGAGCAGACGCCGTCGGCCGGCTGGTTCGAAGACGGCGGGATCGCGCTGCTGACGTGGGGGTCGTCGACCTGCCCGCCGATCATCTCCGATCTCGAGCAGTCGGATGCCGGCGCAACCGTCACGTTCAAATCCACCGACCGCGTGTGCACGATGGACCTCGCACCGCGGGTGACGACGATCCTGCTGCCTAAGGAGCACGAGGACGGGCCGTTCGAGCTCACCCTCGTCGGCGACAACCTCGATGGCAAGGTCGCCGTACTCGACTGATAACGGACATCCGCCTGGTCAGAAGTTCGACGTGTTGTGCCCGGCGGGCAGCACCATCAGCAGGGCCCCCTGCTGTACGCGACAGGCCATCCGCACGGCCATGCCGAACTCGTCGCCGTCCAGTTCGATCGAGGTCGGAGAGACCATCGCAGCCTCGGCGGTGCGACCGGCGAGATAGCGGATCGAGGCGTCACGTCCGCGGCGCTCCAGCACGAGCCTGCCCGCGCGGCTGCGCCGCAGCACCGAGTTGTCCCACCAGATCTTGCGCCACAGCCCCAGCCAGCCGAGCGGTCCGCTCGGCTGGATGACCGCCACGTCCATGCGCCCGTCATCCAAGGAGGCGTCCGGCATCAGCGCGATGCCGGCAGGCAGTGCGCCGCAGTTGGCGAACAGCATGCTCTGCACCTTCGCCGAGTGCAACTTTCCATCGTCGACCTGGAACACGATCCGAAACGGCTTCGCCCCCGGCAGCGAGCGCGCCGCACCATCGAGATACGCGACCCAGCCGACGGACTTCTTGAGATCGGGATTCGTGTTGGCGATCATGTCGGCGTCGAGCCCCATGCCGGCGAGCACCACGAAGCCGTGCTCCTCCTTGGTGCCGTCGGCGCGGGTGAGGGCTGCCCATCCCATGTCGATGGCGTGCGTGAAGCCGGTGAAGACAGCATCCATCATCGTCTCGGGCTGCGTCAGGGGCAGAGACAGGTTGCGGGCGAACAGGTTGCCGGTGCCGCCGGGCAGGATACCGAACGGGATGTCACTGCCCGCCATCGCCTCGGACACGGCGCGCACCGTGCCGTCGCCGCCGGCCACCAGCACAGCCGACGCACCGTCGGCGAGCGCGGCGCGAGCCGCTTCCACGCCCGGATCCTCGATCGTCGTCTCGTAGATGCGCGGCGGCGCCCAGTCGTGCATCTTCGACCTGGCGGTCAGGGCCGTGCGCAGGCGCTGCGCGTCGACCTTGATGGGATTGAGTACGAGGGCCGCGTGGCGCGAGTCGCCCTCGGATGCTGTCATGCGGCCACTCTACGACGCCGCGACTGAACTGCACGGTGTCAGAACCGCGCCGGAGGGCGCTGGATAGACTGGCAGCATGATCGATCTCGCCCTTCTCCGTGATGAGCCTGAGCTCGTCCGCCGCTCACAGATCGCGCGCGGCAACGCGCCCGACACCGTCGACGCAGCGATCGAGTCGGATCGATCGCGCCGCACTGCCCTCACCGCGTTCGAAGAGCTGCGCGCCGAGCAGAATGCGTTCGGCAAGCTCGTCGCCAAGGCGCCGAAAGAGGAGAAGGCCGCGCTCGTCGCGCAGGCCAAGCAGCTCGCCGACCGCGTCAAGCAGGCGCAGCAGGATGCCGGCGCGGCTGCCGAGGCGGCAGCATCCGCTCTCGAGCGCATCGAGAACGTCATCATCGACGGCGTCCCCGCCGGCGGCGAGGAGAACTTCGTCGAGCTGCGCCGCGTCGGCGACATCCCGACCTACGACTTCGAGCCGCGCGACCACCTCGAACTCGGCGAACTGCTCGGCGCGATCGACATGGAGCGCGGCGCGAAGGTGTCGGGCGCGCGCTTCTACTTCCTCAAGGGGATCGGCGCGCGTCTGGAGATCGCGCTGATGAACCTCGCGCTCGACAAGGCGCTCGCGAACGGCTTCACGCCGATGATCGTGCCGACGCTCGTGCGCCCAGAGATCATGCAGGGCACCGGCTTCCTCGGCGAGCACGCCGATGAGGTCTACCGTCTCGAGGCGCAGGACATGTACCTCGTCGGCACCAGCGAAGTGCCGCTGGCCGGCTACCACAAGGACGAGATCGTCGATCTCGACGCCGGAGCGCTGCGCTACGCGGGCTGGTCGACCTGCTACCGGAGCGAAGCCGGTTCGTACGGCAAGGACACCCGCGGCATCATCCGCGTGCACCAGTTCAACAAGCTCGAGATGTTCGTCTACACGACGCCGGAGGCCGCCGAGGCCGAGCACGACCGCCTCGTCGCGCTGCAGGAGGAGATGCTGACCGCACTCGGGCTGTCGTACCGCGTGATCGATGTCGCCGCCGGTGACCTCGGCTCGAGCGCGGCGCGCAAGTTCGACATCGAGGCGTGGGTGCCGACCCAGGGCGCGTTCCGCGAGCTGACCTCGACCTCGAACTGCACGACGTATCAGGCCCGCCGTCTCGACGTGCGGTACCGCCCTGAGGCCTCACCCGATGCCCAGGGCGAGAAGGTCAAGACCGCGAACGTCGCGACGCTGAACGGCACGCTGGCGACCACCCGCTGGATCGTCGCACTGCTCGAGACCCACCAGCAGGCCGACGGATCCGTGATGGTTCCCGAGGTGCTGCGGCCGTACCTTGGTGGGCTCGAGGTGCTGCGTCCGCTGGGGTGGGTCGCCGATGCGGACACCGCGCAGGATGCTGCCGACGAGGGAGCCGAGTGACCGCTCAGGGCCTCGTCGGGCTGGATATCGACGGCACCATCATTCTGCAGGACGAGTCGCTCAGCCCCGGAGTGCTCGAGGCCATCGCCGAGGTGCGCGAAACAGGCCGCGAGGTCATGCTCGCCACCGGGCGCAGCTGGACGGGCACGCGGCACATCGAGCAGATGCTCGGGCTCACCGCCGAGTTCGCCGTGTGCTCGAACGGCGCGGTCACCATGCGCCGCGTGGACGGCGAGTGGCAGCGCTGGCATGTCGAGGTGTTCGATCCGGCGACCGTGCTCGGGCTGCTCGGCGCGCGACTGCCCGAGGCGAACTACATGGTCGAGCTCGGCTCAGGACAGCGCCTCTACACGGCCCAGATGGACGACTGGACGCTCGACGGCGGCCGACAGGTGAGCTTCGAAGAGCTGGGAGCTCAGCCCGTATCGCGCATCGTCGTCGTCTCGCCTCAGCACGATGAGGCGGACTTCGAGCGCGTCGTCGCCGAGGCGGGTCTCAACGAGGTGTCCTACGCGATCGGCTGGACGGCGTGGCTCGACATCGCGCCGCAGGGCGTCGACAAGGGCACGGCGCTCGAGCGCGTGCGCGCCCACCTCGACGTGCCGCGCGATCGCGTGCTGGTCGCCGGCGATGGACGCAACGACCTCGGCATGTTCGAGTGGGCGCTGTCCGGCGGCGGGCGCGCTGTCGCGATGGGGCAGGCGGTCGACGAGGTGCAGGCTGCCGCGGGTGAGCTGACCGGCGTCGTCGAGGATGGCGGGTTGGCGACGGCCCTGCGCACGCTGCTCTGAACCCGCGCTGAACCCGCTCTGAGGCGCTGCGCAGAAATCACTGTACGGCGGGCGCGGGCGGGTCTATGATCTGCGTTGTCCGCAAATCATCTCGCGCGGACGTCACCTGTCGGCATGTGGGGTGCCGGGTATGTCCAGTGGTCAGGCCGCAGCGGGGGCCGAACAGGCGAAGCCTCGTTTCACCGCTGCACTCAAGCATCGAGATCTGCGCCTTCTCGCACTCTCGTTCATCGTCGACGGCGGCGCGTCGTGGTCGTACAACGTGGTGCTCATCGCATACGTCTTCACCCGCACGCAGTCGGCGGGCTGGGTCACGGCGCTGGTCACCGTGCGCTGGGTGGTCGGGGTGCTGGTCGGCGGATACGCCGGTGTGCTCGCCGACCGATACGACCGGCGACTCGTGCTCATGGTCAGTGCGTGGCTGGCATCCGCCGTCACGGTCGGGGTCGCGGTCATCGTCTGGGTCGAGGCGCCGCTGTGGATGCTGCTGCTCGCCGCCGCGGTGCTCACGGCGGTGTGCGCTCCGGTGCGCCCGGCTTCGGGGGCGCTGATCCCCGAGGTCGTGCCGGAGTCCGACCTCGTGGCCGCGAACGCCCTGTTCGCCCTGTTGGAGAGCGTCATCGTCGTCATCGGCCCCGGGGTCGGCGGTCTGCTGCTGCTGCTCGGAGAACCGGTGTGGGGTGTGCTGGTCAACGCCGCGAGCTTCATCGTCGCGGCGCTGATCTACCATCGCCTGCGCGTGCATTCGAGGGGCAGCGCCGAGCCCGGTGGCGGCGCCTTCACGCAGTGGGTCTCGGGAGTGCGCACCCTCGCGAAGCACCACAAGGCCCTCGTGCTCACGATCTTCCTGATCATCGACTCTGCGGCGGCCAACTCGGCCAACGTGCTCATGCCGGCGCTGGCGCAGCACCTGGGCAGCGATGAGACCGGATACGCGGTGCTGCTGGCCGCGAACGCGCTCGGCAGCGTCATCGTGGCGGGTATCGCGCAGCGGCTCGCGGCATCGAAGCGGCTCGCGGCGCTGATCACAGTGGCGATCTTCATCCAGTGCGTGCCGCTCTGGCTGAGCGTCTTCGCCGGTTCCGTGGTCGGGGCAGTGGGGTTGCAGGTGATCTCGGGCGTCGGCATGGTCATCGTCGACGTGATCGCGTTCACCACGCTGCAGCGCGACCTGCCGCGAGACGTGCTGGGGCGCGTGCTCGGCACGCTCGACGTGCTGATCCTCGCCAGCGCGGTGCTCGCCTCGGTGCTGGCCAGCGTGCTGTTCGCACAGTTCGGGCTCGCGTGGGCATTCGGCATCATCGGTCTCGGGTTCCCGATCCTCGCCCTGTTCGGCCTGCCGGTGCTGCTGCGCCTGGATGCTGACGTCGCGCGGCGGGCGGAGCGGCTGGAGCCGATCACCCGCACACTCGACCAGCTCGACCTGTTCGCCGGCGCACCCCGAAGCGTCATCGAGCATCTCGCCGAGAGCGCCGAGGAGCAGGACGTGCCGAGCGGCACCGTGCTCATCAGGCAGGGAGAGCCGTCGGATGCCCTGTGGGTGCTCGAGACGGGCATCCTCACCGTCAGCGCCGTGCGCGACGACGGCGTCGCGGTCGACCTGCCGGATGTCGAAGCGCCGGGGTATGTGGGAGAGCTCGGTCTGCTCGGCCGCACCGTGCGCTCGGCGACGGTCGTGGCGGGCACCGAGTGTCGCGCGCTGCGCATTCCTGGCGAGGACTTCGCGGCGGCGCTGGAGGCCTCGGCGCCATCGCCGTCGATGCTCGGGCGGGCGGGAACGCGCACGTCGCGCACGTCGGTGATGCCTCCGCCGGTCGAGCCGGCCCCGGACCCTGCCCAGTAGATCCCCAGGTGAGCCCGAGACAATGGGACGTCGGCGAGATCGGCTCTCCGGAAACCGATAGACTCAACGCCTGACCGTCCGGTGCGAACCGGACCAGGGAGGGTTGTCCGAGCGGCCGATGGACCTGGTCTTGAAAACCAGTGGGCAGAGATGTCCCGTGGGTTCGAATCCCACACCCTCCGCATTTTCCCCCGAGAGGCTTTGAGTGAGCGAGTCCAGCAAGCGTCGCCGCCCTGTCGCGCGTCACGGTCAGTTGCGATCTCCGAGTGCGGTCGGTCAGCTCATGAAGCTGATCGGCATCGCGCTCGCCGTCGTGCTGGTGAGCGGCCTCGGCGTCACCAGCTACGTCCTGGGCGGGCTGGTCAGCACCGCGAGTGCGAACGCGGTCGAGCTGGAGGGGCAGAAGGAGCTTCCGCCCGACATCGCCGCCTATGAAGGCGGATTCGACATCCTGCTCACCGGCGTCGACACCTGCGAGCCGAAGTACGCCCACCTGTTCGGCGAGCGCTGCGAGGGTGACGATTCGCGTGGCACCCTGAACGACGTGAATCTGCTGCTGCACGTGTCATCCGAGCCCCGCCGAATCACCGCGGTGAGCTTTCCCCGCGACCTGATGGTGCCGATTCCGGAGTGCACCGACGTCAACGGCAACACGACCTCGGCGATGAGCAAGCAGCCGCTGAACGTCGCCTACGAGCACGGCGGTGAGAAGGGCGGCCTCAACTGCGTCGCCAAGACGATCGGCGACCTCACCGGTGAGGACATCGAGTTCGCCGCCAAGGTCACCTTCGGCGGCGTGATCGAGATCACGGACGCCATCGGCGGCGTCGACGTCTGCCTCGCCAGCCCGATCAAGGACAAGTACACCAACCTCGACATGGAGGCGGGCAACCACACGGTCAAGGGCTACCAGGCGCTGCAGTTCCTGCGGACGCGTCATGGCGTCGGTGACGGATCTGACCTCGGTCGCATCGGCAACCAGCAGCAGTACATGTCGAGCCTTGCCCGAAAGATGATCAGCGGCGAGGTGCTCGGCAACGTGCCGGTCATGCTGAAGCTCGCTGATACGGCGCTGAGCAACGTCGAGGCATCCACGTCGCTTGCCGACCCGATGAAGATCGTGCAGATCGCCCTCGCGGTCAAGAGCGTGCCATTCAAGGACATCGTCTTCATCCAGTACCCCACCGCAGAGGATCCGGACAACCGCAACAAGGTCGTGCCGAATCAAGAGGCGGCGACGGTGCTGTGGGACGCGATCAAGGCCAACAAGCAGCTGCAGATCACGCACAAGAACAACACCAACGACGGTGTCGTGGTGAAGGATCCGGTCGCGGAGGAGCCGACGGCTCCGACGGACACCGCGTCTCCCGCGCCGTCGCAGGCCCCCACCGAGGTCGCCGAGCTGCCCGATTCGATCAAGGGCAACTCCGCCGCGGTGCAGACCTGCTCGAACGGCAACGTGCGCGGCTGAGGCGCCGGCATACGACGAGAGACCCCTGGCAGCCGTTCGGCCGTCAGGGGTCTCTCGTGTGCGTGGGGAAGTCTCAGTCCCGCGGCTCGTACCTGACGGGCGCGTGCGTCGCGGTGATGAGCGCCCGCAACTGTTCCAATGAGTCCGGGGCGGTGCCGGCGGCGCGGGCCTGGACGAGGACGTTGCCGAGCGCCGTCGCCTCCACAGGGCCGGCCAGCACGGGAACGCCAGCGCGATCGGCGGTGGCCTGGCACAGCAGCCGGTTCAGCGAACCGCCCCCGACGAGGTGGATGCTGTCCACCGGGCGCTCCGCGAGAGTGGCGGCATCGTGCACAGCATCCGCGAAGGCAGCGGCGATCGACTCGACGATGCTGCGGGCGAACGCCGGGCGCGAGGTGGGCGCTGCGTCGCCAAGCAGTGCGGCGATGCGCGCCGCCATGTCGCCTGGTGCGCTCAGCGACGGATCGTTCGCGGCGAACAGCGGTACGTTCGCGGTCACCGTGGTGGCTGCGTCGAGCAGAGCGGGCAGGTCGATCGGCGAGCCGTCCTCAGCCTCCCACTCTCGAACCGTCTCACTGAGCAGCCAGAGCCCTGTCACGTTGTGCAGGAAGCGGATGCGGCCGTCGACACCGAGCTCGTTGGTGAAGTTGGCGGCGCGGGCAGCATCCGACACGACGGGCGAAGCCAGCTCGAGCCCGACGAGCCCCCACGTGCCGCACGAGATGTACGCCGCGTGCGGCGACGCGAGCGGTGCGGCGAGAACCGCGGACGCCGTATCGTGCGATCCGACGGCGATGACCGGCAGGTCGGCGCCGATGAGCTGCGCCACCTCGGGACGCAGGCGACCGATCGTCTCGCCGGGGTCGACCAGCGTGGGCAGGATGCGAGCGGGGATCCCGAGAGATGCTGCCGTCCTGAGGTCCCATTCGCCGGTGTGCACGTCCAGCAGCCCTGTCGTCGAGGCGTTCGTGCGCTCGGCGACCTGGCGTCCGGTGAGCAGGAACGCCAGCAGGTCGGGGATCAGCAGGGCAGCATCCGCCTCGGCGACCAGGGAGTCGGCGCGGTACTGGTAGAGCGTGTTGAACGGCAGGAACTGCAGGCCGTTGCGCTCGTACAGCTCGGCGAACGGGATGATCGCGTGCACCTCGGCGACGCCGCGCGCCGTGCGCTCGTCGCGGTAGTGGAACGGCTCTGCAAGCAGATCGCCGTCGCGCAGCAGGCCGTAGTCGACCGCCCACGAATCGATGCCGATGCTCTCGATCGCCGGCTCGCGACGCAGCGCCTCGGCAAGACCCTCGAGCACGTGGTCGTGCAGCGCGGCGAAGTCCCAGTGCAGCCCGTCCGCGCGGCGGACAGGGCCGTTCGGGAAGCGTGCGACCTGCTCCAGTTCGAGACGGTCAGCGCCCACTCGCCCGATCATGACCCGTCCGCTCGTGGCGCCGAGGTCGACGGCCGCGAACGCGCGTGTGGGCGCTGTCGTGCTCATCGCAGGAATGCCGCGGCGACGCCGGAGTCGACCGGGATGTGCAGGCCGGTGGTGCGGCTGAGTTCGGGGCCGGTGAGGACGTACACCGCGTCGGCGACGTTCTCGGGCACGACCTCGCGCTTGAGGATCGTGCGGTTGGCGTAGAACTGGCCGAGGTCCTCTTCGGCGACGCCGTACGTCGCGGCGCGGTTCGCGCCCCAGCCGCTGGCGAAGATGCCGGAGCCGCGCACGACGCCGTCGGGGTTGATGCCGTTGACCCGGATGCCGTACTCGCCGAGCTCGACGGCCAACAGGCGCACCTGGTGTGCCTGATCGGCCTTCGTCGCGGAGTAGGCGATGTTGTTGGGGCCGGCGAAGACCGAGTTCTTCGAGGAGATGTAGATGATGTCCCCGCCGAGTTTCTGCGCGATGAGCGCCTTGGCAGCGGCCTTCGACACGAGGAAGGAGCCCTTGGCCATCACGTCGTGCTGCAGGTCCCAGTCCTTCTCGGTGGTCTCGAGCAGCGACTTCGACAGCGACAGGCCGGCGTTGTTCACGACCAGGTCGACACCGCCGAAGGCGAGGACGGCCTCATCCAGCGCGGCCTGCACGGCGTCAGCATCCGCCACGTTCGCGGCGACCCCGATCGCGACATCGGTGCTTCCGAGCTCAGCCGCGGCGGCCTGCGCCTTGGCGAGGTCGAGATCGGCGATGACGACGCAGGCGCCTTCGGCGGCGAGGCGGGTGGCGATGGCCTTGCCGATGCCGGACGCGGCGCCCGTCACGAACGCGATGCGGCCCTGGTGGCTCTTCGGCTTCGGCATCCGCTGCAGCTTGGCCTCTTCGAGCGCCCAGTACTCGATGCGGAACTTCTCGGCATCCGAGATGGGGGAGTAGGTCGAGAGCGCCTCAGCGCCGCGCATCACATTGATCGCGTTGACGTAGAACTCGCCGGCCACGCGGGCGGTCTGCTTGTTCGCGCCGTACGAGAACATGCCGACGCCGGGGATCAGCACGATCAGCGGGTCAGCACCCCGGATGGCGGGGCTGTCGGCGGTCGCGTGGGCGTCGTAGTAGGACTGATAGTCGGCGCGGTACTCGGCGTGCAGCTCATGCAGGCGCGCGATCTGCTCGTCGAGGGATGCGGTGGCCGGCAGGTCGAGGATGAGCGGCTTGACCTTGGTGCGCAGGAAGTGGTCGGGGCAGCTCGTGCCGAGGGCGGCGAGGGTGGGGGCCGTCTCGGATGCCAGGAAGTCCGTCACCAGCTCGGAGTCGGTGAAGTGACCGACCATCGGCTTGTCGTGGCTGGCGAGGCCGCGGATCGTCGGCGCGAGGGCGGCGGCGCGGGCGCGACGCTCCGAGTCGGGGAGCGCCTCGAAGCCGGGGCGGACGGCGCCGAACGGGTCGCTCTTGCCGTTCGCCTCGATGTAGGCGGCTGCGGTGTCGATGATCCACAGCGAGTTCGCCTCGGACTCCTCGGACGTGTCGCCCCAGGCGCTGATGCCGTGACCGCCGAGGATGCAGCCGATCGCCTGCGGGTTCTGCTTCTTGATCTCGGCGATGTCGAGGCCGAGCTGGAAGCCGGGCCGGCGCCACGGCACCCATACGACCTTCTCGCCGAAGATCTTCGTCGTGAGCTCCTTGCCGTCGGCCGAGGTCGCGATGGCGATGCCGCTGTCGGGATGCAGGTGGTCGACGTGCGCGGCGTCCACGAGGCCGTGCATGGCGGTGTCGATCGACGGGGCGGCTCCGCCCTTGCCGTGCAGGCAGTAGTCGAATGCGGCGACCATCTCGTCTTCGCGGTCGAGGCCGGGGTAGACGTCCACGAGTGCTCGCATGCGGTCAAGTCGCAGCACGGCGAGGCCCTGCTCCGTGAGCGTGCCGAGGTCGCCGCCCGAGCCCTTCACCCACATGAGCTCGACCGGCTTGCCCGTGACCGGGTCGGTCTCGGTGCCCTTGGCGGAGGTGTTGCCGCCGGCGTAGTTGGTGTTCTTCGCGTCCGCGCCGAGGCGGTTGGACCGCGCGATCAAGGCGGCGGTGGTGGGGTTTGCCATGTGAGCTCCGCTCAAAGATGTTGTTACTTCATGTTAATAGTGACAAGAAGTAACGGTTCGCGCAAGTGTCAGCGGATCTCGACGGACTCACGGTAGCGATCGAGACGGCGGTCGGAGGGATCGAGTTCGGTGATCAGCACATGAACCTCCGGCAGGGTGAAGGTCACCGACGCCGACATGGCGTCGAGTTTCGAGGAATCGATGCAGAGGATGATCTGTCGGCTGTTGCGGGCGAAGCAGCGCTTGACCTGACTCTCTGCCAGTGAGATCTCAGAGCTCCCGTGCATCGCATCGACAGCACTCGCCGAAGTGAAGAAGCGCTGGTACAGCATCGATTCGGCGGCCTCGCACGCGACCTTCCCGACGAAGCTCCCGGTCTCGGCCTCGAGTTCTCCGCCGACAAGCACTGGCGTCAGCCCCTGGCCCGCGCGGAGCACGCTGAAGTTGTCCCAGGAGTTGGTGGCGATCATGAGGTTCGAGTGCGCGTTGAGGCTGGGGGCGAGCGCTGCTACTGTGCTCGACGCGTCCATCGCGATCGCACCGCTGGCGGGCAGCAGAGCTGCGGCCTTCGCGGCGATCGCCTGCTTCGCCCTGGTGCGCACCGTGCGTCGCTCGCGGAAGGGGCGCGGGCCGTCGACCGACAGTGCGCCGCCGCGCACCCTGCGCAGAAGGCCTTCGGCTTCCAGGTCGTCGAGGTCGCGCCTCACGGTCATCTCGGATACGCCCAGCTCTGCGGCCAGCGCGTCGATCTGCGCCGCACCCTCGCGGTTCACGGCGGCGAGGATGGAGGTGCGGCGCTCTTCACCGCGGATGGTGCTGTTCGTCGCCATCGCGTGCCTTCCGTTGATCGATCGTGTGACTTTGCACAGGATATCTCGGGCATCAGCGATGCAGGTCGATCCGCCTGTCGCTGGAGCGGCGCACGACCAGCTCGGGTTCGAGCACGACGCGGCGATGGGTGTGCGCGGGGTCGCCGGCGGAGTGCTCGAGCAGCAGCTCCGCAGCGATGTGGCCGAGCTCATCGATCGGCTGTCGAATCGAGGTCAGCGGGACCACCCAGTCCCTTGCGAACTCGATGTCGTCGTAGCCGACGAGTGCGACGTCATCCGGTACCGACAGCCCAGCGCCCGCCAGGGCGCGATACGCGCCGAAGGCGAGCATGTCATTGCCGCAGAAGATGGCATCAGGGATCCCGGCCTCGAGCAGCAGCTCCGCCGCGCGTTGACCATCACGGATGCCGATGCCCGACACGCTGATCTCGGTGAGATGCTCCTCTGGCGAGAGCCCGGCTTCGGTCAGCGCGTGGCGTGCTCCCGCGGCGCGCTGCGCGAACTGCCGCAGATCCGGGGATCCGCCGAGGAAGGCGATCTTGCGATGACCGAGCGTGAGCAGATGCCGAACCGCGAGAGCACCGCCGCCGAAGTTGTCGACCGTGACCGAGCAGTGCTGGTCTCCGCCGTCGAAGTCGAGCAGGACGACAGGGAGCTCCCCAGGCAGGTGAAGATACCGGTCGGAGTTCGGGTCAGGCGTCGCCGGTGCAAGGAGCGCGCCACGCACCCGCTGCGCGGCGAGCATGGTGAGCAGCGCGGACTCCCGATCGAGGTCGCCCTCGGAGTTGCAGAGCATCACCACGTGCCCTGACTCGCGGACTGCCCGTTCGAGCGCGTGCGCCGCCTCCATGTAGAAGGGGCTCTCGACATCGAGCACGACGAGTCCGATGACGCTGCTCACGGCGCCGGTCAGCACGCGTGCCTGCTGGTTGGGAACGAATCCCAGCGTGCGGATGGCGTCTTCGACGACCTTGCGAGTGCGGGGGTGCACGCGCTCAGGGTGATTGATGGTGTTCGAGACCGTTCCGGTGGCGACGCCGGCGAGTTCGGCCACCTCGCGCAGTCGCACCGGACCGCGCTGGGCTGGCGTATTGCTCGGCATGGCTCGCCCCTTCTCGATGACAATGCTGCGTGCTCACTTTACGGCCGCTGAGGGAGCTGCCTTGCGAGAACGGCCGCGACCGGATACTTTTGAAGCGCTTCAGAAAATGAAGCGCTTCAAAACACGTTTATACCACGCAGCGACGCGGGACTCCCTGCCCGGCGTCGCCCACCCCGATCCGAAGTCGCATCAAGGAGAAGAACATGAAGCAACGACGCTTTACCGGCCTCGCCGTCGGTCTGGCCGCAGTGCTCACGCTGGGCCTCGCAGCATGCACGCCTGGAGGTGAAGCCGCCGATCCGGGCTCTGATGGAGCCAAAGGTGACGGCGACTACACCATCGCCATCGTTCCCAAGGACTCCACGAACCCGTGGTTCGTGCGCATGGAGGAAGGCGTCAAGAAGTACGCCGCCGACAGCGGCATGGAGGTGTACCAGAAGGGCCCGGCAGAGACCGACGCCACCATGCAGGCGCAGGTCATCCAGGACCTGATCGCGCAGGGCGTCGACGCCATCGGCGTCGTGCCCGTCGACCCGGGCGCCCTCGAGACCGTCCTCAAGCAGGCGATGGATGCCGGAATCGTCGTCGTCACGCACGAGGGCGCCAGCCAGCAGAACACGATGTACGACATCGAGGCGTTCAACAACAGCGACTACGGCGGGTTCATCATGGACAACCTCGCCGAGGCGATGGGCGAAGAGGGCGTGTACACGACCATGGTCGGCCACGTCACCAACGCCTCGCACAACGAATGGGCCGACGGTGCCGTCGCGAAGGCTGACGCGGACTACCCGGACATGACCCTGCTCGCCGCAGAGCCGCGGGTCGAATCTCAGGATGACGGCGAGGTGGCCTACCAGGTCGCCAAGGAGGTGCTGAAGAAGTACCCCGAGATCAAGGGCATCGTCGGCACCTCGTCGTTCGACGCGCCCGGCGTCGCACGCGCGATCGAGGAGCTCGGCCTGACCGGCAAGGTCTTCGTCACCGGAACCGGCATGCCGGCTGCGAACAAGGGCATCCTCGACCAGGGCCTCGTGCAGAGCCTGACGCTTTGGGATCCCGCGGATGCCGGATACGCGATGGCCGCGCTGGCCACCAAGATCCTCGACGGGGAGGACATCTCCGACGGGGTCGACCTCGGCATCAAGGGCTACCAGGACATGAAGTTCGCCGAGGGCAGCGACAAGGTCCTCGAAGGCGATGGCTGGATCGTCATCAACAAGGACAACGTCGACAGCTTCGGCTTCTGAGAACAGGGCGCTTCTGAGAACAGGGCGCTTCTGAGAACAGGGCGCTTCTGAGAACAGGGCGCTTCTGAGAACAGGGCGCTTCTGAGGACAGAGGCGCTCGCCGGGGCGGACATGCTCCGCCCCGGCATCCTCACCCTGGCGCGCCCACCAGCAGAACCCAGTACGAAAGGACGCAGTGATGTCGAAGAACGTCATCGCGGTACGCGGCATCAGCAAGGCCTTCGCCGGAGTGCAGGCGCTCGACGATGTCTCGCTGGAGATCGCACCCGGCGAGATCCACTGCCTGGCCGGCGAGAACGGCAGCGGCAAGTCGACGCTGATCAAGATCATCTCCGGCGTGCATCCGCAGGACTCCGGCGTCGTCGAACTCGGTGGAGAGCCGTTCACCAAGCTCAATCCGCGCATCGCCATCGCCCACGGCGTGCAGGTGATCTACCAGGACTTCTCGGTCTTCCCGAACCTCACCGTCATGGAGAATCTTGCGCTGCCCGCCGAGCTCTCCGAGGGGCGTGCGTTCGTGAGCTGGCGTCGCATGCGCAAGGTCGCTGCAGAGGCGCTCGCGAAGATCAACGTCGACATCGATCTCGACGCGATCGTCGGTACCCTTTCGGTGGCACAGAAGCAGCTGATCGCCATCGCCCGCGCTCTCATGAGCGACGCGCGTCTGATCATCATGGACGAGCCGACCACAGCGCTGACCAAGCGCGAGGTCAACGCCCTGTTCGCGATCATCCTCGATCTGAAGTCCCGCGGCATCGCCACGCTCTTCGTCAGCCACAAGTTGGAGGAGGTGTTCGAGATCAGCGAGAAGTTCACCATCATCCGCAACGGCAAGCACGTCATCACCTGCCTGCCTGAGGAACTGGACCACAAGACGTTCTCCTTCTACATGACCGGTCGCGAATTCGACGACGCCCGCTTCACACCAGAACTGGAATCGGCGCGGCCGGTGCTCGAAGTCAGCGGACTCTCGGCGCACGGCGTGTTCGCCGACGTGGATCTGTCGTTGCGCGCGGGCGAGATCCTCGGCATCACGGGCCTGCTGGGTTCGGGCCGCACCGAGCTGGCGCTCTCGCTGTTCGGCGCGCTGCAGGCCGACTCGGGCGAGATGCGCATAGAAGGCACGCCGGTGAAGCTGAAGACGGTGCGCGATGCCATTGCGCACCGCATCGGCTACGTGCCCGAGGATCGCCTCACCGAGGGGCTGTTCCTGGAGCGCTCGATCAGCTCGAACATCGTCATCTCGGAGATCGATTCGTTCGTGTCGTCGCTGGGAGTGCTGGACCAGAAGAAGGCGGATGCAGAGGCGCAGCGATGGGTCGACAGGCTGCGCATCGCGACGCCCGACCCCGAGAACGCCGTCAGCACGCTGTCGGGTGGAAACCAGCAGCGCATCGTGCTGGCGAAGTGGCTCGCGACCAACCCCCGCCTGCTGATCCTCAACGGCCCGACCGTTGGCGTCGACATCGGGTCGAAACACGACATCCATCGAGTTCTCCGAGAACTGGCTGCGGAGGGACTCGCTGTGATCATCATCTCGGACGACATCCCCGAGGTGCTGCAGAACTGCAACCGTGTGCTTGTCATGAATGCCGGGCGCATCATCTGCGAGGTCGACCCCGCGACGACCGGCGAAGCAGAACTGGCGGCGCTGATGTCCCAGGACGCGACCACTGCAATGGAGGAGAACTGAGATGCGGTCGTACCTGCACAAAGTCGTCAGAGCCAACGAGTTCTACGTTCTGCTCGTCATCGTCGCGCTCAGCCTGATCATCCAGGCGCGCAGCGGTCAGTTCTTCACCGCGAACAACCTCGTCGATCTCGCCAACGCCATGGTCGTGCCAGGCATCTTCGCAGTCGGCGCGTTCATGGTGCTCGTCTCCGGTGGCATCGACGTATCCTTCCCCGCGCTGGCATCCCTCGCGGTGTATGCGACGACGCGGCTCCTCGTGGATGCCGGATGGGAAGGCGGGATGTGGCTTCCCTTCCTGCTCGCAATGGCCTTCGGCGCCCTCCTCGGCGCCTTCAACGGGTTCTTCGCCGCGCGCTACGCCGTGCCGGTGCTGATCATCACTCTCGGCACTGCCAGCGTGTTCTCCGGGATCATGCAGGGCGCCCTCGGTTCGGTGCAGATCCCGAACATCCCGCCGGCGATGGCGGAGTTCGGGCGAAGCACGCTGTTCGTCGCGACCAATCCGAAGTCGGGGCTCACCTCCAGCATGCCGGTGTCGTTCCTGTTCCTGGTGGTGGTGGTCGCGGTCGCCTTCGTGGTGCTGAAGTACACCACCTTCGGTCGCGGGATCTATGCGATCGGCGGCGATGAGAGCGCTGCGTCACGGGCCGGATTCAACGTGCGCCGCACGAAGTTCTGGCTGTACGTCGCCGTTGGCGTCATCGCGGCCATCGCTGGATTGATCCGCACCAGCGGAATGGGGCAGATGCATCCCACCAACCTGCTGGGGATGGAGCTGATGGTCATCGCGGCCGTCGTCCTCGGCGGAACGGCGATCACCGGTGGCACCGGCACTCTGACGGGCGCGATGCTCGGCACCGTGCTGATCGTCATCGTGCAGAACAGCATGATCCTCGTCGGTGTGCCCACGTTCTGGCAGGGGTTCGCGCTCGGCGTGCTCATCATCATCGGAACCGGCATCTCGGCCATCCAACTCACCAGACGTGCCCGCCGACGCAGCGCGGCGCTGGTCTAGAAGGGACCGGACGATGTTCGACACAACACAGACACGACGTCCTCGGCTGCGCATCCTGCAGGATCAGCACGTGGTCAGACTGGCAGCGATCCTCGTGCTGCTGCTCATGTTCTTCGCGATCATGAAGCCCAAGAACTTCTTCGGCGCGGCCACCTGGCAGTCGATGGCGATCCAGTTCCCCGAGTTCGGCCTCATGGCTCTGGGGGTGATGCTGACGATGATCATCGGCGGCATCGACCTTTCGGTAGTCGGCATCGCGAACATGACGGCGATCGGAAGCGCACTGCTCATGCTGCAGATCGCGCCGACCGGGTCCGACCAGGGCAGCGGTCAGCTGGCCATGATCGCAGCGATCCTGTTCTCCCTCGTGGTCGGTGCAGCCGCTGGCATCCTGAACGGCGTCCTGGTGGCCAAGGTGCGCATTCCCGCGATCCTGGTCACGCTGGGAACGTTCGAGCTGTTCACCGGCATCGCCGTCATCGTCAGCGGTGGCAGGCCGACCAGCGGCCTTCCACCGGAGTACGCACAGGTGATGGCGAGCCGGATCGTCGGCATCCCGATGCCGTTGATCATCTTCGTCGTGGCGACCGTCGTGATCGGTCTGATCATGTACAAGACCGCATTCGGGACGAAGCTCTACATGCTCGGCTCGAACGAGACGGCCGCGCAGTTCAGTGGTCTGAAGACCACCAGCCTCATCATCCGCACCTACATGATCTCGGGCATCTACGCGTCGCTCGCCGGCCTGGTGATGCTCGCCAACTACAACTCCGCGAAGGCCGACTACGGCTCGACGTACACGCTGCTGGCCGTGCTGATCGTGGTGCTCGGCGGGGTGAACCCCTCTGGCGGTTCGGGTCGACTGTCAGGGGTGGTGCTCGCGGTGGTGGTGCTGCAGGTGCTGTCGTCGCTGCTGAACACCTTCCCGAACATCAGCAACTTCTACCGCCCACTCATCTGGGGTGGGGTGCTGCTGCTGGTCATCGTCGTGAATCAGTGGGACAAACGCGGCCACCTCACTCGACTACTCCGTTGGAAAGGGAGAGCAACATGAAGCTGACCAAGGATCGCACCGTGGTCGTCGGCGCCGACTTCGCGGGTTACCCGCTGAAGGAGGCAGTCAAGGAGCACCTGCAGGAGCGCGGCTGGACGGTCCACGACCTGACTCCCACCCAGAATGATGCCCCGATGTACCACCGCGTCGGATTCCTGCTCGGCGCGCAGATCGCAGAGCGCCGGTACGAGAAGGCTCTCGCGTTCTGCGGCTCGGGTATGGGCATACATGTTGCCGCGAGCAAGGTGCCGCACGTTCATGCCGCAGTCTGCGAGTCGGTGCCCTCGGCGCTTCGGGCGACGACCGCGAACAACTGCAATCTGCTCGCCATGGGGGCGTTCTACATCGCACCCCGCCTGGGCAAGGCCATGGCCGACGCGTTCCTCGATCACGAGTTCGGCGATGGTTACGAGGGCTGGGACGGATTCGCCGAATACCACCGGATCGGCTTCGACGAGTGCGAGAGCTTCGACTACGACGCGTATCGCGACAACGGGTTCCAGGTCGTGAATCCGAGCGAGGCAGTGCTCGGCGACGAGCCCCGCGGCCTGGCCTTCTGAGAACGGAGCTGACATGGCGAATATTCTGCTGGCGGGGGAGTCCTGGGCGACGACCACCATCCACACCAAGGGGTTCGACACCTTCACGACCTCGTCCTACGGCGAGGGAGCTGCTGACTTCATCGCCGCCGCTGAGGCGGGTGGCCACACCGTGGACTTCATGCCCAACCACGTCGCTGCGGAGAAGTTCCCGACCGACGCCGACGCGCTGGCCGCGTATGACGTAGTCGTGCTGAGCGATATCGGTGCGAATACGCTGCTGCTTCCGGACAGCGTGTTCACTCGCGGCGAGCGGATGCCGAACCGTCTGCAAGTGCTCGCGGACTGGACCCGTGCCGGCGGCGCGCTGCTGATGGTCGGCGGGTACCTGACGTTCCAGGGGATCGAGGGCAAGGCGAACTACCGCAACACGCCACTCGCCGAGGTGCTCCCCGTCGTGATGGAGATCGGCGACGATCGTCACGAGACTCCCCAGGGAGTCGTGCCTGCCGTCACGGCGGACCATGCGATCACCCGTGGGCTCTCTGCCGAATGGCCGGCGATTCTCGGCCATCATCGGTTGACGCCGAGGAGTGACGCGGAGGTGCTCGTCGAGGCGGGCGGCCATCCGCTGCTGGTCGTCGGGGACCAGGACGCCGGACGGGTGGCCGCCTTCGCCAGCGACATGGGGCCGCACTGGCTGCCTCCGGAGTTCCTCGCCTGGGATGGATTCGGTCCGCTGTGGCAGCAGCTCATCGGCTGGCTTAGCAGAGAGATCGAGTGAGGCGGTGCCGAGAAACACCGGTCACGTCGCGGCTCTTGACTTCGGTGCCACCAGTGGGCGGGTGATCGTCGGCGAGGTGGGCGCGAACCAGTTGCGGATGCAGCAGTTCGCCCGCTTCGCCAACGAGCCGGTCCGCGTCGCGGGTCGGCTGCACTGGAACGTCCTCTCGCTGTGGCAGGGGGCGCTGACCGGGCTGGCGGCGGCCGGCAGGTCCTCGGGCAGGCTGCTGTCGGTGGCCGCGGACACCTGGGGGGTCGACTACAGCATCCTCCGCGGCGGGCGGATGCTGTCGACACCCGTGCACTACCGCGACGAGCGCACCGCGGCAGCGGTCGAGCAGGTGCATCGACGGATGGCTGCTGCGGAGCAGTACGCACGAGCCGGAACGCAGATCCTGCCCATCAACACGATCTACCAGTTCGCCGCCGACGCAGCCGAGGGCGGGTTCGACGGCGCCGATGCGGTGCTGCTGATGCCTGATCTCTTCTCCTACTGGCTCAGTGGCGAGCAGGTCGCCGAGCGCACGATGGCCTCGACAACCGGGCTGATGAATGCACGCACGGGAGACTGGGATCGCGCGCTTGTCGCGGCTTCTGCGGCGCCGTTCGGCATCCTGCCGCAGATCGTGCCGCCGGGAACCTCGATCGGCCCGCTGCGCCGGGACGTCGCCGAAGCGATCGGTGTCGATTCGCGGACAGTTCAGGTGCTCACGGTGGGCGCGCACGACACGGCATCCGCCGTCGTGGCGACGCCGATGCCGGCACAGGGGGCCGCCTACATCTCCTGCGGAACGTGGGGGCTGGTGGGGATCGAGCGGGACGCCCCGGTGCTGACGGAAAGCGCACGTGCGACCGGGTTCACCAATGAGTCGGGTGTCGACGGGCGGTACCTGTTCATGCGCAATGCGATGGGACTGTGGATGCTGAGCGAGAGCATCCGGTCCTGGGAGGCCGCCGGAGTCCGAACCGAACTTTCGGAACTGCTCGCCGCAGCCACCGAGACGACCGCGCAGATGCCGGTGATCGATGTGGACGATCCGCGCTTCGCCGCCCCGGGCGACATGCCAGAGCGCATCGCGGAATGGTGCCGTGAGCGGGGCCTGCCGGTACCGCAGCGCCCGGCGGACATCGTCCGATGCATCGTCGACTCCCTGGCAGTCGCGTTCGCTGACGCCGCCAGGGACGCGGCCCGACTGGCCGGGATGCCGCTGAGCCAGATCAACATCGTGGGCGGCGGCTCGCAGAACGAGCTGCTGTGCCAGGGAATCGCAGACCGATCCGGCCTGACCGTGTTCGCGGGCCCGGTGGAGGCGACTGCGCTGGGCAACATCCTCGTCCAGGGGCGAGCGGTGGGCCTCGTCGACGGCACCCTCGACGATCTGCGCGAACTGGTGCGTCGTACTCACGTGCCACGCCGCTACGACCCCAGATGACCACTTCACGAGAGAGAAGACCGATGACTGCACGCATTCAGCCTCAACTCGTCAGCGATGAGCTGATCGCTCTGACCCGACGGCTCGGACGCCCCGAACGTGATCTCGTGATCCTCGCAGAGGGCAATACGAGCGAGCTCATCGAAGACGGGACCTTCGTCGTGAAGGCCTCGGGCTCCTCGATGGAGCAGGCTTCGACGGAGACCTTCGTCGTGGCCGATGTGGATCCGCTACTCGCGATCATCCGCGACGATTCTGCGACGCAGGACGATCTGACCGCCGCGCTGACGGCCACGAACGAGAACGGCACCACGATCCGCGCCTCGATCGAGTCGCTGGTGCACGCCGCGGCGCGGGCGTACGGACCTGTCCGGTACGTCGCGCACACGCATCCGACCGACGTGGTCGCCCTGCTGGCGAGCGCGGAGGCTAAGCAGGCGTTCGCCGAACCGGTGTACTCGGAGGAGTACATGATCCTCGGTCGCAGCCTGTTCGTGCCCTACGCGGAGCCGGGCTTGAAGCTGGGGCGGGTCTTCCTCGAGCGCCTCGACCGATACGTCGAGCAGCACGAGGCGACGCCGTCGCTCGTGCTGCTGGGCAACCACGGAATCGTCGCGATGTCCGACTCGGCAGCGGGCGCCGAAGCCATCTCGCTGATGGCCGTCAAGAGCGCGCGCGTGCGGCTGGGAGCCCGTCTGGCCGGCGGAGTCGCGGCGCTGGATGCAGCGACCACGGCCGACTACTTCGATCGGG